>CALGLU010000118.1 GCA_937959275.1 uncultured Saprospiraceae bacterium | reverse complement strand
TCATATCAACATTTTGCTTGACGCTTCCTTCAGATTCCTCCTCACGAAGGACACCCTTGCGATCGGCTAACGATTCCTGTCAAATAGGCTCGTTCGGGACTTTAACCCTAAACGTGTGTAGTATGCATGGCACACAAAAAGGCTAAGCCTTTTAAAAGACTTAGCCTATATTCTATAAGATATACCGGACGCTTATTCTATAATCCGGCTTCTATTAATTCTTCTGTTTCTGCATCTTCAACTTCTTCTGGTATGATCTCGTTTGGTACGACTTTAATGTCTCTGAATTTCTTCAATCCTGTTCCTGCTGGAATTAATTTTCCAACAATTACATTTTCTTTTAATCCATTCAAGAAATCTTGTTTTGCACCAATCGCTGCAGTACTTAAGACTTTTGTCGTCTCTTGGAATGAGGCAGCTGAGATCCAACTCTGAACACCTAAAGATGATTTTGTAATACCTTGAAGAATTGGTTTCGCTGTCGCAGGAACTGCATCTCTAAACACAACGACTTTTTTATCATTACGTTTTAATAATGAATTTTCTTCCCTCAACTGTCTGATCGACACCAACTGCCCTTTCTTCATATTCTCAGAATCTTCAGCTTCCTCCACAAATTTCTTATCAAAGATCCAATCATTCTGAGCGTTGAAGTTCACTTTCTCAACAGCTTCTCCTTCTAAGAAAATCGTATCACCTGCATCTTCAATTTCAACTCGTCTCATCATTTGTCTCACAATGACTTCAATGTGTTTATCATTAATCGTAATCCCTTGAGAACGATAAACCTCTTGAATACCATTGACTAAGTATGACTGTACAGCAAAAGGACCTTTAATACTTAAGATATCTGCTGGTGCAGTCGCTCCATCGGATAATTGTGTTCCAGCTCTTACAAAATCACCTTCTTGTACTAAGATGTGCTTTGATAAGCCAATCAAGTATTTACGTTTTTGCTCAGTCTTCTCATCTTCAACAAAGACCTCTCTGTTACCACGCTTAATTTTTCCAAAAGAAACGATACCATCAATCTCTGATGTAACAGCTGGATTAGATGGATTCCTTGCCTCAAACAATTCAGTGACCCGAGGCAGACCACCCGTAATATCTTGTATAGAACCTAACTTACGAGGTATCTTAACAATCTTATCACCTGGCTTCACTTCTGCTCCGTTCTCAACTGAAATATAAGCACCCACTGGAAGACTATAATTTTTCAAGTCTTTCCCGCCTGGGCTTACAACTTTAAGTGTTGGAATTTTCTTCTTATTCTTAGACTCAATGACGACCTTCTCTACATATCCTGTCTGGTCATCTCTCTCTGTTCTAAACGTCTGACCTTCATCAACATCTTCATATTGGATAATACCTCCAAATTCAGATACAATCACGGCATTAAATGGATCCCATTCGCAAATGACGTCTCCTTTCGCAATCTTCTTTTTATCATCAACTAAGATGGTAGAACCATAAGGGATATGATGCGTCGTAAAGACTTTTCCAGACGCTTTATCTACGATTCTAAGTTCACCTGATCTTGATAAAACAACTTCTGATTTCTTATCACCTTCAACAAATGTCGTTGTCTTAATATTATCAAATTCTAGCGTGCCATCAAATTTAGAAAACAATTGATTTTCTTGCTTAGTAACAGATGCAATACCACCAACGTGGAATGTACGAAGTGTCAACTGCGTACCAGGCTCTCCAATACTCTGAGCAGCAATAATACCAACACTATCGCCTTCATGTGCGATACGGCCCGTTGCTAAGTTTTTACCGTAGCATTTTGCGCAGACACCGGTCGCTGATTCGCAGGTTAATACAGATCGAATTTTCACTCTCTCAACACCTTCTTCATCAATTTGTATTGCAATTTTATCTGTGATGTATTCAGCAGACTCAAGCATGATCTCATCTGTCACAGGGTGGTGAATATTTCTCAATGTATATCTACCTCTGATTCGATCAGATAAAGATTGAACTACATTTTCATTATCCTTCAATGCTATAGTTTCAATTCCTCGTAATGTTTGACAATCTGTTTCTGTTATAATAACGTCTTGCGATACATCAACCAATCGTCTTGTCAAATAACCTGCATCTGCAGTCTTCAATGCTGTATCGGCCAAACCTTTACGCGCACCGTGAGTAGATATAAAATATTCAAGTACTGATAAGCCTTCTAGGAAATTAGATAAGATTGGATTTTCAATAATCGCTCCACCAGTATCTCCAGATTTTCTTGGCTTAGCCATCAATCCCCTCAATCCACACAACTGCTTAATCTGTTGTTTTGATCCCCTGGCTCCAGAATCTAGCATCATATACACAGAATTAAATCCATCCTTATGCTCTGCTAATTCCTTCATCAGATTTTCCGTAATCCTGTTATCTGCAAAGGTCCACTTATCAATGATCTGATTATAACGCTCATTATTTGTAATGAGACCCATATTATAATTCTCCCACACTTCATCAACCTCAGTGTTCGCATCGATCAATGTAGCTTCTTTAATCGTAGGATTGATTAAATCTCCCAAGTTAAAGGACAAACCACCTTTGAATGACCAGTAGTAACCAAGAGTCTTAATCCTATCTAAGAATTCAGCTGTGATCTTAAAATCTGTTCGCTCAATGATGGTACCGATGAACTTTTTCAAAGCTCTCTTGGTCATCAACTCATCTGTATATGGAATGCCTTCTGGTAAAGCTTCATTAAAGATCACTCGACCTACAGTCGTTTCGACAATATCTCTAGTCTTCTCTCCTTCTTCGTTTTCTGTATTCACCCGCACTTTTATTGCTGCATGCAAATCAACTCTGCCTTCGTTAAAAGCAATGATGACCTCCTCTGAAGAATAAAATGTAGACAATTTAACAGACTCATCTCTTGAACGTTCTTTGGTCAAATAATAGAGACCAAGTACCATATCCTGAGACGGCAGAGTAATCGGAGAACCATCTTGAGGATTCAACATATTGTGAGATGACAAGCACAATACTTGCGCCTCTAGAATTGCTGCTTGGCTTAGTGGCACGTGAACAGCCATCTGATCACCATCAAAATCCGCATTAAAGGCACCACAAACAAGTGGGTGCAATTGAATCGCTTTACCCTCTACCAATTGAGGCTTAAATGCCTGAATTGACAATCTGTGAAGAGTCGGTGCTCTATTCAGTAATATCGGATGTCCTTTCAATAAATTTTCAAGAATCTCCCAAATAACTGGTTCTTTACGATCCACTAATTTTTTAGCAGATTTCACTGTTTTAACAATTCCTCGTTCTATTAATTTACGGATGACAAACGGCTTAAATAGCTCCGCTGCCATACCTTTTGGTAATCCACATTCGTGTAATTTCAAATTAGGTCCAACGACAATAACTGAACGACCTGAATAATCCACACGCTTACCCAATAGATTCTGACGGAAACGACCTTGCTTACCTTTAAGAATATCACTCAAAGATTTTAATGATCGACCACCTTCTGCTTTTACCGCATTAGATTTTCTAGAATTATCAAACAATGAATCGACAGCCTCTTGAAGCATTCGTTTCTCATTTCGAAGAATAACTTCTGGTGCTTTGATCTCTAACAATCTTTTAAGTCGATTATTTCTAATGATCACACGTCTATACAAATCATTTAAATCTGAACTTGCAAAACGACCACCATCCAATGGCACTAATGGCCTCAACTCTGGCGGTATGACTGGTAGGTATTGGATCACTGCCCATTTCGGCTCATTGACAACTCTTGTCTGACCATCACGGAATGCCTCAACAACACGTAATCTCTTTAATGCTTCTGACTTTCTTTGTTGTGATGTCTCAGTTGCAGCTTGATGTCTCAGTGCTGCAGCTAATTCTGTCAGCTGTAATTGATCTAGCAGATCACTAACAGATTCTGCTCCCATCTTGGCAACAAATTTCTGTGGGTCACTATCTTCTAATAACTGGTTACCTTCTGGCAGTGTATCCAATACATCGAAGTATTCTTCTTCTGTCAAAAGATCTAACCGCTTGATCTCTTCTTCTTTAACACCTGCTTGGATAACGACATAGCGCTCATAGTAAATGATCGTCTCTAATTTCTTAGAAGACAATCCGAGGAGATAACCTATTTTATTCGGCAATGATTTGAAAAACCAAATATGGACAACAGGGACAACCAGTTTGATGTGCCCCATTCGCTCTCGTCGTACTTTCTTCTCAGTAACTTCGACACCACATCTATCACAAACAATCCCTTTATACCTGATTCTTTTATATTTACCACAGTAACACTCATAGTCTTTCACAGGACCAAATATTCTTTCACAGAATAATCCATCTCTCTCTGGCTTATAAGATCTATAATTAATGGTCTCAGGTTTTAATACCTCGCCATAAGATCTTTCTAAAATATCATCAGGTGAACAGAGTCTAATCGTAATTGATTCAAAATTTGAATTAGCTCTATTATTCGTATGATTCTTTTTAAATGGCATATACTACTTTAATTTCTAAAGGTTAATAAAAGACTAATCGAACTTCACGTCAAGTGCGAGTCCTCTCAATTCGTGAACCAATACATTGAATGATTCTGGTATATTCGGTTCTGGCAAATTGTCACCTTTGACAATTGCTTCATACGCTTTGGCACGCCCTACGATATCATCAGACTTAATTGTCAATAATTCTCGTAAAATATTAGCAGCTCCAAATGCTTCTAAAGCCCATACTTCCATCTCACCAAAACGCTGACCCCCAAACTGAGCTTTACCACCCAATGGCTGTTGCGTAATTAATGAGTATGGTCCAATTGATCTTGCGTGCATCTTGTCGTCTACCATGTGTGACAACTTCAACATATAGATAACACCTACAGTTGCTTGCTGGTGGAATCGATCTCCTGTCTCACCGTCACTTAAATAAGCCTGTCCAAGACTTGGCAAGTTACATTGCTGGATATAATCTTCGATCTCATCCATTCTAGCTCCATCAAATATTGGAGTCGCAAACTTAGTCCCCATTTTCTCTCCAGCCCAACCAAGAACTGTTTCGAATATCTGGCCTAGGTTCATCCGTGATGGTACCCCAAGTGGATTCAATACAATATCAACAGGTGTTCCGTCCTCAAGGAAAGGCATATCTTCAAGTCTTACAATTCTAGATACAATTCCTTTATTTCCGTGACGTCCTGCTAATTTATCCCCTACTTTCAATTTTCGCTTCTTAGCCAAATAGACTTTAGCTAACTTGAGAACACCAGCTGGTAACTCATCACCAATACTGATATTAAATTTCTCTCTTTTATATTTACCTACTTCTTCATTTACTTTTATTGAGTAATTGTGAAGTAGAGTTGCGATCAATGAATTTATTTCCTTTTCATCAGTCCAGTTGGTATAATCTACTTGCTGATAATTAATCGTCTTTAGAACCTTATTCGAAAATTTGGTGCCTTTTGTGACGAGTTCTTCATTATAAATACTGTTCACTCCTTGTGAGGTCTTACCTTTTAACAAGACCATTAATTTATCAACAAGGACAGTCTTTAATTCATTCAACGTTACCTCATGCCTGTCTTCCAATTTAGATAGGATCTCTTTCTCCTGAACTTTTTGGAATTTATCTTTTTTGGCTCTGGCAAATAATTGTTTATTGATAATGACACCTTTGGTAGATGGAGGCGCTTTAAGCGATGCATCTTTGACATCTCCAGCTTTATCTCCAAATATCGCTCTCAATAACTTTTCTTCTGGTGTCGGATCTGATTCTCCTTTTGGCGTAATTTTACCAATCAAGATATTACCCTCTCCTATCCACGCACCAACTCTAATAATACCATTCTCATCAAGATCTTTTGTCGCCTCTTCACTAACGTTAGGGATATCATTGGTTAATTCTTCTTCACCTAATTTTGTATCTCTAACATCTAATTCAAAACTCTCGATGTGCAATGAAGTAAAGACATCTTGGCGAACAACTCTTTCAGACAATACAATGGCATCCTCAAAGTTATAGCCTTTCCAAGGCATAAAGGCGACCTTAAGATTTTGCCCCAAGGCTAACTCACCTTTTTGAGTCGCATAGCCATCACATAACAAACTTCCTTTTTTAACACGATCTCCTTTGCGGACAATCGGCTTAAGGTTGATACATGTACCTTGATTCGTTCTTCTGAATTTTATCAGGTTATATGACTTGACATTATCTTCAAAGGAAACCAATTGCTCATCTTCTGATCTGTCATACTTAATGATGATCTCATTGGCATCAACATATTCTACGACACCTTGCCCTTCTGCATTAATCAACATTCTTGAATCCTGCGCAACCTTTGCTTCCAGGCCAGTCCCTACAATTGGAGAATCTGGTTTAACCAATGGCACAGCCTGACGTTGCATATTAGATCCCATCAAGGCTCTATTCGCATCATCATTTTCTAAGAATGGAATCAATGACGCTGATACCCCAACAATTTGGTTGGGTGCAACGTCCATATATTCTATTTCTTCCGGTGCAAGAACGGGGAAATCACCATGTTCGCGACACTTAATTTTATCGTTTATGAAATTTCCTTTTTCATTTAAGTACGAATTCGCCTGTGCAATCTTTTTGAAATCTTCTCCTTCAGCAGACAAATATTGGGCTTCGTTTTTAATATCGACAAGACCATTGATAACCTTTCTATAAGGCGTCTCCAAGAATCCCATTTTGTTCACTTTGGCGTGAACACATAAGGTAGATATCAATCCAATATTAGGCCCCTCCGGAGTCTCAATCGTACATAATCGCCCATAGTGAGAATAATGTACATCACGCACCTCAAATCCTGCTCTTTCTCTAGATAGACCTCCTGGTCCAAGAGCTGAAATCCTTCTTTTGTGAGTGATCTCAGATAGAGGATTCGTTTGATCTAAAAATTGAGATAATTGCGACGTACCAAAAAATGAGTTAATCACAGAAGAAAGAGTCCGTGCATTAATCAAATCAATTGGTGTAAAGACTTCATTATCACGCACGTTCATACGCTCTCTGATTGTTCTTGCCATACGCGCAAGCCCAACTCCAAACTGAGCATATAATTGCTCTCCTACCGTTCGTACACGTCTATTACTTAAGTGATCGATATCATCTAATTCAGCTTTTTGGTTAATTAAGCTAACTAGATATTTCACGATTTCGATGATATCTTCCTTCGTTAATACGAGTAATTCACGATCGACATCAACACCTAATTTTCTGTTGATTTTATATCGACCGACTTCTCCCAAATTGTATCGCTTATCGGAGAAGAATAATTTATCAATAATACCTCTTGCCGTTTCTTCATCAGGCGGATCAGTACCTCTAAGTTGTCTATATATATGTTGTACCGCTTCAATCTCTGAACTCGTTGGATCTTTTTGAAGCGTGTTGTAAATAATACTATAATCTTCTTCTACATTGTCTTTTTGCAGGATAACAGTCTCTGTTTCTGCATCAAGGATAAGTTGTGTATTGTCTTCATCTAAGACGATGTCTCTTTCTAAGATAATCTCATTACGCTCAATCGTGACAACTTCACCTGTGTCTTCATCAACGAAATCCTCAGTCCATTTTCTTAATACACGAGCTGCTAATTTACGGCCAATAGATTTTTTCAGATTTTTCTTGTCGGCTTTAATTTCATCTGCCAATTCGAATAGATTCAAGATATCTCTATCTGAATCATACCCAATTGCTCTTAATAGGGTTGTGACTGGAAACTTCTTCTTACGATCGATATAGGCATACATGACAGTATTAATATCCGTAGCAAACTCCATCCATGCTCCTTTAAATGGAATCACACGAGCTGAATAGAGCTTAGATCCATTCGGGTGGAAACTTTGGCTAAAGAAAACACCAGGAGATCTGTGTAGTTGAGAAACAATAACACGTTCGGCACCATTAATGACGAATGTACCCTTAGGTGTCATATATGGTATATTACCTAAAAACACATCCTGTACAATGGTCTGAAAATCCACATGCTCTTCATCATTACAAGACAACCTTAGCTTAGCTTTGAGTGGCACACTATAGGTCAGCCCTCTTTGCATACATTCAGGAATGCTATAACGAGGAGGATCTACGAAATAATCAAGAAACTCCAATACAAAGATGTTTCTGGCATCCGTGATCGGAAAATTCTCTTGAAAGACTCGAAATAATCCCTCAGCATTTCTATTCTCAGGAGTCGTTTCTAGCTGAAAGAACTCCTTGAATGACTTGAGTTGTATCTCTAATAAATCAGGATATTGGGATGGTAATTTAATTTTACCAAATTTCACTCTCTCTGGAGTGGCGAATTTCTTAGCTGCCATTCGTGTATTTTAGGTTTTAAAACTGCGCAGTAATAAAAATCTTTATTCCTATTGGCTACCTCAAATAACCATAGGCCTAACCAGAAATCTGGTTAAGCCTTGATCATATATTTATATAATAAACGGAATTTATCCAATGAAGGTTGTTACAGATTAAGAATTACTTCAATTCTACATCTGCACCAGCTGCCTCTAAGGCACTCTTCATTGATTCAGCATCCGCTTTCGGTACACCCTCTTTGATGGGTCCAGGTGCGCCATCTACTAGTTCTTTAGCCTCTTTAAGACCAACTCCTAATAAATTTTTCACCTCTTTTACGACTGCAAGTTTTGCTGCTCCAGCTGAATTCAATATAACATCAAATTCTGACTTTTCTTCAGCTCCGCCTGCATCTCCACCAGCTGGTCCTGCAGCAACTGCAACAGCCGCAGCAGCAGGTTCGATACCGTGCTCGTCTTTTAATATGTCAGCTAATTCGCTAACTTCTTTTACCGTTAGCCCGACTAAACTGTCTGCTAACGCTTTTAAATCTGCCATGTTAAATGGTTTTTAATGATTACTGTAATTTAATATATAAATATGTTGGACTTGAAAGCCTTAATTATAAACGATTACCCTCTCTGCTCCAATGCCTTCAGTAAACCAGAAAGTGTATTTCCGCCTGACTGTAATGCACCAAGTACATTTTTGATAGGAGACTGTAGTAACAAGACAACATCTCCGATCAAATCCTCTTTCGACTTTAATGCTGCCAATGCATCTAATTGATCATCACCAGAATAAACATCACTTTCAATAAAAGCTGCTTTTAGCAAAGGCCTTTCATGAGTTTTTCTGAATTCAGCAATAATTTTGGCAGGCATATTGGCCTGTTCAGAGAATAAGAGCGTCGTTGGCCCTTTGAATGCATCCATCAAATCTGTATAAGCAGACGCTTCAGACGATGCTTCAAGAGCTTTAATCGCTATTGTATTTTTTACAACTTTCATTTCTACATCGCTCTCAAAACACTTGCGTCTGAGATTATTCACTTCCTCAACAGTTAATGTCGAAGAATCTGTAACGTAGAAAAATTTGTTGTTTTCGAATTTATCTTTCAATTCGGCAATAGCCGTTGTTTTTTCTGATTTGTTCATTGCTATGCCTTATTATTTGATAGATTTTGGGTCAATTTTAACACCAGGGCTCATTGTACTTGCAGCTGTAACAGAATGCATATAAATCCCTTTAGCAGAAGATGGTTTCATCTTTACTATTGTGCCTAATAATTCTTGTGCATTTTCTGCTAATTTTTCAGCTGTAAAAGACACTCTACCAATTGGAGAATGAATAATACCAAACTTATCAACTCTAAATGCAATTTTACCTCCCTTTACATCTGCTACGGCAGCCCCGATATTCGGTGTTACCGTTCCTGTTTTAGGATTAGGCATCAACCCACGTGGCCCTAGAATACGACCAACTTTCCCTACTTGAGCCATCACACTTGGACTCGCGATGATAACATCAACATCAGTCCATCCGTCTTGAATTTTCTTTATGTATTCGTCCAAGCCAACGAAATCTGCACCAGCTTCATTTGCTTCTGTCTCTTTATCTGGAGTACAAAGCACAAGGACTTTCTTTGTTTTACCAGTTCCGTTAGGTAATGTCACTGTTCCACGGATTGCTTGGTCAGCTTTACGTGGATCGACACCCAAATTAATGTGAAGGTCAACTGAGGCATCAAATTTTGTGGTATTTACCTCCTTGACTACCTTCATTGCTTCTGAAAGCGGGTAAAGTTTAGTGGGATCGACTTTTTCTTGAGCCAGTTTCCGCTTCTTTGTAAGTTTTGCCATTAGTATTCATTTGTGAGGTGGTAGCGCTTTTCAGCTCCCTCTTCGTTAAAATTATATTTTCTTATTCTGCAGCTTCGGCAGTTGCCCATGGAGCAGTGCCTTTGATCGTAACTCCCATGCTTCTGGCAGTACCTGCTATCATTTTCATGGCAGATTCTACTTTGAATGCATTTAAGTCGACCATTTTACTTTCAGCGATCTTTTGTACTTGATCCCAAGTCACAGAACCAACTTTATCTCTATTGGATTCAGGTGAACCTTTTTTCAGCTTAGCTGCTTCTAATAATTGAACAGCAGCTGGTGGAGTCTTAACGACAAAATCGAATGACTTATCTTTATAGACTGTAATGACAACAGGTATAACTTGACCTGGCGTTTCTGCAGTTTTCGCATTAAATCGCTTGCAGAATTCCATAATGTTGACACCTTTTGCACCAAGTGCAGGTCCAACAGGAGGAGCAGGATTAGCTTGTCCGCCTTTAACCTGTAATTTTATAAAACCATCTACTTCCTTTGCCATAATGTTTACTGTTTTTCAACTTGCATAAAATTCAACTCCACTTCAGTCCCTCTACCAAATATTTTTACGATTACTTTTAATTTCTTCTTTTCTTCATTGACTTCTTTGATGTCGCCAACGAAGTCTTTAAATGGACCATCAATAATCTTGACAGTTTCACCCAAGATGAATGGTTCTATAAGTGCTTCACCAACATCTTGAGATTCATCGACTTTTCCTAACATCTTATTCGCTTCGGAAGGTCTCATCGCAATTGGCTTTGTTTTCCCTAAGAAGTGAATCACATTCGTCATGCCTGCAATTCCTTGAACAATATCAGAGGAAAAATTCTCTGCTACTGCTTCGACCAAAATGTAGCCAGGCATCATATTTTTATCCAAAATGACCTTTTTACCATTTCGAATTTTATACACTTTTTCAGAAGGCACTAAAATCTGCTTTACAACTTCATCCCACTTATTCCTCGTTATCTCTAGCTCAATTCGTTCCTTAATTTTTCTTTCTTTACCGCTGATCACCCTCAAACAGTACCATTTAGTTTCTATTTCACTCATGTGTACTGAATTATAGATTGTAGATTGCTGTCAAGACCTGTTTAAATACACCATCCATTAAGAAGATGGTTAATGCGATAATAATGGAGGCAACAATTACAAGATTAGAACTGCTAATCAGTGCAGGCCAAGTTGGCCATGTCACCTTATGAACGAGTTCATTGTAGCTTTCTTTAATGTATAATACGATGCTTTCCATAATTTAAATTTTTTAGTGCTTGTGATCCTTTGATCCCCTGATGACACATATAATTTGCAGGGGAGACAGGAGTCGAACCCGCGGCCTACGGTTTTGGAGACCGTCGCTCTACCAATTGAGCTACTCCCCTAATTGTAAGTCATTTTAACTTCATTCAATTTTTCATGAGGTCTATTAAAACGAAATTACATAAGACAAATTAAGCACCCCTTCACGAGGTGCTTAATTTTTAAACGTTATATTCTAAATTGAAAACTTTAATCAATTATTTCGGTCACTTGACCTGCACCTACCGTTCTTCCTCCTTCTCTAATCGCAAATCTTAACCCTTTTTCCATTGCAATTGGGTTAATCAATTTTACTTCTAATGTGACATTATCACCTGGCATTACCATTTCAACACCTGCAGCTAGAGTTACATCTCCTGTTACATCTGTTGTTCTGAAGTAAAACTGAGGTCTATATCCATTAAAGAATGGAGTGTGTCGTCCACCTTCATCTTTTCCTAACACATACGTTTCACATTTGAAGTGAGAGTGAGGTGTTACAGATCCTGGCTTAACGATTACCATTCCTCTCTTAATATCAGTCTTCTCGATTCCTCTTAAAAGAATACCTGCATTATCACCTGCTTCTCCTCTTTCTAATATCTTTCTAAACATCTCAACTCCTGTAACAACTGAAGTCAAAGGTTTCTCATCAGGAGCCTGCATTCCTACGATTTCTACTGGATCACTTGTATTAATGACACCTCTTTCGATTCTACCCGTTGCAACTGTTCCTCTACCTGTGATTGAGAATACATCCTCAATAGGCATCAGGAAATCTTTATCTACATCTCTAACTGGCTCTGGAATATCTGTATCAACAGCATTCATTAAAGCCATGATTTGATCTTTTGCACCTTGATCTCCTTCAAGTGCTTTTAAAGCTGAACCTTGAATGATACTTGCTGATTCACCATTAAACTCATATTGCTCAAGAAGCTCTCTAACTTCCATTTCTACAAGCTCAAGCATTTCTTCATCATCAACTAAGTCAACCTTATTCATAAAGACAACAATCTTTGGAACTCCTA
The DNA here is from genome assembly GCA_937959275.1 of uncultured Saprospiraceae bacterium. Classification (GTDB taxonomy): domain Bacteria; phylum Bacteroidota; class Bacteroidia; order Chitinophagales; family Saprospiraceae; genus CALFUK01. Next base: position 40,515 of record CALGLU010000118.1, on the reverse strand, counting down.
CCTGACGGCAAAGTAAGATGTGCTCTCTTGTTTGAGGCATTGGACCATCAGTGGCAGCAACAACTAATATTGCACCATCCATCTGAGCGGCACCCGTTACCATGTTCTTAACATAATCTGCGTGACCAGGACAATCAACGTGAGCGTAATGACGAGCTTCTGTTTCGTATTCTACGTGTGCAGTATTAATAGTGATACCTCTTTCTTTTTCTTCAGGAGCACCATCAATATCATCATAGGCTTTCTTTTCAGATAAACCTGCATCTGCAAGTACGCTAGTAATAGCAGCAGTTAATGTCGTCTTACCGTGATCCACGTGACCGATCGTACCAATGTTTACGTGTGGTTTGTCACGTTTAAACGTTTCCTTGGCCATTTAAAAATTTTTTAATTCGTTAAATAAAATTTTACAAAAATTATGTTTACTAATTCAAGGAGAAATTTCATTTACGCTGAATTTCTCGTTGAGACTGAGATAGTTCTCTTTTGAACTTCTTTGTTGAGCCAATGAAGGGATTGAACCCCTGCCTGCCGGCAGGCAGGCCCGACCCTGGTTGGGGTCAGTCTTTTTTGACTCTTTTTACTTTCATCCATTCTTTTATGGACTTCTGAGCCAATGAAGGGAATTGAACCCCCGACCCCTTCCTTACCATGGAAGTGCTCTACCCCTGAGCTACATTGGCTTTAGAATAGAGTTGGCTAATACAATTTTCAATTCAAGCTGTAATTGAGCGGGAGACGAGACTCGAACCCGCGACCCTCAGCTTGGAAGGCTGATGCTCTACCAACTGAGCTACTCCCGCAATTAAACTTGTCCGACTCATCTAGTGGGGGTGATAGGACTCGAACCTATTCAGTCAAAGACACCAGATTTACAGTCTGGCCCGGCTCTCCAACTCCGGCGCACCCCCGTTAGGATAAGCCTCTTTACACTTCAAAACATTGAGCCGATGGAGGGATTCGAACCCCCGACCCGCTGATTACAAATCAGCTGCTCTGGCCAACTGAGCTACATCGGCAACTCAATATGAAAATTGAATTCCATCAGGACTTTTCCCAAAAGATTGCAAAAATAAGGTATTTAAATCAAATAGAAAACCCCTATTTAAAGTTTTTAAAAGAAATTTACGCTTTGGGGTGAGCTGAGCGGTATGTAGATTTCAACTTTTCGATTGTATTGTGAGTGTACACCTGCGTTGCAGCCAAACTAGAGTGGCCTAATAATGACTTTATAGCATTCAGTTCAGCACCACGATTTGCTAGGTGTGTAGCAAAACTGTGCCTTAATATATGTGGACTTTTTTTATCATTTGTTGTAATCAGTGCTAAATATGACGTCACTTTGTTATAAACGTACTTTGGATAAAGCTTAACTCCCTTATCTGTGACGAGTAATGTTTCGTACTGATTTGATTCAAAATGATCATTTCTTTCTTCTTTATATTGCTTAATCAGATTAAATAGAGTTTTCTGAATAGGTATTAGACGTTCTTTATTTCCTTTCCCTAATACTTTCAGTGTACCAGATGATAGATCAAAATCCCGATCTTTGATAGAAATAAGCTCAGATCTACGTATGCCTGTTTGATAAAAAATCTCCAGTATGAGTAAGTCTCTTAATCCATGGAAGTCTTCGGGGAAATTCTCCTTAGATAGCAAAGCATCTATCCGCTCTTCTCTGACATAAGAAGGTAATCGCTTACTGACTTTTGGCGACACAATTTTTTGCATCGGATCTAATTGAATGATTCCCTTTTTAATATGGTACTTATAAAAGGACTTCAATGTTGATATTTTTCGATTGATACTTTTATTGGAAATATCGTTTTGTACCATATGTACAATCCAAGATCTCACTTGTAGGTGATTCGCCTTATGTACTTCACTGGTCTCATATTGCAATTCTAAAAAAGCAAGGAATTGCATTAAGTCGTTCTTGTACGAACTAATCGTATGGTTGGAATACCTCTTTTCAAACTCCAAATAATCTACAAAACCATCAATATACATATTGCAATAATAAGTAATATGTTTTAGATATTCAATGTTGTGAACATATTAACTACCTGCGCATGGTTGTGATTTAGCTTTTAGTTTTGCCCCTATTAACATAAGGACTAAGCAAGGAACCGGGGTTTGATATTCCCAGCCAAATAAAATGAACCGGAAAAATAGCTAAGCTATTAGTGTCCACCAATAAATATCTTTTGAGAATAAATACTGTTCTGGAATTTCAAAAGAGCTATGTATATGCCTGTCTGGTAGGATGACATATCATGGATGTATGTTGTCTGTTGTCTATCAATTAAGATATCTGGAGTGAGACTTTCACCTATACTATTAGTCAATTGAAGTCGTAAATCATATCCTAGCTCTGTTTCAATTCTAAGCTTTGTACCATCAGACCACATGTTGATACCTTCTATCTCTATATTAGTAGAGGATGTATTAAGATCCGCTTCACAAAATGAATCGAATAGTGCTTCCTCTTCATAAAATGAAGACTTTGGATTTGTACAGCCCAGGATCACAGCCATTTGGGTGTTTTGTTCGATCAAAACAGTTTTATCTACAGGGACATCTGGTATAATCTCAATAGAATGATCTGGCCAAACAATTTTAATGGAATCTACTGCACTTGCTCCAGCTAAGCCAAAATGCAGAAAGGTAGAATTTTGTGAAGCATGTGTTCCACCTGAATAAAGTGTTCTCATCATCGGTGTACCATTCTGTGGATATACAAATGCTGTAGCCCCAAAGGCATCAACATTTAAGTCATTACCTTTTAGTTTAATTTTCAAGAACGTATTCTCTGTTTTGATGTCATTTCTATATAATTGAAATCTAAGATCTGGGTCTTCTGTGCCGTCTGGACCTAGTGTCGCAATCAGAATATCTAAGTCTCCATCGTTATCATAATCACCATACACACAGCCTCTGTTGAATCCCGTAAAATCCAACTGAAATGCTTCAGTTTTATCTTCGAAGGTTTCGCTTTTTGTCCATATATATAATTTATTTGCGTCAACTGCTGATGTCGGATTAAAATTTGCGGATGGTACAAAGCCGTTTGCTACAAATAAATCCAGATCTCCATCATTTTCAACATCTAAAAAAAAGGTACCCCAGCTCGTTGCTTGGAGTTGGCCCCATGCTAATGTATTTTCTACATCGTACACCTCAGCGTTATTAGAATATCGTCCAAATTCATTTTCATAGAGTACATTGTCCCCAATATTACTAACATATAAATCATTATCTAGGTCATTGCCAACATCGCCAATGGCTATTCCCATTCCATAGATTCCAGCATCAATGTTCCATTCCTCAGCCTGATCAGTAAATGTGTCTAGCCCAACATCATATACTAGAAGTTCATTTGGATGAATCCAAGCTCCATAATCATTTGCAATATAGATTGCTGATAGACTATCTTCCGTTATAAATGGAGCTGTTGCCAATGTGCAGCCTAATCCTTGCGCTCCGACTGCTTGTGCCACTTCTTCAAAATTCCCCAATCCATCATTTTTATACAAAAAATTACCTTGACAAAAATGGCCATATCCAATAACTCCATTTGTAATAGAGTCTCGAATAAAATTAAAGGACTCAATATAATTTGCAACATAAATATCTAAGTCACCATCTTGATCGTAATCCAAAAATGAGCCTCCAATACTTTCTCCATTATGATTAATACCTCGCAATCTAGATTCATTGATAAATCCGCCTTGACAATCATTCATCATTAAATAATTGGGTGCAGTCTTATCAAAATTGGTTAGAAATAAATCAGTACATCCATCAGCATTGACATCTCCTGCAATGACTCCACTTGTGGTTTGCATAGGCTGAAATGGTATCCTGTCAGATATGTCTATGAAACCACCCTGAGTATCATTGAGGTAGAGTTTGTCATCTAACACTCCGCCAGTTAAGTACAGATCCTCCCATCCATCTCCATCTAGATCAAAAAAAACTGCACCTCCACCCATAAATTGCGGATGGACATGAAGGTGATTGATACCAGCATCGATTGTAACATTGCTAAACTGAGCAATGCCTAATGCTGAAGACAGCATCAAATTAATAAGTAATGCCCACTTGTACATAGGTTCAATATAAAAAGAAAGAGGTTACTGAAATACTTCAGTAACCTCTTTAAGTTATTATGTCTTTCAACGGCTAAAAAACAACCATTAAATTTTTGTCAAAGTAATAACGACATCTTGAGCAGCAATTCCACAACCACCATCATCATCCCATTCTAGCGCACCAACAGTGATGACACTATCATCAGTGATATCAGCTGGAAAGGTACTTGGACTCTGTCCAAATGTGATGGTTCCACCACAACCTAAGCCTGTATCTCCAACAGATGCAATGACTTGATCACAAATCCATTCCATATCCCATGTTGTCGGAGGATTACCAAACCCACCTACTGGCAAATACAAAAATGAAAAGTTTCGAGTTGTCGCACCAGTAGCTGCTAAAGTTACAGTTTGTCCATCTGGTCCCAATGGAGATTCTCCAAAAGCAAGGTTACCTTCGTCAACATACGTCATGACATAGTCACCAACAAATAAATTGTCAGGTAGTACGCATGTTGCTTTCAAAGTATAATCAAAGTGACCAGCAAAAGCTGAACCATTGACAGCAGCTGATGAATTTTCAGCTCCATAAAGAGAACCATCTTGTAGAATGATGTTTCCATCAAATACAAACTGATCATTAGCCAATAGATCATCAGCAGATAGGCTAAATAAAGACAACAATTCAGTTAAGGTTACACTTTGAGAGGTACTTTTAAAACCTCTTTCTGATGAGCCAAATTCTGAAGCAGAAATTGACCTAAGCAATGTATTTCCTTGAGAGTTATCGCCATTAGATGGATTGTTATCAACAAATGATACAAAGATTTCGTAAACAGACACTAATGCACCTTGCTCGATGTCAACAAATTCGACATCATAAGAATAAGACGCTGTGCTTAAGTTAGCTAAATCCAATAGTTTAGGTGTTTCATCTAAAAGTCTGACATAAGCACCTTTCGTTGCTTGGTCGAACGTAATGATTGGCTGCTTCTCTTCATCTGCACAAGATGAGACGAGAATCATCATTACACCAACTAAACATATGATTAATAAATTTTTCATATTCAAATCTTAATTTTTAATTGATTAAATTATCTCGTTGCAGCAGAACCATTGTCCCAGAATACTTTATCACCTAAAGTTTTCTGAACTGCATTGATATTTAAGTTCACGTGATCAGATGGTAATAGGATTGATGTTGGAAAAGGATCAATCGTTTGGATATCCTGAACAGGCTGCATATTATTTGGCTTCCCTGTTCTTCTGTACGCATTATATGCCTCTAATCCATTACCCGGTAAAGAAATTAAAAATTCTTTCATGATCACATCTAACTGATCAGAAGAATTATCAAATAAGTCTAAAACGACACCGACGTATTCTTCAACATCGGCTGAAGATGGACCAAACTGGTCTCCTCTAGTCACTTCTTCTCCCGTAACTTGATCTACAACAGTTTCTGAGAAATCACCTGGTGAAACACTTTCAAAACTTAAGACTTTATCAATTGATTGTCTAACAGCTTCTTCTAATAAGGCACGTGCGTCTTCTCCACTTCCTTCTAAAGCTGCTTCAGCTCTCATAAAAGCAACACTAGATGCTGTTACGATTGGGTAGATGCCAGCTCCTCTTCCTCCATCTACACCAGCATTTTGGACAGTGGTGAAGGTGCTACCATCCCACTTTCCTCCGCCAGGATAAAGACCATATACAGCTCTAATCGGACCATCTGGCGGTATACCAGAACCATTTGCATGATCTCTACCATAATAGCCATCAGCCCTTGCAAAACAGAAAGGCATAAGTGGATCAACATCTGTATAGTGAGGTGGAACAGCAGACGCCACTGACTCTTCATTCCAATCTTCTACGCCTAAGCAAGAAAAGGCATTTGGATCTTCAGCAAAGATATCATTCACTTGTCTGTAGAAATAATATCTAATTCTAGGATCTTCTACTTCTTTTTCGCAGCATAAAAGGTGCATGAAATAATTTGACTGATAGCCACCATCGTTTGCTTCATATTGTGCAACATAAAACGGATGTCTACTATCAGGATTTGCTCTATTCGTACTAAACTGATAGACAAAATCCTCGCTTGGATCATCAATGATATCGTCAGTAGCTAATGACGCAACTGCGTTAGCACCATTTACCAATCTCGTATTATTTGCCATTCTCAACTTAAGCGTATTGGCAAGTGTTATCCATGACGCAGGCGCTCCTCCATAAAAATTATCAAATGCTGGTGCAGCAGCGGTGGTACCTGACAACTGAGCTATAGCCTCATCAAGTAAGGCATTTGCAGCTGCATATACGCTATCACCAGAATCTAATGTTGGATTTAGGATTTGCTCCTCAGCAGCTCCTTGAACAGCTTGTGAATAAGGTATATCTCCAAAAAGATCTACCATTGTAGTCATTGCAAATGCTTGCATTATTTTAGCAGTACCTGCATGAATATCAAGACCTCTTTCTTCTGCAAGAGCATTCATGGCATTGATATCAGGCATAAGGTTTGCATAAAAATTATTCCAAATTCCATTACCTGCTGTTGGGCCTAACGCATTGTTATAGTTAAAACTCTGCATTGCATCTAATCTAACTAAGCCCTCAGTTATAAAATGTGAGTTAGCATAAACATTAGCAAAAGAAATCTGAACTTGGTTATATAAAAAGTCAACACCTGCTGCTTCCTCAGATACGTTGTTTGGATCTGTCAAGAATTCATCTAATTCAAAGACATCACCGCACGCTCCGAAGACTAGAGTGAAAGCAAGTGCTACATATAATTTATTTAAATGTTTCATTATTATTTCGATTTAATCAAATAAAATTAAAATGTAAGATTAAGCGTAACACCATACTTCTTAGATGTTGGACCTGTGAAGAAGTCAAAACCTCTACCGTTACCTACACCAAGACTTAATACTTCTGGATCAAAGTTTACACCAACTGGAAAGTTAGGCGCATTGTACCATAAGTTTTGTCCTGAAGCTACGAGAGAAGCAGATCCAAACGGAGTGGACTCTAGTAAACTCTTAGGTAGGGAATAAGCGATTGATACTTCTCTCAGTCTTAGGTGAGTCGCATCGAAAATGGTACCCTCATCTGCAAAGAAGTAAGATCTAAAGAAGAAATCACCAATATAACCTTGAATGTTATTTGGAGTAGATCCGTCAGATGCTAATACTCCAGGCTGAACGATCGGTAAAAATCGATCAACATTCGTATCTTCTGTCAAGCCTCTTGCAAGCATTGTTGCAGTCGTCACAGAATAGATGTCTCCACCATCCTGGTAAGAAAACTGCCATCCTAAACTTAAACCTTTGAAGCCAATATTATTGATCCAATTCGCTGTATAGTTAGGATTAGGATTACCAATAGGTGCGATCTCGTTACCTGGTAGGTAGTTACCATCACCTTGTACTTGTAATGCTCCAGCATCATTTCTTTCAAATGGAATACCTTGAATAACACCGTACTGCTCATCAGGAATCGCAAAGTTTCCTAAATTTGAAAAGCCATCAATCAATACCTGATCGACACCGTCAGCTACTTTCTTAACAATATTGTCATTCGTTGTAAAATTCAATGTGAAATCCCAATTAAAATCTCCTCTGACTGGATTAATATTCAAACCTAATTCGATTCCTTTGTTTTCCAAATCCGCGGCATTAACTGTTGTCGTTGTAAATCCTGAAGCAGGATCTAAATCTAGTGCAACAATTAAATCAGTCGACTGTCTATTATAAGCAGAAAAATCAATTCCGATTCTGTTATCTAATAATCTAGCTTCAATACCAAGTTCGACTTCTCTGTGTAACTCAGCAGTCAATTCTGAATTTCCTAATTGATTACTAACCGTATTGGTATTTAATATTGTGCCGTCTGTACCTACGAATGAATTTGTTGCAGTACCCAATATATTTCTAGTCTGGTATGGATCAGGATATCCAGCAGAAGTACCATAACCAGCTCTTAACTTCAAGTAGTTGATGATATTATTATTCTGTAATTCAGGAATCGCTTCCGTAGGGATAAATGATACACTAACTGATGGATAAAATACTGAGCGATTAGCCTTTTCTAAGGTAGACGTCCAGTCATTTCTAGCTTGCGCATTTACGTATAAGAAATTTCTAAATCCTACTGTAGCTGTACCATATACACCTAATAAATTCTCTTCTTCAATGAATGCAAAGTTTTGATAATCAATAAAGTTACCTAAGTTGAAATTATCAAATACAAACTGATTAGATGCACTAATGAAATTCTGATCTCGTTTTTGTTTTCTACCATTAAATCCAACAACACCATCTAATGAAAGATCTTCAGTGAGTTGTGTATCATATAGTAAATTAAGCACGTGATCTGTAATCGTATTTAATCTATCAGATGTAAATACGCCACCATCAGGAGCTTGAGCTCCACCCTTATTAGCCAATCTTTCTTGTCTTTGAGCGTATTGATCTACTCCTACTCTGTATTGAGCAGTTAAAAAATCAGTCAACTCATATGTTAGATTCACTGTACCAAAGAACCGTTTTACTTGTTCTTCATCTGAGATATTGTTCAAAGTCCAATATGGATTTGTAATAGCTCCACCTCTACGATAGTAAACCTGAGAACCATCAATAGGACTCTGGAATGGCAAGTGATTTAAATCAACAGACCTTGGTGTATAGGCTACATCTGAGAATACTGAAGCATTTCCTGCGCTTGGTCCTGAACCAAAAGCAGCTGCTGCTGGAGGCGCAATTCTATTTGTTTGGATGTAGTTAAATGTACTAGCCACTTTAAGACCATTGGCTAATTCGAAATTACCACCTAATCCTAAACTATGTTTAGTAACATTATTCGTCTTTTCGTCACTTTCTACATAGTCATAAGAACCATCGCTGCCTCTAACCATGTCACCTTTATTTTTGGTGAAACCATCTTCTGTTAAGTAAGAATAGTTAGCATTGATCGCACCGCCTTTAAATGCTTTGTCGATATTAACAGAGGTGTTAGCAGCTAATCCAGTTGTGAAAAAACCTTCAGCTGGCTGATATGATTTGTACTCATAGTCAGCACCGATAAACTCTGGGAAATCATCATTGAACTGGCCTTGATCTAATGGGTGATCGATGTTACCATCAGCTTCAACACCATTACTTCCTCGAGTAGAGAAAGAAGGACCCCAGTTAGAGAAGAACCATCCAAAGTTTCCTGAGAAACCATTACCAAACTCATCTTGGTAATCCGGTAAGTTTGAAATATCAGTTTGTGCAAGTGATTGCGTGACACTGATTTCAAAGCCTTTGTTTGATGAAGCTCCTGCATTTCCACTTTTGGTAGAGACAAGAATAACACCATTTCTACCTGCTTCACCATATAGTACAGTTGCAGATAAACCTTTCAAAATTGAAATTTCTGAAATGTTATTTGGATCTAAATCAAGGAATCTTGAAGATGCCGCAGCACCACCATTGTTAAAACCTTGATCATTATTTGTATCCGTATTAAATGGAACACCATCAACTACGAATAACGGTTGGTTATTACCAGTAATAGAAGAATATCCTCTAATAATGATATTTGTACCAGAACCAGCAATACCAGATGTTTGAGTAATATCAACACCTGTTGCTTTTCCACGAAGAATTCTGGCAACATCGCCTTCGGCTCTTCCACCGATTTCGTCACTGGAAATAGTAGAAACACCATAACCAAGTGCTTTCTTTTCCTTTTTAATACCAAGACCTGTAACAACGATCTCTTCCAATAGCTCTCCTTCTGCTAATGAAATGGCAACATTGTTAAGTCCAAAGATACTTACGTCTTGGTCTGTAAATCCTGTATAACTAATAGATAAGGATTGTGCGTCCGTTGGGACTTCTAAAGAAAAGCTACCATCGATGTCAGTAATCGTACCTGATGTTGTACCAGATACAAGAACATTAGCACCAATAAGTGCCTCTCCATTTACGTCTGTGACAGAGCCTGTCACTGTTCTTTGTGCCATCGTTGCTCCGACAACAAAAAGAACCATGAATAAAAGTAATGAGAGTTTTTTCATACAATTTGGTTTAATTTGATAAAAAACTGTTTTCGCCAAAAAATGCGAAGGTAATATTTTGTACTACATTTTCAGTGTAGATTTTAATAGAATTTTAAGATGTGATTTCTAATAAACAACTTAGAAACACGTTTAAAACCTCCTTTAACAGAAATTCGCTGCCTTGATTTTAGATTTTTATTAACAAATAGACAATTGTTAATCCATTAAGTATTTGATGTTCAAGCGCTTATTCATGATATATGAATCTATATCAATTTCTATTTTTTGGTAAGAATAATAAGCAAAGCTTATGCAAGTTGCATGTCTTTATAGTCATAATTTCCATCCGCAATCCTTAAATTCCTAAAGGATACCTACGCTTGGGACTTTAAAATACGATAACCGTTCCTTAATCTATCACTAATTTTCTTGTTGAAACTCCCTCATGATTACTTAATCTGAGGTAGTAAATACCTGAACTGAGCCCTGAAATATCAAGTTTTGTAGAATGATTGAATCGATTAAGAATCGGCTTTTCAAGTAAACGTTGACCATTATTGTTTAATAATGTCAGGAATCCGCTAAACTCAGTAGAAAAAGCTAGGTCAATCGATACATCTTGGGTACTACTTACTGGATTTGGGGACACAATGAATTCGTTTAGTACTGTTTCATCAAGAGTTGGAGTCGACATCCCTGGCTGAATTTCGAGATTATCTATAGCCCATCCCCAACCATTCGCTCCTGGGTCCGAGAATAATCTAAATCTGATAAACACTTCATCACCAACACTAAAATTGCCGTTTTCTGTCATATCAATAGTCCTAGATCTAAATAAATCAGGCGTCCCGTCTTCTCCAGCATCATAAGCATTTCGCCAGATTGTTCTATCACGAGAATCATATGCAGTCAAAAAAGGCTGCCATTCTAATCCACTTTTCTCCTTGGCTTCAACCACAACGTAATCCCAAAACTCAGTGTCGCAAACGATCCCTCTACATGACGTGCCGACTTCTCCTGGTTCCACAATGACAATTTCATCAAAGATTATGACTGGATTTACGCTATCTATCACAATAAGTTGTGATAGCTCATAGACGAAATCTAAGGTATTACCTGCCCCTGCCGTCTCATATGGATGGTCACTATGAATCGCAGGCGTCGCAAACCCGACCGGTTGATTGATCTCAAAACCAGCCCCTGTGAAGTCCGAGCTTACATTATCAAAATCATTTTCATAGGATACGATGGCTGCAGCTACTTCTTCAATTACTATCGTGTAAAAGCCCTCTTCTGGGAGTTGTCCTTCGTTTTTATTTATGCTTTTATCTAAGAGTATAATCTTATAACCCAATTGATCAGATGGATCGAATTGACCAGTGTAGCTTAATTGGTAAAAAAAACCAAAGTCGTCGGACCATAGTTGAAAGGGAATTGTATCAAGAATACCGTTTTGATTGATCACTGCTGCAAGGGAGAATGTATCCACACCCGTAAACACATCAGTGAATTCATTGACAGTCAAAGTAAACTGTTGATCAGTCTCCCTAATCGATGTTACCGGAACATGACCTGATAGAATAGGACCTTCAGTATCTTCTCCTTGGAAAAACTGAAAATAAGTCATAGGAGCTCTGACAGGTGTCGTGATTCTGCCGAGCGAATCATCTTGGACTTCGAAGTAATATTGATATACAGTGAAAGTATTCGTAGGCGGTAATGTGAAGAAAAAATCACCAGCCGCTTGGTCCTTAGCTAGGGTAACCACAATTTCTTCAGTTTGAAAGGTATCTCGTGAATAATAAAGTTTGACTGTAGATTCGTCAACTTGGGAATCAGTTCGAACCTTAGCACGAATCGTTAAATCTTGAGTTAAATCCTCATTAAATCCCTCTGAATCGTGGATAAAATTGGTCGTAAACCAACCCATTTCGTGCAGCATGTCGATCGCAATACCAGGATTGTAATTGATATCACCTCCATTGATAAAGGGCGCCATTAACCTATCTTCTGAATCACCATAGGTAACTGCATCAACATGCGAGATACTAGAACCTGCATTAAAACTTCTGGGTGCGTGAATCTGTGCCCTTGTTTCTAAATCAAATCGAGGACCATTAAAAAACACTCGATTACCGGTTAATTCATCCCCAAGCTCAATTGAGTTGTTTGGGTAATTATCTATATAGTTAACACCATCTATATCTTCTAGAAACCTGCTATAAATGATGAATGGTACAATTCCTCTGCCTCCTACATCAACGCTGGCTCCTGCAGTAAAGCCCAAACCATGAATAATCTCATGAATCAGAGTTGTAGCTAAATCTGATCTGGTCCCAATAACAGGATTATTAGGAGTCACACTAAAATTGGCAGCACGATTACTATTGACTTGAATTACAATATCTGGATCACCTGGTGGATTGATTTCCTGTCCAGACAATTTTTCAGCCAATGCTATTGGATAAAACGTATTGACATATTCTGCCCCTGGAAAATTTATTGGAAATTCACCCGCTCGAGCATTTGCTAGCGTCAGCCCACCTGAACCTCCTCCTAAATCAGTATATTCTACACTTACATATACTGGAACATCCGTAGAAACAAAATTACTCAATTGCTCCAATACAAATTCAACAGTATTTTGGAACGTACTTGGTACATCAATATACTGCGGTATAAATTCAACTTGTTTAGATTTTTTAAATTTATTTGACGATTTGAAATTGCTTACAGAAGGTTTAAAATTTTCTGTCGAGATTGTATGGCCAGAATGCGGACAAGAAATCACATCCTTCTCCGTCGCTTTTCGAATCGAAAATTGCCCTTCAGCTTGTTGAGAAAAGACTGACAATGGAAGAGCTAATAAACATAGTAAAATGAATCTCATCGAATGACCAATTAGTTGTGGATAATAACCTCAAAAAAACAAAGATTGTTTGAATTAAAGTCTAAAAGTCATGTTAAGTACCCTATAAAAGTCTTTTATATAACTGAATGGTATTTTTTATACCATAATATAAGGCGTCAGAGATCAAAGCGTGGCCAATCGACACCTCCAATAGCTTGGGGATTTCGCTAGCATAGAACTTGAGATTGTTAAGATTGAGGTCGTGGCCGGCATTAATGCCCAGATCGAGCTGATTTGCGAGTTTAGCGGCAGCGATATGGTCTGCGATGGCAGCATTAGAGTCTTGGATATAGTGTTTGGCAAAGGAACCTGTGTAAAATTCGATGCGGTCTGCGCCGGTTGCCTTTGCCTGTTCGACCATGTCTAGCTTAGGGTCTAGAAATAGGGAAACTCTAATGTTTTTCGCTTGGAGGCGGGCAATGACATCTATTAAGTAATCTTTTTCTTTACTTGTGTCCCATCCTTCATTGGATGTGAGTACGCCTGGTGGGTCGGGGACGAGCGTGCATTGGTTAGGACTATTGTCTTCAACCATTTTTAAAAACCTTTCACTCGGATAGCCTTCTATATTCAGTTCAGTAGAGACAATTGCCTTTAATTTAGGAATGTCATCATAGCGAATGTGTCTTTCATCTGGTCTGGGATGCACCGTGATACCATCTGCTCCAAACTCTTCACAGTCTACAGCAAATTGCATCAAGTCTGGCAAGTCCTCTCCTCTAGAATTTCGAATAAGAGCAACTTTATTAATATTTACGCTGAGCTTTGTCATAATGAAGGTTTAACGATTTGAAGGAGTCCTTGGTTTTTCCCAATGACATATATTTCTTCTTGATTGTTCACTTTAAGTTTAGCTATTGATTTTGAGTCTCCTCTTATATCCAGACCTGATTTAGAATTTGGCATAGAGATATAGCCGTCCACACCATTAGATAATAAGACAAGTCCTTTGCCGGCATCGAGCCTTGGTGTTTCTACTTCTGTTTGATATATATTGCCCACCAATATTAAGTCATCAAATCCATCTCCGTTTAGATCACTACTGATACAATCCATGATTGGAAATTCTTGAGCTGAGACTGGTAAGGCGATCATCTTAAATCCATCTTTTGTATTCAGTAATAGTTTGGACTCAAAACTAAGGACTTCTCGTGTGTAAGCTGAGTTAATCTTATCGCCATAAATATCAATTAGACTGGCGTTGGCAAAGCCTTCATAACTTGGGTATTTTTCTGCAATAAATGGCATCTGTTGTGATGAGCATTCTTTGCCTCTCAAGGGCACATATTTACTTTTGTATTTATTACTCAAAACAATGTCCGTCGTTCCATTTTCATCTAGATCATCAGCGAAAATTTTAAATGGCTTATCAGGGCTTGCTTTATATTTAGAATTTAATCCCAAGTTACCGATTACATAATCCGGTAAGTTGTCATTATTTATATCCGTTTCTGTAATGCTATACCACCAACCAGAACTATTTTCAGGGCCTTCTTTTTTAATTAATGTATTCCCTATATTTTCAAAAAGGCCTAGGTCTGTCCACTCTCCAACAACAATTAAATCCAAGTCATCATCTCCATCAAAATCAGTCGCAATTAAATCATTGATAATTCCGAATTCTTTTAAATCAGGACACCATGTTTCTGTTACATCCTTTAATTCGCCATTTTGTATTTGGTAGATGACTGAGGGTGCATGTATAGGGTAATTTTGTGGGACGATCCGATTAGCAATAATAAGTTCTGGGACTCCATCTTTATTTAAGTCTGCTGCGATGCACTTTACAGATTGAGCTCGATCATTCGTTAAGGCCTCTTGTTGGTCTCTAACGAAATGGCCAGTACCGTCATTCAGGTATAATCTATTGATATACAGTTTATTATCGGTAGAAAATGTATTCCCTCCACTGCATACAAACAAATCTAAATCACCATCTTGATCAACATCTACAAAAGTGGATCCCAAATCCTCAAACGCCTTGTCTGCTAAAAAGTCAGTTGATTCCTTACTCTCAAATCCAGTCTTATTTTGAATGTATAAAACACCAGAAAAGCCAGCAGCTCCACCAATAAATAAATCTTCTAAACCATCATTATTGACATCAGCAGTCGAAAGAAATGGTCCCAAAGTAGACTGCCGTATGGGTAGCAATATCTCCTTTTCAAAATCGTCATATGTATTTTCTCTGTGAATATAATTTAGCTTGTATTGTCCATTCGGAATAGTTGAGAATAAATTCAGCTCTTGCTTTCCATTTTCATTTGCAGGAGAGGCATTTTTTATATTAAATTCCAATGTTTGATTGCCACTAATATTCTTTTTTATTTCGTGTGTGCCATTTCCCCATTCGACAATAACTTCATCAATATTCAAGTCCTTTTTAATGCCAAAATGTACTTTTGTTGATACAGCACTTCGGTACCCGCGGACACGCTTTGACTCACCAATTTGTTCGGTTTTATCAGCATAAATTAATTTAATTTTTGCAAAATCTTCAGATGTCTTTCCTCTTGTAATGACATTTAAAAACTTGTATTCAGAATTGTCAGAACTGTTATTTTTATAGAGCAAAACTTGCTGGTCAATATTGTTGATTACTAGATCCAAATCACCATCATTATCCAGATCAGAAAAGGCAGCGCCATTTGAGAATGTTGGCTTATCAAAACCCCAGTCATCTGAGACATCTTCAAACTGTAATGAACCTTGATTTTGATACATAAGATTTGACAGTTTTCCTTCTGGCATGGAGTTATATAATGCCTCCTTTTGATCAAGTGGAACAGAACCACCAAATTGTTGCTTCGCTTCATTGACACGGATTTTAAAATCATTGTCTAATCCATACCGACGATAACCATTCGTCACGAAAACATCCCGCTCTCCATCCGAATCAAAATCAGCAATCAAGCCTGCCCATGACCAATCCGTCTTCGCTAATCCCGCCAGATGTGATACATTTTTAAAGTTCTTCTGACCATTACTGATCTGCAGGGCATTAAACATATATTGATGTTGAAACCTCAAGTCATTCACTAATAGATCAAAGTCAGCCGTATTCATTGAGGCCATCAATGTTTTAGATCTGATATGATCGCTTGCTGCCATATCCAAAACGAAAAGATCTGGATGTCCATCATGATTGATATCTTCTGCATCTACTCCCATTCCAAACATAGAAACATGATCTGTCCTCGCTTTGATTTCATCTTTAAATGTCCCATCTCCCCTATTGATGTACATGGCATCTGGCAAATAATAATCATTCGCTACATAAATGTCTAAAAGCTTATCATTATTCAAATCACTCACCACAAGACCTAAGCCAAATGTTGGTTTATTGATCCCAGCTTCTATTGATACATCATTAAAAACACCCTTATCATTTTGATATAATCGACTCAAGCTCAGCTCACTAGCTTCTTTATTCGATGCTATGGTCTGCAGAAATGAAATGGGATCATAGCCATACAATACACTTTCATTCATCACAAAACAATCTAAATCATTGTCTTGATCATAATCGAAGAAAACCGATTGAGTGGATATACCAATGTCAGCCAATCCATACACCGCTGCAGATTCTTTAAATGTTAAATTCTTTTGATTGACAAGTAGTACATTCGCCCTCTCGCCTTGAGGACCTGGACCACCTTGAGAAATATAGATATCCAACCACCCATCACCATTGATATCAGCAAAGCTCACGCCATTTGCCCAATGTTTATTTTGGTTTATACCAGCCGCATCACTAATATCTTCGAAAACAAGATCTCCTTTATTGAGAAATAGCTTATTGGGCACCATATTACCTGTCAATACGATATCATCCAGACCATCATTATTAAGGTCAGCAATACCCACGCCTGCCCCATTATAGAAGTAATCATAATCGAGCAAATTGTACTTACTCTCTAAATCAACCTTCAAATCATTTGAAAACACCAGGTTAGACTGAAGGCTATCCAGTAAAGAAAATCTTGTCGATAAGGCATAGCCATCTTGCTGATCTGTTGAACATGATCCAAAAACAATACACAAAACTACCGTCAACAAGCTATACTTCATACTTATGTCTCAAACTTAAAGATTCATGCAAAATTAACCAATCAGAATTGATATCTGTTTACCTTGTGATCGATGGACAGTAATTTGAAGCAGCGAATCATAACAGGAGTCATTTTAGCTGTACTCTTCTTGGCACTTTTACTCTATTCTGCTGGTACTGCTCAAGCCTTATTTATCATTATCATGCTAGCCATGTTGTATGAGTTTTGTGCAATAGCATTGGCTGGGGTGACAAGTGCTTTTACGTATGTTTTTGTTTCTATTTTGGGCTCTATCGCATTGATAATTTTGGTCGTGTATCGTTGGTCAGACCCCTCTTACCTATTGATTATCAACTACATATCGTGCGTCTACTTACTATTGAGTGGTTTGTACTTATTGCTTAAAAAACGGACAGCTCTTCATCAGTTTCCTACACTTCACTCATTTATTTACATCACATTTCCGATTCTAGTCCTTTTGTTTTGGATAAAAGAAACACCGGACTATGGTCATGTGTTATTTGCCATATTCGCCATGATTTGGATCAGCGACATCGCTGCCTATTTTGTTGGAAAAAACTTTGGGAAACATAAGCTTTTTGAGTCTGTTTCACCCAAAAAGACCTGGGAAGGGTTTTTTGGAGGTGGTGTTTTTACGATAATAACTGCTATCATCTGTTCTAATCTTATTCCCAGTATTGGAATGGTACATTGGATAGGGATTGGCTTGATTGTTTGGTTGTTTGGCAGTTTAGGTGATTTAGTTGAGTCTGCGATGAAACGACATTTTAAGATTAAGGATTCAGGAACAATATTGGCAGGTCATGGAGGCTTTTTGGACAGGCTAGATAGTTTTATTTTTGCAATCCCATTTGTTATGCTTTATATAAATCAAATCATTTATGCTTCATAAAGAAGGAAAATCAATTTTTATCATTTTAATAGGAGGACTTATACTTAGCCTTTGGGGATTAGGAAGTGTAGTTGGCGTTTGGCTGTATGTGCTGTGGGTCGTAGTCGCTGTGTTGTTATTTCTACTAATATTTAGCATTCAATTTTTTAGAAATCCTAAGCGTCCAATTGAGACAATTGATGATTCAAAAATATATGCTTCTGCAGACGGAAAAGTTGTAGTCATAGAAGAAACCATGGAACCAGAATACTTCAAAGACAAACGGCTTCAAGTCTCCATTTTTATGTCTCCACTGAATGTACATGCCAATCGAGTCCCGGTTAGTGGTACTGTGAACTACGCAAAATATCATAAAGGAAAATATCTGGTCGCTTGGCATCCCAAGTCATCAACTGAAAATGAACGAACAACTACTGTCATCCGTACGAAGGATGGCAAAGAAATCTTAGTGAGGCAGATCGCTGGTGCAATGGCAAGGAGAATTAAACATTATATGTCTGAAGGGCAATCTGTACAACAAGGAGACGAACTTGGCTTTATAAAATTCGGTTCTAGGTCAGACATATTCCTACCCTTAGGCACAGAAGTTACAGTTGCATTAGACCAAATGGTAAAGGGAAACATTGATGTGATTGCGAACTGGTAAATGAGCTTTTGATATACAGCTTACATTAACGGTATTCAACAGTAAGCTAAGACACAACAAATCTTAAAGTTTAGTAATTATTTTTCAATTGCATTAAATCATAGATAACGAATTGGTATCTTTCAATTGACGGAATCCTGAAACTCCGTAATTGATCAATTTAAAATTCAAGTATCGTATGCAAAAAATTACTATCCTTTTGACTTCGCTTTGCTTGCTTTGCCTTGCGCATGGCAATCTACATTCTCAATGCAATGATCTATATATCGAAGGCTTTATAGATGGGCCTTTATCAGGTGGTACACCTAAGGCTATTCAACTTTGCGCAACCGCTAACATTCCCGATCTAAGTATATTCGGTATTGAGTCCGTTACAAATGAAGGGACTTCTTCTGGTAGTCCAGAGTTTAATCTAGCATCTGATGCGCTTGCAATAGGAGAATGTATATGGATTACAAAAGATGCAACTGAATTCTTTGATTTTTTTGGATTTGATGCTTGCTATGTTGAAGCTCAAATCAATGGGAATGGAGATGATGACTATTTACTGTATTGTTCTGGTACATTGATAGATGTGCATGGTGTTGATGGACAAGATGAAAGTGGGCAAGCTTGGGACTATTTAGATGGCTGGGCCAATCGAAACGGAAGCACAGCAAATTCAACATTTGACAATACGGAATGGACGTATAGTGGTATTAATGCTTTAGACGGAGAAAGTACAAATGCAACAGCAGCTACACCCTATCCTGATATAAGAGTGAATTGCGCTCCAGTTATTGAGACTATTCTTATTTCAGAAGTAGAGTTATGTACACAAACAATAGAATTACAAAATGTAGGATCAACAACTGTTGACATTTCTGCTTGGAGATTGTGTTCCAGACCAATTTATCATGCGATTGGCTCAGCCAATGTAACATTAGTGAGTGGTTCATTGATGGTAGCTCCAGGAGATTTTGTAGTCCTGCAATGGCCAAGTATTACGACTACTGGAGCCGGAGAAATTGGTTTATATCTACCAACAGGTGGCTTTGGCGCAGCTGCTAGTATTATTGATTATGTAGTTTACAATGGAATACCAGCTAGTAATAGAGCGAGTGTCGCTGTTGCGGCAGGCGTTTGGGATGATGTTACCTTGTCTGCTACATTCGATGCAGCTGCAGGCTGCGCAACTGCAATCGCTGAAGGCACTCTGCCTAGCTTAACAAATTCAACAACCTGGTGTACAGCAGATAGCCCAACATTAGGCGCAGCAAATAGTGCATGTGTATCGAATATTGTCTGTGCTGCCGTTGGTGATTTGGTAATAACCGAAATCCTGTCTGATCCAAATCCACCAGAAGATAGTTCTGATGAATTTTTTGAAGTCTATAATCCGACAGGTAGCGATATTGATATGCTCGATTATGTCATCAAAGACGCAGGTACCAATAGTTTTACGATTTCTACAAGCTTAATCGTGCCAGCTGGTGGATATGTCGTTTTTGGAGAAAATGGCGATCCGCTCACAAATGGTGGTGTTGCCGTTGATTATGTGTATCCAAGTGCTACCTCATTGAGTAATACAGAAGATGAAATCATCATTGAATGTGGAGGCACTGTGATAGATCAAGTCTTTTATGACTCTGGATGGCCAGGCTCTGGAAATGGGACGTCTATTTCGCTGAGTCCAAGTGCATTAGATGCCATATCAAATGACGACCAGGCGAATTGGTGTGATGCTACTTCTATGACAGGTGATTTTGTAGCAAGCTTAGGTTCAGCGAATGATATGTGTCCAATTGCCACTTGTATGATTGACCTTGATTTCATTAGCAATTTGAGATGTGAGAATGGTGATTTTTTGTTCGATGTTAATTTTACAGCCTCTATGACATCAGGTACAGTCGAAGTCTATGACCTGACTAACAGCATGCAACTAGCAACGGGGCCTGAAGCGATAAGTCCTATTACCATAACACTACCTATGAATAATGCAGTTTCTAGTATTGACATTGTCGTAAGAGATGTCGCAGATGCTAGCTGTACATCAGCTGCTCGTACTGTTGAAACGATTGATTGTTCAGCAGTTGTTTGTGCAAATACAGGAGACTTAGTCATCTCAGAAATATTATATAATCCAAGTCCACCAGAAGGAGCCTCTGATGAATTTTTTGAAGTGCATAACCCAACTGGAAATGACATTGATATGTTTGGATATACTGTTACGGATAATGGCGGGAATAACTTCTTAATTACGACTAGTTTGATTGTACCCGCAGGAGGTTATGCAGTATTTGGAGAAAATGCAGATATGGCAACAAATGGAGGTGTGGTAACAGATTATGAGTATCCTGGTTTTAATTCTTTAGCAAATGACGATGATGAAATTATTATCACCTGTAATACGACTGTGATTGACCAAGTCGTCTACGATACAAATAATGGTTGGCCAGATCCGGGAGGTGGGTTTTCTATTTCACTAGATCCTGGATCACTAGATGCGACGTTAAATGACGATCCAGCGAATTGGTGCGCTGCGACTTCTACGACTGGTGTTTTTGTAGCTAGTCTAGGTTCAGCGAATGATGCTTGTGCGCCTAGCTGTCCTAATGATTTAGTGTTGTCAGGTAATCTAGATGTGACGACAGACTATGAAGCAGATATGACAATCATATCAACTGAAATCATAGGCATGACAGATCCTAACATCATGGTCGATTATGATGCAGGCGTTGAGATCACGATGGATCCAATATTTGAAGTTGTTCTTGGCGTTGAGTTTCACGCCTTTATAGATGGCTGTGGCGGTAGCCAATAAGCACGTGACAAACGATATCCTTAGAATTAATGAGAGGCTCTGTTCTGTGAACAGGGCCTCTTTTCGTTTCCTGAATATTGATTATCACTGATATCAAATGAACACGTTTTTTGTCTGCAGTTAGGTGAAGCAGTTCAGATCAAACATCCCCAAATGTTATCAATTACTTGAAAAGCCATCCGTTAGGTGGAAGTGACTTTTTATCTATAAAAGACATTTCCTTTCGAAAAGATATTCTATATTAGCTGTTCTTCAATCCCGTTCAGGGAAGACAATTAAACTTTCAATCGGAAATAATACGGCGTATTTAATTATATGGAATCATATAGTGTAATACTTCTGTAAGCCTTATTTTCTTAAAATTTTAAATCTTTACTATGCATCGAAACGCTGTTTTCATGTCGAGCAATCAACCGTTCAAATCAATATTCTCTATGTTGATTTGTGTAATGGTTCTACAATTCACCTCTTTTGGACAATGTATTCCTGGTATATTGATCAATGAATTTCATTATGACAATGCAGGAACTGATATCAACGAATTTGTTGAGATAGCTGTGCCAAATGGATTGAATTTTGATCCATCAGAATATGCAGTGACTTTATATAATGGAGCTAATGGGATGCCATATGACATTCAAACCATGGACAATTTTCAAGTAGGTATAATGGATCCGAATTATACGTATTATGTATGGAAACCATCAAGTATTCAACAAGGTCCAGATGGGATTGCCTTGAATAATATTATGTCTATTTCTGGCACTTGCGAATTTTTAAGTTATGAAGGTGTTTTTACTGCTTTGGGAGGTCCAGCAATGGGGCAGACAAGTATTAATGTTGGAGTTGCCGAATCCGGCACTACTCCAGATACGTATTCTCTACAACTTATTAATGGCATTTGGACAGGTCCGATACCATCGACACCTGGCAATACAAATATTGGCCTAGGCGCATCTGATGCACTACTTATTTCGGAATTAGAAATTTGTGATCAAGTAATCGAGATACAAAATGTTGGGATTACAACTGTTGACATTTCTAATTGGATGCTTTGTAATGATCCTGCTTATGCTATGATTTCATCTACAAATCTCGTCGCTGGATCACTTCTATTAACTCCAGGTGATTTTGTGACAGTCCAATGGAATGGCTTAAGTCCTACTGCTGGTGAATTGGGCTTATACATACCAGGAACCTTAGGGCAAAATTTTGGAAACCCTGATAATATTAGAGATTATGTGCAATATAACTCAATCAATAACATGAGAGCACCAATAGCTGTTGCGGCAGGAGTTTGGGATGATGCAGGCATTGGGATACTTATAAATGGATGTGTAAGTTCAATTGCAAATGCGACAAATCCTATGGCTTCAAATTCTACGACTTGGTGTGATGCTGCAACACAAACAATTCTGCCACCTGGACCTAATAGTGCATGTGCCCCACCTCCAATGTGTGGTGTCAGTTTTCCTAACCTTCCAGATATCAATTGTCAGTCTTTTACATTTGGAATCGATAATGTAACTGTAGAATTAAAGTATGCAGGCATAGATCCGGGTGCTGTATTATTGATTAACGTAAATGGATCTATGGTACCCAATGCAGGTGACGACCCATCAATGGTAATGGATGGAATGATCATATTTACCGCTCAAGAAGGTGACTCATATACAATTACGTTTACTGATGCTTTGTGTAGCTCAGTGTCTAGCAGTGGTACAATCCCAGTTAACTTTTGTCCAGGAGCAGCTATCTGCCCAAATGTAGGTGACCTAATTATCACTGAAATCATGTATAATCCAAGTGGTGGTGCTGAACCCGCTGATGAATGGTTTGAAGTCTGTAATACGACTGGGACAGCGATAGATATGAATGGTTTTGACATTGCTGACATGGTAACAAGTCATACCATATCTGCTTCAGTCATTGTGCCAGGAGGAGGATGCATTGTGATTTCTCATACTAATTTGTTTGCGTGTGGAGGAGTAGCAAGTGCTTATCAACATGGTGCCTTTAGCTTAAACCAAGCTGGTGACCAAGTTGTAATATCTTGTAGCGGTACTATAATTGATGTAGTCGCATATGATGGAGGCAGCACCTTTCCTAGCGAAGGTGATGGAGAAGCGATTTCTTTCAACTCAGCTGTTTCACAAGATCACATCACAAATGACAATGGTGCTAATTGGTGTATTGCCACAACAGCATGTGGAGCTGATGATTTTGCAACGCCAGGGATGGCTAATCCTGCTTGCTTGCAGCCGAGTTGTGGCATTAGCTCTTTGGGTAGTCCAAACTTTGATTGCTTAACAAGTACTGCTGGCATCGATATGGTAAAAGTCAATATACCTTATGTTGGCGTTGATGGATTGACTACATTAGTTATTGAAGTCAACGGCGTTCAAGTTCAAAATAGTGGTGATGATCCAAACAATGTTTCAAATGGTACAATCACATTTATGGCGAATGAAGGTGACCAAATTGAGTTGACCTTTACCGATCCTTGCAACGCATTGAGTGTACAATTTACTGTGCCAGCTAATCAATGTCCAGGAGCACCGATTTGTGGTATCAGCTCTATTGGTAATCCGATGTATGATTGCATAGATAATACCTCAGGAGTCGATATGGTAAAAGTAAATATATCCTATTTAGGCGTTGATGGATTCACAACATTAGTTATTGAAGTCAATGGTTTTCAAGTCTTAAACGGCGGTGACGACCCAAGCATGGTTTTAAATGGTACAATCTCATTTATGGCTCAGGAAGGTGATGTAATCGAGTTGACCTTTTCCGATCCTTGTAGCTCTTTGAGTGTACAATTTACTGTACCAGCCAATCAATGTCCTGGTCCTTCTCTGTGTTCGGGAGGCTTATATATAAGTGGTGTTATTGATGGAGACGTGCAAGGAAGACCAAAGGCAATGCAATTATGCGCGACGACTGATATTGCTGACCTTTCATTCTATGGCATTGAATCAGTCTCAGCAGGTTTGGGTTCAGGAGGTGTCCCTGAATATAATTTCCCAGCTGATCCTTTAGGAGCAGGAGAATGCATTTGGTTATCTATCGAAGCACCTGGTTTTATCAGTTTCTTTGGTTTTGCTCCGTGTTACATTGATGCGGTCATGGATGTGGATGGCGATGATGCACTTATCCTGTATTGTGGAAATCAAGTCCTCGATGTACTGGGAGATCCGGATTGTGATCCTAATGCTGTACCACCTAATACAATTGGTGATTGCGGTATTTGGGAATATATGGATGGTTGGGTCTTTGCTATCGACATGGTCCCCAATCCTGTATTTAATCCATTAGAATGGATCTACAGTATGGAAAATGCGCTTGATGGAGAATTCAATAATGCGACAGCAATTCGTCCATATCCAAATCCAGGAACTGGATGCCCTATATGTCCAGATGACTTTGCTAATGGAGGGTTGCCTCATTCTCAAGCGCCGCTCACCTTTATATTAGATACAAATGCTGATCTGGAAGCTGACGGAGATATTATTTCTGATCAAGTGATTGGCTCATTAGATCCCGATATTGCCGTGGACTATGACTCAGGCACATCAATATTATTAGACTCTAATTTTGAAGTTTTTCCAGGTGTTACCTTTCATGCATTCATTGATGGATGTGGTGGTATATAGCACTCAATAGATAAACCTCTGATTATCCTTAAAATCCAAAAAGCTTCCATCCTCATGGGTGGGAGCTTTTTTATTTAGGCTACCATTTTTGCAATAAACTCTATCCATGCTGGATCGTCATTCAAGCTTTCAACGAGGTCAAGTTTTTCACCACCGGCTTCCATAAATTCTTCTTTATATTCTAGTCCAATTTCGATGGTCGTCTCTAGACAATCTGCTACAAAGGCAGGAGAAAATGCTAAAATGCGCTTATTTCCTTTTTTGACTTGCTGCTCTAGGACTTCATCTGTATAGGGATGCAACCAACGCTCTGGACCGAAGCGACTTTGATAACTCACAGTAAAATCAGATGGCGCGATATTTAATTCGTGAGCGATTGCATAAGCCGTAGCATGGCATTGAGCTGAATAACACATATTGTTTTGAGGGATGATCGTACGACAACATTGACCATCGCATTTGCAGTAGTCATTTTCTTTTTTCAAATACCGCTCTGGGACGCCATGGAATGAAAATATAAAATGGTCGTAGTCAGCTAAATTGTATCGTCTAGCATGGTCGCTATAAATTTTAATGATATCTGGATGATCATAGTAAGAACTGATAAAGCGCAAATTTGGAATCTGTTCTCTCATCCGTATGAGCGACATCACTTCTTCAAATACAGAACCAGTCGTAGCTGAAGCATATTGAGGAAACAATGGAAAGATTGTAATGTCAGATACATTGTTGTCTCTCAGCTTTTTTAAGCTAGATTCGATAGAAGGGCTTTGGTAGCGCATGGCGAGTTCTACATGATAATCGTCACCTAAAGCTTGTTGGACACCATCTGCTACTCGTTGGCCATAGACTTTGAGAGGTGAGCCCTCATCCATCCACAATTCTTGATAGAGCTTAGAGACTTTTCCAGACCGGATCGGGACGATTATTCCTTGAAATAAGGCATATCTAGATGGCCAATTCATATCAATTACTCTTCTATCGGTTAAAAACTGATTCAAATAGGTCTTTAACCCTTTTTTAGTTGGTGCCTCTGGAGTTCCGAGATTTACCAACAATATGCCTTTTTTCATAAGTCGCTAAAATAAAACCCTCTAACATACCGTCAAACCTTAAGTTCATTTTTTGACCATGATGCTGGCATATAATTTTAATTTTGTGACTAAAATCAATAGATGAGTAAATCAAACATCCTAGTTGTTAATGATGATGGAATCACAGCGCCTGGGATTCAGTCCTTGATTGAGGTAGTCGCTGAGATAGGTACAGCCTATGTTATGGCCCCAGATAAACCACAATCTGGACAAGGTCACGCCATCACGATTCATAATCCTATAACGGTTAAGAAAGTCGATCATTACGAGGGAATAGAAGCATATGAATGTAGCGGCACGCCTGTCGATTGTGTAAAAATTGCTCGAGATGTGTTTTTTCCAGACGTCCCCTTTGATTTGTGTGTCTCAGGCATTAATCATGGATCTAATGCTGCGATTAATATATTGTACTCAGGGACAATGTCAGCGGCAATGGAAGCGAGTCTGGCAGGTATCCCATCGATTGGGTTTTCTTTGTTAGATGTTAGTTATAAAGCAGACTTTACCGCATCTCGTCATTATGCAGCCAAGTTGATCTCATTTGCACTGGGACATCAATTCAATAATTCAAAATTGTTAAATGTCAATATCCCCAACTTACCTATATCAGAAATAAAGGGGATCAAAGTCTGTACGCAAGGTAAATCAGGTTGGTCTGAGGAATTTATAGAATCCAAAGACCCGAGAGGCAATTCTTACTATTGGATGGCTGGAGAATTTCTTCGTCATGAAGAATCACCTGATTCAGATATTAATGCCTTAGGGAATGGCTATGTTTCAGTTGTCCCATCGATGCATGATTTAACTGCCTATCCGGCTATTGATGAATTAAAGGATATTAACTTACTGACATAATTTAAAGCAATGAATATTCGCAGAGGCAACACGATGACAGCGTTTTTCATGGGTATATTTTTACCCTGTGCAGGATTCATTATTGTCCGATGGCTGTTTGAGCTTGCAGGAGCACAAGGCTTGATTGACGAGGCATCTTCGAGTATTGGGAGTCGTCGATTTCGAACAATTTGTCTCATAGGAATCTGCATCAATATTTTTCCAATGCAAGTCTTTCAACGTCGTCGAGCGTCTGATAGCATTAGAGGCTTAGCTATAGCGACTGTTTTGTTAGCGGCTATTTGGGTCTTTTATTTTTATGATAGTTTATTCGCTTCGTGAGCCATAGAGTATTTATTATAGCAGGCGAGGCATCGGGTGATATGTATGGTGCATACCTTATTCGCTTATTAAAAGAACATCAGCCTAGTCTTGCAATTCGTGCATGGGGTGGTGATAAAATGGAAGCCGCAGGAGCTGATATCGCATTGCACATCAGCGAATTGTCAATTATGGGTTTTGTGGAAGTCATCAAGAATTTACCCAGATTAGCTAAACTCTTTTCAACATGTCGACAGCATATATTAGATTTTCAAACTGAGACAATTGTATTCATTGATTTTCCTGGCTTTAATCTGAGGCTCGCCCCATGGGCTAAAAAAAACAACATCAGGACTATTCAGTATATCTCACCTAAAGTCTGGGCATGGAAAGAAAACAGGATAAAAACCATTAAATCTTACATTGATGAATTGATTTGCATATTTCCATTTGAGCTTGACTATTACAAAAAACACCAGGTCAAAGCCCATTACTTCGGCAATCCACTCCATCAGTTAATTCAAAACCACCAAATCGATAAAAGCAAAAATAATGAGCAGCAAAATATAATAGCGCTATTCCCAGGAAGTCGAAAGCAAGAGATTAGGCGTATTTTGCCTGTACTCGTCAAATTTGCAGCGGTCAACCCAGATTATCATTTTATAATAGGTGCCATGTCCTTAATTGGATATGATTTTTATCAAGACATCATCAATCAACACCCAACACTTAGTCAGCTCAGTATTGAGATGGATAATAATTATGATCTAATCTCTATGGCTCAGTTGGTTATCAATACTTCTGGGACGATTACCCTTGAAACAGCCATATTTAATAAACCTCAAATAGCCGTCTATAAGACGCATCCTATTTCCTATGCCTTGATCAAACAACTGATTAAGGTCCAATTCATTTCTCTTCCCAATATTTTAAGTGGTTCAGCTGTAATTCCTGAATTAATACAGGATGACTTTAGCGTTGGCAATCTACAAATTACATTTGATCGCATCATAAACAATTCAGTACAGGCGCTTCATCCCGAATTACAAGAATCGCTTGAGGTTGTAGATGAGCAAGGTTTGGTGAAGCTTATATTAAATAGCGTATAAACAAAAAAAGGTTACCTAAAATTAATTAAGCAACCTTCACATAAATTAACACCTTTTAACTATGACATAAAGGTAATTCTAATTTTAACGTTGTCACTCTACACAACAACAACACCGCCCTACAAAATCACTACACATTTCACTCACAAGGGTTTATTTTGGGCATTGCATCGTTTTTCAATAAAAAAAGGTCACATGACTTTACATGCAACCTTTTTATATTAACACCTTTAAACTGCATCCCAAAGGTACTGAATCAT
Organism: uncultured Saprospiraceae bacterium; assembly: GCA_937959275.1. Taxonomy (GTDB): domain Bacteria; phylum Bacteroidota; class Bacteroidia; order Chitinophagales; family Saprospiraceae; genus CALFUK01. The sequence goes on along the minus strand of CALGLU010000118.1, from coordinate 11,773 downwards.
ACCATTTGCTAAGGCACTACAAAAAGATGGCTAAAGCCCTACAAGTAGTCTACACATTTAATTTTTTGACCGTAAACTAACTAAAATCAACATTACAGGTTATCGGACATATCCTTATCTTTGCACAAATACGAAGCTTAATGAAGTCATTCTCTGAACAAGAAATAAAGGACACTTTACAAAACTGGAAAGAGATCATTTCGAAATATCAACAACCTGATACGAAAAAGGCCATCATTCAGATATCAAATTCATTTGGTCCCTTCTTTTTACTGTGGATTCTCATGTATTTCAGTTTGTCATGGTCCTATTGGATAACAATTGGTCTTGCGTTTGTCAATGCCTTTTTCCTTGTCCGGATCTTTATCATCCAACATGATTGTGGGCATCAGTCCTTCTTGAAATCTAAAAAATGGAATAACAGCATTGGTTTCATTTGTAGTTTTTTTAGTTCGATACCCTATAAATACTGGGCAAAAGTCCACAATCACCATCATGGGCATAATGGAATTTTAGAAACCAAACACAGAGATATTGGTGATATTAAATTTCTAACGGTGGACGAGTACGTAAAACTGCCAAAATGGAGAAAACTCGCATATCGAATCTTTAGAATGCCCGTCTTTTTATTTGGGTTCGTCCCGTTTATATATCTCGCTGTGTCTAACAGATATGCATTCATCAATATGAAAAGCTGGAAAAAGATAAAAAGCTCACAAATCATCAATAATCTTTCCTTGGCAGCAATGTATCTATCACTGTGTTGGCTATTAGGTTGGAAACAATTTTTAATGATTCAATTACCGATCATTTTCATCTTTAGCATCATTGCATTTTGGTTCTTTTATGTTCAGCACCAACATGAAGAAACGTATAAGCAATGGCAAGAAAACTGGGATTTTTTGATGGCTTCAATTCAGGGAGCGACTTATTATAAACTTCCAAAATTATTTCAGTGGTTGACCGGCAATATTGGTTTTCATCACATCCATCATTTGAGTTCACTGATCCCAAATTATCAATTAGAAAAATGCTTTAAAGAAAATCCTATTCTTAATAAATATGTAACGACCATTACATTTTCTGAGAGTTTGAGTTGCATTCATAATAAACTGTGGGATCAAAAGGAGCAACGAATGATCTCTTTTAAAGAATATAGACGCTATTATAAGGCCAGCTAAATGATACGATACACCTTCTCAATACTCGTTCTATCATTGCTCTTGAGTTGTCAGGCAGAGCAAAATAAAACAGCTCATGATCATGCGACACCATCAATGTTACAAGGACACGACAAGCTAATTGAGAAATACTTAGCAGAAATTAATGCTATCCCCTTGGATAGTGCTTCTTTGCTCGATTACGATTACATGACACTCATCCCAGGCGCTACCTTTGCGATGGGTGGTGATAATGACCAGGCACTCCCAGACGAGCTACCGAAACACGAAGTTGCTGTAGATAGCTTTTGGATGGATCGGACTGAGGTGACCAATAAGGATTTCAAAGAGTTTACGGCAGCTACGGGCTATCAGACTATCGCCGAGCGAGAACTAGATCCAGAGGAGTTGTTAAGCCAGTTGCCTCCTGGAACCAGTCTCCCATCAGATTTTGATAGAAGTCCACTGTCTCTCGTATTTTCAAATGTACTCAAAGGGCAGTTAGCTAATCCCAATACCTGGTGGAAGCCTGTGAGGAATGCCAATTGGAGACAGCCACAAGGGCCTAGCTCCACAATTGAGGGTAAGGATTATTATCCAGCTGTACATATAGCTTGGTATGATGCGATGGCTTATTGCAAGTGGCGGGGCAAGCGTTTGCCGACAGAAGCGGAATGGGAATTTGCTGCAAGAGGTAGACGCAATAAACAGGTCTATCATTGGGGTAATGACATGATTACTCCGGATAGAGGCAATTATTGGCAAGGCGAATTTCCATATACAAATGAAGTCAAAGATGGGCATGAACGACTGGCGCCGGTCATGAGTTATATGCCTAACACCTATGCTCTTTATGACATTGCGGGTAATGTCTGGGAGTGGTGTTCGGATTGGTATAAATATGATCATTTTGAAGAACGAGCTGATAATACTGTGATTAATAATCCACAAGGACCAACTACTAGTTTTGATCCTTTAGAACCGTCAGTTTTAAAAAAAGTGATGCGGGGTGGATCCTTTTTATGTAATGAAAGTTACTGCAGTGGATACCGAGTGGCTGCACGAATGAAGTCGAGTCCAGATACGGGCCTAGAGCATACGGGCTGTCGGTGTGCGAGATCGCTTTAAAAGAGAATCAACTCAACAATTCAAGAGGCAATCAAAAGTCAACTTTAAAGTGTGTCCAGCCAGTTGGTTTATCTGTGTATAATTTAAAGTTAGCATTATGTGATTGCAGTACGTCTCTGATCAGCATAAGCCCTACGCCCTGCCCAGTTGGTTTTGTGCTATAAAAGGGTTTAAAAAGATTGCGAGCAGCTTCATCAGAAATCCCTGAACCAGTATCACTGATTGTAAACCGAGCTGGACCATCATCGCATGTAATCTTAATTTTTCCAGAAGACTCGATGGATTCAATTGCATTTTTAATCATATTCGAAATTGCTTGTTCAAGTAAGACGGTGTCCGCCTGGATGAAAATTGTAGGATCTGGAATATCGAATGTTATGTCAATCTGTTTTTCAGCTGCAATAGAGACGAATAGCTGTCCCGTTTTTCTAAGGAGCTGACACAAGTCAATATGTTGTTTTAATGGTGGGGGAAGTCTCAGAAGAGATGCATAATTGGCCATAAATGTACTGAGTCCCTCGTTCCTACGCCTAGCAATAAGTAGAGATTCTTTCAATTCGGGATCACCTTGACCTTCGAAGCCAAACTCAACGACAGAATCAAGAATAGAATTAATCGCTCCCATGCTATTATTGACTTCATGTGCCATCATCCTGATGATCCTGCCAAAGGCATCTTTTTCAGATTTGACCAATTCTTGTGATAGATCATCAATTAAGATAAACTTGCGTTTGAAGCCCTGATGAATAACCTCGTTGACCTGTACTTTATACTTATCTATCCCATTGCCAGTCACGACTTTTGACCGACTTGAAGGCATATCAAAATTTTCAGTTTGCTTGAGCACCTTTGTGATTTCGGAAGGATAATTCAAAATATTTTCTCCAATCACATCATCTTGAATCTTAATACCCAGATGACGTTTTGCAGAAGGATTGATATTCGAGATTAAGCCATCATAGTCCATGATAACGATCCCAATAGGAGTCACTTCAATTAGCTTTTGAATAAAATAACTTTGCTCCGATATCTTAACTCGTTCAGCGCGCAGACTATCTATCATTTGATTGTAGACACCCACCAGCTTGTCCACCTCACTAGATCCTGTCTTCAGGTACTTAACACTAAAGTCTTTATCTGCTATGGCATCCGTACCAGAACTCACCAAATCTGTAGGTCGAATAAACGATTTGTAGAGAAGATAACTGATGAACAGACTGACTAGCACAAAGGCTTCTGACAACAAAAAATACCAGAGCTTATCTTTAAGTTGGACATAAATAAGTGTAAGAAGGCAAGCATGTAAAACAACAATGAAAAGAGTATACTTAAATTTTAGGCTCATGTTTTATGCCGAATTTTTCTAATCGTCTGTACAAGGAACTTCTTGTAATCCCTAATGCTTTGGCAGAGGCACTGATAGAATGATCGTGTTTGACTAATGCTTTCTTAATTGTCTCAATTTCCATTGATTCCAAATTTAGAGCATCAGAACCGCCAGTCTTAGATTGCGAACTATTGAATGAAGGTAGAAAATCTTTTTTAGTCAATTCCTTATTATTCAGATTGAGGAGAAACGTGCGCTCTGTAATATTTTTAAGCTGCCTGATATTACCTTTGTATTCTTGATGAGATAGCCAGTTCATCACATTGTCATCTATATATGGTCGATCAGCTTGATATAATTCTGCAACATTGTTCAAGAAATATTTAATGAGTTGTGGAATATCAGATCGTCGCTCAGCTAATGTGGGTAAGTGAATTTGGAGCAAATTAATCCGATAAAATAAATCTTCTCTAAACGTCTTATCAATTGACATTTTCTCCAAATCTTTATTTGTAGCACTAATCACCCTCACATCTGTCTTTAGTGTCTGGTTTGATCCAAGCATTTCATATGTCTTCTCTTGTAAAACACGTAGCAGCTTTACCTGACATGCTAAATCCAACTCTCCTATCTCATCTAGAAAAATAGTTCCTTTATTCGCTTTTGCAAATCGTCCTATACGCTCTACTTCCGCGCCCGTAAACGCTCCTCGTTTATGACCAAACATTTCACTCTCAAATAGCTCAGTAGGAATTCCACCTAAATTAACTTTTACAAATGATTCATGCTTACGCTGACTGCCTTGATGAATCGCTTCAGCCACAAGTTCTTTACCTGTGCCACTAGCACCTGTCAATAGTACGCTCGCATTCGTAGCCGCGACTTTATCTACAATGGATAATATCTCCTGAAGTTGTGGACTATCTCCGATAATTCCTGAATGTTCTGCATTTGAATGATCGGAAGAACTCACCGTACTCGAATGATGCAATTGTTCTATATTCCGAATAGAATTCAGCATGTCTTTATTATCCCAAGGCTTAGCTATAAAATCCTTTGCTCCCATCTTCATGCCTTTTACAGCGATTTGTACTGTCGCCCAGCCAGTCATCAGGATGATAGAAACATCGGGATAAGCTTCTCGCATTAAGCTCAAGAGTTTCATACCTTGTTTACCTGAGGTGTCAATTGTGAAATTCATATCTAACAGGATCAGCTCAGGGTTGAATTCTGCAACTTTGTCAAGTGCTATCGCTGGATGATTAATCGATGACACATCATACCCTTTCCGCGAAAGCAACAACTTTAGGCTTGAGCAAACTGCAAGATCATCATCTATAATTAATATTTTCATTTCAATTTAATTATACAGCTTTAATCTTCATGTAGTGAATTTGCTGGAGTTATTTTGGCAGCTTGGAAGCTAGGAAATAATGCACAGATGAAAACCAATGTAAGTATTATCAAGCTAGCATACAGCATCGCCTTGTAAAACATTTCATTGGGATATTCTGTCAATTTTAACAACGGCACTTGTATGGCGAAAAAGACACCAATCAATAAGGCAATAACCGTTACAAACATAACTTCCAAAATAAATTGCTTTGTAATATCTATTCCATCTGCGCCTAATGCTTGTCGCAAGCCAATCTCAGCTTTTCTTTTATTTATATTGTACCACAGTACACCGAATAATCCTAAAGCAACATTGATACAAAGAAAACCACAAACTGATAACAGAGCTATAAATATCATCCAACTTTCTCTACTATCTGCAATCCGTTCCTTTTCCAAATTTTCAATAATATTCCCTGTTTTCTTGGTTGTCGCATTGACCACAGTTGACAATTTTTCTTCAAAAGAAGTTGGTGTACCAGGTTTCATTTTCAACACAATGGAAGATGCATTTTCAACTGGCTTTTTGAATACAAACAATGTTGGTCTGACATCCGCAAATTCTCCCCTATATTTATATGCCTCAGTCACTCCAATAATCTTGCGCGTTCCATTGAATATAAATGTGCTATCAACCATTGATTTTCCAGGATAATATTCATCCATAAATGCCTTGGTTATGATGATTGGATCAAAGGTTGCATTTGCATCTGCTTCTTCAAACCATCGACCTTCTACCATTTTCATATCCAATGCTTCATCTAATGTGTGATCAGCAGGAACGATTAATGTATTAAAATTAAATCCGTTCTCATCATTGCCAGAACTCCACATACTACCACTAAATGGTCCTATCTCACCTGCAAAACTTAACGCTTCGATCTCATCCATAGCTAGAAGATTGGACTCTAAATTTTGAATCGTATTTAATAGTGAGATAGAATCTAATTCGCTTAAATCATCTACGCGGACCTGCCATCGATCAACTGTTGCAAAACCAAGCGGCGCACTTGTCTTCTCAAGGTTAAAGAAGACATACGCCAAAACAAAAAACAAGACAAGAAATGATAAGAAAATTTCGAGCATCATTAAGGCATTGCTTCCCTTCTTATTCCAGATGAGTTTTAATATATGTGTGATCATAATTGATTTTCTTTTAGAGCTTTTACAATCTGTAACTTGGACATTTTATAAGCCGGCAGGAACCCTGATAACACGCCAAAAACCAGCGTCGCTAAAAAACTATAGATAAAAAACTTGGTATTGAATGTGAGTTCAGATGTGCCGAGATACCCTCCCTTATTGATAATATTAATTAAAAGAATGGCTATGCCTAAACCAATAATGCCACCCAGGATGGTTTGAACAATATTTTCAACAATAAACTGGGCAATGATATTTCCTTGATGAGCACCAAATGCTTTTCTCACACCAATCTCAGATGATCGATCCATAATTCTGCTAACATTAAGGTTGATCAAATTCAATGTCGGTAGTACGGTGAAGAATGTCAATAAGCCCAGCAAAATCCACTTCATAGTCGCATAGCTATCTTCAGCATCTTCCTCATAATAGACGCCTTGTGCGTACATTTCATTATAAGTCATTGGCTGTAAAACAACATCTTTAAAATCATGCTCATTATCAGGATGATCTACTGGTACTTTGGTGCCGGCGAGTCTAATTTCATCTTTCAATTTTTCTGCATCATCATGTGTTTGTTTTAAATACATGACTTCAAATGGACCAAAATAAAAATTATCCAAGGTCGCCATATTCATCGTTGTATAAGGGGTTACTGCAGCAGGTGAGACATATTCGATGATCTTCCCATTGTTTTTATAGACACCAATCACTTTGTATGTTTTACCGTCGATAAACATTTCTTCGTCAACAACATTGGATTCTCTTCCAAAATAGTCTTGGGCTGTTTTTGTAGAAATTACTATGACTTGAGAGGCAGCTTCTACCTCAGCACTGTCAAAAAAACGACCCTCCAATGGTTTGTGATCAAATATAGACCAGTACCTAGCATCTGCAAGTAAGATATCTAAGGTGAGCTTGACTCCATTGACAAATACATCGTGCGTATTTGAAGTACTAAACATGGTCATATCAGCAGCTGATGGCAGTCCTCTCAAATAATTGTCTACAATTTTATTACTCATTTCTGTTTGAGAAGCTCCTGTTCCTGATTCCTTATAATTAAAAGTGGTATCATAGACCGCTACACCATTTTGAAACGAGGTATCCACAACTGTAATCGTATCATAATACGTTCTTTCCAATCTGATTTGCTCTACATAAATAAAATCATTTTTGTTTGAAAGTGGTTCGTTGGCACCTAGCTCTGTTTGAAGAAATGATAAAGTCACCATCAACAAACCAAGTGTAAAACTAATACCAAACAAGCTGATCAAAGTGAAGAATTTTCTCCTCGCAAGTATCCGCCAAGCTAATTTTAAATAATTCGATAACATAGGTTTAGTTTTAGGTTAAGCGACTTGACTGCCGTCATATAATCGAATCAATCTGTGTGTTTTATTCGCCATTCGTTCGTCATGCGTCACCATCACAATTGTCGTTTCATTGTCCTTATTGAGTCTCGTGAGGATATCCATCACCTCGTCACCCATAACACTGTCTAGATTTCCCGTTGGTTCATCAGCAAGGATAATATTTGGCTTACCGACAATAGCACGTGCGATAGCAACTCGTTGTTTTTGCCCTCCAGATAATTGGCTGGGAAAGTGTGATTTTCGATTGGCTAGTCCGACTGACTCCAAGGCTTCTGCAGCAAGAGCTCGTCTTTCTTTACCAGAAATATTTCTATATAACAAGGGAAGCTCAACATTATCTATCACATTCAAATCTGGAATGAGATGAAAACTTTGGAAAATAAATCCAAGCTTTTCATTTCTGAATTTAGCTGTCGCTCTACTGGCATATTTTTTAATGGCAAATCCATCAACTAGAATATCACCGCCTGATGGCTCATCTAATAATCCAATAATATTAAGCAATGTACTTTTGCCACAACCGGATGGGCCCATAATACTTAAGAATTCTCCCTTAGGTACATGTAAGTTGATGTTATTCAGCGCTGTGGTTTCTATCGTTTTGGTTCGATAGACTTTTGTGATATTTTGGAGTTTTATCATAATTTGAATGTTGTATTATGAAGTGATATAAAATCACTTCTATTTATAAATGATTTCTTTATTATTAATTAGATCAAATCCACTCAGTGCTCTCAATTCGTAATACGTCACCCAATACGATTTCAAAGCATTTATATAGTTTCTTTTTGTTTGATCTTTCTCTCGTTGTGCCAGCGTCAAGTTTGTGATATCAATATTCCCTAAGACATATCTATCGTTAGAAATCCCAAACCGTTCACCTGCCTTGTCCATGATCTCCTTGAGAAGTTTAATCTCTGATTGTAATCGAGAAAATAAAAATCCTCGCTGCCTGATATTATTCTCAAGCTCCAAGAACAATTGAGTGTAGCCTTCCTTTAGCATTCGCTGCTCAATGTCAATTCTCTGTAGTGCAGATTTCTTTTTACCCCAGTCAAGGATAGGCACCAGTATTGAAATATTAAATTGTTGCTCATTAAATGGATCCGTATAGATATCCTGAAAATTAGTAGCTCCTCGTGCTAAACCTATAGAGGCCTGTAGGTCTGCGCGAATGCCGTACTCAGCCTTCGCTTCTGCAAAGTCCATCTCTCGTTCTCTCTTTTCTCTTTCGTATGCAATGATTTCTGGACGATTGATTTTGTGATGTTGGATCAAGTCTGCAACATTTACGATTCTATCATCAAAAATATCGGGGACGGCAAATTCAGTTTCAGTTGCGGGAATGGCTTCCCCTAAATAGGTATACAAATTGGAAATCGTTTGCTCTACTTCAAAACCAGCTTGGGAGACTGAGAGTTTTGCATTATTCAATTCGATTTCGAGTTGCAATTTTTCATCCCGACTGACCTTTCCCAGGATTAATCTTTCTTCTGTGATTAACAACAGTTTTTCATTGACTAATTGATTGGTTTTTGCAATCTCCAGATTTTGTTTGGCAATAAGGATATTAAAATATAAATCTGTTGCCGTGCCCAATGCCTCTTCAATACTGATATTATAATCCAGTACAGATTCTTCGACAAGTAGTGCTTGAATGTTTTTTTGAAACTTCCATGGATTAAACCCAAATAATGGTTGTTGGATACCAAGTCGAATGGGGTTACCATTGTATTGTTTTGCATTATCTGCTAACGAAAAATCATCAAATCGCTGAAGATCACTATTCAAAAATATAGTGCCACCTGTAGATTGCAATACCTGAGTTGCTAATAGAGACAAAGAACTATTAGCCTGCTTTATCGATGTAAACGCAATGGTACCATCTGGTTGAATGACTGGTGAAAATGTCTTTGAATAATTAGGAATGCTCCCTCTCAGACTGAGTGATGGTTTGAGCTGCGACTGGTAGAAATTATAATTGGCATCTGCAATTTCTTTTTGCCCCTTAGCTTGAGTCGCTGCAAAGCTATTATCAATTACAGAAGCTAATACATCATCTAAGCGCACAATGATCTGAGCTGATAAAATCGAATGACCAGCTAAGACAAACAATAGAATATATAGCGTATATAATAATTTGTTTTTCATAATTCTTGGCTATCGTTATTTAGCAATCTCAAATTCGTCCATATGATCAAACTCTTCCGTCTCTGAAATAATAATTCGATCTCCTGCATTCAATCCTTCCACGATTTCGAAATAATCTGAACTTACCATCCCTTTTCTGATTCTTGTTTTCTTCGCTGTACTCCCAGTCACTTTATAGACAAATTGACTGTCAGTTCCTTTTAAGGCATTACCTCTTTTTGCCCGCAGGACATTTTCTTTTTCGCTTGTGATGACATACAACTCTGTTCTTAAACTTGGTCGCAAAGCTTGGTGGTTATCTTCTTCTAGGCCAACATAAAACTTGACAGTGTTACTCACAATCTCTGGGAGTATTCTAGTGATATATCCTCTCATCCGTTCTTGATTAATTCTAATATCAACAGGTAGACCAAGCTGTAACTCCTTACTATTACGATCAGATGTTGTGGCTTCGATTTCATAACTATCCAGATTGGCAATTCTGACGAGCGGCTCTCCCTCAACAACCGTCTTTCCGATGTCTTCGTTGATCCAGGTGATAACGCCAGCACTAGGCGCTTTTACTTGTGTTTCTTTTAGTTTTCTGCCTAGTTGCTTCAAACGTTTTTGTTGGATGTCATATTCCAGTTGTAGATTTTCTTTATCCGTTGTATTGACCTGACGTTTAAATTGCAATTCATTTTCCAATACTTTCTTTTCTATCTCAGCTATGCGCACTTGAAGGTTAGCAGCTTCTACTTCTTCGGCCGTTGCTCCGCCAATATTTAATAAGCGTTCCTGATCACTAAGTTGGGCTTTGAGTTCACTTAACTGGAGCGCTTTAATCTGATCTTGGTAATCCAGATCTCTAAGGTCCTTATCAAATTGCAGTTTTAATTTTTCAATACTGTTGCTACGAAGTGATAACTCATCTTCTAGTCGCTCATATTCAAGCCCAGTAAATTCTTGATCTAACTTTAGGATCAGGTCTCCTGATCTTACCTGAGCACCTGTTGACATTAATACATCCTGAATTTCAGTTGACACTGGAGAATTAATCACTCTCTCTGAAGTGGCCACCACCAATCCAGCCGCTGAAATCGTAGAAGATATATTCCCTTGCTCGACTTCGACAATATAAAAATCTGATGGCTTTCCAGTTTTCTTAAAATTTGTTCGCAGGAAATAGTAGGCGACCGCTATTAAACCTAGGATGAGGAGTACAGGTATAAATGTCTTAATCTTGCTTCTCGATTGTTCTGACTTGGAAATTTCTCTGTCCATCTGGCAATTGTATTTATCCTACTTGTGCCAATCGGTGTGCCAAACAATACATATTTGATTATCAATATATTACATATTTACATATTTAATATATTGTTCGATATCGGACAGGGAGTGTTCAGAAATGGGAGAATGGCGGCTATCATTTATATTCGTTTATTAGTGCTCTGTCAAGATAAACTTGACTAGTGCATTTGGCGTATTTTGCACATGCACGTGGTTACAAAACCGGCCTTGATAGCTTTTGAATCTCAGCCCTTCAGGCTGATGACCTTATTTTGTTTATATCTAGGGGCCTTGCCCCTAGATTTGGAATCTCAGCCCTTCAGGCTGATGAACTTATTTTATTTTTATCTAGGGGCCATGCCCTTAGCTTTGGAATCTCAACCCTTCAGGCTGATGACCTTATTTTGTTTATATCTAGGGGCCTTGCCCTTAGCTTTGGAATCTTAGCCCTTCAGGCTGATGAACTTATTTTGTTTATATCTTGGGGCCTTGCCCCTAGATTTGGAATCTCAGCCCTTCAGGCTGATGAACTTATTTTATTTTTATCTAGGGGCCATGCCCTTAGCTTTGGAATCTCAGCCCTTCAGGCTGATGACCTTATTTTATTTATATCTAAGGGCCATGCTCCTAGCTTTGGAAGCTCAGCCCTTCAGGCTGATGACCTTATTTTGTTTATATCTTGGGGCCTTGCCCCTAGATTTGGAAGCTCAGCCCTTCAGGCTGATGAACTTATTTTATTTTTATCTAGGGGCCATGCCCTTAGCTTTGGAATCTCAACCCTTCAGGCTGATGACCTTATTTTGTTTATATCTAGGGGCCTTGCC
>CALGLU010000117.1 GCA_937959275.1 uncultured Saprospiraceae bacterium | reverse complement strand
AATAATAATGAAAAACAGGTCGGCAATCTACCGGCCTGCTATCGTGATATTTTCGTCACCAGTCATATTATTCCTTCAAAGGTTGCTTCCCAGCAGAGCCCTTGTCCGCTTATATGACCAAAAGCAAATTGAAATAATTTTATTTATTAACTTTGAAAAGTTGCCAACAAAGAGGTTTAAAGTTTAAACTATCCTGTCAACGTATATCATGGGGCTTCAGTTGACAGTTGACAGTGGATAGTTGACAGTGGATAGTTGACAGTGGATAGTTGACAGTGGATAGTGGATAGTAGCCAGGCGTATTTGAATCAATGGCATTATCTCTTACTTGTAGCTTGTTGGATCGGAATCCAAAGATGGCAAGGAGCGATTAAGGATCTATCTTTTGCTTTGAAAGAAATCTTTAATAATATGAGCACAATCTTCATGTTTTAGACCAAAGGCGATAGAGGTTTTAGGATGGAGCATCTCTTTGCCATAATTCATAAATCCGCGCTTATCGTCCGCAGCTCCATACACAAGTCGATTGATCTGAGACCAAAATATAGCACCAGCGCACATGGGGCATGGCTCTAGGGTGACAAACAATTCGCAATTATGCAAATACTTGGATCCCAGGTAATTAGCTGCAGATGTAATCGCTAGCATCTCTGCATGAGCCGTTACATCATTTAGCATCTCCGTTTGGTTGTAGGATTTAGCGATGATCTGTTTGTTACAGACGATAACTGCACCCACGGGGATCTCACCTGATTCTGCTGCAATCTGAGCTTGCTCCAATGCCTTGCCCATGAAATATTCATCTGAAAAGATTTCCATTGGAACAAAGTAAAAAAAAAGTCATGTCAAAACCGAAATATGGAAGGGCTGTATTTCAATTTGTATTAAATGCTCTTTTTTAGAATTATTCACGTTGTTCAAATCAAAAACCAGCGCATTGCTATAATTTCTTAATGATGCTTCATATCTTTGCGCATGGAAACACTACAAAATAGCTTCTTGTCTTCATCATACGAAGCATTCACATTTGAAGACGTCCTTTTGGTTCCTGCATTTTCTACCGTCCTACCTAGGGACGTTGACATATCTACCTATTTAACAAGAGATATTAAAATCAATACGCCCATTATTTCAGCAGCCATGGATAGCGTGACTGAATATGAGCTGGCGATAGCGATGGCACGAGAAGGTGGAATCGGCATCGTTCATAAGAATATGTCTATTGAAGATCAAGCTGAACAAGTCCGTAATGTAAAGAGATCTGAAAGTGGGATGATCATTGATCCAGTCACCTTGAATAGGGATGCAAAAGTGAAAGATGCGCTTGACTTGATGAAAAAATATAAAATTGGAGGGATTCCAATTATTGATGATCATCGGAAGTTAATTGGGATTCTGACAAATCGGGATCTGAGGTTTGAGAATAACGTTAACAAGCCCGTCACAGAAATCATGACTCACGAAACGATGATTACAGCTCCGGAAGGGACTGATCTAAAACAGGCTCAGAAAATTCTACAAGAATATAAGATTGAAAAACTTCCTGTTGTTGATAAAGACAATACCTTAGTCGGACTCATCACGTATAAGGATATTTTAAAAGTTGAGAACTTTCCCCAAGCGAGTAAGGATAGTCATGGCCGATTACGTGTCGGTGCAGCAGTCGGTGTGACGAGCGATACGATGGAACGCATACAGGCTTTAGTCAATGTCTATGTTGATGTGATTTGCGTTGATACAGCGCATGGTCATTCTAAAGGTGTTTTGGATACGGTAGCAAAGGTCAGAGCTAATTTTCCTGATTTACAAATTATCGGTGGCAATGTGGCAACAGGTGAAGGAGCCAAAGCATTAGTCGATGCAGGTGTTGATGGTGTCAAAGTTGGAGTGGGACCTGGGAGTATTTGTACGACTCGAATTGTAGCTGGCGTAGGTGTGCCCCAGTTGTCTGCGATTCATAGAGCAAGTCAGGCGATTAAAGATACTGGAGTCCCTGTAATAGGTGATGGTGGTATAAAATATACAGGTGAGATTGCCAAGGCCATCGCTGCAGGTGCGAATACTGTCATGGCAGGATCTCTGTTTGCTGGTACTGAAGAAGCGCCAGGAGAGACGATCATCTTTCAAGGAAGAAAATTTAAAGTGTATCGTGGCATGGGTTCCTTAGGTGCCATGGAGCAAGGTTCGAAAGACAGGTATTTTCAAGATGTAGAGGATGATATAAAAAAGTTAGTCCCTGAAGGTATTGAAGGCCGAGTGCCTTATAAAGGAAAAGTATCTGAAGTCATGGTCCAATACATTGGCGGCTTGCGTGCGAGTATGGGCTATTGCGGAGCAAAAGATATTCCAAGTATGAAAGATGCTCAAATGGTCCGAATCACGAATTCAGGGATTAATGAAAGTCATCCTCATAATATTACGATTACCAAAGAATCACCAAATTATTCAATGCGTGGGTAGCGCCCTTTGGTCTCAATGTTGAACCTACCTACTGGCAGGTAGGTGTTGAGTGTTGAGTGGATGTACGATTAATCGATGTAAATGTGAAGTAAGTTGTGCTATTTTGAATTAATTTTTCTTAAAGCATAGCAATATATCGTTTAGCTTATTGGCCTTTTTTTAAAATTTTAGATGATATATTGCTGTTTATTGCAATTTATTTCATAACGAAATAAGGCTATTTTTGGGGTGTTTTGTTGAAATAAGTAAGATAATGCGATGAAACTTGTCTTAAGCTAGCTTTAAATGCTTATTTTTTGGTGTTAAATTTTATCTCAGAACACGTTAAACAACATTCATCAATGAATACTTTTCGAATTTTATTAAGCGCTGTAATAGGTCTTTTATTTAGTATGCAGCTAATGGCACATAGTACATCAGGTTTCTTTGTTACTAATGGTAGCGATTGCTATTTCGTTATGACGAATTGGCATCCTAGTACTGGTGATCAGACCAATTCACTAACAAGTAATGATGGCGTTTACTTTGACTTTGATTTAGATGGTACATATAATGGTACAGTTGACCCTATGGTTGGCCCATTTCCGCCTACAACTGGTTCAGAATATTATCCTTTTACTCAAGCGATAGATATCACGGATTTGACTCATGTTGCGCCTGGTTCAGCAGCTTCATTCGTGACATGGGCGGCTGATATTGAATCTTGGTTTACTGCAAATGTAGGCGCTGGATATACAGCATCTGCAGTCTGGGATCCAACAGCAGACCCTGATTGCTCAGGTGGCTTAGGTGCTAGTGGGACATCATACTTTGCATTAGTATCACCACTTGGGACTTGCCCTACTGTTGCAGGTACTTATTTTGCCACTGTAGCTGATGGAAGTGTAACTTCTGAGCCTTGTGGGATGGCTCAAGGTGCAACTGAAGGAACATTTGACCTTGATTTATCTGGAGTTATTGTGGTGCCTCCTACAACAACAGCTATTCCTACAATGGGAGAATGGGGTCTGATGTCATTAGGATTATTGTTATTAATTTTAGGTGTTGTTACAGTTAAGCAAAGAGAAGAAGCGTATAGCTTATAATTTTTCGTGAAGAATAAATGCCTTTGCTAAGTAAAGGCAACAAAGTGATTTAAGGAGCTGCGTGCTTTTTAAATCACTTTTTTATTTAGCGGAGATGCTACTAAGTGGTAGGCCTTTACACTCAGAATAATCATTACCTAGTAATAAGCGAATTTTAATTTGTACTTTAATTATAATATTAAAGGCATCAATTCGATATGAAAAACGGTTTAGTCTATTCAATTTTATTCAGTGGTCTTTTTTTGTTAGTGGGATGCTTGAGGCAAGACTCGGATCTCGCAACAGCTGAAAAACCAAATATCGTTTTTTTATTCGCTGACGATTTGACTTACAGTGCGATCCATGCGCTCGGGAATTCAGAAATTGAGACTCCCCATTTAGACAGGTTTGTACATAATGGTGTCAGTTTTAGTCATGCATACAATATGGGCGCATGGGGCGGAGCTGTGTGTGCGGCATCTAGGGCTATGATTATTTCAGGTCGTTATGTTTGGCGAGCCAATGAATTTCGAAAGAATTGGGGAAAGGGTGACACAACGCACTATAATCAAAGTTGGGGCAAATTAATGGAGGGAGCTGGCTATGATACGTATATGACAGGTAAGTGGCATGTGGATGCTCAGCCAGAGCAAGTGTTTCAAACGGTCAAGCATATTCGGCCAGGCATGCCCAAGGATAGTTGGAATCACCACGAAATGGTCCGCCAATTTAAAGAAGTCGTCAATAAGCAATTGATAGATGGTAGGCGAGTTACCGCTGGGGATGTGATGCCGATTGGCTATAATCGCCCTCAAGGCAAGGATGATGATTCTTGGTCTCCAAGTGATCCTAAATTTGGTGGATTTTGGGAGGGAGGTAAACATTGGAGTGAAGTACTCAGAGATGATGCGCTAGAATTTATAGATCAAGCGAAAGCCAAAGACGACCCTTTTTTCATGTATCTAGCCTTTAATGCGCCTCATGACCCTCGGCAGGCTCCTCAGGAATTTATTGATAAATATCCACTTGAAAATATTTCATTACCCAAGAGTTGGATGCCAGAATATCCTTGGAAAGATAGTATTGGCAACGGTCCCGGTTTGAGAGATGAAGCGCTTGCACCTTTTCCTAGAACGGAATATGCAACCAAAGTTAACATTCAAGAATATTATGCGATCATTACACATCTTGATGACCAAATTGGGAAAATACTTGATGCATTAGAGGCATCCGGAAAGATGGATAATACTTATATATTTTTTACCGCAGATCATGGCTTAGCTGTCGGTAAGCATGGACTATTTGGTAAGCAAAATATGTTTGATCATAGTATCCGTCCTCCCTTAATGGTCATGGGTCCAGATATTCCAAAAGGAAAAATTGTCAATACTGATGTTTATTTACAAGATATTATGGCCACCAGCTTGGAGCTTGCAGGAGTTGAAAAACCGTCATATGTAGAGTTTAATAGTTTTTTAGATCAAGCAAGGGGACAGAAAACAGCAAGCCATTATAATGCAATTTATGGTGCGTATATAGATAATCAGCGTATGATTCGCAAAGACGGATATAAACTCATTGTCTATCCAAAAATTAATAAAACCTTATTGTTTGACTTAGAAAAAGATCCAGAAGAAATTCAAAATTTAGCTGAAAATGCAGATCAAAAAGATAAGGTCAAATCACTCTTTGCAGATTTAATTGTCTTGCAGCGAGATATGGATGATGATTTAGATTTGCAGCATATGTATGCTGCACTGTAGAGCGCTTTTGTAATATGCTTTACATGGTATAGAAGAATTGTTCTTTTACGATTTTCCCATCTTTGACTTCATAAACGCATAGCTCATCTGTTTTTTGTCTTCCTCTTCCTTTAAATGTAGCATCCATCATCATAGTCATACAAATGTGATTACCTGCTAAAATTGGATCACCGACAGCTGAGCCATGAAATTCTTCCATAGATTCATTCCACACCTTACCTTTTTCAGCCATTGCATCTAATCCTTCACATAATTCAACCATAGCACCTTTAGGTTCGATGCTGATGCAGTCAGGAGAATAGAGTTCCTGGTAGATAGCGTCGTATTCACCTTTTCGGCAAAGGTCTACCAATTTAGTTGCGATTTCTTGAGTATTCATGCTTAAATATATTTTTAATAAGTATAATGAAGTTTAATCTATTGTCTAAAGATATGTCTTTAGTTTATTAATTTATCAGGAGTTGTAATTTTCGAACAGGAATGACATAAATAGTGTAGCAGGTAAGCTTAAAAACTGACAGATGGAAAATAAAGTTAATTATGGAGCGAATTTCCCCAACTCGATTGTAAGTATACAGTTTAGCTTTATTGTGTTATTGATTGTACTCGGATTTATGTCTTGTAATACGAGCACCAGTCCTAAAAAGACTCTTAATCCTAATTTCTCTTTTGGTCTCATTGCAGATTGTCAATATTGTAATGTTATTGGAGAAGGTCAACGTAAATATTCTCAATCGGATGAAAAATTACAAGCCTGCGTTGAGCACTTCAATACAATGGATTTGTCATGGGTTATTCATCTAGGTGATTTTATCGATAAGGACTGGGAGAGCTTTGATGTCGTTGAGCCAATTTATAGGCAGTTGACTATGCCTGGTTATCATGTTTTGGGAAATCATGATTTTTTAGTTGCAGATTCTTTAAAAGGATTTGTTCCAAAGCGATTAGGTCTCCCATCATCCTATTATCATTTCGTGACCAAGGGATGGAGATTCATTATCCTTGACGGAAATGATATCAGTTTTCATGCCTACCCTAAGGAATCACAAGCCTATAAAGCAGCTGAAAGCTATTATGCTGATAATCAGATGACATCAGCTATATGGAATGGTGCTATTGGTATGCAGCAAATGATTTGGTTAGAGGAAACATTCCAAATGGCCAAGGAGAAGGATGAGCAGGTCATATTATTTTGTCACTTTCCTGTCTTTCCTGACAATCCGCATAACCTTTGGAATGCTACCGAAGTCATCAATCTAATTGAAAAATATCCACATGTAAAAGCCTATATAAATGGCCATAATCATGATGGCAACTATGCTCAAAAAAATGGAGTTCATTATTTAACGATGAAAGGGATGGTCGATACGGAAGAAAGTTCATACGGTATCTTGTCTATAGAAGAAGATCGTTTAATCTTAACAGGTATCGGGAGAGAAGAAGATAGAGTGCTTGAGATAACTAAATAGGGATCGGGGTTGCATGATTTGGAAGTCATTATGTTTAAAAAAAAGTAAATTAACCTGGAATACAATCAAATCACTATGGTAAACAATATGTCAAGCTTAGCTTTTATCTTCTTTTTTTTAATAATGAATGTATCATGTGATCACACTAATGATTCAGTTGAGAGTTGGAAAGTTGTCTATCGTCACAATTCAAATGGAGCAAAGATACTCGGAGATAAACAAGCATTAATCGATGCAGTGAGGAATGGTTATCCGATTAGAATTGGATTTGGTGGTAGGAGTGCAAGGGATTCATTGAGGTCTGTCGAGCATGTCGCTGATGCTCAATTTTTGACTATAGCCAATGGAAAGGAGGTATTTGCGCAGATCACTCCGATATTTGGGCAAACTCCAAATTTGGAACAAGATTCTCTAAGCATTAAATTGAAACATGAAAATACTTGGACAATGATAATAGGTACAAATGGAGAAAGAAGCACCTTGTCAAAGACCCTACACGTAGAAGATCAAAAAGAAAGTGGTGAAAGTAAAAGAGGAGCGACGTGGTATGCGAAAGTCCCCCAAGGCATGAATTTAATAGATTCTAATCCGCTATGGGATTAAATAAATTATACTCTAGATACAGGTATGCAGACTATCATTAAACTCTTGACTTACCTTAGCTCTCTTTATGGTTACATCTCAATTCGCAGGTTTTCTCAACACGCCTCCTTTATGGCAAAATAAACTATTTGGCATTCAACAGTTTGAGTTTCCAAAGGTGACATTGAATTTATTGCAGCCTAAAGCTCTGCCAGATAATCTCCGTTTAGGACATCAAATAGAATATGTTTTTAAACAATTAGTGGAGTCCTCAAAAGCCTATGATCTCGTGCTACACAATCTACCCATCAGGCAAGAAAAAAGAACTCTTGGTGAAATTGATTTTATTCTAAAAGACAATACAAACAACGCCTTAATTCATGTAGAACTGACCTATAAATTCTATATCATTGATCTTGAAATCTCAGATCCGATTCATAAATTAATAGGCCCAAATAAACGTGATACCTTTTTTCTTAAAAAGGAAAAAATAAAGAATCTACAATTTCCCTTGTTACATTCAAAAGAAGGTGCTAACGCATTAAGAGCTATCAATATAGATCATAAAACGATTGAACATCAATGTTGTTTTAAGGCACAATTATTTCAACCGTACAGCAGTGTTGTTGATATTGGGCCTTTAAATAGAGATTGCTTAGCTGGCTACTGGATTCGAT
This sequence comes from uncultured Saprospiraceae bacterium, assembly GCA_937959275.1. Taxonomy (GTDB): domain Bacteria; phylum Bacteroidota; class Bacteroidia; order Chitinophagales; family Saprospiraceae; genus CALFUK01. Next base: position 21,137 of record CALGLU010000117.1, on the reverse strand, counting down.
TTGATGAGTTTAGCAAATCTACATTCGTACGTACTCAGTATTATATCCCGACTAAATCAGAATGGGTCATCGATCTTCACGATCTTGTTAATTGGACATCACACGACGAGATAATGGCGCATGTCAAGTTGAACCATCTTCAAGAATTTGCAACTATGTTGTGGTTAAAAAAATCTAATAACGAATTCGAAAAATTATTTGTGGTGTGGTGGTAAGATGTATATATTAAAGAATGATCACTCTAAAATAATCACTACGTTTTTAGATCAACATCACAAATGCTTATCATTCGCATCTCAGAAACCTCAGGATCGTTAGCGTCAAGCTGATGTCCCGGCAGACAAATAATATAACCGTACATTTCAGATGTAAATGCAAAATTTAGATTGACTTCAGTGCCAATCACCTTATAGGATTCTTTTAGCGATTGCGGATAGACAGATTCTTCTTTTCCATTGCCTTCATCGATGATACGCAAATAATAAAAATCGTCTTCGCCAGTTACCTCAGCAGTCATATATTCAACAACGGCAGCCATGGAGTTGTCACAAATGACTGATTGTTCAGTTTCAATTAGTAGGGGCTGCTCTTTACTGCAAGACAAACAAGCGAATAGCAGCATTAGCCAAACTAAATTTTTCATTTTTCATTTTTTAAGAATGAACGAATCTTAGTTACCTAATATACAACTATTTGACTTAGTCTAGTGGTCTGTCAAGTTTATCTTCAAAAACCACTAGTGCTCTGTCAAGACATAACTGACTAGTGCTTTTGGCGTATTTTGCACATGTACGTCGTTACAGAACCGGCCTTGATAGCTAGGCTATCAGATCGAACCTGCGCCTAGTTCATGCACAAACTACACTCAAATTCAACAAGTCAATATATACTTGACAGAGCACTATTTATCGAAAAGAGCTCAAGAGTGAATTGACTAATCAGGTAAGAATTCTAAAACTGCTACAAGAAAACTTAAGTCTTCTTTATTTTTCTAAATTTTGGGACAAAGTGATTTAAATAGAACATCATGCCGAAGTACGTTAAGATTAGGGTAGGAACACTTGAATTGAATCCCAAATTAAATTCTGGTATATTAAAAAGTTCTCTAAAAGAAGTCGTTGCAATTGTTAACATAAAGATTATTCCAAAAACAAATAGTCCTATAATTGATACTTTATTTTTTGAGCTGCGCTGAATTCCATTTATGTTTTCCAAATAAAAAAAGTACCATAATATAGCGACGGCGAAAATGGCCTCTATTCCGATAGCGAGAAAAACATTTGTAGCATAAAGCCCTAGTCCAACGGTACTTGTATCTAATCCAAACATGTGATGTGGGTGACCAGAAAAGAAATCTAAAACAAAATGTCCGAGTACCAAAGCAGTGCCTACTAATCCGATCTTGGTTTCTTTAAATAATAATTTTCCAATTAAGAAGATAATAATCAACCAAGCGCTTAAAGGAATCAAATCATGACTATATAGCATGTTTACTGCCATGTTACTCAGTGTTGTGTCAAATACATCACTGGGTCCTGTCTCTTCTAAACCTAAGTAATGAAATGTAAACCATAAAAGGTCTTGTAGCTGTGACGCGAATAAAAAATATAACAGAGTGCCTTTAGGGTATTTTTGGTAAGCAATTAAGGCTGTTGAATAGTGTCCTACTAACATAAATATTTTAACTTTACTTTATAAAGTAAAAGTAATATTACTTTACAATTTAAAGCAATAATTCGTTAAAAATGAAGAAAAAATTTCGTTCTTCTTGCCTGATTGCATCTGCCCTAGATTTAATTGGTGATAAATGGTCATTACTTATTGTCAGAGATATGTTAATGCATCAGAAGAAAACATTTAAGGAATTTGCAAATTCTGATGAACGAGTTGCCACTAATCTGCTGTCGTCAAGATTGAAATTATTGGAAACCTTAGATGTAGTCAGTAAACGAAAATTGAGAGGCAACAAAAAAGAGAATATCTACTTACTGACTGAAAAAGGTATTGACTTAGCACCACTCATTATGGAGCTTGTGCATTGGAGCGATAAGTATATACGGGATTATAATCCTAAAATGAATCTATATAGGGCGCAAGAAATTAATAAAGCTCTCGCCATAGACAAGGCACAACATGCATACAGAGAATTTGCTCAACAACTTATAGTATAGTCAATTATAGACATTTACTTTATATAAGCTCAATACGCTATTGACCATTTTATTTGGCTAGATGGAATATTGACTTTATTTTAAAGAGAAAATTGATTGCTGAATCGTATAAGTCATTTTAATGTTCGAAAAAGTGAGAAAATGTCCAAAGCAGAATACCAATTTAAGGTCTGTGATCTTATTCTTCTTTTTAATTGTAGGTATGCCACTTACTCTATTATGCCAGAACGACTTTTTAATTGAAGCAGAGAGTTTTTTAGATAAAGGAGGTTGGGTGACCGACCCACAATTTATTCAGCAGATGGGTTCAACGTATCTAATGGCACATGGGATGGGACATCCAGTAGCTGATGCGACAACACAAATGGATGTCGCTGAGACAGGTATCTATTTTGTTTGGGCAAGGACGAGGAATTGGATACCGGGTAAATGGGAAGCGCCTGGTCGTTTTAAAGTCACTGTGAATGGAACGGCCTTAGAAAACACCTTGGGATTGCATCCGAAATGGAATTGGGAGTATGCAGGACAAATTGAAATTGACACAAAAATAGTAGTTGTTTCTCTACATGATCTGACCGGATTTAATGGTCGTTGTGATGCGATCTATTTTAGTAAGGAAAAGATAGCCCCTCCTGAAGACCTGACGGATTTAGAGATTTGGCGACAAGAAAAATTACAAGAACCCTCATCACCTGAAGCGGAGCTTACATATGATTTGGTGGTTACTGGCGGTGGTTTGGCTGGATGTGCATCGGCCATAGCAGCAGCAGAATCTGGTCTGAAAGTAGCGCTTATTCACGACCGCCCAGTTTTAGGTGGCAATGCAAGTAGCGAAATCAGAGTGCACACCTTGGGAATCTATGGAAAGTTTGAACGCATCTTAAGTATGATTGATACAGAGCATTATCCAAATGGTTCCGTAGAAGCAGTTATTGATCAGGAACGAAGAGATGCGAATATGAAAAAGATTAGTAATATCGATATCTACTTGAATTGGCGAGCATATGATGCTGTATCTGAAGATGATGTTATCCAATATGTGGATGCTAGGCATACGTCAAATGGAGAACGGATCAGATTCAAAGCACCCTTATTTGTGGATTCTAGTGGTGATGGATGGATTGGTTATTGGTCTGGTGCAGAATATTCCTATGGTCGAGAAAGTGTGTACACCTATGGCGAAGAATGGGAGGAGTGGGGAGAATTGTGGAGCCCAGAAGAACCAGATAATGCTGTCATGGGGTCTTCAATTTTATTTCAGACAGTGCAGGACTCAGTTGCCGTTACATTTCCTGATGTGCCTTGGGCGCTTCCTGTTGCAAAAGGCCACAAAGCCGTTGCAGGAGAGTGGTATTGGGAATTTTCGAGAAACGACTTGCATCAAATCCATGATGGGGAGCAGATTCGAGATCATATGTTACGCGCTATTTATGGATCTTTTTCTAATGCTAAGTCTGACAAAGAAAATCAATTTTATAAATTAAAGTGGGTGTCTTACTTGTTGGGTAAGAGAGAATCTAGGCGTTTAGTCGGCGATCATGTGTTTACGTTTAGAGATGTCCTTGACAAGCGACAATTCAAAGATTCAGTTGTTCAGGAAATAAGAGAAGTGGACATACACTTCCAGCAAAATTTATTAGACGATAGTAAACCTGATTTTTTATCCAAAGCCTTGTTTTATAAAACAGAGATGTATTACATCCCATATCGAAGTTTATATTCTAAGAATATTAAAAATCTTTTTATGGCAGGTCGATGTTTTAGTACGTCACATGCAGGATTGGGTGGACCTCGAGTGATGAGGACGACTGGGCAGATGGGTGCGGCTGTTGGATTTGCTGCAGCATTATGTCATAAATACAAGGTTAATCCGAGAACGATTTACCAAAGCTATTTAGATGAATATATGCAAGTGATTGAAAATCAACAATGGCTGCGTCCATAACAATATAATATCATGCACAAATTTTTAGTTGTCATTTGCTTTATGAGTTGTAGCACGGCTTTACTGTATCAAAAGTTGGTGCCAAATAATAGTACCAAACACTTTGAATTAAGCGAAGAAGACTGGAAGAGAGTTTCGATCAGCAATCCAGTGTTCAGTTTCAAAAATCCCGACACCTTAATCACACATCAAATGCACTTGTTGTCAGATGCCTCCGGAGTACCCTTGTTGTATTATGCAGATATTCTGACACCTGTCTGTATTGATGGCTTGTGCAAACCTGTTTATGTAGAGCTTTATTGGAATTTATTGGGGCAATATATTGGCTATGGTGATTATCCCGATAAAGTATTGACAAAATATGACCATGACAAGTTCGAAGAAAGAGATTATTTAAAACTACACAATTTATTGCTAGATAAATCTTCAGTATTAGGTAGAAGACAACTGTCTCAATTGTATGATAAAAATACTGTCAGAACAGATACCATTAAATTTAAAGGAGTAGAGGTCGATGCCATTAGTGGTGCTACACGTAAAGAAATAAAGCAGGCGATCGTGGAGGGCGGGCTGTATTCATGCTATACCTTATGGCATTTAGCGAATGGCTCAGCTAAAGAATTGATACTTGATAACTTAGCGGCTATTTATTCACCAACTGTTTCTGATTATTTTTTAAAGTCAAATCATCAAGAGTATCAATACCATGCGATTCAAGAGATGGACGTAGATGAATTTGATAGTAAGCTGGAGCATATTGTACCATTCATTAAAACAGGAACGCCCTTAATGAGATCTTATGTATTGAAGAAAATGCCTAAGGAGATGTTTAATAACCCTTTAGTTAGCGAACAATTATATAAAAACATGTCAAGCTTTGATTTTAATGCGAAAACGCTTTTACTAAATAATTTATCTTATTCAAATGAGTCTGCAGCGGTATATGCTTCAGCATTTTTGCCATCATTTTCAAAGAATCAATTGTCCCTTTTTTTAAAAGCTATCCAAGAGTTAGATGCTGTTGAGTTAGTGAAGGAAAACTTATTGATGTACTCCAAAGCAGGGAATCACAATTATAGTTTTTTGGTTGATGACCTTTTGGAGTTATATAATTGAATCCCGATTGATTGGTCTAGCCAGCTCTATGGATTTTTACAGAGCACAAACCATCTTCTTTTATTCGTCTTTGTTTATGAACATTCTGAATGTAAAGGCTTTAAGGGTTCTGTCTAATCCAATTTATTTAGCCATTCGGCATACTTTTTCAACGCTTTTTCTGGGGCGCTTGTATACCAGCGATAGCCATTTCTGCGATTATCACTTATTTCTGCCAATGAGTTTCTCTTGACGCCATCTCGACTACAAAAATAGATGTTGCTAGTTTCCAAATCATAAAAACGTCCCCATAATGTTGGCGCACTTATATCTTCAACAACAATTCTATTCTTGCTTCCGTCGTTTCTGATTTCTGTTTCTATTTTTATACCTTCTATTCTATTATTTTCAAACCATTTGATCGCTCCTTTGACAGCCATAATTATGTCTTTGTTTGGATTATCTATATCCATTAACAAGAGGACTATACCGACTGACTCAGCGCCGCTAAAGGAAGGTAGCTCATAACTGCGCGCCTTTGCAGGAGCGAGTGTTACTGAATCATGTTGGGCGCACCAGACAGTAGGAGTGCTGTCATATACAATTTGTGTGTCTAGAAAACATTGAATACCCTTATCAAATGCTTCTTTGGCTTTTGCCCTTGTTGAGCTGTTGATTTGCAACGCTTTGAATTCTTTATTCTCCGAAACTATTTCTTTTAGTAATTCCATGATATTGACCATGGCATTGTCATTATACGTTATATGGCCAGAATAAGAAGCACTCCCTTTCCGGACAGGAAAAAATTGTGGCCAACCGCCATTCTGATATTGTGCAGTAAAGATGTAATTAAGTCCCTTTTCGAAAGCGTGCTTGTAGCGCTCATCCTTAATGTTGGAGTACATTCTTGCAAGGAATTTTAATTCCATTATGGTAGCGTCGTTGTCAAATGTTGCCCCAATTTCAGATTTGTCATTTTTATAATGTTCTTTTTCAGATTCAGAGAAGACTTGATGATATGATTTGTTTTTCTCCCAGCCCCCAATCTCTTTTTGGCTGAGCAATACATTTTTTGCAACTAATTTTGCTTCGTCTGATCCGTACCAATCCAAAGGCATGTCGGTGGCTACATCCTTCCATTTCTTAGTGAGATAATCAGAAGACCTTTCTTGAGTAAAGACCCAACTTATCGTTAAGTTCATGACTATGATTAAAGTCAATTGAACCGGTTTCATAATTTCATTTTAGTTCATAATTTTCATTTCTAAGATACGAATAAGACAAACTTAATTCTTCATAAACCTTGTTAATAGTCCTATCATCCTTTTGACAGTAGATCGATGCACTGCGACAAGTTGTCGCGATGATGTCAAGCATCTTTAAACAGGCTATTGTGCCACCTATGAGTACGCTAAAATTTTATTTACATTGTGTCCTGTGCATGTATAATCTTCAGTCCGTAGATGAATAGACTAGGTTGATCGATTAAAATTGAATAAGTCTAATTCTGGAGCTACATTCTTGCTTCGGTTCACAAAAAAATTACTAAAAGTCATTTGCCAATGAATGGAATTCAATTGTTTTTCTTGCGATGCGCAGGATCTGACCTCAATGTATTAAAGAGAACACCAACAGATATTAATAAGCATGTGGGAATTGGTGCCACGATTTTCTTCACTGGTTTATTTGCCACACTCGCAGGAAGCTATGCTACCTTTACTGTCTTCAATTCATATTTAGCGGCAGCTACTATTGGCTTATTGTGGGGCGCGATGATCTTTAATCTTGATCGATACATTGTGTCCTCTCTGAAAATGACCAAGTCGTTTGGCCGAAATTTTGGACGAGCGATTCCTAGATTGGTATTAGCAATGATCATCGCCATTGTCATTGCAAAGCCGCTTGAGTTGAAAATATTTGATACTGAAATTCAAGCAGAAATAGCCTTGATGCAACAAGAAAATACCAAAGCGCAAGAACAATTAGTTGATTCAAGATTCATAACGGATATCGATCGGACTAAGGCTGATATACAAACGCTGAAAAATGAAATCCAAGCACAAGAAACCAAAAGAGACCAATTAAATGAAATCGCTATTCAAGAAGCGGACGGTACTGGCGGATCTCAACTACGGAATATGGGCCCAATTTATCGGGCAAAAAAAGCAGATGCTCTTCAAGCACAACAAGAACTGGATCAACTCCTGGCAACAAATACACCCCTGATTTTAGAACAGCAGGCAGCACTGCAAGCATTGAACTCAAAACGAGAAGCAGAGTTGTCCTCTTTGCAAGTCATGAGCTTAACAGGATTTGCCTCTCGACTCGAAGCTTTAAATCGCCTGTCATCCAAGAGCCAGGCAATATGGATAGCTAGTCTTTTTATTATGCATCTATTTATTGCCATAGAAACGGCACCCATTTTTGTGAAATTAATTTCAAACCAAAGTCCCTATGATTTTGTATTGGACAAACATGAACATGTCTTTGCCATGAATCACAAACTCCAAACTACGATTCTGGCCAATGAAATTAAAAATAAGGTTCAGTTTGATACCAAAGTAGGAGCCTACAAAACTGAGTTGGCTATTAATACTGAAAAGAAGATCATTAAAGAATCTTTAGAGGAGTCTTATCAAGATCTTAAAACTGGTAGCAAAGACTGGAAGAATATTTTTGGTAAAAGTTCTGTGTTTGACTTTTAGTATTGACATACCAATACCTTAGTGAGTCTTTGAGCCTTTGTAGTTTAAAATTATATTGTCTTGAACACGACCCGCCAAGGACGGACAGGTTTGTAAGATAGCAGGATGCACATGATTTCTTTGAAACGCATAAGACACATAAGAAATAGCGTATAAGGCACATAAGTTTTTGCTCCTCGAAATTTTTAAATGTCCTATGTATCTATCCTTCTATGTGGTTCAAAACAGGACAGTGCACTGCATCAAGAATTAAAATCTCCTACAAGTGATTTAATGAATTAAAAAATCATAAAGACTCTGATGTAACTTTGGTCTGATATCCATCGTGTAAAGCTTGCGTTGACTCCTATCTGGATATACCCGATTACTTAAAAAAATGATTAATAGATCATGTTCGGGATCTGCCCATACAAAAGTGCCAGTAAAACCAGAATGTCCAAAACTAGAAGGGCTAGCAGATTTAGCGATATAGGATTCGCCATCAATATACTCTAAGGGCGGTTTGTCAAAACCAAGTCCTCTTCGATTATCATTGTCGGGGTATTGATAACTGGTAAATTCTTTAATGGTCTGTTCAGAGATGTAGCGTTTGCCATTTAATTCTCCACCATTTAAATACATGCGAAATAATTGTGCTAAGCTTTCAGCATTACTAAATAATCCAGCATTGCAAGAGACCCCATTTAGCATGGCGGCAGCTTCATCATGGACACGGCCGTGGACGAGAGTGTTGCGAAAAAAGGTATCTAACTCAGTGGGAACAATGTCTTGCAACGGAACTGAGGACAGAGGATTGTAACCTAGGTGAGTCGCTTTGAGTGGTGAGTAGAATGATTGCTTGAGTTGAGTTTCATAGTCGGTGTTGATAATCCCTTCGATCAGCTCAGGTAGTTTTAGAAACAATAGACCAGAGTATTTGTATTTCTTTTCTGCAGAAAGTTCTGTGTCACGAATGGCGCTCCACATTTTGGATGTGTATTTCTTGTGCATGTATAAGTTGTCGGTAATGGCGATCGGAAACCGTTTGGATTGCTTGTCTTTGAATGTTCTTCTTTTGAATTTGCCATTTGATTTTAAGGTCTCTGCCCAGAAGACGATGTAGGGTTGGAGGCCAGCTTGATGCGCGAGCATTTCGCGGATCGATAGATTGGCTTTATTAGACTTGTCCCAGTCGTTTATGTATTTAGATACTGGACTGTCTAGATCGATCAGATTATGATCGACTAATTTCATGAGGATGGGAAGGCCGCTTGATACTTTCGTTACGGAGGCGAGATCGTAGACATGTTGAAGTTCGACCGGTCGCTGCTGCGTGTACGTGTGATGCCCGTAGGCTTTGTGTATAATCGTTTCATCCTTGTGCAACACGAGGAGCTGCGCGCCAGGGAAAGCAGAAGAATCGATTGCGTTATAGATAATCGAGTCCAATGTCGCTTCTAATGATGGCTGACCAAAACTGGTCGCCATGAAAAGTGCTGCGGCAAGTACTGCGAAATTGAGTTTGAGAATTGAAAGATGACAAGACATAAATCTAAGTTAAGAGTTTACTAATGAAAGTCATCACGAAACCATCATTCCTAATTTTACGTTAAAAGATCAATGAAATTACTCATGCAGCTAGGGATTTGTTTATTTCTGACCGTCAATACGGTGTCTGCACATGATATCCATGTGAGTGTTGCTGAATTAAGTTTGGAAGAAGATGGCCATTTAGAATTAAGTCTCAGAATATTTTTTGATGATTTATTGATGGCCTGCGGATTAACGCCTGGAGAAGAATTACCAGAAGGGTATGAATCTTCAGATGAGTTGATTGAAGAGTATGTGAGTTCGCATTTTAAATTATACTTAGGTGGAGAGCGATTATCTTTGACATATAAAGAAAGTTTTTCAGATAATTTAGCAGTTTGGATAGAGCTGAAGAGTGAAATTTTAGAGTTAAATCAAATCAATACTCTGGAATTGGAGAATACAATACTTTTAAAAGAATTTGACGATCAGCTAAATATTTTGAATTGTTCTGGGGAACAATTGAACGGGTCGTATACGTTTAACCATAAGAAACCAAGAAAATCGATTTCTAAACTTTAGCAGCGGACTTGGTAATGAACTAATCTGGCTGTTGAGTCCCGGTTGAGATTGCCGGGACTCTTTTTTTTTGGGTCTTTAAAATAGAACGTTTGCCGATAGGGTAAACATGCGATCGACTTTAGCTCCATTTCCAAGGATTCCATTTTCTCCTTCTAGTTCAATCGTTTTATTTATACCAAAATTAATCCCTCCAGATAAGTAAAACTGATCTGAGAGATAAAACCCTGCCTCAGTTAATGCGGTCAGACCAATCGATTTAGATGAGAAGTTATCGTTAAGGACATATCCACCTTCAATACCACCTCCGACAAATAGATTCTTGAATGGGTGAATTCTTAATTGGATGGGGACGGCCAGCATATCAATTTTCACATCATCACTGCCTCTGACTGAGTACATCGCTCCTACTTGAAAGCCTAGCCCACCAATAGTTCTAGAGTCTAGAATTAGCCCTAGTTGATAGCCCGTTCTGTTCTCCTCAGAAAATATAGTGGAGGGCATATCGAACTTCATGCTTGATAAGACGACGCCACCTTTAACGCCAAGGTTTATTTGACAATAGGCGCTCGCCGTTAAGCATAAGCTAATTGCGGAAAGAAGAAATTGTTTTTTCATGTCATTTAGTTTTTAATGTTAAATCAAGGTAGTCTGATACAATGACGCAAGTAAATCGAGAATAGTTGTTTATTTGTTCTTTAACTGTTGTTAAAATGGTGTTAACTATGTGAAACAGTTATATGGTTTTATTTGATATATAAATATACATGGTAATCCTATTAATATTGCTCAATATGATAGAGAAGTTAAATTGCTTGTATCAATGGAATGATTAATTTTTTAAAACCTCAAAAGCCTTATCTTTGTGTATAAAATGTGAAAATAATGGAAGGAATATATTATGTCACTGACGAAAACAATAATAAGAAATACGTACAGATAGACCTGGAGAAATATGGAGAAATGTGGTCAGAATTTTGTGATGTATTGATAGCAGAATCAAGGAAGGATGACAAGAAAGTTCCATTAGAAGAAGTGAAAAGAATGTTTACGTCAAATGAATTATAAAGTAGAATTTGCAGAAAGAGCCATTAAAGATTTACGAACTATTCCTAGAAATTACCAACTAAAAATTATAGATAAATCTGAGTCATTAGGCGTTGATCCTTATCCAAGAGGATGCTTGAAGCTGAAGGGCGTTTCTGAAGAGTTGTGGCGGGTTCGGGTAGGAGATTACAGAATATTGTACCAGTGCTCTGTCAAGTATATATTGACTTGTTGAATTTGGTAGTAGTTTGTGCATGAACTAGGCGCAGGTTCGGTCTGATAGCCTAGCTATCAAGGCCGGTTCTGTAACGACGTGCAGGTGCAAAATACGCCAAATGCACTAGCCAGTTATATCTTGATAGAGCACTAGGTAGATGACTCAATCGAGATAGTTGATATAAGGAGGATTGGACACAGAAAAAATATCTATTAACTAAATTCTCTCCGAAAAAGATCACTATTAACATATGAAATCTGCAATTTGCTACATCCAATCCTTATGACTCGATTCAATAGAGTACATTAAATAATCGTGAATTTTAGAAGCTAACATCGAATTGATATACGGTATGACCATACTTCCTGAGGCAGTCATCACACGTAAGGTTGACAACTGTCTTCTTGTTTGATAAGGCGATTGATGCAGACTCACACTTTGAATTTTGAATAAAGGCATAATCGCATTGTGGTGTCCAAAGACACCTTGACCCACATATAACACATCATCATTAAATGCGTATGTTCTTTTCTTATAGGCTAGCCAGGACACTAGGATTTGATACGGAATTAACAGCAAGGCAAATAAAAAGAACTTAGGGTAAAAATAATAGACAAGTACATTGACTCCAACAGCGAATAGTGTGCGATAGATCACTTTTCGAATAAAGTAATGCAAACTAACTGCTTGAGGAGATAAATTTTGATCGTCTAGATCTGCTAGCCAATTAGACTTTAAGAGGTCCACATGTTCTGGATGACAACCTGGGATGACAATTGATTGTTTTGATCTGACAGCAACGCTAGATGCTTGTTTTAAATGAACATCAAAATAATTAAAAAGCTTTTTCAGCGGATTATCTGACCATTCAATAATCTGGATTTTTTTGTCAACAGCACTGGTTTCTTTTCTGGTGATGAGTCCTTTTTCCAATTTGTATTTATCACCAATTCTCCAAAGGCTTAAATTAAAATAGACAATGACAGTCCGAACTAATGAAATAAGAAATGACACGATTAAAAATAGGATCAATAGAGATAAAAGTATGGCAGCTCCAGGGAAGGCCGCCTCATTGATATAGTTCTCAACTTTGCCTTCCACATCCAAACCTAAATCACTTAATTGCGAGAAGAAATAAATAAGTCCTGCAATAATGACGCCTCCCGATCGAAAGTGATTTTGGCTGACCCCCACTTTTAATAAGTCCACAATTGATAAGTCAAGGATCAGTGATTCTTCTTCACGCTTAACCGCTTGCTCTATCGGAGTCGCATAAGGGTCGCCTTCTACAGCTTCTATAATTTTTGATTTTCTTTCTAGGATGAGGTCTCGTAAATCGTTAGCCTTATCAACCGAAAGGGCTTGCAGACTAAATTCGTTACCAGATGATCCAGCTGTGTCAATGTCTAATTTTTTAACATTGGATAGTTGGTGTATAATATTTTGCTGAAAATTGACACTTTGAATGCGATCAAATGGAATGCTTAATTTGGTTTTCGATAGCACACCTTTTTCTATGATTAATTCATCGTCTTTGATATAGAAATAATATTTGAAATAGGAAAGCACTGCCCAAAGCGCTGAAAATATTGATACGCCAATCACAACTGGTAAGATCATGCCTTTGTAGGATGACGAATTACCACCGACTAAAAATATGATGATAAATGGCCAGATTTGACGTACGATGACTTTAAATGACTTTTGTATTATGAGCAAGATTGCAATGGGGGATTGCCGCGTCGGTTGTGAAAAGTCATCTATCATAAGACCAGCTCATCATTGATTTTTTGAAGCACAAATTCTTTGATGTCTTGGGCTCCCTGTGGATGCAGTCCAGGAATGTCGATGTCACTGGAACTACCACCTGCCGTATAAATATGCAGTGAAGACAATCCAAAGATTCGTTCGATTGGTCCTTCTTTGACCTCACAATGTTGGATGCGGCTAAATGGAATTGTGGTGATTGATTTCCAAATCAAACCACTTTTATACATGATATCCTTATCGCGTAATGCATAGCCCTTTTTTCGAAACCCAAAAATTGCGATCAGAAACGTTAGTACAGCCAATGGGATTAAGACAAATGGTCTCAACCGTAGTAAGATTTCTGGCACGTCAATCTCAGCAAGGCTAGGGCCTATAAAAGCAAAAATAAATATGGCAGACCAAAAGAGTAGTACAGTAATCAAAGACACATTTAAATACGACCTTTCAAGGGGTACGAAATGTAAGTCTTCTTGTTTTGGTAGACTATCTAGATCGATCTGTATGTTTTCAAAAGAGCTGTGCATAAGTTGATCACAAGATAGTGAATACAGAAGTACTAGACCTCTTCCGCTAGGACTTGTTTAGCTTTTTGTAAATTGGTCCTAATGTCTTCAAGCATAAGTGATAATAGGACACGTGCTTCTTTGATGTTCTTGACGCCATCTTTGATGACGATAAGGAAGTTCCTAGATTGTTTGAGTGTTAAGCCAAGCTCGACCCCGCTGGATGAAATGTATTGTAATGCCGCATTAAAGAAGTCCCCTTCATAAAAGCTACTCTGCGGATTACTCACAAAATAACAACGCAATTTCCTGTTCTTCAAAGATAAACGATCAAAGCCCATTTGTTTGCAAATCCACCTGAGTCGTAGACCATTAAATAGCTCTTGGACGGGTTTAGGTATTTTTCCGAATCGATCCTTAAGCATATCTTGAAATGCAATCAGAGCCTCTTCATCATTGATTTGATCCAACTCTGTATAGAGTTTGAGCCGCTCTTGAATATTGCTAATGTACTTATCGGGTATCAGCATTTCAATGTCAGTTTCGATTTCGACATCTCTGACATAGATCTTGCCTTCTTTTTCATTTTCCTCCTTAAACAGCTCTTTGAATTGAGTTTCTTTTAATTCTTGAATGGCTTCTTCTAATATTTTTTGATACGTCTCGAGTCCAATATCCGCAATAAATCCACTTTGCTCGCCGCCTAATAAATTCCCCGCTCCTCGGATATCCAAATCACGCATCGCAATCTCAAAGCCGCTTCCTAAATCAGAAAATTCCTCCAAAGTTTTTATTCGCTTGCGCGCATCAGCCGTTAAGACAGACAACGGCGGTGCAAATAAATAACAGAATGCTTTTTTATTAGAACGTCCAACTCGCCCACGCAATTGGTGCAAATCACTCAATCCAAATTGGTGAGCATTATTAATGATTATCGTATTGGCATTGGCGATATCTAAACCGGTTTCTATAATGTTAGTGCAGACTAGAACATCATATTTGCGCTCTATGAAATTCATCAATGTTTCTTCCAGCTTTTTTGATTCCATCTGGCCATGCGCCATCGCAATGTCTATATCTGGGCAAAGTCTTGTAATAAGCGCGGTGATATCAGGGAGTGACTTGACTCGATTGTGCACAAAAAATACCTGGCCACCTCGATTCACCTCATAATAAATAGAATCGCGGATAATTTGATCATTAAAGATTCGTCTCTCTGTATGAATTGGTTGTCGATTAGGTGGTGGTGTTCGAATAATCGATAAGTCCCGCGCAGCCATCAATGAGAATTGAAGCGTCCTTGGGATAGGGGTTGCTGTCAACGTCAAGGTATCAACATTGACTTTTATATTTCTTAATTTTTCCTTTGCAGCGACACCAAATTTTTGCTCCTCATCGATGATTAATAAGCCAAGGTCTTTGAATCCAATTTCCTTGTTTAACAGTGCGTGAGTTCCAATAACAATATCAACTTTCCCTTCTTTTAGTTTGGCATAGACGCCCTTCTTTTCGGCAGTTGTTCTGAATCGATTGACGTAATCGACGTCAACTGGAAAATCCTTGAATCGCGCTGACAGCGTTTTGTAATGCTGCAATGCGAGTATAGTGGTCGGTACTAGAATGGCCACTTGCTTGCCACTCACCACGGCTTTAAATGCGGCGCGGATGGCTATTTCTGTTTTTCCAAAGCCCACATCGCCACAAATCAGACGATCCATTGGTTGGTCCTTCACCATATCAGCTTTGACATCATTGGTCGCTTTGTACTGATCAGGGGTGTCTTCATAAATAAAACTTGCCTCAAGTTCATTTTGTAAATAGCCATCCTCTTCGAAAGCAAATCCTTTGGTCGCTTTTCGCTTGGCGTAGAGCTTGATCAGTTCTTTGGCGATGTCTTTTACTTTTTTCTTGGTCTTGCGTTTGAGTGTTTTCCACGCATCGCTGCCGATTTTATCTAGTCTGGGAGCTGTGCCATCCTTGCCCACATACTTAGATAATTTATGAAGCGAATTGATACTTACATATAAGATGTCATCATTTTTGTAAAAAATACGCACAGATTCTTGGACATGTCCGTTGATGTCTATTTTTTCTAAACCCGAGTAGCGCCCCACGCCATGATCGATATGAACCACAAAGTCTCCAGGCTGAAACTCCCGCAACATCTTTAAGTTAACAGCCTGCTCGCGCGTAAAGCCTTTTCTAAGTTTGTACTTGTGAAAGCGTTCAAAAATCTGATGATCTGTGAAACAAGCGATTTTATTTGTATTGTCAATAAATCCTTGATGGATTGACTTGATGATGGGATGGTATTTTACATTAGCCTTGAGGTCTTCGAATATATTATCGAATCGCTCGATTTGCTTTGTATTGTCTGTAAATAAAAAGGTCTCGATGCCGTCGGAATCCTTTTTTCTCAAATCCTCAATTAAGAGTGTAAAGTTTTTATTGAATGACGGTTGAGGTTTTGTGTCAAACTGAATCGATAAATCAAAGTCGATTGACAAGTTATTCCTTTGCTGAAAGATAACGTGGTTATTTGCGATTTCAGAGATCACTTCATCTGGCAGAATGAATGCGCGGTCATCAAAAAACTGCTGTAATTCTTCGTCCTCTTTGAGGTTAAGATTTTTACTAAAGTGAAGGATTTTATCAAGGCAACCTTGCAGTTTATCCAGCACCATATCATAATCACGGATCCAAACAACACTGTTTTCAGGTAGCACTTTGAAGATGCTTACTTTTTGTTCGGAGCTATATTTTTTATTGATATCAGGGATGATTCCAATTTTGGTGATGTTGCGCAAGGAGAGTTGAGTCAATGGATTAAATGTGCGGATGCTCTCAACTTCTTCGTCAAATAACTCAATGCGATACGGCCACTCATTCCCATAAGAGAAGATGTCTATAATGCCACCTCGTATAGAAAACTGACCTGGCTCAAATACAAAATCTGTACGCTCAAAACCGTACTCGATCATTAATTCAATCACCGTGTCTACATCGAGATCTTCGCCTTTGTTGATTTCTATTTTTTCTTTTTCGATTAATGAGGGATCTGCCACTTTTTCAAAAATAGCCTCAGGGTAGGTAACAATTATTTGACCTTTGTTAGAATACAGATTGATTTTATTGATGGCTTCAGTCCGGATTAAAACACTATTGCGATCCAACACTTCGTACATCGTAGGCCTTCTGAAAGAATCTGGGAAGAAGAGGGCAGCTTTGTCTTCAATGATATTATCAAGTGTGTTTTGAATGTAGGCAGCTTCTTCTTTGTCGTTGGCGATAAAGATATGAGTTGCTTTGGAGTGGGCTCTTAATCCCGCCAGGGCAAAGCATTCCTGCGCTCCAACCATTTGACCCAAAAATATGCGGGCGGGAGATGTGGCATTTAGTGTGTCTGCGATGTCCTTTATCCGCTTGTCATTAGCATAATGCTCAAGCAGACGTCTCAAATTTTCCACGGCGCAAAAGTAGACTAATCGAGGTCAGAATCAAATGTTTGGGTGAAAATCTTTTGAATCAAAGAGGTCAAAGCTCCAATGTCATTTAGTTAAGGAAATAGAAGCGCTGAAAGTGCGACATTATTGTAGCGCGGTACGAAAGTGCCGCGTGGAATGGTTAAAGAAAGTCTCCAATTGGCGGGATTTTTAGTAAAAATCATGACAATTGGATTTTCAATTAAAATACCTCTGACACTAACTAAAGGACATTGGGTCAAAGCCCTTTTGCTCAAATCGAATTTCAAAATTTAGTTCCGGACGATTATTGAGATGAAGGGCTTCGACCTCTCGTCCTATCTTGAATTAGCTCGCTTAAACGCCTCATTGAGTTCCTTGAAATCAAGTTTGCCTGCTGACATTTTTAAATAATCTAAGACGACGACTGCTTTCTTGAGTCGTATGTCAGAGCTTTTTGGCTTGCCAATAATGAAGAGCAGACTTCTTTGTTTACCAGCAGTTAATTGATGAAACAGCTCAGAGCCTTCTTCGTCCATCAGTAAAAGTTCTTCCATTTCTTCAGGTAGGTGAATGCCGTATTTACTGGTGTCTTTTTCTAGCTTTACTACGATGGCATCTCCGATATTGAGCTTTAGTTTTTTTCTGTTTTCCTTATTGATCATGATGAAAAAGCCATGTTCTCCAGAAGGCATAATCGCACAGTGAAAAGAGAGGCTGTTATTTATGGTACAGATGACTCGTTTAATTTTAGCTTTTAAAAAGTCCTGAGCAATTGATTCGGGGATTGGGATTCGGATTTCCCAAAGTGAGGATTCTTGTTTGCCGATGGTAGAGTCAAATGTTACTGATGTATCCATTTTGATTAGAAATAACTATAAAGCAAAGTAAAGAAATTATTTGGGTGGGAGACCACCAATCATTTTTGATAATTAATTGCATCCTTTTATCTCAGCTTCAAATACAGCAGTTGGCCTGACTTCAAATCCATTTTTCAATTCTATCGATATGCCGGCATCATAGGTGACATTGACATTCCCATTGACAATGCTACTACTTTCTATTGTCTGCTTGACTTGTATTAAGGTGTCATTATAGATGCTATTTGATAAGGAGGAGTAGATTTCACAAGACTTATCCAAATGGAAGTCCCACATCCCACGACCATATGTACCAAATCGTACAATCTGATCCGCGCTTAAATATTCTACAGAGTTATATTGTTGTAAAGGTGCATGTTGACCTAACAAGGGATACCACCGATTTTGATTGACCACATAAACATAGGGACCTAGTTCTGCACCTGCAAAAAGTAAACTCTCATCTTCATTCGCCGCCAAATCATAGACGAGTGTGTTTGGTAGACCAGTTGACATGGCTGAAAAACTCGCGCCTCCATTTGTTGATTTGTAGACTGCTGGATTTGAGTAACCACTTCCTCCCAACCAAAGTGTGTTCGCATTGATTGTCGATGGCAGGATTGTGGTCCCTATGATCCAAATCTCTTCAGGTCCGTTAAATGATGATGCTTTTGACCAGCTATTGCCCGCATTATTAGAATAGAAAAATGTACCATCGGAGGTCGTCACAAATAATTTATTTGCATTCACTTTTGAATTGGCTATGGCTGCTATCGTCGACTGCTCATCATCTGAATTAGACATAAAATCATAATTGATCTGTGTAGCTGTTATGTTGTAAGGCCATTGGGTTGATGCTGTCAATTTTAATACATACGAACCTGCGCCACCATTGATTTCGCCGCCAGCTACATAAATTGAATTGTCCGATGTGCTGGCTGTTTCGGCGCTTGGTGCAATCCAGCCACGAACTGCTGGATCTGTGCCAGGGATTTGATAGGTGTCTACAGATTGCCCCGTTTTTGCATTGTAATAATAATGAACAACACCTGGATAATTCGTCCATAAAGACAAGTTGTTACGACTAAAAGCCATGTGTCCATAATCACCAGAAATGACTTGCGTAAATGGGATAATACTTGTCGAGTTTGCATTATTACTTCGCTGATGCCCTTGGTCTTGAGAGCCAACATAGACATAGTTATTATTCGTTAAGTCCGTCCGTACATCATAATACTGTCCAATATTTAATCCCACTTCACTAATGTTTTCAAACGTCTGTCCGTCATTGTATGAGATATGTAAACCACCATGATTGGATACGAGGACAAAATCAGTTCCATCTGTTTTTTTAAAAAACTGAATGTCCATGATATCAGCATGAAGTTTGTTCGTATTTGAATAATACTCATTCCAATGATTTAATCTTGTCCAGGAGTTTGCCTGATTAGACGTTCTATAACAATGAACTTCTCCATAAAGTATAATGTCATCATCCCATTCTTTCACAGAGATGCCGACCTCCCAAGCATTGGTATTGGTGTCTGAGATGTAAGACCAATTTAGACCACCATTGACTGAAGTGTAGAGTTGTTTGTTATTTGATAAAACGAATAATTGATCTAATGACCCATTGGCCGTAGAGCCTTCAAAATCTATTGGTGTTGATGCGGGCAGTCCTGAGTTATTGGTAATCAGCGCTGTCGAACCATTACTCACTGAGTAGACCTCTGTGCCTAAATGAACGATATAAACCTCATCTAGATGTTTACTTGACCACATCCGTGTATATTGACGAGGAGGCCAGGAATCACCATTATGAGAGAATTCATTAATTTTTGAAAAGGATTGACCCTTATTATTGGAATAATACAACCACATTTCTGATGTGCTTACTGAGAAATCCCATGTAAAGGCCAGGTAATAGATCTCTCCAGCTTGGTTAACTTCAATGCTGATGGGTATTCCCCAATCCGTTCCAAAATTGAGACCAGACGACATTGACCAATGTTGTCCATCATCATCTGAGTAATACACCTGTTTCCCTTGGCATGCTAATATTCTAGGCGTATTCTGTACTTCAGTTAATCTTAGAATTTCGGGTTCGAATTGTAAGGATTCGTTTAAGGGGGTCCATGAGCTGCCATCTGTCTTAGATTTCCACAAGGTGCCTCCACCGGAGATGCCATAGACTTCATCAGTATCTTCCAGATAATCCAGACTGACCAGATTACCTGCTTGATTTAAGCTGCCTCGTTCTATCCATTCACCTTCTAGTAAGCCATTGGCAAAGCTTTCCTTTGTTTTTAGTCTTTTATACTGTCTCTTTTTTGCGGTTTCATTTCTAAAGTTGCGATCCATGAGTCTCCAATTCACTCCTGGAGCAGTACGATGAATCATTTCAAACCATGCTCTGCGTTTATCGCCTAATCCTTCACCTTCTTTATGGCCTTCATAGATTGGGATTTCGCCACCAGCTGGCTGTGGGAGATGTTTTGTTTGTTTCTCTGATGTGCGTTGGAATGAGTTAGCTAGGAGTAAGGCTAGGACAATGTAGAAGTAGCCAATTCTTTTTATGTTATTAAGTACGTGCATGTCACCAATAAAGACCCAAATTACTGGAATTTTATGCGTAAAGGTTTGGGTAAACCCTTAAATTTTGGTTAATGAGACTATTAGAGGATGTTGTATTTAAAGTGCATCAGCCAGTACTCAAATTTGTAAAGTCTAAAAAAGCCGATCAGATTGTGATCGGCTTTATTGTAGTGGGCCCACAGGGACTTGAACCCCAGACCATCTGTCCCGATAGCTATCGGGAGAGTCAGATCCTCGTTTTTTCAATCAACTTCGCTCTCATTTCTGCATATTTCTCGAGATTCTGAATGTAAACCCTGCTTTTCATCCTCTTGATATGTCGTTCTATCCGTATTGCATGGTCGTAAGTTTCTGCTTTTAGAATAACAAATTTCTTCCAGTCATTTACTTTAGAGGTAAAGCTATTTGAATATTTGCGTGAATTATGATTGGTCAGTCGAACCGTAAATCCTTCTTGTGAAGCACCCACATAGTATTGATCAAGTGAAGGACTATATATGATGTAACAACAAAACATGATTTAACTTAAAAAAGCCAACCCTTCTGGGTTGGCTTTTACGTGGTGGGCCCACAGGGACTTGAACCCCAGACCCTCTGATTATGAGTCAGATGCTCTAACCAGCTGAGCTATAGGCCCTGATTATTGAAAATCAATGCAAAAATATAGAACTATCTTGCTA
>CALGLU010000116.1 GCA_937959275.1 uncultured Saprospiraceae bacterium | reverse complement strand
GTCCCAAGGGTTGGGCTGTTCGCCCATTAAAGTGGCACGCGAGCTGGGTTCAGAACGTCGCAAGACAGTTCGGTCTCTATCTGCTGTGGGCGTTTGAATATTGAGAAGATCTGACACTAGTACGAGAGGACCGTGTTGGACTTACCTCTAGTGTACCAGTTGTGCCGCCAGGTGCATTGCTGGGTAGCTATGTAGGGAATGGATAAGCACTGAAAGCATCTAAGTGCGAAGCCAACTTCAAGATGAGTATTCATTGAAGGGTCGTAGAAGATTACTACGTTGATAGGCTATAGGTCGAAGGCTTGTGAGAGTCGAAGCCAAGTAGTACTAATTACCCGAAAGCTTCCTTTTTTTATCTTTTTTACTTAATTACAAAATTTACTTTGCATTCAATCTGTCAATTTTTTTCTTTTTCGCAAGAAACAACTAAAGAAATATCTCGTTAAGTCGAGAAAAAGATTTAGGTGGCTAAAGCGAGGGTGTTCCACCTCTTCCCATTCCGAACAGAGAAGTTAAGCCCCTCAGCGCCGATGGTACTGATTCTATTGGGAGAGTAGGTCGTCGCCTTTTTATTTTTAAAAAAGTCTATTGAGTTTAACTCTTTAGACTTTTTTTTGTTTAATGGCCAACGAATTCACTCTTGATTATTTAACATGTCCACCAGTAAGTATAAACTAAGCTTCGAAATCTTAACCATTATTGGTGCTGCTCTTATAGCTATTCTATTTCTATTTCCTATCTACTTATCCTCTGATAACTATAACTTCTACCTCAGTAACTTTCTCTTTATCTTTTTGTTTATTACATTCACACGCTACATCTTCTTTCTTAAATATTCTCCCTTATCTCACTTTACACCAATTAAAGTGGTCTATATTTTTATGACAATCCCGTTGGCTGTTTTCTTGACTGATTCCTTTAGTGCCTTTCAAGCCTATAGTGATACCATTGGTATTCAGGAATTCGTCAAAACGATGGAAGGTCCTAAGCAAGTTGGAACAATCGCTTATATCAGAAATCAAATGCTCTTTTTTGGGGCAGGGAGTGTAGTCGCTACCGTGCTATTAGCATTTAGAATGATACTATCTATTTGGAGAGTACGAAACCGAGATGGAGTCTAAGGATGGGGTATATGCAAATCAGAGTTGAGCTCTTTTCTTAGGACATCACAATTTCAGTTGTACTGTCATCCAGTTGTAATTTAAAAAAGCGTGCGTCATTCTTAACCTGCCTGACTGGTAGACAGGTTCGATTCAGAATCTGATTTTGTGAAGAGCCCTAGTAGATCAGTAATTTGGGCACGATAAAAAATAGTAAGCTGCTTACCATGATGAGATCCTGAATCGAGTTCAGGATGACGTTACAACTGGCAGTGTATTGTCTAAAAAAGCTTATGTCATTCCAAGTCCTCTTGAAATAATATTTATTCCTCTTCAGAAGTATGCTGCTCTATCAGATCTTCAACTTTGTCTACTAATACAGATGCCGCGGCCTTAACGGTATCAAATACATCTTCTATAGAATCCTCTACAGTATCGCTAATGGTTGCTACCATAGCTCCGGCTGCCACTACTACACCAGCGACTTCTTCTTTAATGCTTGACTGATCGGGCTTTTTCTCCTCATCAGCTTTTTCTTCAACTGGTGTTTCTTCAACTGGTGTTTCTTTTTTGATAGTATCTTCTGCTGGCGTAGGGTTTGTAGATGTTTCTTTTTCTACGGCTGGGGTATCTGTTTGCTTTGCTTCTTGAGAAGTGCTATCTTTTTTGATTGCCTCTGCTTCAGCAGTAGGTTTTGTAGGGCCACTCTCTTTTTCTACAGTTGCAGCGTCTTCTTGTTTACCTTCCTGAGCAATAGGGGCTGGTGCAGTCGTGACATTTTTTACAATTCCTGGTGAAGCGTCTGGTTGTTTAGTATCCGTTGGCGCTGGCATTGCAGCAGCTTTTGCAGCTTCTTTTTCATTCTTTGCTTTTTCCTGCTCATCGCGCTTTTGCTGCTTCTTTTTTTCCTGCTCTAGCTTTTTTTCTATGGACTCTTTTGTGCGCATCATTTCAGCTAGCTTTTCTTCCTTAGATCCGATTCGTTGCTGGATCATGGCTAACTTTGCTTGTCTGATTTGCATTTCTAATTGCCCTTCTGTCGTTTGTATTCTGTTATTTTGAAATTCTATATCTTTTTTGTCTCTGTAAATAGAACTTTCCATTTTCTTAATCGCTGACATCAAGCCATTATACCTTCTATTAACCCGATCTGAAGAGTTATTATCTTTTCCAGATGGACCAAATTTTTTCTCTTTTACTAGTTTGAATGTTGCATCTAGTTTTTTCCAGACTGCTGAGCGATCAGACCGAGTGAATTCAGTATTGTTAAACTTGTTTTGGAGCTCTTTTAACTCATTAAATAAGGGATGTAAACCAAGACCATCATTTACTTTTTGCTCTACAGATTTTAAAGCAGTCATAAATGTATCAGTCTGCTCTTTGGAGACTTTCGCAAACTCCGCATTTAGAGATTTTTTGAGCGCTTTCAGTTTTGTAAAGAGTTCGTTAGTATTATCTCTTAGCTGATCAGCGTGTTCACGGAATAGATTTTTCTCACGTACTTGATTTTGTACTTTATTCCAAAAGACCTTAAGGTCTTCCCACATATTTTCATCAAAATTGGAAAGTGCACTTATCTTATCTTTGAAGTCCTGTATCTCACTGTTATAGGATTCTCTTAATTTGGAAGAAAGTACGACAAAGTGCCACTCTGTCTTTGCGCGATTGATCAGATCCGTTCTTTCCACCAGTATAGTCTCAGGTAATAAATCATCAGTCATTGACAATTCTCTGATAATCTCCTGATGCTCGGCTGGAAATGTGACAGGACCTCCATTTCGCCAAAGGTTCATCATTTGGTTATAAAAAACCTCTGTGACAGAAGCTGCTGGAAATGAGTAAATCTTTACTTTGTTTTCTTCATGTAGAAGCTCAAGAGCTAAAAGAACTTTTTCATCTTTTTCGGTTGAGCCCCAAATGACCATTTTCGTTTTCATAATCTGTAATTCTGATCGTCAGTTCGCTTTATCTTAGAGTACACAATTTAACAAGGTACTTTGTTCACTGTATTCCTAACAAATTACTTCGAAAAGTAACTTGAATCAAGCCTTAAGCTAAGGTTTTCTGTCGTAGTATATTCGCTTTAACTAAATATTCGCTGATTTGTATTGCATTTGTAGCAGCTCCTTTCCTGAGATTATCGGCTACAATCCACATATTTAGGCCATTTTCAATGGATTCATCCCTTCTTATTCTTCCAACAAAGACAGGATCTAAATTTTTAGAATAAAATGGCATTGGATATTCATTATTCGAAATATCATCCTGCACGACAATTCCGTCTCCATTCCTCAATATATTCATGACGTCAGCCATTTCAAATGATTTTGCTAGCTCAACGTTTACAGATTCTGAATGCCCACCATCTACGGGCACTCTGACAGCTGTTGCCGTAATTTTCATGGCATCATCACCTAGGATTTTTCTAGTCTCATGGACTAATTTCATTTCTTCTTTAGTGTACCCATTTTCAAAAAACACATCGCAATGAGGCAAGCAATTTTCAAAAATCTGATGAGGATAGGCGTTTGGATCTTCATTGTCTATCCCGTCTCTTTCACAGGTATATTGCTTAACTGCTTTAACACCGGTCCCTGTAAATGATTGATATGTCGATATCACCAGTCTTTTAATACCATAAGTCTCATGCAAAGGCCCCAAAGCCACGACCATTTGAATGGTTGAGCAGTTTGGATTTGCTATGATTTTATCTTCTACTGTAAGTTGAGATGCATTGACCTCTGGTACGATAAGCTTTTTTGTTGGATCCATTCTCCAAGCGGACGAATTGTCAACAACATATGTACCCGTTTCAGCAAATTTGGGTGCCCATTCTGTAGATACGGACCCTCCAGCTGAAAACAATGCCAAATCGACTTCACGATCAACAGCATCCTGCATACCTATTACCGAGTAGGATTTACCCTTAAATTGAACCTGTTTGCCAACCGATTTTGCTGATGCAACAGGGATGAGTTCAGAAACTGGGAAGTCTCTTTCTTCTAGTACTTTAAGCATGACTTGTCCTACTAAACCTGTAACACCTACGACCGCTACTTTCATAAGCTATTTTCTAACTTTATTAATAATGATATTAAGACAGCAAAGATAGTGTCAAAAGCACTATTAATTCCAGAATCCCTTATGTTTACTTAGTGGAATTATTTAGAATTTTGATTTTTTTTGGATTTATTGGACTAAATCAGCTTAATGGTCAATTTTTTGAGGACTTTTCTGACCAAAATCTAAGTGTCAATCCAGAATGGACTGGCAATTTGACTGATTTCATTGTTAATGACAATGGAGCTCTTCAGCTCATGGCAATGGAGGCAGGCCAGTCATCCTTGCAAACTTCATTTCTTGCATCGACAGCATTTCAATGGGATATAAACTTTGAATTGGGGTTTTCGCCATCGAATAGCAATAGACTACACATCCATTTCTTATCAGACAATGCGGATCTTGATAATTCCTCTGGATACTATCTCAGGATAGGTGAAACTGGAAGTAATGATGCACTGGAACTCATCCAAGCTACTGATGGCAGAACAGTTGCTTCTGGGATTGCAGGCAGAGTGGCCTCAGGTCCTTTTACGATGAAAGTACGTATTCTATTAATTGGCGGCACGACTCTCGAAGTCAGTTCTCAATTAAATGACGAGGTTGGTTTTACG
Organism: uncultured Saprospiraceae bacterium; assembly: GCA_937959275.1. GTDB lineage: Bacteria > Bacteroidota > Bacteroidia > Chitinophagales > Saprospiraceae > CALFUK01. Next base: position 34,785 of record CALGLU010000116.1, on the reverse strand, counting down.
CCTGAATTTAGTGAAGACATTAATTTTGTCGAAGGAGACTATTTTTTTGGTATTCAATGCTTGTACACCTCAACGCGGGTAGATGAATTTACATTCAATGCAATCGAGTTAGCTAGTCCAACTAATGACGAATCTCCACCAAGACTTTTGGATATTGTTGAATCTGGACCAGATGTCATTTGTTTAAGATTTAGTGAGACTATTGATGAGTCATTGTCAAGAGAAGAAGTGTTAATATCAGTAGGAGAGGAGTTTATAGACGATATTTCATTTGTAGGTAGAGACGTAAAACTTAATTATGATTCAGGTCAGGATTCTGGGCCTGTAAATATTTCGATCATGGGCATATCAGATGCCTCTGGAAATAGAGTTGATACTGCTGCAGTCTTGATCAGAGCAGTTAAGTTAGAGAGCGGTAGTGTGTTGATCAATGAGATTTTATTTGATCCTGTTAGTGGCGGAGATGATTTTCTGGAGCTCATTAACACGACTGATCAATTTGTGGATCTCAAAAATTTGACAATTGAAAATAATTTGAATGGCCAATCTGAAGCTATTAACTCCTCTATCATCCTTGAACCATTTGGAATCATTGCATTGACAGAGGATAAGGCTCAATTGCTAGATTACTATAGTTCGGCTGAAGCTTCTGCTATTGTTCTGCAGGACTTGCCGAGTTTTCCCAATGGATCAGGTAATGTCACGATTGAGAAAGATGGGATTGTTATTGATGCATTTAATTATTCAGACGATTTACATAATGATCTTTTAGATGATTCAGAAGGAGTGAGCTTAGAGCGCAGGACGACTGATGCTAATGCTTCTGATATAGATCTTTGGACATCTGCGAGTCAGGCTTCAGGCTTTGCGACACCTGGTCTTGAAAATTCAGCAGCTCAATTCCTAGGTGACACAGGGACTATTAGCTTAAGCGGGGATTCATTTTCTCCTAATGATGATGGCGATAACGATGTTTTAGAAATAACAATTCAGTCGGGATTTGAATCGTTGGGCAATATTTGGATTTATGACCAATCTGGAAATATGATTCGTCAATTAGAATCGAATATTTTATTAGGTGCAGAAGATAAAATTAATTGGGATGGTGACTTGGAAGACGGAAATAGAGCACCCATTGGGATATATATAATCAGGGTTGAAGTTTTTAATACAAGCGGACAGGTTTTAAAATTAAAAAAAGCTGTTGCATTAGTAGATTTTATTAATTGAGAAGTTTCTTTTCACATAGACTCACACGGTATTCATTAATCGCATTGATTTTTTTATGCACAGCACTTGCTGTCGTACCTTCTCAATGGGACGTGATGCAATATTTTAGAGACTATGCTATGCATATCATGCTTGCGATGCTCATCGTCGGTATGGCCTTTTTTATCTTAGACCAAAAGCAGTTAATGATTAGTTCGTTAATTGCCTGCGCGACACTTTGTATTTTCTTGAAGGATGCTTCTCATCAAGCCTTATTTTATCCAAGAGCTAATCAAACAGACCTCTATAGGGTGTGTCATATTAATGCTGCTTCTGCCGAGCGGCGATATGAAGATGTATTGAATATGATAGAAGAGCATAATCCAGACTTTGTCACTGTTCAGGAATGTACTCCCGATTGGTTTTATTTCTTTGGTAAAGCCTTGTCTGGATATCCTTACGAACATCGGATTGAACTACCGATTTCCTTTGGTTCTGTGTTATATAGTAAGTACGAACTCAGTCCCTCAGATACAATTTTCATTAATGAAATTCCCAATTTAATTAGCCGCGTTCATTTAGTTGATGATAAAGAATTAACCATTGTCAATACATATTTACATACGCCTCAAATCGTAAAAGAATCTTCAGATGTCAATGAGAGATTAGATCAATTTACTAATTATATTCTTGACTCGCCTGATTCGCCCATGCTCCATATAGGTGATTTTAATTTAACGTATTGGTCGGGCAGTATCCTTGACTATAGATTAGAATCTAATTTGAGTAATAGCAGAAAAGGAATAGATTTAAGTAAAATGTATGTACCATACGATCACATCTTTTATTCTCATCACTTAGAATGTGTAAATTTTTATGATTTAGAATTAAATGATGGGATTCATATTGGTATCATAGGAGATTATCTATTTAAAGAATCACAACAAAAAAATAAAGAAACGTTTAGTTCAAATTTGAGTCGATTTTAAAATTCAATAAAACTCGTTTTTTTATAGATGCGTCGACGCTTATCCTTCACTGCCTATTTATTGCCTTCTTCTCTGATAACAATCTTGAACAATTTGATTTAAAAAAACCTTGGATTCTATATGATCAAATTCCATTGGCTTAGGCAAGTCTCCAAATAGTGAAAATCCACCACCTAATACTATTGGAATTGTGGTAATCCTTAATTCATCGATCAAATCTTCTTTTAGGAAATGTTGAATCGTACGACCTCCATCGATGTATAAGTTGAAATAGCCTCCTTCATGTATTTTCGTAAGAATTTGTTGTGGGCTTCCGTTGAGTAAGGTCGTTTTTCTAATTAGCTTTTGTGGGACTTCTTTAAGTGTATTGCTTAATACAAAAACGTGTTTGCTATATGGCCAGTCTATATCAAATCCACAGACAGTTTCGAAAGTGGTCCGCCCCATAATAATGGCATCTACCTCTTCCATTAAGCGATTGTAACCCATGTCAATATTGTCGGGATTGGGTATTGCGTGTAGCCAATCTATTTCCCCGTTTTTACCTGCAATAAATCCATCTAGACTCTTTGCGATAAATACGATATTTTTTTTCTGCATTGATTCTCGGTCTGTTTTGGTTTATGTATAATGCCTCTAAAAACATGCTTCACAGTTTACAAATGTGTCGCGATTTTCGCGAAAAATCGCGCCAAATTTCATCTTATTGATATTATCCGCCCCGTGATGAATCACGGGGCTATAATCATGACACACCTTCGGCGTTCCTCTATAAAATATAGACTTCCGTAACTTTTATTCCAATCCCAATTCCTGAACACTCTGTTTCCTCATCTCCACCTTCCTTATTTTACCTGTCACCGTCATCGGAAAATCATTGGTAAACTTAATATATCGAGGCACTTTATAATGCGCAATCTTATCCTTGCAAAAATCCTTAACTTCTTGGTCAAGCATAGACATCCCTTCTTTCAATTTTATCCAAGCCATGATTTCCTCTCCAAACCGCTTGTCCGGGACCCCAATCACTTGTACATCATTGATCTTCGGATGTGTATATAAAAATTCTTCTATCTCTTTAGGATATACATTTTCACCGCCACGAATGACCATGTCTTTAATGCGCCCAACAATATTGATATAGCCTTCAGTATCCATTGTTGCCAGATCTCCGGTATGCATCCATCGCGCATTATCAATCGCAGCTGCAGTCTTCTCTTCATCATTCCAGTAGCCAAGCATCACACAATAGCCTCGTGTGCATAATTCACCCTTCTCACCTCGCCTAACAACATCACCAGATTCCGGATTGATAATCTTGACTTCTGTATGAGGTAGGACTCGACCGACTGTACTAACCCGTTTGTCGAAAGGATCATCGTGGAGTGTCTGAGTACTGACTGGACTTGTCTCCGTCATCCCATACGCAATCTCCACTTCGGGCATATTCATTAGTGTATTCACTTTCTTCATAAGCTCTGTCGGGCAAAGCGACCCCGCCATGATGCCGGTCCGCAAACTCGAATAGTCGTAGTTAGCAAAATTAGGATGTTCCAGCTCTGCCATAAACATCGTCGGCACGCCGTACAATGCAGTCGCCTTTTCTTCTTCCACCGCCTTTAGCACGGCTTCTGGCTCAAAGCCTTCACTGGCATAAATGATCGTAGCTCCGTGAGCGATGCATCCCAAGTTGCCCATGACCATACCAAAACAATGATACAAGGGTACTGGAATAATCAATCGATCTTGATGTGTAAATTTCATGATGCTACACACAAGGTGACCGTTGTTTAAAATATTGTGATGACTTAATGTCGCTCCTTTGGGAAAGCCAGTCGTGCCACTTGTATACTGTATATTAATCGCTTCGTCAAAATTGAGTGTGGCTTGTACTGCTGCTAGTTCTTTTCGAGTTGTGTATGCAGCTTTGCTAATGAGTTCTATCCAGCTATACATTCCCGATACCTGTTCAGTAGCTAGGCTGATGACTGTCTTCAGTTCTGGTAGTTTTTGAGATATAAGTTGACCTGGTTCGCACTCTTTTAACTCAGGTGCTAATTCAAGCAGCATCTCCGTATACATGGATGATTTGAATTGATCTGCAGCGACAATAGCGACACAGCCAGATTGATTGAGTGCATATTCCAATTCGCTCAAACGATAGCTCGGGTTGATATTTACTTGAATGGCTCCAATTTTTGAAGTCGCTAATTGGACGAGAATCCATTCTACACGATTAGGTGCCCACATGCCAATGCGATCGCCTTTGCGGATGCCTAGTGTTAGCAAGCCTCGCGCACATTCATCCACTTTTTCTTTTAACTCAGCATAGCTATACCTGATGTTCTGATGCTTGACGACTAAGGCTTCTTGGTTGGGGTATTTGGCTACTGTCTGATCAAACATATCACCAATAGTAATGCCCAATAGAGGGTGTTCGCTTGTGCCACAGGAATAACTGAGTGAATTCATCATACTGTAAATTAAATATGATTTCTTAATTAACAGTATAATCGTGTATGTTCCTTTTTCAATTAATTTGTAGAACTATAGAATCAATATGATATAGCGTCTGCAGATCGATCAAGATTGGATATGTGTTGCGGTGGTACAACAAATTGCACTTTGTGAAAAGACCAAAGGGCTTACATCAATAGTCATGGACATCGTCCATGTAAATTATTATTAAGAAGAAGTCCTGAAATGACGGCTTAATTTAATCGTATTTTTTTTATAATATAAATCGACAGCTAGTATACATTAAGAGGGCGGCATAGTCGGCCTCACTTCAACCTTTGATGGTAATGTGCGGGGATGCATATTTAATAAATCAATCACTAGCTGTCCAATATCTTCTGGGTGAATTTTCCATGCCTCTTTTTCCGTCACAGGATGGTTGTCAAAGTGAGTCGCTACCGAGCCTGGCATGATTGTCGTTACTTTTACGCCTGCCGAACGCACATCCAACATCACTGCTTGAGAAAATCCAACCACTCCAAATTTGCTGGCATTATAAGCAGCTCCTTTTGCAAAGAAATTAGTGCCAGCCAAACTCGATATCGTCATTAAATACCCTTTAGATTTTTTCAATTCTACTAATGCAGCTTTAGTACTAAAAAACACTCCTGTCAAATTGACGTCTATGACTTCTTTCCATTGTTCGGCTGTCATATCCTCTATATTTATAAAATGTCCAACACCTGCATTTGCGATCATGGCGTCTAATTGGCCCCATTTACTCACGACTTGGGCAACTACGCTTTGTTGGCTTTCATAATCTCTTACATCAGCTTCAATGCCTATAATTTGATTGGCGTCACCGAGCATTTTGGCTGCTGTGCTGGCAGTGTCTTGACTCCGGCCGGTGATAGCCACCTTCATGCCTTGCTGTAACATGGCTTCTGCAATTTTATACCCGATGCCTTTAGTGCCACCTGTTATGATGGCTACTTTTCCTTTTAACATATTTTCGTTTATTTTGAAATTCATTTTATTCCTCCGTCCAGTAATCCATTACCAGAACATCAGCTATAATTGGCCCTATTTTATTGACCAAGGTGATATGTGCTTCATCAAATAAATAGATTTCTCGGCCGTGATCGTCGGTAAAGGTTAGGGTAAAGGTATGAGTCAAACCTTTGCTGACACCCTCTTTACTATCATTCACTCCCCATTCGATATGCTCAATTTCAGGGATTTTATGTTTAAGGTCTAAGAAGATTTGGACCGCTTCATCGACTTGAGCTTCGGTGGCTTCTTCCTTATATTTCAGGTTTACGATATGCCTTAGGACCTTGCCGCTTCTATCGATTTTGGGTTGGATTTTATAGGCTGCTACCTTTTTGAGATCAAATCGATTTGAGCCTGCAATAAGGAAATGGCTGTCACCAATTTTATGTGATCTCAATCCATAATAAATTGAAAATCCTGTTTCCAAATAATTAATAGGGCTTAAAATTCCATTGGCATCTAGTTTGCAAAGCTGAATACTTGCATCATCTCTTGTGCCTACAGCTAAAACAGCTTCTCTGTCATTGACTGATACAATTTCAATTCTTGTTTGTCCTTTGAGCTTTGTGTGTTCATTATCCTTTAAAACGAAGTGGGGCACTAAAGCTCCCTTGTTGTCTACTTTAAAAACACTGACGCCATCACCATGGTAAAAGAAATCTGGATTTTTAATAAAACTACCACCTCTCTTGTAATATTGATGATGTCTGTGGCCAACGATGATGTAATAATTATCTCCTAATCGTACCCCAGTGACTGGGTAGGCACCTGTTAAATATCTATCGCTCTTGTTATCTCCAATATTATTTATGTTTTTAAACTTTCCGTTGTCCTGTACTTTAAAGCTACTTACTCCATTGTCTTGAAAGCCACTAGTGTATAAATAAGTGTTGCCATTAATGTTATGGGTGAACATGCCGATGATACCATCCGTATAGATCGATTCAGTATCTTTCATGGACTGCACATGTGTCAGTTTTCCGTCGTCCCCAATTTTGAAACTGCTCAAACCCGGCGTTTCTTCTAAGCCACCAATAAAGAGATAAGAGGCACTTTTCATATGGACGACCTGCAAGGTAATGGCAATGCCAAGATGAGTGTCATCGGTATCCATTGTTAAAGAAACACGTTCTAGAGATCCATCGTCTAAGATCTTAAACGTTTCGATTGCATCTCCGTGCTTGTTGGCTACAAATAGAAAGTCGATGCCGTTGATTTGGTCGGCAACCATGCCTCTCGCTGGCCCTTCTTTCTTGAATAGCTCTTGGGAACTGACAGGTGTTAGCTTACCATCTATGTCTAAGCTAAAAACATCAACACCTTTGAAGCCTCCTACATATACATAGTGAGAACCACCTTTTTCATAACTCGTAACCGTGACTGTATTATTAGCACTGATGGATTTAAAGTCTTGTAAATAAGGCATTAATTGATCAGTAGCTGAAGTCACTGAATTCTTTTTAGAATCTTTATCATTGAGTGATTCTATACTTCTAGAGATTGCATTAGCTCCTGCTAATGCAATCTTATGATCTTGTTCAATCGTACCGCCGCTAACACCAATTGCGCCAATTACTTTTCCATTTTCATTTTTAATTGGAATACCTCCAGGAAAAGTCATGAGTCCATCATTAGACAGTTCAATATTGTAAATAATACCTCCTGGTTGGGAAAGCTCTCCTAAATCTCCAGTAGCGATGTCAAAATAACGAGATGTTTTTGCTTTTTTGATAGCGATGTCTATACTACCTAAAAAGGAATCGTCCATGCGGATAAAAGCTTTTAAGTTCGCTCCAGCATCAACGACTGCGATATTGACTAATACATTTAATTTATTAGCTTTTTCCTTGGCTGCAGCAAGAGCTTTTTCTGCTGCTACATGTGAAATGTCATGGGCAATTTGAGCTTGAGCGGAATAAAACTTTAAGCTCAAGAAAAGGATGAAGACATGAACCAATAATCGCCTTAACTTTTTTTCCATAATGTCAATAAATTTATAAATATAAATGTCTGAAATGGGATTGATAAATTGGTTGAACAAGTTCAACAAGTTGTGAAAAATTAATTCTTACGTTTAAATTTACTTAAATCTTTATGGTTGGTGTCGAAGCATCCTAAGATTTGAGATTTGTTATAGTTTAAGTGTGCTTGTGTATATAACATGGGAAGATAAGTATATGTAATTTGTTGTACGTACGGAGAACAAACAGGAAATTTGATTTATTCTAAATCCCTTATTTTAGAGATGTGCTCGGATAGAAAAATTAATACTTAATATTGATAAACCATGCTGATTAAGTTCATAGCCTTACGGCAAATTATTTTTTTCGCACTGACGATTGTGTGTCTTGGATCCTGTCAACAAAAAAATAAGCGACCTAATTTAATTCTTATTATCGCGGACGATATGAATTGGGATGATAGTGGAGCGTATGGTCATCCAAACATAAGAACACCGAATATTGATAAGATGGCAGAAGAAGGAATGAAGTTTACTCAAGCCTTCTTAACGACAAGTTCATGTAGCCCTAGCAGAGCAAGTATCATCACTGGACAATATCCACATAATACAGATGCGGAACAATTGCATTGGCCAATTCCTGAGGGGCATCACACATTTGTAGAGCAGTTAAAATCATCAGGGTACTGGACGGGTTTAGCAGGGAAGTATCATCTTGGAGATGCTGTAAGACATCATTTTGATCAGATCATGGAAGTCGGCACTGCTGGATTTCAACTTGGGAATGATGGCAAACAACAGAAAATGAAAGGTGATGGAAGTGGTTGTGAGTCCTGGATTTCATTACTTCGCAATAGGCCAGATAATAAACCTTTTTTTGCATGGCTTGCGGCGGTTGATCCTCACAGACCTTATGGTGAAGCTAGTATCGAACATCCGCACAATGCGAGTGATGTGATTGTACCTCCTTATTTTCCTGATACAGATAATGTCAGAAAAGATCTTGCTCTCTATTATGATGAGATATCGAGAATGGATCTATATATCGGAGAAGTCATGAATGAATTAGAAAATCAGGGACTATCTGAGTCCACCATGATTTTATTTATTTCTGATAATGGTAGACCATTTCCAAGAGATAAAACGACTTTATACGAAGGGGGCATCAAAACACCTTGGATTGTGAGATGGCCTTCTAACATAAAAGCAGGAAGTATAAATCACAACTTAATTAGCTCAATAGACATTGCGCCAACATTTGTTAAACTTGCAGAACTTGAACCGTTGCAGGATTATGAAGGCTTGGATTTCACAGACATGTTAGAGAACAAGGAGAATCAATTGAGAGATGAAATATATGCAGAAGATCACTGGCATGACTATGAGGACTATGGTCGAGCAATTCGTACTAGTCAATATAAGTATATTAAGAATTTTTATGCAGATCTTCCCAATACGCCATCAGCAGACGCCTTCAGAGGATTGACATATCAAAGCATGTTACAAGAAAAAGAAAATGGAACACTTACAAATCCCCAATTACGTTGTTTCGAGATGCCAAGGCCAACAGAGGAATTGTATGACATTGTCAATGATCCTTATGAGCTTAATAATTTAGCATTAGATACATTGTATGCAGAGGCTTTAGGTGATATGAGAGCTAGGATGAAAACAATTAGAAAATTGACCAAAGATTCGCTTCCAGATCATCGCACGCCTGACGATTTTGATCGTGTGACGGGTAAGCCTACTGCAGCGAGGATTAGGCCAAGACCTGCAAAATCTGAAATGATGAAAGACTTAAATGAATCTAAATGATGAAGCACTGGACTGCACTTTTAAATATTCCAATTCTATTGATGGCATTGTTTGTAATAATATTGAGTTCCTGTAATCAAAAGGCCTCAAAAGAAACAATATTAAATGATTTTGCTGATGGCTTTCCGTATGGTAATGTACCAAGGGCAAAGCCTAATATGCCAATGAGTGCAGCTATGAATAGATGAATAGAGTATATGATAGAACATACGGTTCACAAGAACTAGCTACTAACGAACTATTTTCCAATTTTAAATATACACCTTTACAAGGTTTGGATTACAATAATGGTGATGGCACACTGTCTAGAAGGGATGCCACAAAAGTGGTTCGAGCGAATGGTAAATACTCTGTCTGGTATACGAGAAGAGAGACGCCTACACCACCAAGTGCTGTAAATGGATCAGCAATGATTCCATCAAGAGACTGGGATTTAGCTGAGATATGGAATGCTTGACAGAGCACTAGTGAGGATGGTTTTGTTTGGGAAGAGCAGGGGGTCGCTGTTCCGCGTTTAGAAAAGCCCTTTGCAGGATGGCGGTCCGTTTCTATTAATGCAAAGAATACTCTTGTCTTCAATAATAAATTCCAAAGTGTGAATGGTGGTTACATAGGACAACAACAAGAAGTCTTTAAAGACAACAGGACGACTATGCTGATAAGTAATAATTTATTTAATTATATATACTGCATTTGAAAATTGTGCAACAAACATATATCCATCGCATCGTGATATTGCAATAGCATGGATATAATGAGTCAACTACGATTTTGACTTTTCCCAAAAAAAAGAACCGAGACAGTAAACTGACTCGATTCTATAAATAAGCATGAAAAAACTATCTCTTTTTTAGTAACCTGGATTCTCTACTAAATTAGGGTTGTCTGCTATTCTGCCTAAGCCTAGTGCGTAGTAATAATTGCGCTCAGGATGCAAACGCACTCTTCCTTTATCACCATGCTCCATTGTTAAAAAATAATTCCCTGTATCAAAATCCTTCGTCCAGACTGACTTGTGTTTTATTTTATTGTCTAACTCTTCCACAGCAATCCGCCATCTACGTAGATCCCAAAACACATGCTCCTCAAATGCTAGTTCTACTTGACGTTCTTGCCGTATCTTATCCTCCGTAATATCAGTTATTGGAGGCATACCTGCGCGGTCTCGAATCTCATCATTAAGTATAGTCGCCATATCTCCATTTGGATCTCCAAGATAGAATGCTGCTTCTACATAGTTAAGCATGACCTCAGCAAGCCTTATTATGACCCAATCTGTACTAGATCTTTGCCCATCAGCGGTTGTCGGATTGATGTGTTTTCGTCTTAGCAAACCTGTCGGATTATTACCTCCTGCATAGGCATGTCTAGGATGGCAAGCCCCAGGAAATCCATCTGAACCAGGAATAATAAATCCTGATTGTTTTGACGTGGTTTTTTTCTGGTTATCTGCAGGATCGGTATAGACTGTATTGGTATGAAAGTATACTGGCAATCCCTTAAACGTGGTTTCTGGATAAAAAATCCAAGCTCTAAATCTTGGATCCCTTTCACCAAAAAAACGTGCTGGGTCAAAAGGAGTATTTCCATCGTATAGTGAAAAATCCATCTTGCCAGATGCACCATCAATAAAATCAAATTTTTCCATAGTCTCCAAATAAACTGGATAATTAGAATTCCATGAAAACCCAAATCCCGCAGGAGTTCCAGTTACATCAAAAGCATGATTTTTCCCTGCTTCAAAACTGTATTTTTCTACGAAAATAGATTCTGAATTATCAGTTTCGTCAAGAAAAAGATCTATAAGGTTTTGAACCTTATCTGCATTCTTACGGTATAGTGAAAATGGCCCAGTCTCAATAATCTCTTTAGATGCTTGTAAGGATTGTTGGTAATAATTATTGGCATCACTAGCAGGAAAGCCTAATAGGCCACCGAGCTGCTCTGTACCGTGTTGTGCTACACTTGCTGCATAGAGCATAGCCCGACTCTTTAATGCTAGTGCTGCCCACTTTGTAGCGCGACCACCAACATCTGCTGCATCAGGAAGAAGTACTGAGATCGCATCCATCTCAAAGCCTATGAAATCGTAGACTTCCTTTTCAGAATTTCTTGGGACAAATAGCTGCTCTTCTGTAGCATCAGGACCAAGTGCTTCTGTCACAATTGGGACCCCACCAAATCTCTTCACCATTTCAAAGTATTCCCATGCACGTATAAACCTAGCTTCTGCTGATCTTGTACTGACATAATCTGCATTCAGTGTTGTAGACTCCGCAAGCTTGTCTATGAATACATTGGCCTCGCGAATGTTATCGTACGGCCAATAATCTAATAAGCGTGCTCCACCTTCATCGTAAGGTGTATTGGTCACTTGTCCAAATGCTGCTTGCCATGGCGCAAAATTTCGGTGCTCACCTCCCCATGAATTAATGAATCCCATGTTTATGTTAGTCCCTCCAGAGGTCATATGGAATTGTACTCGATTGTACATATCATTGATAAAAGCGTCTACCAAGCCTTCATCTTCAAAAACGACATTTTGGGAAATTATATCAGTAGGAGTCAACGCAAATGGATCTTCGCATGAGACGACTATGGATAAAACAAGGGTTAATAATAGTATATTTTTCATCTTTTAAGTGTTGCTATTTATAAAATTAGAAACTGATTCTTGTGCCAACGGCAATTGATTTGGTAATTGGTAATCTTCCAGTAGGTGACCCAGGTTCAAATTCTGGATCAAATGAATTTTTGTATATACCTAGATTAGTTAAGAGTAATACATTCTCTCCTGCAATGTAAAATTCAGCTTGCTCTAAACCAATCCGTTCTATCATACTCTGAGGTAAAGAATAGGATAAATTAACATTCTTAATACGGAAATAGGTAACATCTTTCAGCCACATATCTGAAATTCGACTATTGTTAAATGAAGGAGATTGTGTAGCCGCGGGGAGACTCGCATTAGGATTGATGTTGACGCCTGGATTATTGAGATCAGGTTGCCATCTATTTTCATATTGATATGTTAGGGGGATCGACTGATTACTAAACATAGTCTGTGCAGACCCCGAAATCAACATGCTAAATCTCGAAGCACCTTGAATAAGTCCACTTAATCTAAAATTTTTATATTCTATCCCAAGATTCATACCGTAGGTCAACTCAGGAATACCTCTTGCGTAGCCGATCTCATCTTGATCTCTGAAAGTAAGCACACCATCTCCATCACGATCTACATAGCGGATATCCCCTGGCCTTAGTGTACTATTTTCATTTTCATCCTGAACAACTGGGTGATTATCTATTTCAGATTGAGACATAAATATACCATCTGTCACATAACCAACAGACCGATTCACAAGCTGACCGTCTAATTCAAATAAACGCTTCTGATCTGGATCTTCAAAAGCCTCTTGACTCTTTACTTCTTTCCATCGTGACCTCGCTATGGTTAGATTTGGAGCAATTTCAAATCGAAAATCTCCAACTCGCTGCTGATAGACCGCAGATAATTCTATACCACGATTTTCCTGACTATTCAGATTCACTACAGGTAGATCAGCTCCAAAGGTAGAGGGTACGGCTTCTGTATTTTGTGCAATGATTCCATCTCTAAGACGATAAAACAGTTCTGCCTCAAGAGATAATCTACCATTCCACATCCTAGCTTCGGCACCAATATTATAGACAGTCATTTCTTCCCAAGTCAATAATGGATTGACCAGACCTCTTGTCCGAATGGCCGGTGCTGACACATCTTCTCCCAATATGAGCGGATCCTGTAGTCCGTATCCAGTTAGATAGTCAAAACCATTTAAGCCATTAGCCGTATCATCACCGAGCTGAGAATATGATAGTCTCAATTTTAAAAAGTCAAGTGCTCCAGTGTTATCCATAAAGGATTCTTCGGAGATCACCCAACCAGCAGATACACTTGGGAAGTATCCCCAGCGCTTTTCAGGTGAGAATAAGACATTACCATCTGCGCGAAAGGTAGCTTCAAAAAGGTATCTATCTTGATATGAATAATTGACTCGACCTACATAACTCTTTCTGCCTATATCTGAGCCTGAGGAACCATTATTTGTTTGATTATTTGGCGATCCAATATACAATTCAGGTATAGCTAAAGAAAGAAGGTCTAATCTACTTGCTCCGAAAGAACTGAACTTTCTGGTGATTTGCTCATATAATCCCAAAACCTTAATAGTATGATCTTCATTAATCGACTTATCATATGTCAATGAAAACAAAGGATAAATCTGATTCCTTCTAAATTGATTATCGCTGACTGACGATGCTACCCGCTGTGTGGCTTGATAAAGGTAGGTGTCTGTCTCCGGCTGATATTCATAAAGATCTGTTGGCTTAGCAAATTGCTTGATTCCTCGATTATATTTTATGACGCCAACTTCTGCCTTTGCTGCAAGCCCTGGCAAAAATGGCATATCATATTTGAGGCCTAGACGACCTTGAAATACATCTTCATCTCTATCCCAAAAACCAGCTACATCTCTCTTACTACTAGAGATCGGGTTTCTCTGAGAAAAACCAGAGAACGCTTCTCCTATTGATGGGTCTGGTAATGATGTAGGGAATACGGGTCTAGCACTTCCCAGTTCTGTCATAATAGCAGGAATGTTACTACGGGCATACTCCGTCTTCTCAAATCTGTATGATAGATCTAAATTAAAGCTGAGGTGATCATCTATCTTCGCATCTATATTTGTTCTTGCATTATATCGGCCATAGTCGAAATCACGTGATTTGAAATAACTCTCTTGATCCACAAAACCGAAAGATGTAAAGTATTTAATGTCCTCACTCCCTCCAGATACACTCAAATTGTGTTGGTACATTGGTGCATTGTTACTGATCAAGTCATTTACCCAATCGCCTCCTTCATAGCCCGGTTCTTTATTGGCAAATTTTTGTGCATCTTCTTCAGAGAATGTGGCATCAATGCCTCCTCCATCTAAAAGATCTGTTTCTCTTACCAGTTCTATATATTGATCAGTATTCACATGCTGGAATAATCGTGATGCTGACGTAGAGGTAAAACTTCCATTGTAAGTTATTTTGGCAGGCCCTGAGGTACCCCTCTTTGTCGTTACCAATATGACTCCATTACCTGCACGTGCTCCATATACTGCTGCTGCTGCATCCTTAAGTACGGTCACAGACTCAATGTCATTAGGATCTATTCTATCAAAGGAAGTTTGAATACCATCTACAAGTATAAGAGGCGAACCAGCATATCCTCTGATCCTTATTTGTGTATTTTCACTTCCAGGTAATCCTGAGTTTTGTCGAGTCATGACACCTGGGACTCTGCCAGCTAGTAGATTAGCAGAATTTGCAACAGGAACTTGTGTTAATTGCTCGCTGTCAATCGTTGCTACGGCACCCGTGAGCGTAGATTTCTTTTGTGTGCCATATCCGGTGACAACGACTTCATCTAGTAGTGCACCTTCACTCATAGTCAGATCAATAATACTCTGGCCATTTACAGGGATAGTCTGAGACGTAAAACCAGTATAGCTGAAAACTAGACTTGCGCCTTCCTCAACGGTAATACTGTATTCTCCATCAAAATTGGTGATGACTCCATTCGCTGTACCATCTTCAAGGATATTGACACCTATCAATGGCTCATTTGTATTATCAGAAATAATGCCGCTGACTGTAACTTGTGCGGATAGTGCTATTGGGAATATTAATGTGCAGACGTACGTCCCCAGTTTTTTTGCATGTGACTTTGTAGACATAAATATTTGTTTTGAACCTATACTTACTATAAATGCTATTCGAAACTTGTTGTACAAAATATAAATTTAAATTTAGAATGAAATTATTTGAAGTTGGTTTTTGCTTTTTTGGGATGGAATAGACTTGATTTTAACTCAACAGAGGTCATTAACGCATGGGGAAGTGGTTTCTAGTGCACCTCAGAAATAAATCGGCTTTACGATTTCATGACCAAAAAAAATACCGCCACTTTCTTAATAATGACTTATAATTTTTATTTCTAAATGTCGGAAATTAGATTGGTAATAGGGTTGAACAAGTTCAACAAACCATAAAAAGTTAGTTCTTTCTTTTGATTTTACTCAAAAATTCATGGGTGATGCCCAAGTAACCCGAGATTTGTCTATCTGTAAGTTTCAATGCAATTTCAGGATATGTGTTCACAAAATATGAGTAGCGTTCTTTAGCCTTCAAGCCATGGTTCCGTATTAATCTTCTTTGCCAGGCGGCCACAGCCTTTTGGGACATAATGCGGAAGAGTTTTTCAACAATAGAGGATTCTTTATACAGCGTCTCCTTATTAGTTCTATCAATGATAAGTATCTGGCTCTCTTCGAGAGCTTGGATATTAAGTTCCGATGATGTCTGATTCATAAAGCTGTCAATGTCCATTAACCACCAGTCTTTTACAGCAAAATAGAGTGTGTTTTCTTTTCCTTCAGTATCAATATTAAATATTCGAAAGCAGCCTTTTACCACAAAGCCTTCAAATTTACAGATGTTCCCTTGCTGCAATAAAAACTCTCCTTTATTGACACTTATAGGTTTGAAATATTTACAAATGAACTCCAGATCGGAAGGACTCATTTTTACATTCTTCAGGATGTTTTCTTGAAGCAATTGGTATGGCATACAAGTCAGTTACTCTATTCTTAAGTATTCTTTAAAAGAAAAAATATCCTATTTAATAAGGAACAGTGCGTCGTGTACCACTTCAACCATGCTATAAAATTGTCAACTATTCTAATGTATTCAATCATTACAACACACAATTATATTTACACAATAGACCATTCAAGAATGAGCTTATTTAGAACACTAGGATTTTAATGTGACATGAGCAGCATCCAAAATCTCCCTGACTCTTTCTTTAGTAGGAGCTTGAGCATAGACTCTAAGGACAGGCTCCGTTCCGGAAGGTCGGATCATGAGCCACTCATTATCATTCAAATAAAATTTAAAGCCATCTAGTTTTTCCGTTTTAATAACTTCTTGCTCTCCGATATGAGTGATCTGATCGTTAGTACATTTATCTATGATCTGTCTCTTAAGATCTTCAGTAATATGCAAGTCATCTCTATCACAATTAAATGGTCCCACTTTGTAATAGACATCCTGAATGAGCTCTTTTATAGATTTACCAGTCTTCGCCATAAATTCCATAATCATAAGACCGATCCAAATGCCATCGCGCTCAGGAATGTGCCCCTTCACAGCCAAGCCTCCTGATTCTTCACCACCGACAAGAACATCATCATTGATCATGATCTCTGCAATATATTTAAAACCGATCTGGGTGACCTCCACCTCTAAGCCATACAATTCCGCAAGCTTTTTCATTTTGTCAGTCACTGAAAATGTAATGATGACTTTGCCAGTCAACTCTTTAAATTCTTTTAAATAATAAAGTAGCAGTAATAGGATATGATGGGAATCTACAAAATTACCTTCTCCATCATACATACCGATTCTGTCAGCATCGCCATCATTAGCTAATCCAAAATTAAGCGCTGCAGTATTTGCCAAGGTATTCGATAATTCCGTTAAATTTCGATGGATTGGTTCGGGCGCTTGTCCATAAAAGGATGGATTATGTTCACAATGAATTAATGTTGCCTCCGGAAATAGTTTTCGAATGACATTTTGACCAGCACCATACATCGCATCATAAGCCATGTTAAGATTTGAATTACGAATCATGTCTAAATCAAAATTAGCTTCAACATGTTTGATATACATGTCTTCCATATCAATATAAGATACTAATCCATCTGTTTCTAAATCACTAATGCTCGGCGTAGAGCCAAGTGGGCTCTCAGGTATGATGGCCTCGACTTCTGCAATTTCTTTTGGAATTGTTGGTCCTCCAAATTTTGACTTTAATTTATAACCATTGTAGCTTGGCGGATTATGACTTGCAGTGATGACTACGCCGAGATCAGCATTTGTTTTGACCACAGCAAGTGACACCATTGGCGTCGACACAAAGTCTTTGGAAAGCATGACATGAATGCCGAAGTTACCAAACACTGAAGCAGTAGTATGGCTAAATAATTCGCCACCAAATCTACAATCGTATCCGATAACAACTTTGGACATATTATTCTTGAGCATCCATTGGGCTGTGGCCTCACTGACACGTCTTACATTGTCTACAGTATAATCTTTAGCTATGATAGCTCTCCATCCGTCTGTTCCAAACTTAATTATGCTCATATATCAACACTTTTATTCAAATATCAGTTAATATTTTCGATAATATGAAAAATGCAGCAAAGTTATCCCATAAAAGTGATTAAAATGTTCATTGATAGTGTAATACATATAAGATTATTTCGTAATATTATGCCATGAACGGGCAAATAGATAACTACAGGTTTAAAGGACTGCGCCAACAACTGGTCTCAAGTATTCGAGCAAAAGGAATTCGCAACGAACGAATTTTAAAAGCCATGCTAGACATACCTCGGCATTGCTTTCTAGATGAGGCCTTTGCTGAGTGGGCGTATAAAGACACAGCATTTCCTATTTCATCAGGACAGACTATATCACAACCGTTCACAGTGGCTAGGCAGACAGAGTTATTAGAGGTACGCAAAGGAGATAAAATCCTAGAGGTTGGGACTGGGTCTGGATATCAGGCATGTGTGTTAGCAGCCCTCGGTGCTAAGGTCTATACAGTCGAGCGACATGAAGAATTATTTATGAAGACGGCCAAACTACTACCGACAATTGGATTTAATCAAGTTCGCACCTTACTCGGTGATGGCTATGAGGGCGCAGAACGATTCGCCCCTTTTGATAAAATACTCGTCACCGCAGCTTGTAACCTAATTCCTAAAACGCTTGTCCATCAATTAAAGGATGGTGGCATCATGGTTATTCCTGTCGGCAATGGTGAGGATCAGCAAATGTTGAAACTTGCCAAGCATGGAGAGCAAATTGAAATCAAAGAACATGGTCATTATCGTTTTGTGCCGATGTTGGGTGGGGTTGCAACTCATGCCTAAATTTCTTGTTGGTCAAAACACTAAAAATGTCATAATTTTAAGCTCGTTGGGTCGGAGTCCAACGAGGGCGCGTTTGTGTTGTCTACCCGAATGCCGTTTGTGGTTAAAATTTAATAATAGGCTAAAGAAGTAAATCGTTAGCAAATAGAATTATCTTCTTTGCTTAGCTTGCCCTATTATTCAATCAGGTTATCTTGTTTGGTAATTGACTCCGAATTCACTATTATTATTCCATGCGCTACATTTATACCTCACTCATACTGTTATTGTTATGTCCTTCTTACGGCCAAGATGTCCGAACGATGCTTCAAGACAGCTACAAGACAGAGATTCAAGACTTAGTTAAAAAACAGGCAATCCTATCTGCTTTTGATTTCATTGAGCAAGATTCAAGACGGACGCTTGAAGAGCACATTTATTTAACGGAAATTCCTGCGCCACCATTTATGGAAGATGAGCGGGCAGCGGCATTTAAAGCGATGCTGGAGGATTTAGCTGTCGACTCTGTGTGGATTGATGAGGTCGGTAATGTGTTAGGCTTGGTGAAAGGGACAGAGCGGGAAAAAACAATTGCTGTTGACGGTCATTTGGATACCGTCTTTCCAGAAGGGACCGATGTCTCGGTCAAGATTAAAAATGATACCTTATTTGCTCCAGGTGTGTCGGATGATACGCGGGCATTGGCGATGCTGACCTGCATGGTTAGGGCGTTGAAGAAAACAGGAACTAAGATGAAGCATGATGTTTTATTCATTGGGTCGGTAGGCGAGGAAGGTCTTGGAGATTTGAGAGGCGTCAAAGAAATATTTTCGGAGCGAGGGCCACGGATTGACAGTTGGATATCGATTGATGGTGGTACGATTGGACGGGTGAATATTAAAGGGCTTGGCTCGTATCGCTACCGAGTGACATTTAAAGGGCCTGGCGGGCATTCGTGGGGAGCTTTTGGATTGGTAAATCCGCACCATGCGTTGGGCGATGCGATCCGCTTATTTGTGGATGAAGCGGATCAGTTTACGAGCTATGGTGATCGGACGAGTTATAATGTGGGCCGGATTGGCGGCGGCACATCTGTGAATTCGATTCCCTTTGAGTCATGGATGGAGATTGATATGCGCTCTGTCAATCCTTTGCGCTTAGATACACTAGAGCAAAAGCTGTATGCCAGTGTTAACAAGGCTGTGGCAAAGCAAAATGAGCTGAAGCGGATGGGTGAAGATCTAACTGTTGACATTGATAAAATAGGGAATCGGCCGTCTGGAGAATTATCTGCTGATCTGCCGTTGATTCAGCGGGCGATGGCGAGTACAGCTTATTTTGGAAAACTGCCAGAGTTAACGCGAGGGTCTACGAATTCTAATATTCCGATTTCTTTAGGGATCCCTGCGGTGACGATTGGGCGCGGTGGAGTAGGCGCTTTTGCGCATTCGCTGGATGAATGGTGGCTCGACAAAGAAGCCTATAAGGCGATTCAATTGGCTTATCTCTTGATGGTGAGTGAAGCGGGATTGGCTCGCTAATCAACTATTTCCATCATCTGTGTTTGGGCAGATTCCCTTTAGGGTTAGGGCACGCGATGTCACTTTTGATGGTGAGTGAGGCGGGCTTAGCGATGCCTTAAGATTTACCAAATAAAATTGATCGAGACATTGGGTGTAAAACCTAAACCGATGGTGTCAAAGGTGACAAGTCTGGTGTCATCACTGGATACATCTCTGTCAATTCTAAATTGTCTAGCGAGGACATTGCGCCGGTCGCCAATGTTTTGAAGGGAAGCAGCAATGTAGCCGCGATTGGTGACTTGGGTGTTAAATTCATATAAGACGGAGGCGTCTAATCTTAGATAGTTGCCAAGTCTATTGTTGTTTAAGGCATCATAGTTAATTGTATTATTTTCTATGGAGAGTGCATCTGTAAACGGTAAGCCACTTTTAAAAGTCAAGCCGAGAGAGGCTTCCCATTTGTTTTTCTTGTACAAATTTACCCATTGCAGTACATGTCTTTGGTCATATGTCGCTGGAAAGGATTTTGAATCTAAAGACAGGAATTCATAGTTTGCTTTTGAAAAAGAATAACTCACCCAACTTTTAAACTGTTTGAATCGACGCTTGACAAGGAGATCTATTCCGCTGATTCGAGCAGTGCCTGTACTGTAAGGGACGTTGATAGTCGGATCAAAGCTATCGGATAGTGAGGTGATACCTGCTAACTCTTTCACGTAGGCATCACCATCTATGGTCCATTTGTCCTTCACATAGAGTAATCCACCTGTCCATTGGTTTGCCTCGATGACTGGTATGGTTGTGTTATTTGCCACGACCCAGATTTGATTCGCGAGTCCCAGCTGATTTGTATTTAAGACAACAAGCTGACTGACAAACTGAAAATTTTTACTTGTGCTTAGTTTTAGTTTTAAGTTGTCAGTAATATTTGCGGTTACACCTATTCTTGGTTCAAAATATTCGTTGTTTAAAAAATCACTATAATGATATCTCAATCCGATGTCAAGTTGGAGAAGATCTGGTACCACCATGGAATAATCTGAGTACAAAGCATGGAGACTGTTTTCGAAGAATTCTGAATTTTCTGTTTGTACATCAAAGTTTCTAGATTTCCATGAGAGGTCAATTTCATCTGAGGTATATTGATAACCAAATCGAACCCGCTTGTTTTCATGAAAATCCCAATTAAAGCCAAGTATTACATTACCTTCAACTAAGTCATTTTTAAACTCTTGTCTGACTGGTGTCGATATTGGGCGTTCGAGTCGCTGAATTGGTTTTGCATAGTTGTTAGTGAATTGAGAAGATGTGATGAGAAATTCAGATTGAAATCTGGGACTCCAGTTTCTTGTCCAGCCTATTTTAGCTCCAGCATGTATGAGATCGAGAGAGTCAGTCGCAATAGCTTCAAATTGAGGTAACTGCGTTTTGTATTCTAGATTATTATTACTGCCTAACATGCTAAATTCAAAGACATCTTTTTTAGAATAATAAATCCACTTTAATGTCAGGTCATTAAACTTGACTTTGTTGTCGTCTTCTTCAAAATCCTGAGTAGAAATGAGTGATCGCTGAAACACCTTATCTGCATAGCTCTCAAATGTTGGGCTGCTCCAGGATTCAGTTAGACTTAATCGACTTGAAATAAATAAAGCGGACTTTTTAAATAAAGGAATTTCAAATCTGTTATTTGATTGCGTCATGTTAAATCCAATCCCGCCATCAAAAGATGATGGAACGGCGGATTTGCTTTTAATGTCAATGACGCCAGATACTCGTCCACCATATTTGCTTGATACACCATTTCTATACACATCAACTTTCTCGACCATGAACGGATTCAGTCCATTGATAGCACCAAACAAATGGCTCGTGCTGTAGATCGGGATATCATCCCATAAGATTAAATTTTGATCAGGCGTGCCTCCCCTGATATGCAATCGATCAAGTGATTCAGTTGGACTTGAAATACCTGGTAAGAATTGTAAAGATGACATCACATCATGTTCTACATTGCCAGGCAATAAGGTCATATCTCCTGGTGACATGACAATTTGATTCGCATCTTTTGTCACCGAAATCCCGTCATCTAAATATTCAGTTAAAGTAATTTCTGGAAATAAATAAGTCGTTGGGGTCATTGCATAGTGTTGGCATTTATCAAACGAAGCACCAGTCATGTTGATCTCAATATCTTCAAATCCTAAATAGGAACACAAGAGCGCGTGGTCATTTTCTGTAAGTATAAATTCGAAATAACCAGTCTCATCTGTGACTTCTCCAACGCTAAAGTCACGATTGCTAATTGTAGCTCCGCTTAAGGGTAATTGACTAGCACTGTCAAAAAGATAGCCGCACATCAGTTCGCCTTCATAGCTCTCTTGTAAAATAACAACATGAGAACTGTCAATGAATTCATAAGTCAAGGCAGTTTGCTTAAATACAATATCCATCAATTGATTTAGGGAATACTGCCCTTGGCGGTAACTTATTTTGTAAGGGTCAACCAGTTTGTTGTTGTAAGAAAATGAAACCCCATGTTTGTTCTCCAGCGTTTTAATAATATCTGAGAGTTTTTTTCTATTTGCATCCTCGTAATTAATTTGAGAAGCTGCAGAGAGAGAGAAGACCAGACATGATATTAAAAAACTAAGTCGTATCAAAGTGATGGAAATTATGTTTTACAAGTCATTGCTTTAAGCGAATCCCGTACTGATTTATTTCATATTGTATATTAAATGGAAGCAAGACCATTTTTAGAGCTTTGTCAATGTCTGAATGTACAAATGATCCCGTAAACTCTAATGATTGTAAGTCAACTATTCCGGCATCAATAGCAAAGCCGTAGTGATGGGATAAAGCACTCAGCACGACAACCAATGGCATTTTGGAAAAATGACTTTTGCTTCCAGTCCAATTTTGGATATCCTCTATTGGAACTGTACTCACGATTAGTTTATCATCGACTAAGGAGCTCTGTTGACCAGGTAGTAGGATCGTGGATTGAGACAATGAAGACACTTGCACTTTTCCAGTAGCACATGTTACAATCAAAAAACTATCTCTAGAAAAAACATTAAAAGATGTACCTAAGACCTCTATCGTGCCGTGCTTTGTTTTTACTGAAAAAGTGGATCCTTTCTTGACTTCAAAAAATGCCTCGCCCTTCAGGGTCAATTGTCTGTCATTAAAGGATTTATTATAGTGAATGCTAGTCTGACTATTCAAGGTGACGACCGATTCATCAGGAAGATGAACTGAGGCCGTTTCTTGGAATGTCGTAGAAGTAGATTGTGCTGTGAAGAAAAGCTGTTGTGCTGCAAAGACCATGATGAGACTTGCAGCTGCAGCACCAATCCATTTAAGTGATCTGAGAAGACCTGGTTTGTTGGTATTCCGCTTAGCCGAGATCTTCTCGAATAATCGCTCTTCATCAATCGGATCAATAGCGAATTGGTCTATGCTCTCGATGATTTTTGACAGCACAGGCTCCTCATTCAGCCCCTCAGCATCATAGGATTTAGCTAGCCATTTAGCAAGACGATCATCTTCCATTGTATAAATCTCTTTCTTTTAAGACAGTATACGAACTATTTACCCTACCTATCTTCATATCTTTTTATGTATTTTTTTTAATGCCAATAAGGCCAACTGCATTCGTTTTTCAACAGCTTTTTGACTGATGTCTAGACGCTCAGCGATTTCACGGTATTTTAGTCCGTCGATTCGATTCATTAAAAAGACTTCACGTTGTTTTTCCGATAAGTTCGAAATCGCTCGTTCTACTTTTTGCTTAAACTCCTTCTCTTCTAGTAGGAATTGAGGACTATGATTCTCTTGATTCTGTCGTAATGTTTGTTGGAATTTTAATGACACCTTTTGCTTCTGCCCATGATTAATTAACAGGTTTTTTGCTATCCGATAGATATATGCAGATTCGCCACCTTCTTTGACAGTCTCGATTTTATTCCAAAATCGTATAAAAGTATCTTGAGCAATATCTTCGGCAAGTACTCTATCACCACATTTATAATAGATGAATCTGAAAATAGGCTGTACAAGTCGAGTGTAGTGTGTTTTGAATCTTTTGTCTTGCTTACTCGACATTGAAGAGAAGTAGTTTTATCAATTTGTTTTTGGCTCTGTTCTTTAACGGTTAGTAGCTGGATTAAGTATTGTTTGCCATAGAGATTGTGTTTCTTTTTTTGTCTTGAACACGATTTTTAAGATATCAGGATACACATGATTTATAAATGACGTGATGTTAAAGGATCTTAATTTACAAAACATAAATTTATCATGATTTTAATGAAAAATCACGCCAAATTTCATTTTGTTTTACTATTCACCCCGTGATGAATCACGGGGTTACAATCATGTCACACCTCCAGCGTTCTTAATGTTTTTTCAGCGATTTCACCCTCTGGAATTGAGTTACAACCATGTCACAGCTCCGACGTTCTCCATAAATACAAATTTAAGCCACATAGAATTTAGAAGCGTTGTTAGCTCATAGAAAATTTATTGATTTTATATTGACATTGACATTGACATTGAAAATGTCCTATGTATCTATCCTCCTAAGTGGTTCACATTTTTTTTATTATCACGTCTAAAATAAAAGTAGGGTAAACGTAAACTTGATTGTATTAATAATCAAACACAGTCATTATGTATGTCAAACTTTCATTTGTATGTGCCCTCTTAATTGTCTGTAGCAAGGCCGCTACTCAACCATATAGTGATTTTATCGGTGGTGCTAATATAGAAAGATTGACAATAACGAGTAGTGATCCATTATCTGAAGGCATCCGATCGATCAACGGTGAAGGACTCGAAGAAGATTTACAATTAGCTTCACGGTTTTTGTCACATGCCACATTAGGAGCCACCATAGAAGAAATCGAGGAAGTATCTAAAGTGGGAATAGAGAATTGGATTGATGATCAATACATCATGCCAGTTACAAATTATACTGATCCAACTGTTGAGATTTTATTTGAATTGTATGAAAGGTGCAAAGACAAGCTAGGAGACGAATGCGAGGACGACTTTGTACCCAATCCTGTCATGTGGCGATACGCGTGGTGGCATAATACAATGCACGGACAGGATAAATTAAGGCAGCGCGTGGCAATGGCCTTGAGTGAAATTCTTGTTGTCTCAGATCAATCTGATTTAGGGAATATACCTCATGGCATTGGATTTTACTATGACATTTTAATGAGAAATGCGTTCGGAAATTATAAAACACTATTGACAGACATGACATTAAGTCCTGCAATGGGCTTTTATCTAAGTCACATGAATAATCCAAAGTCAATTCCGATGCTCAATATAAGGCCTGATGAAAATTATGCTAGAGAGTTTATGCAGTTGTTTACCATCGGTCTATATGAACTAAATCAAAATGGTACACGCAAAATTAATTTGTCAGATGGGAAATGGATTCCTACATACGATAATGATGATATCAAGGAATTAGCAAAAGTATTTACAGGGCTAAGTGGAGCAGAATGGCAAGATGATGCCGACAATAGACCAGTTGTTTTTGGCAGAAATCACTTTCGGTATTCATTCATCACACCTATGAAGATGTATGAGGACTGGCATGAACAGGGAGAGAAGAGGCTAATAGGCGATAAAATAATTGCTGATGGTCAGACGGGAATGGAAGATATAGAACAAACGATTGAGCATATTTTTAATCATGAGAATGTGGGGCCTTTTTTGGCGACAAGGTTAATCCAACGATTAGTTAAGTCTAATCCTTCTGCTGAATATGTTAAGCGTATCGCAACTGTATTTAGTAATAATGGACAGGGGGAACGGGGCGATTTAAGGGCAGTTATAAAATCAATACTAACCGATAATGAAGCAATGGATTGTTATCGAATAGATCATAAAAGTAATGGGATGCTTCGAACTCCGATGTTGCGCTACACGCAAATGATGCTGGGCTTAAAAGCAGTGACAAAGTCAGAGTGGTTTTGGAATTCAAGTTATTTTTTTCAAGAGCAGACAGAGCAGCATGTATTGTCCTCGCCAACTGTCTTTAATTTCTATACGCCAGACTATGTGCCAGATGCTGACTTTGCAGATAACAATATGGTAGGTCCTGAATTTCAAATATTAAATTCGTCGACATCTTCAAATTATATTAATTGGATGTTGCTGGCATTAAATCGTGATTTTTTATTTGATAGGTTTGATTTTGAGTTTCCTGATTTATTAAACGAGACATTTTTTATAATGTACACTGATGATGTGGACTCGTACAAGGCAGAATTTTCGGATGAATATTGGCTTGGGTTAGCAAGTGCGCCAGAACAATATATTGACTACTTAGATATCTTGCTCACCAATGGACAACTATCTATAGATAAAAAGGAGCGACTCATTAATGCTATGAAACGCAAAGATATATTCAATACAAAAGAAGCTGCTAATTATGCACTCTTTATGATCATGATTGATCCGGATTTTGTCGTAATGAAATAATTAATTGTCAATAAGAAAAAGCAAATATATGTCTCATTTTAATAGAAGAAAGTTTTTGGGATCACTACCATGTTTAGCACTAGGGTCATCTACTGTGTTCTCTTCTTTAATTAATCTTAGGTCGGTTAGTAGTTTGATGGCGTCAAGTGCGATCGGAGGGGAGGAGTATAAGGCACTCGTGTGTGTGTTGCTGCGTGGAGGCAATGACTCCTATAACATGTTAGTACCGACCAGTGCTGATGAATATAATGAATATGCTAAAGTCAGATCAAACCAGTCAATTGTAAAAGAAGAATTATTGGCTATAGATCCCATAACATCGGATGGGAGGGAGTTTGGCATCCACCCATCACTAATTGGAATGCAGAGATTATTTGATACTGGCAATGCAGCGTTTGTTTGTAATGTGGGGACATTAGTAGAGCCACTGGATGCACAAATGATTGCTAATAAATCTGGAAATATTCCTGTGGGATTGTTTTCTCATTCGGATCAAGTCATGCATTGGCAGACAGCTTTCCCACAAGATCGATCAGACAAGGGCTGGGGTGGTAAAATTGCTGATATCATGAAATCAATGAATGTTGATAATGGGGTTTCGATGAATATTTCCTTAGGTGGCAATAATATATTCCAATCAGGACAAGACGTTGTGGAGTATGCCATTAATAATGATGGTGCTGTTTCTATTGCGGGATGGGATGAAACGGAAGTTCCTTTTTTTAATCTTATGCGAGAGGATATTTCTGAAATGATCAATAAGGAATATGAAGATTTATTTAAAGATTCCTATACAGGTACATTGCGAAGATCAATTGAAAGTAACGAATTATTTAATGCGGCTATAGGAAATGCTGAACCGTTGAGAACACAATTTGGAAGTCGCAAATTTTCTCAAGATTTAAAGATGGTGGCCAATAGTATTGGTGCCAGAGAAACCTTGGGTATGAAGCGTCAAATCTTTTTTGTAGAGTTGGGTGGTTTTGATAATCACGATGAATTAATTAACAATCATGCACAATTATTGAGAAACCTAGATGAGGGATTAAGCAGCTTTTATCAAGCCACACAAGAAATGGATCTAGCGGATTGTGTAACGACGTTTACGATTTCAGATTTTGCACGAACATTGACATCTAATGGCAATGGGACTGACCATGCTTGGGGTGGCAATACGATCGTGATGGGCGGTGCTGTTAAAGGCAAGGAGTTATATGGCAAGTATCCTGAACTGGGTTTGGGGACAATCCTAGATGTGGGTGGAGGTGTGCTTGTACCGACAACAAGTGCTGATGAATACTTTGCAGAGTTGGCTTTGTGGTATGGGCTTTCGCCAAATGATTTGTCACTCGTGCTGCCGAATTTAGGCAATTTTTATTCTTATGATCCCAATCGGTCGCCATTACAATTTTTAAGCTAATCGTATGAATATGAGTTATAAGCTACTAGTCACTTTGGGTTTGCTATTAATAGGACTTGATTCTACAAGTCAATGCTTAGAGGACAGTCACAATAGTTTTCAAAATCAAGGTTGGCTGTCATGTCAACAATCTGAAAGTGCAGTAAAGGAAAATGGAAATCAGCATTGGATTCAATATGACTTTGGTCGTCTTTACACTCTTCGAGATATGCGAATTTGGAATCACAATGTGTGGGGAGAAACGGGGCAAGGTGTGAAATCGATCAAAGTTGATTATTCGCAAGATGGTTCAAATTGGATGAGTTATGGGAGCCTGGAGGTACAAGAAGCACCTGGGTCGTGGAAATATGTAGCCCCTGATCCCATTGATCTAGAAGGCCTAACAGCACAATTTGTATTATTAACCGTTATAGAGACATGGGAAGCTAACTCCTCATGTGCAGGTATTGCTGAGTTGAGATTTGGGGTAGAGCCAACGACAAGTATAGAAGATAATCCTGTAGACATAGATCAATTTACGATTGTACCAAACCCGTCTACAGATGTGATTCGATTAGATTTTACTGACTTTACAAGGCGAGATGTCAGTATCGTAAATCCAATTGGGCAGATCGTGAAGAAAATTATCGATGTCAGAGACTTGTCAATTAATATTTCTATTGTAGACCTTAAAGAAGGACTATATTACATACACATTCAAAGTGAAAACAAATTAGAAACGAACTCTTTTGTAAAAAACTAAAAAATTAAATTATGCGAAATTCAAGACATTTTATTTACGCAGTTATGGGCACTTGCTTATTGTTTTTCACGCAATGTACAGAAGATAGCGGAACAGTAGAAGTACACTATCAAGAAGCGACCGCTATTTACGGTGATATGGATGACATCAGGAATAAAGAACTCATAGCTCCGGTTCGCGAAATTATAAATCCGGGTAAACTTTACATTGGTGAGCGGTTTATACTAGTAGGAGAAGAAGGTGAGGGGATACACGTTGTTGATAATACGAATCGTAAAAGTCCATCTGCCAGCATTTTCATTCAGTTGCCTGGCAATCGGGAATTCATCGTTGAGGATCACATCTTGTATGCAGAAAGTTATTATGATGTTGTCAAAATAGATATTCGCAATCCTTCTCAGCCAATATTGTTAGCAAGAGCGGAAAATGCAATTCAGGATCAGTTCAAAGACAGTCAAGGCAAGACACTTATTGGGTTTAATTATACAGATAAGTCAGTTGTGCTCAATCAGGATGATGATTTTTATAAAGAAATTGTTGGAGATCAATTAGTGTATTTAGATTTTGCTGAAAATATAATTCCTAATTCAGCGGTGCCATCTTCCTTTGCGGGGAATAGTTCTTCTCAATCGGGTACTGTCAATCGCTTAGCGAAAACAAAGGGTCATCTCTATCTCATCAGCCATAGCAATATGATTGTTATTCCAGACAATGATAATTTTTCTAGCCAGTCAAATCAAATTAGGAATATCCAGGAAGGTATGGAAACGATCTTCCCACATGGTGACCATTTATTTGTTGGCTCAAGAACGTCGATGTCAATCTATGATTTGCAAAATGAAATGAGGCCTATTTTAATAACAGAATTTGATCATGCCTCATCTTGTGATCCCGTCTTACCCCATGAGGATGTTGCCTATGTGACATTGCGGACTGCTGATTTTTCAGATTGTCCTGGTAATATAAATGCACTATTGGTCATTGACGTTACAGATGTTCGCGATGCGAGATTGTTAGAAGAAATTGCAATGGCAAGTCCATACGGTATGTCAATTATTAACGAAGATCTGTATGTTGGCGAAGGTGAAAATGGCTTAAAAATTTATGATATTTCAAATCGTAAAAAACCAATTCTAAAAGAGCAACATGATATTGAAGCCTATGATGTTATTGTAGATCCTACAAATAAGAATGTTGTATTTATAGCTGGGCCGAATGGCTTAAGCCAGTTTTTAGTTGATGACGAAGCAAGCGTTTTTGACCTGCAATCTCAACTAAGTTACTAATGAGGAAATACATCTTATTCTTTTGTCTTCTCCAATGTTATGTGAATGCAATTGCCCAGACCAATTCGGATTGGGCAATTGCCTCTTACAAAAATGGCTCTATCTACCTGGGACAAAAGCTCTCAGAAAGAGATGGCTTGATTAAACTTCGCCTTCCAACAAGTGATACGATTACAGTGAATAGATTTACAGGGGCAACCATCTATGATTCGAATAATGCAGTCGTCTTTTCTGATGGAAAGTTTTTCTTGACAAAGGGATATTTTTGGTCTACAAATTTTGGGTTTAGTGTTAACAGAGGAGAGACGGCACACCTTGATCTGTTATTCGGTCAGCATATCAATCCCAAGCTTGATCTTGCAATCGGATTTGGAAGTGAATTTAATGAATCAAGAGTTGCGGGGTTTAGTTTTGATTCTCAGGTGATTACTTTGTTTGGCTATGGTCGATACTATATCACCTCTATGAAGCCACGCGTGTTTGCTTTTGCAAAACTTGGTTATGGCTTTGCAGCAGATGAATCTACTGAAGGTATTCCTAGAGAACATTTTGGTGGTATTAATGCAAAGTATGGCTTAGGCGTCCAGTTTGCCAGCCGCAATAAATCAAAGTTTCAATTAACACTTGGCCATTATTTTCAAAAAACGAGTGGGCAGGAATCCTTTCTCGATTTGATTGGGAATGAAATCGAAACTGAATTTGATATTTTGATTAAGCGATTGGTGGTGACGTTTGGATGGGATTTTTAGTTTGCAGGATAACATCTAAGGATATATGTCTTATAAATAACACTAAATAGATTTCTGAAGTTTGCTGTTACTTTATATTTGTTTGTACACTTAGGGCACTATGCATTGTACTTTGTATGGAAATAAAATGCTGCATAGAACTTAGGGCATTCAAATCAATGACTAGCGGCTGTAAAACAAAATCATAATCTCTTACCAGCTGTCCATTTTCATTTATGATCTTGATGCTGTATTGACTAAAGTCACCGTCAATCGTTATGGCGTCAGACGATGGCTTAGGTAGAATCTCAATGTTATCCACAGAGTTAATAATGTGAGCAACAGGGAAATCTAAAGTTAAATCTAAAGAGGGAGGGAGTAGATCTGTTACAGGTAGACCATTAGAAATCCAACTGCTAATACCCCCAAGCATATTATAAACATGATCGAAACCAAGGTTTTGCATAATCTGGAAAGCCTGACCGCTTCTATTGCCAGATTGACAATAGATGAGATAAATCCGTTCTTTATTCAATACATCTAACTGTTGTGAAAAATCACTTGCATAAAAATCTCGCTGAAAAGCCCCATTTAAATGACTGCTGTTATATTCACCTGAAGTCCGCACGTCAAGAATGGTGAATATCGCATTGTGCTCATTTTGCTGAATCAATGTTTGAGCTTCAGTGACACTAATATTCTGATAGGTCTGCGCATTGGCATGACTGTAAAAGCTGCTTATGAATATGTATCCAACTAGAGTTGATAAGAGTAGATTTTGTTTCATGACGAAATATTTTTACTAATTTATTGTATTTCAAGCTTCATCAAAAGGCTTTTAAATAGAATAAATTGGAATCATTTGATCTTGATGTATTAGCGACAATGATTCTCAACTACATTTTGAAAAGTTGGATTTCTGAAATTAATTACTGAACCCACTAGGATGTAATTGTCGCCATTCACTTTTCAATTTTCTGAGTCTGTCCTTAGGCTCAGGAAGGGATTCCCAAACAGGAGCAACTGACTGAATTTCACGAAGCCGATGAATGAGTTGCTGTTTCATTTGGGTTCCCATATCGAAGCTAGCCTGATCGATATTATTTGCTTGCCCAATATCCGTAGGTAAATGATAGACTTCGAAATCTTCGACTGTCATAGTTTTAATATAATCCATATCTGGTTGTGTAGTCGGGTGCGTATGGCGTGTCGTATCGCGGTCCTTCCCTAAAATCATGTAATCGCCAATCCGCATAGCAATTTCGGGTGACGTTCGGTAAAAAAACCAACTTAATGGTTTTGCTCTATTTAATGATTTTTTCGAAAGGATTGGGTACAAACTTGTTCCATCAAGACCGGCTGCTGTTGGGTAGCTAGTCTCTGTTAAATCACAAATTGTTGGCATTACGTCCACCAGGCATAAAGGTTCATTGATAATCTGTCCTCCTTCAATTTTATGTTTCCAATGCAAAATCCCTGGCACCCGAATCCCTCCTTCATAAACAAAACTTTTACCACCCAATAGAGGCCCGTTGGATCCATTTCGGTAAGAGCCGTTATCAGAAGCAAAGAGAATAATTGTGTTTTCATCTAATCGATTTTTTTTCAAATCAGCTAATAATTGACCTATGGCTTTATCCATATTTTCCACATTTGCAAAGTACTCAGCATCTTGCTGCGGGTAATTTGAATACTGAGCCGTTAATTCGGGAGGCGATGCAATTTTTTTATGCGGTTCGTGAAAAGCCATGTAGAGTAGAAATGGGGACTTCTTTACAGTTATTTGTTGAAGCCATTCGATAGCCTCTTCGACAATAATTTGGCAAGAATAGCCTTTTAGCTCTCCTGTTTTTACACCATTCCTAACAAAATTAGTGGGATTTAAATGACTTGGTTGTGCATTATTCGTCGTGCCTAAGGAATAATCAAAGCCTTGATCATCAGGTTGTGCTTGTACTAATTTACTGTCAGGTGTCAAATTACTAACATGCCATTTGCCAAAATGTCCAGTCGCGTATCCTTTTTGTTTTACAATTTCAGCTATTGTGATAGCTTCTGATTTAAGGTGCATAGGATGATTCGCTGGCATATAATTATACATACCTACTTTAGATGGAGAACGTCCAGTCAAAAGTCCTACTCTAGCAGGAGAACAATTTGAAGCGGCAGAATAAAAATCAGTGAAACGAATCCCTTCTTTCGCTAATTGATCTAAGTGAGGGGTTTGGGCTTGTCCACCGTAACAGCCTAAGTCGCCATAGCCCAAATCATCAGCAAGTAAGATCACGATATTGGGCAAATTATCGTCAGTTCGTGATTGGCAAGCCAGAATTATCAAAAGGAAAACCATTAAAATTAAACTGACTGAACGCATTGTAAATTATTTTGAATAAAGTTAGACAAACTATATTTTAATTGATATAATTCTTGGAGAGGATCCTTCGTTATTAAGTGAAGCATAGAACAATGTCCCTTCAGTGATAAGTTTTCATTCAATCGATGGTATGCATCCAGATTCCATTCAAATGGTATAGGCTATTCATGGTAAGGCAACAAAGTACTATTCTAAATGATGATGGATATGTAAGAAGATTTACCAATAAGGAAATTTATATGCATATTAGCAAAGGAAGTATTACTCAAGTTGAGAGTCCGTTAGATAAGTTGGGACTGGGGGTAGAGGGGAAAATGTTAAGAAATGATGGAAACCGAGGGGATATAAACAAGTTAGCGACAAGCAGATTCTCATTTCCATAAAAATCTAGAATTAATTACTGAAATACTTGTGCAACCAAATAGTTGCGCTTATATTTGCAAGCGTTTAGTTGCCTATTTACAAAATCTATGGTTAAATGAGAAGAGATATATTCCAAGCGATTGCAGACCCAGTCAGAAGAGAGATTTTAGAAATAATATCGGACAAACCTTTATCTGTAAATCAAGTAGCGGAGAACTTTCAAATAAGTAGACAAGCAATATCTAAACAACTTAAAATCCTAAATGAATGTGGTTTAATAGCAGTGAACCAAGAAGGAAGAGAAAGATATTTCTATGTAAAACCAGATAGTTTAATTCCTGCATTTATGTGGATAGATCAACTTCAAAAGAGATGGGAAAATAAAGTTGATTCGTTCGAATTATATGTTGAGAAACTTCAAAAAGAAAAAGATGATAAGCGAAAGTGATTTTTTAAGAAGAACATAACAATTAAAAGAATTATAAATGCTCATATTGAATTAGTGTGGGAAGCATGGACAAATCCTGAGCATATTGCTAAATGGTGGAACCCAAGCGGCTCAGAAACCAAAATTGAAAAGCATGAATTCGAAGTTGGAGGAATGTGGAAATATACTATGCTAATGTCTAACGGTAAGTCATTTATCGCAGAAGGAACTTACACAGAAATAATTAATCTAAAGCACATTTTCTCTCAAGCTGATTTTAAGCCTATGACTCAAGGCATTGAAATTCAATCGATATTCAAAGCAATCGGAAACAAAACTGAATTCTGTTTCAATGTGATCCATCCAACTGAAGAATATAAAGAACAGCAAGAGAAAATGGCGGTACAAAATGGATGGGGTTCAGTATTTACAAGATTAGAAGAATTTTTAACAGAATAAAATTGATAACTATGAAGTCAATGACATGTAAGCAATTAGCTGGTGCTTGTGATAAAGTTTTCCAAGCAGAAACATTTGAAGAAATTGCAAAATTAAGTAAACAGCACGGAACAGAAATGTTCAAAATAAAAGAACCAAAACATATGGAAGCGATGGGCAAAATGCAAGAACTAATGAAAACGCCAGGTGCTATGGAAAATTGGTTTGCCAAGAAAAAAGCTGAATTTGAAGCTTTACCAAATTTATAAATAAATAATACCTTAATTATTAAAATTCCTTAAAGGCGCGGTTGAAAGATCGTGCCTTTAATATTTGTGTGCCATGCATACTACACACGTTTAGGGTTAAAGTCCCGAACGAGCCTATTTGACAGGAATCGTTAGCCGATCGCAAGGGTGTCCTTCGTGAGGAGGAATCTGAAGGAAGCGTCAAGCAAAATGTTGATATGACGGA
>CALGLU010000115.1 GCA_937959275.1 uncultured Saprospiraceae bacterium | reverse complement strand
GTGTTTTCATGAAAACATTAAGCTTGCGATATGGCCAGACCTCTTTGATTGGCAAAGAGAGATGGCAGTATAATCACGAGTTAATTGCTAGCTTGTTATTGCTGTAAAAACTTTTAATCAAGGCATTAAACAACGTTGGGTTCTCCATATTTGGTAGATGTCCAGAATTTTTAATGACCCTAAAGTCTGCACCTTTTATTTGAAGAGCGACTTTCTCTACATCCTTTACCTTAAAAAAATAATCCTTTTGACCAGCAATTACCAAGGTTGGGATTCCTATAGTTTTGAGATGATGAAAGTTATCTCTTCGCTCGGCTCTTCCTTTATTCGAGGCGACAGCTCCTTCTTTTTTTGTTTCTGTCATCATTTTAAAAAGATGCAGATATACTTGTGACTTTGTTCCTACGACATCCAAATTAAGATACTTTTCTATATCCTTCTTTGTATACTCATGCATTCCAATTTCTCTTATTGACTCGGCGAGTTTAAGTCTTTTTTCATAGCCTTCTTCTGTTTCTGCATGTGGAGTACTTGCACAAAGAATAAGCGAGGTAACTCTTGAGGGAAAGAGTCTTTGAAATTCTACAATAATTTGTCCGCCCATTGAGAGTCCCATTAAATGAACCTTTTCAATCCCTAACTCATCTAGAAGAATTGCTAAATCTAAAGCTTGTTCTTCAATAAATAGTTTATCAAATTGATAATCAGATTTTCCATATCCTTTTAAATCTGGAAGGATTAACCGAAAATTAGATAATACTTCATATTGATATTTCCACATCGTATGATCGAAAGGATGCCCATGAACCAGTAATAATACATGACTATTTCGCAGATTTAAATCTAGATACCTTATAGTACTTCCTCTAATTTTAATAGTATTCATTTTTCTTGTTTTCCTTTAAAGATTTGGGAGTCTGCGTTCTTATGTTTTGTGTTCTTTGGTTTCAAGAATTCTGATTTTCCTGTGCAAAGAAATAAATCATAAGTTAGTTTTTTGAAATTCTTTTCCGACCATTAATACGATGACAACGGGTATGATAACAGCCATTGCTAAAGAAAGGATGCCAATTATTTTGTCCGTCATTGTCACAAACATATTGATCATAATGATGTGATAAATGAGGTGTGGCAATGCGAAAACAATATTCGCATATGCTGTCAATCGGATCGTGCCTTCTTCAAATCGATTTAATGTAAATAGTGAGAGCGAAGCAAGTGCACAGAAAAAAGCTCCGACATCACGAATTAAATGATCATTAAAGGCGCCCATTGTATCAATCCAGTGTAAACCAAGGCCTAAATGAGGAAAACTGGTATAAAAGTTTTGAGGAAAGAATAGGGCCCATATACCAGGGATGGCATTTGCAATTAACAGAAAGAAAAGCAGAAATTTAATTTGTTTCATATAACATTATTTTGATCGATCAGATTTGATTGTCCTTGCTTAGGTTAAAGGATCTTAGACAAATTTAGCGGGTTTCAAGTTTAAACAGCACATCTTATTATTTATAAATTTTCTTCAGACAAAAAGTCTATAATTTTAAATATCTTACTACAAGTCAAACACTCTAGTGCTTTGTCAACGTTTAAATGACGAGTTGAGTTTGAGTGAAATTTGAATCTGATCGAGGCAAAAAACGTAGGCATAGCCATAGCTATGGCGAGTATTTTTAACGAAGTTCAGGCTCAAATTTCGTCAAAGGCAGACGTCAATTTGATCTTGACAAAGCACGAGTAAGCATCCAAGTGAAAAAAATAAACCGCAAACAATTTATTCAACAAGCAGGACTCGCAAGCTCAGCACTGCTTATCAATGCTTGCCATCCATCTATGATAAGTACGAATAAAACATTGGGAACAGAAGAGACCAGTCTTCCAACATCGCAAAATGCCGAAAGCATCATCGGCTATCTCCAGCGCACGAATGGCCAATTTAATCTAGACCAATATCGCCAGATAATAGGTGCCGCCAATGCCTTTAAAGAAGGAGATGCTACCTTAAATATTGCAGCTAAAGATGATAGGCACCGACAATTTGCTAGAGAGTTATTAAGCAATACAACAATAAAAGAAATTAGCTCTCATGCTTTATTTAAAGATGAATTATATGAGTTGATACAACAGTCGACTGCAAATATTGATACACTTGCTAGCTGGACCTTAGGTGATTTAAAAAGGTATATCTTGAATCAAACAGAGACAGCGATCAAAGAAATCATGCCTGGCCTATCAAGCGATGTCATTGGCTGTGTCGTCAAGTTAATGAGTAATGAAGAATTGATTCAGGTGGGGCAAAAAATATTCAACCCATTACCTGGCAGTCAGATAGGTAGCAAAGGGTATCTGGGTGCGCGGATACAACCTAACTCTCCTACAGACAATATAGATGATATTCGGATGCAAGTATTTTGTGCCTGGTCTTATGCTGTAGGAGATTTGGTGCTTGGTACAAATCCTGTCTCAAGCACAGCAGAGTCAGTAGCACGAATTGAAAATACATTGCACGACATCATAATTGCTTTTGGATTAGAGGAGGTGCTCCCGCATTGTGTCTTGTCTCATATTGACGTGCAGGCAGAAGTGGAAGCTCAACAATCGGGCACAACAGGCATTTGGTTTCAGAGCTTGGCAGGCACCGTTAAGGCCAACCAAACCTTTGATGTCACCATCGAAAAAATGATAGATCATCTGTCTCAACGGCAAGGCCGGTATGCCTTATATGCAGAGACGGGGCAAGGCGCAGATTTTACGAATGGCCATGGTGAGGGATTTGATATGGTGATTCACGAATCGCGTAAATATGGATTTATCCGCGCCCTCAAACAAATCATAAACAAAGGACGTGATCCAGAAAATGAGCCTTGGGTGCATGTCAATGATGTCGCCGGATTTATTGGACCAGAAGTCTTTAAAACTAAAGAACAATTAGTCCGCTGTTGCCTAGAAGACACCGTCATGGGCAAACTCCACGGTTTGACGATTGGCTTGGATATTTGTTCGACACTCCACATGGATGTTTCGCTTGATGATTTGGATTGGTGTATTGAGCAAGTGATGCCAGCCAATCCTGCCTACCTCATGGCATTGCCGACAAAGAACGATCCGATGTTGAGCTATCTCACTACGGCTTTTAATAACCATGTGAAAGTCAGAGAGCAGTTTGGCTACAAAGTCAATGATGCGATGTGGGCCTTCTTTCAACGATTAAAAATCATTGACGGAAAAGGTAAACCTACACAGCACTTTGGTGATCCTATATGGGTATATTATCAATATTGTCTTGCCAAAAAAGACACACGATCACAAGCAGCAATTTATGAAGAAGGAAAGCAGATGATCGCTGAAATACGAGATAGAGGTGTTCCTATTGCTGAAGGCTACGGCGAGGAGATTTGGGATCTACCACCAGCGTTGGATACAGAAATTCGACATTTATATGAAGACGCTAAAGTGAGTTTGTGGACTGCCATGACGCCGAGCTTTACCACAAAAATCTCCAATGCCATTCCTATCAAAACTAACTCGCGAGATAGAAAAGATTATGTCTATCATCCAGAGTCCGGAGAGCAATTGAGTGAGCAAGCAAAGAAGGCTTTGAATCAAGTAAAACAATCTTGGGGGGAACTTATTCCGGACGTCCAACTTCTGATTTCAGATGGGCTGAATGCGAATGCGATTATGGACGAAGGCCACGTTCTACCATATTTAGATTTACTTCGACAGGCTCTTACTGATAAAGGATATTCGCTTGCAAAGGATACGATCATAATTACACATGGTCGCGTTCGAGCAGGATATCAATGTGGAGAGTTGCTCTTTGGCAATGCCCCAGCATCTAGAACTGCAAAAGGAATCATCCATATTATAGGCGAGCGTCCTGGATCAGGGCATCATAATTTTTCTGCTTATCTCTCAGCGCCATCACAAGCGATGTGGAGCCAACAAGGAAAAGTTGACCATGATCGATCAAAAGTGGTATCCGGTATTTCTGACACAGCCTTATCACCAGCATTGGCTGTTGCGGAAACCGTCGGTATTTTTTCTACTTTATTTGAGGAGGGTTTGTAATTGGTAATTAGATTATTCGTGATTAGAGTAGTTATGTCAGTTAAACCAATCACAGATCACTAAGCACTAGAAACCTATTTGCCCATTTGCTTTTCCCTTTGTCTCAATAGATACTCACGATCAACTAAAGCCATTTCGAAGTAGCCACGAATTTTGTATTTATATGATTGCCTATTGTAAAATGAGGGATTAATTGCTTCACAATAATATTCACCTTTCAATATTCCATTATGAGTCAGATTAAAGTCCTCCAAAGTTAAATGCTGTTTTCGTATACTATATTTTTGTGCCAACCCACAATTTGAATATATAAAACGGGCAGTATAGTTTTGTCCTTCTAAATCGAGGAATAAACAATAACCAGATCCTTTAATTAGAATATTAAGGGTGTCTTCAAAAAACTCTGCGCTAGGTCTTAAATACTTTTTAAAATATCGATATTCTGTTTCTATGCCATGCTCTTCCCTAAATAGTTTTATAGTATCTCTTTCCTGCACATTATCTGTTGATTGAACAAATTTTGCGACTCCGACTTCATCGGTTTGGGGCCTTATAATTAATACGGGAATAATAGAGATAAGCAGAAAAATAGTAGGATAAAAATTAAACTTCAAACCATGGTTTTTTAACAAGAAGATGATGTTCAAACGAATATTGGTGCATATTGCTAATAAAGAAACGCCGAAGGTGTGACATGATTATAGCCCCGTGATGATTCACGGGGCGGATAGTAAAACAGGACGAAACGCCAATCACAAATGTGTGCTATGATTATAGCAAGACGTTTCGGATTGGCGTCGAAAGAAACGCCGAAGGTGTGCCATGATTATAGCAAGACGTTTCGGATTGGTGTTGAAAGAAACGCCGAAGGTGTGACATGATTGTAGCCCGTGAATCATCACGGGACGGATAGTAAAACAGGACGAAATGCCAATCATGAATTTGTGCTATGATTAAAGCAAGAAGTTTCTGTTTGGCGTCGAAAGAAACGCCGAAGGTGTGCCATGATTATAGCAAGAAGTTTCTGTTTGGTGTCGAAAGAAACGCCGAAGGTGCGACATGATTGTAGCCCCGTGATTCATCACGGGACGGATAGTAAAACAGGACGAAACGCCAATCATGAATTTGTGCTATAATTATAGCAAGAAGTTTCTGTTTGGTGTCGAAAGAAACGCCGAAGGTGTGACATGATTGTAGCCCGTGATTCATCACGGGGCGGATAGTAAAACAGGACGAAATTTGGCGGGATTTTACATAAAAATCATGACAAATTTATTTTTGTAGACGAATCACGAATCACGAATCACCGAATAAAAGATTACCTTTGTTATTCTTTAGTGATTGTGTCCGCACAATGTAAAAGGGAATCCGGTGAAAATCCGGAGCAGTCACCGCTGCTGTAAGTTCTACATACTTTTTAATCTCACGCCACTGAATATAATTTGGGAAGGCATTAAAAAGGGAACGAGCCAGAAGACCTACTAAAGACCATACGCGATTGACTTTCGGATGAAAAGTAGGCGGTACATGTCTTGTACACTTCAGTGAGCTCAACAATGAGTTGAAGTCGTACGGTCTTATCTGCTCATCAGAATCTTAATCCAGCAGTAATTTGTAGACAGTAATTTTGTTTGGGATACTATGGTTTTGAGACCGCTTTTCTTAATTGTTTTATTTACTTGTAGCATTTGTTATGTGTCTGCTCAAGTTGATACGACAGTTGTGGTAGAAGAGTTATTGATTCAGGCTAGCCCTTTGCGTCAACAGACGGTAGGTAGTCAAAAGCAGCAATGGCGGAGTGAAGAATTAGAAAGCCTGCCAACGACGATGCCTGAGTTATTACAGTCAGAAGCAGGAATCTATATTAAAGGATATGGCTTGGGCAGTTTGGCAACATCATCTGTCAGAGGTGGCAGTGCTGGGCACACCTTAGTCTTATGGAATGGCCTGCCCTTGCAAAGTCCGTTGCTGGGACTGCTAGACTTATCGTTACTACCTGTTCAGTCTTTTGAACAGATTGGTCTAGAGAAAGGAGGGCAGTCAGCATTATGGGGCAGCGGTGCGATCGGTGGCGTGTTGTCTTTAAATAATCAGCAAAAGCAAGATGGATTTTCTGGTACACTGCAACTTGGTGTTGGTTCTTTTGGAAGCCTAGAACAAGGTGCATCAATAGGATTTAGTGTGGGTCGGTTTTATATGCAAAGTAAAATTAATCACGAGACTGCTGATAATGATTTTACGTATTCAGTTGGGAATGGCATGATGCAACGCCAACAAAGTAATGCGCACATAGCTAAATTAAATATCCATCAGGACGTCTACTATAAATTAAATAAACACAACCATCTTGCCCTACATTATTGGTACCAGAAAGCAGACAGAGAGATTCCACCCACGACAGTGCAAACGATGAGCAGGGCTCAGCAAGAAGATAAGGCTAATCGGATGTTGATTGACTGGAAAAGATTGACACAGAAGAGTCGATTTAATTTTAAATTGGGATCCGTCGTTGAAGAATTGAATTATGCTGACCCGTCTATCAATCTTAGCTCGCCAAGTCGATTTCATAATTACTTTGCAGAAGTGAGTCATGAATTTGAACTGCACCCACAAGGCCAACTAAGTGTTGGAGTGACTCATAATTATACAGAAGCCACAGCGACGGGTTACCAAGAAGACATTAATGAAAATAAGACAGCTCTATTTAGTTCTTATCAATGGAGTAATTCGATATTGAAGCTGCAAGGGAGTGTGCGCCAAGAGATTGTGGATGGGCAAACGGTACCGTTTATACCAGCAGTAGGATTTTCTATACAAATGACTGATAAATGGCAGTGGCGCGGTAAGCTAAGCCGTAATTATCGATTGCCGACATTAAATGATCGGTTTTGGAGGCCTGGAGGTAATCCGTCATTGCAAGCAGAGTCTGGCTGGAGCCAGGAATTGGCCTTGCATTATATGGGTTTACATCAGTCAAATGGATGGGATGCTTCATTGACGGGATTTTCACGAAGGATTGATGATTGGATTTTATGGGCTTTGTTAGATGGGGAGTCTTTTTTCTCAGCGAATAATATTTCTAAAGTTTGGAGCAGAGGATTGGAGGCAAGACTATCTTACAAAAAGACGGTTTCAAAAGTGAGTATTGCTATTCAGGGCGGCTATGATTTTATACAGTCTACGAATGAAACACCAGTAGAGCAACCCAAATTAGAAAAGGGAGAGCAATTAATCTATACGCCAAAGCATCAGGGCTTTTTCTCTACTTCACTTCATTGGCGAAGCTATACAATTAGATATAGTCATCAGTCCGTTGGTCGTGTATCAGGTATAAATGAAGATATAGACGCTTACCATGTAGACAATATTCGATTACAAACGAATAGACTCCTCTCAAAAAACAATCCACTAAGGGTTTTAGGAGATGTTTATGTCTCAATTCAAAATCTATGGAATACAAATTATCGGGTGATCGAGCGGAGAGCGATGCCCGGCAGATATTTTACAGCAGGATTAAAATTAAAATTAAACACAAGATGATGAGAGTATTTATGATCACATTGATAGTCATCTATCAAGTTACGTTTTCAGCCGGTCAAGAAACGGTAGATTTTGAAGATTTTGGAATTGGCATTGACAGCTTTTTAAATGGCAGTGAAGCTGATGGCAGCTTTGTTTCAAAATCAATCACCTTACCAAACAATTATAATGGTGAATTTGATAGCTGGATTGGTTGGTCTATTTCTAGTATTACGGATAATACAACGCCTGGTT
Source organism: uncultured Saprospiraceae bacterium (assembly GCA_937959275.1). GTDB lineage: Bacteria > Bacteroidota > Bacteroidia > Chitinophagales > Saprospiraceae > CALFUK01. Next base: position 10,826 of record CALGLU010000115.1, on the reverse strand, counting down.
TTGGTAATCAATACAGTGCGATCACTGGCGTTGGATTTGATAATTCACAGAATTACGCCGTCTCCTTCGAATTTGGAGAAAACAAGATCAAATTGAATGATGATGGAAATACAATCGATGGCTTTTATGTAACGAATAACACCTATGCGTATCTAAGTATGAAGGACGGAGATGCCTTTGCAAAGAAGTTTGGTGGAGAAACAGGAAACGATCCTGATTTTTTTCTAATGACAATTAGAGGATATAACGATGGTGAGCAGCAAGCAGATAGTATCAATTTCTATTTGGCAGATTATCGCTTTGAAGATAATAGCGATGATTACCTCATTGCTGACTGGACGTACATCGATGTATCCGTGTTGGGAGAAGTAGATAGTATTGGGCTTTCTTTAAGCTCAAGTGATAATGGTCAGTTTGGTATGAATACACCTGCCTATTTTTGTGTTGACCAAATTGTCACTAGTACAGGTATGACGACACCAGTACAAGAACCTGTATTGTCAACTCTGATAGATATATACCCTAACCCAACAGCTGATAAAATTTTTATTACACAGGACGTAGAGGACAAGATTCAATTATTGCTATATAGTCAAACTGGGCAATTGATTTATGAATTGGATGCACGACAATATTCAGAAATGAATCTTGAAGACTTGAAGTCAGGCACCTATTATTTGCGTATAAAAGCTAGTACCTCTCAAATGACCAAAATGATTATCAAAAAATGATAACTTCTTATGTGTAGGGCGCAATAAGATGCATTGCTGCGCAGCAGCAAAAAAAAAGAGAGCCTAGATCGGAACCAAGCTCTCAGACAATTAAACTTTGTATTCACTTCTGATACATCTATATAATCATGGATTTTGGAAAACGTGACATGGATGGGTAAAATAAATTTGTCACAAAACAAGAAATCAATGCTTATATAGTAAATGCATCTATTATGCTTGCCAAAAAAGAGTTCGTGATAGACGAATCAGCTTGGGGGAGAGAGTTCGAAGCGAAGTTTTCAGATCATGTTTATGAGACGATACTGAAGACATGTCAATGTTCTCTAATGCAAGCAGATAGCAGCGCACAGACGATTCTTGAATCGGCAAAGCAAGCCATTCAGTATGAAAAGCGAAAAAATCAGCTGTTTATACGGTCAATACTCCAAAAATTCACTAAATATGAAGTTGATCGTCTAACCAGCAACATGGCAAAGAATTTTGGTCTATCAGAAGAAGACTTTAATCTGATAGTTTCACAATTAAAAACAAACGAAACAGCCTTTTTTGAACGCATTTTTCTGTCACACTTTTCAGAATGTGTTTTATATATTCAGAAAAATTATTCTGCTTCTTATGATGATGCATATGATGCGACAATGGAGACAATGATCATCTTTCGAGAACGACTGGTGTCACATAAAATCAGGTATGGGAATCTTAGATATTTATTTACAAAAATGGCAACCCAAGTTTTTTTAAAAGATATTAAGGCATACCAAAGCCGAGATGTTTATGAGGATGATCTAGAAGAAAAAACGATGCCTGTCGACCAAGATGATCTGAAAACACTACAGAAATCCTGGCCAGAACTCGGAGAAGCTTGCCAAGGATTATTAAAAAACTATTTTTATGGCAAACTAAAATTAACGGAGATTGCTGACATAGAAGGAAAGACTAGTGCGACTGTCCGTAAGCAAAAGGAAAGATGCTTGCAACGGCTTAAAGTCTTATTTACAAAACATTCAATGAAACAATAATAGTTAATCCTATGAAATATAATGATATCAAGGATTCTCAAAACCAGGATGAGTATCTAGCGGCACTCATGAAAAAGCAATTCGATCAAGAGTTGAAGGAGAAATGGGCCAAACAATTGAAAACTGACTACGGTGGCAGCGCTCCAACACCTGAGATTAAGCAAAAGACCTTGATAAGGAAATTACTTCCTTTTGTCGGAAGTATTGCGGCTTGTCTATTTTTGTTTTTTGTATACCAAAACAGTGTACAGAGTGAGATGCTTAATCCTGAGACAGCTTTTTTGGAAGAGTTTAATAATCCGATTATTCATCCAGGAATCACCAAGGGCTTGACCGAGGACAATCAAGCTCGTCAAACAGGGATCGCCCAATTTAATAAACAGAATTTTAAAGATGCTGCTTTGTCATTTTCACAAATAGAAGTAGAGAATACAGAAGATCAATTTTATCAAGCAATGTCATTCTTTTATCTTAAAGAATCAGAAAGAGCAATTCCGATTTTTGAACAATTATTGACAAAAGATTCAAACTTTAATGAGGAAATAAATTGGTTTTTAAGTCTTGCATATGTAAATAAAGGAGACTCCGCTTCTGCGAAAAAGAAGCTATTAGGAATACAAGAAACAGAATGGAAATTTAAGGAGGCTAGGCAGCTTTTAGAGTCTTTGTAAAACGTCTCTTAATTGCGAGATAGATTTCCATACCTAAATGCATGGTTTACTAAAGCATAGTTATCTATGATACAGAAGAAAACTATCACTAGTTGCCTTATAGTGAAACATTTAGTATATTTGACAAATGAGTAAAATAAGATCTGTAATAGCTTATGAAAACTATACAGCAGATTTTTTAGAAACTCTACCAGACAAAGTTAGAGACAAGTTCTTTTGGACATTTGAACTTATAGAAGATATTGAAAGCATACCTAAAATTTATTTCAAACATCTCGAAGATGGGATTTATGAAATACGAGTAAAACTTGGAAGCAATATCTATCGAATATTTGCATTCTTTGATAAAGATAAATTGGTGCTGACAATAAATGGATTTCAAAAGAAGACTCAGAAGACACCTAAGCAAGAGATTAATAAAGCTAAATCATTAAGAAAGCAGTATGAAAAAGAAAAAGCCTAAAACGCAAACACTTACTCAGCTTAAAGAAAAATTCTACGGTCCAAAAGGAAGTCTTGAAAGGAAGAAACTTCAAGAAGGATATGAAGAATTTAAACTTGGTTTTATGATTAGAGAGGCAAGATTAAAATCTGGTTTAACTCAACAAGAATTAGCTGATAAGGTAGGAACTACAAAATCATATATCTCCAAAATTGAAAATAATATCAAAGAGGTTAGGATATCAACATTAAAAAAGATAGTAGAGTTTGGTTTAGGAGGGAATCTTGAATTGAAAATAAATCTGAGCTAGAAAGCACCATAGACAACACATGGTGACAACGCCATACAGCAAATACACAAAAGCCAACGCAATGTACGGCGTGTACCATCGAAACGGTAGTGTGACTAACGATTAATACCGAAGCGAAATAATTTACATGCATGGAGGAATAAATAAACTATTTTTTCAACTTAACATTGGCAACAACAAACTCTCCAACTTGCTGCCCCTGCTTCACGCCTTCATCTATTGCTGGGCGAAAATGAATGCCGCCATACAAGCGACTCACAGCCGCTTCCTCTGAGGCATGCATAAAAGATGTAAATGATCTCATTGGCAAACCGTATTCTACCTCGGTCGTATCATCAAAAGAAAAATTATCCCCATAAATGCTCGTCAATGCCACCGCTGCCGCTCGCGAAATCACACTATGACCAGACGTATGCTCCGGAAAAGGAGGTGTCTGCAAAAGTGGCACCCATGACTCATCAACAAATTCGTTAATCACGGTCTCAGGACGTGTGAGATTACTCCGATATTTTTCATCCCAACAACTGATGAATGCATCTGCTAAGGCAATAGATGTCAAAGCATAGGCTTCAACAGATTTCATGAGATCCGCATTTGCTTTTTTGCTTGCTAGACCAATAATCCCCATCCAATGCCCGCCAGGGGTTATTTTTTTAGTGGCAAACATCACATGTCCCGTCACGTTAAGCACATACGGATTGCAATCCCAAAAACTAGCAATCTCTTTTTCCTCTACTGTCCCATTTTTCACGACATCATAGACTTCCATTGTTTCTTTATAAAACAAACTGTTTTTATCTGTACTAAATGCAGTTGGAGGTTCAGGAACAAACTGATCTGAAGAATCGATTACAAACGGTCTTATCTCTTTCCAGTGAGGTTCGATCCCATCCATATAGCCAGGAGGAGTAGGCTTCCATCTTGCTAGATCTCTTTTTATGGAGAACTTAGGGAATGATCTCGTTTGGTGATAATTGTCTTTTGAGGCCCACTGTGAAATGTGTTCAGCAACAGATTCGCCAAAAGCTAGTGATTCTGTATAGACCTGTTTGGGGATGCCTAGTTGTTGTAAGGAATCATAGAGTTGGGTTATATACTCATCGTATTTATCTTCTGAAAAGGTTAGTTCTTTGCCTATCATATTAAACGCATGGACAGCTGCTAGTGAATACGATATTTGCTTTGACGTGTCAGCTTGGGGTGGAGGTGTAAGGTCTGTCAGTTGCCCAGCCAATGACTGATAATTAGGGTAGGCTTGCTGCAAGGTTTCATAAGCAGCGATTGAAGGATAAGCATAGACACGACTAGCAACTGGCGGCGATAGAATATCATGAACTATAATGTCAGACAAATTTTTGACCGATTTGTGAAAGTGGTCAGCATTTGAGATAGCAGCAGTCTCCACATACGGCTCTTGCTTGCATCCTAACTGAATCAAGATGAGTAATCCAAAGACTAGCTTTAAATAGTTCATAGACAATTTAATTGAAGGACAAATATATAAACGATGGCGCAAAGACGGGTCAGAAAAAAATTGTTTACTACTTTGTAGGGTAAATTAATTAGTTTGGTGATTGTTTAACACGTTCTCACATGAATACGCTTGTAACCTTAGACTGGATTGTCATTGCGATCTATTTTCTTGTTTTGTTTGGTATCGCTATCTGGGTCATACTCCAAAAACAAAATACCTCAGAGGATTATTTTTTAGCTGGTAGAAATGTTGGTTGGTTTGTAGTCGGAGCATCGATCTTTGCTTCGAATATTGGCTCAGAACATGTCGTCGGTCTAGCTGGCTCTGGAGCGGGAGATAAGTTTCCGTTATTGATATATGAGCTCCATGCTTGGATTGTCATTTTGTTGGGATGGTTGTTTTTACCATTTTATGTGAGGAGTGGTGTATTTACGATGCCTGAATTTTTAGAAAAACGCTTTGGTCCGCAGGCGAGGTGGTTTTTATCACTCTTTAGTTTAGTGGCGTATGTCTTGACCAAAGTATCAGTGACATTATACGCGGGAGGGATTGTCATATCTACTTTGATGGACATTTCTTTTATGACAGGTGCGCTGGCAACTGTGGTTTTGACTGGGATTTATACTGTACTTGGTGGCATGAGGGCTGTGGTGTATACAGAAACACTGCAAGCTGTCATCCTTGTGTTTGGTGCTGCGACCTTGACAATTCTGGGACTAAATGCAGCGGGAGGATGGAACTCTGTGGTTGAGACAGCTGGTCCTGAATACATGAATATGTGGCGTTCGATGGACGACCCAGAGTATCCGTGGCATTGGTTGGTCTTATCCTCTACAATTGTAGGTATTTGGTATTGGTGTACCGATCAGGTGATTGTGCAGCGGGTATTGACAGCTCGAAATTTAAAGGAAGCAAGGCGAGGTAGTATTTTTGGTGCGTTTTTAAAATTGATGCCAGTGTTTTTATTCTTAATTCCGGGTGTGATTGCCTTGGTGTTGAAGATGCGGGGAGAGTTGATGTGGGATAAGCCAGATGAGGCGTTTCCGGCTTTGATGATGCATGTGTTGCCTGCAGGGCTGAGAGGTTTAGTAGCAGCAGGCTTGATGGCGGCTTTGATGTCTTCGCTGGCGTCAGTGTTTAATAGTTGTTCGACCTTGTTTACGATTGATATTTATAAAAAGATTAGGCCGAATGTTTCTGAGAAACAAATGGTTAGAGTGGGTCGGATTGCGACTGCTGTGGTTGTTTTGTTGGGGATTGCGTGGGTGCCCGTGATAGAGAAATTAGCTGATGGGGCTCTTTATGGTTATTTACAAAATGTACAGGCTTATATTGCGCCGCCGATCACTGCCGTCTTTTTGTTAGGTATCTTTTCTAGTCGGATTACGAATAAGGGTGCTTTGGCGACTTTATTCTCCGGTTTGTTTATCGCCACGGTCAGATTAACCTTAGAGGTTGCCAAGGATAGTTTGGATCCCGGATCAATTTGGTTTGCGATTGCCGATTTAAACTTCCTCAAGTTTTCATCTTTCTTCTTTTTGTATTGTGTAGCGATTGCAATTGTCGTTTCCATATTTACACAGAAGCGATCAGACAAAGACTTGGAAGGCTTAACCATGAATACCATTACGGATAAACAGCGAGAGGAAAATCAGAATAGTTATAACTGGATTGATATCGTGGCGTCCTTGTTTGTGATCGCCATAGTGGTTTTTGTGATGGTTTATTTTAGCTAAGTTTTTGATCGGGTAAGACTTCTCTATTGGCGCTTTTATTTTGCAGAGCTGTTGTCATTCTGAGTATGCCAATCAAGCATTTCAGAATAGGGCTTTTCTAAGCTTGGATCCAGTTTACTAATTTGATCGAAATTTAATTGTTGTTCTTGACCTTTAGGTTCTCCTGCAGAGCGGGATGTCAAGACAAAAGTGCCGTAAAGAGTAATTTTTTTCTTTAATATTAACCTTGCTGTGCATTGGCGGAAGCAAAAAGTGAACGTATAAAATCCGTTTAAATTATCACTTAATACCGAATCCTCCAATACGGATTCTCCCGACTATCAAGCGCACCCTTTATATATTTCTCCAGCTGCTTATTATATTCCGCATAGGTAATTTCTTTGCCTTTCATTTTCTTTGGGATTGGCAATTTCACTTCGGCTTCTTCAATATTGACATCAGTAGCAGTAATGACGACATCACCATCGTTTTTGTTGATTTCCAGAATCAGTCCTGGTAAGCCACCATAGCCTTCAGGTCCGCCGAGTGCAGGAATCGCATCCGTAAACCAAGCGTGGATTGTTTGGCCTTTTAAGGCATCAGTCGTTTCTGCTTTCATACAGAGATACCCTTCTATCTCTCGAATCTCATTAAGAATTTTCCATTTATATTTTGGAGCAGCATCTTCAATTCTGTATCGCTTACCAAGTGTTTCAATCCAGTCATTCGTTTGCTTGGATTTATAATCTCGAATGATGTAATACTTGTCAGATTTCCACGAATAGCCGCCTTCTGACTCTTCCTCTTTGTAAGTATAGAGGCTTTTATTGCCTTTGAGGTATAACTCATAATTTCTGCCTTTGCCTTCTTCACTTCGCTTACCCCAAGTCAATCTATCTCGTTCTACATCTTCTTGCGTGATCCAAGGTAGCCTCGACATGATCGATATCCAATCTGTTTTTCTGTTATAAGTAATGATACCTTCTACCTCTTGTGCTTGCAAGGGCATTAAGAAGGATAAGCTCAAAAGCACTGTAAAAATGTATGTAAATCTCATTGTTTATTATGTTGATCTATTATTGTATTCAACTCAAGAAAAGACTAAATGATTCAATTACCACCAACCATCTTTTCTTACGCCTGATTTTAAACCTTTTATGTTATATGTCAGACTAAGCATAGCATATCGACCAAGCGTAACAGAGCTAGTCTGATTAAATCCATTGCCCCAAGCACTTTGTGAAAATCCTTGATTCTGATTAAATGCATCATAAATTGATAGACGCAGCTCTGCTTTTTTGCCAGGTAAAAATTGTCGGTAAATAGAGGCATTTAATATCGGAATATTTTGATCGGCGTCAAATCGATCATTGGTATAATTGACATTATTAAATTTAGAATTCAAGAAGAAACCTGCAAATAATTTGCTATTAAACTCAACACCAACTCTGCGTTCTTTCACATTTTGATTTTGACCTTCATTAATATCGTATTTCGATGAGCTATTTGTTAGGCTTGCATCTAAATATAAAGCGACATCATCAACTGGTGTAATGTTAATGCGCAATGATGGACCGATAGATTTAGTTGTTGTCGTATTCAATATCTCACCAGCAGGGTTTTGTGTCTCGATAATTAAGGTTGGCCTCTGATCAAACCGCCCATTCAAACTTGCTCGAGTGGTAAACTTTCCTTTGATGATCGGAAAATTAAGACTTGCGTAAAAATAACTATCATAGCCTCCTTCTAGATTAATCGGTTGATAGGTGGTGACTAAGTTTTCATCGATTTCTTCTTTCTGTGAAAATCGATTATCATAAAATCCATAATTACCATTTAGACTGAATCTCACACCCGAAGCAGGATAGGATCGACTAACATAGGCACTGAAACTATTTTTAATTTCAGGCGTCAAGTCGGGATTTCCTAATCGAATAAATAGTGGGTTGGTGTTGTTTAATACAGGTTGTAGATCCCCAATTTGCGGCTCCGTCGCTGTTCTTGTAAAATTCACATCTATGTATGCATTTCTCACAGGAGAAAAATTAATCGATACATGAGGAATAAAATTGTTGAAATCCTCACCTACGATACCATCAATACTGTTTTCCTTATTACGAAAATCTCCGGTCAAGTTAAAGGCTTGATAGGCTAGACCTGTCGTCATATTAAACCCATTGTGCGAATAGCGTATTGAACTCCCAACACGATGTAAGCTGATTTTATTTTCATAGGTCCGACTCAGAAATCCATTTAATGCAGACTGCCCGTCCGCTACATCAAGCACATCTCTATCACCTGTTTCTACACGATCACTAAAGTTGTAAAAGGTCTGAAAGAAGAATTTTTGTGACAGCGGTTCTACGTATAGAGCATTGGCTTTAAATAATGTTTTATCTGCTATGTTTACATTGTCTTGATTAATTTGATTCTGCGCACCAATAATGCCGGGACTTTCATAAAACGTAGTGAGGGAAAATTGATCCCACACATCATCTAACTCTGTCTGCAGAATAGAGGCATTTAAACCCAAACTTCTCCCTTTCTTTTTAAATTTCTTTCTGAATATGGCGATACCATTGACAAGATAGCCGGTTGTATTGGTGGTGTTATTATATTCGCCTTCACTCGTGAGCGTGTTATCCCTTAATAACGAAGAGTTGCCAGTTGCAGCATTGAGTTGATCAATATACGCACCATTAAATTTGACTTTAAGTGTATGCAATGAATCAATTTCTTGCTCCAACTGTAATTCGACACGATGGCCTTTGGCTAGATCATCTCCCGTAGATGTGCTCGTATTATTTTGAATAAAACTTTGGAAATCACGTTCTTGCTTTGAGTCGCTGGCAGTGACTAGTCCAGATTGATTATAATAATAAACCGAACTTAATTTGGTTTTTTTATGATCGTAATTAAAGTTGAATCCTCCATTGTAGTTTTCAGGTAAACCACCTTGCCCGCGATTAAAAAAGATACTTTGAATGCTGTTTTCTAATCGATTACCGCTACCGCCAAAAGAATAAAAACGCATACCTGACCCAAAACCATAATCCGTATTGTCATTAAAGTTGAACGACTGCGATCCCATAAAATCCTGATAGTCATCCCACGACAATCCATTCCGACCCGTATTATTGCCAACACCGACAATGCTAAATTGTATTTTCTCATTAAAGCGATTAAAGTTGCCTTTGACCTCTTTTCTGTCTTCTGTTCCAATGCCCGCTACGACTCTTCCAAAGGCACCACTTTTAAAATCCTCCTTTAGTTCTAGATTCATTGTTTTGTCTTGGGACTCAGATATGGCTCCGGTGATTTCTTCTTCTTCAGATTTACGATCAAAGACCTGGACCTTAGAGATACTTTCTGCAGGTAGATTTTTTGTGGCGGCTGTTGGATTATCACCAAAAAATGATTTGCCATCTACGGTGACCTTACTAATTGATTTGCCATCGGATAATAAACTACCATCCTGATTCACTTCCATACCGGGCAGTTTTCTTAATAATTCTTCAACGGATGAGCCTTCGGGGACTTTAAATGTCGTCGCATCATACTCGATTGTATCACCCCGCATTTTAATTTGTGCTTTGGCAGCTTTTATGACCACTTCCATTAGTTCTGTTGCCATCTCTGTCATCTGTACCACACCTAATTTGATATCACTACCGTCTGTAGAGGTGGCAGGCAGGTGTAGAGGGATATAGCCTAGGTAAGTGGTCTTGACTAGATATGAACCACTCTCCACATCTTTAAATTTAAACGAACCATCAAGGGCAGAACGAGTAAAATCCACCATCGTCGAGTCGGACTCTTCAAGTAAAAGTACGGTCGCATAAATCAAGGGATTGGATAGGGTATCTTCTAAGATGCCTTCAATTTTAAACGTCGTTTGTGCACATAAAGAAACTGTAATTAGAAGTAGACATAAAGTGTTCAGTAGTGTTTTCATGTAAGGTAGTTTTATACAAGTTAATTGGATTCTTATTAATAATTGTATATCGATACATACAGTTAACGAATCGTTAACGTCTGTAGTATTGGCACCACAATGTAATACGAAAACATTCGTAGACCATAGTCTTTCGACGAATGAACCCATCTTATAGATGAACGGTAGCATTGACTTGGCGTGTGGGGAGAAACAATTTTGTGGTTTAGACAGAGTGATTTTAATATGTTTTTGTTTTAATCATTTAGGATGTATTAAGTTTTCAACTTCATTGTAATAGGATTGAATGTCAATGACAAAGATTGAGGTAGAGAACCTTTGATAATTCAGAATCAGCTTTTCTCTTATTTTCAAAAACCACCCAAATGGGCAGGGCTGCACACTTCTAAGTTATACATATATGTTTTTCTTCAATAAGGTCGTAGCATTTGTCCAACCTATTTGTAAACTTATTAATCGCATACTTAATGCTTTTATAGTCATTTAATCTAAAAACATTTATTACA
>CALGLU010000114.1 GCA_937959275.1 uncultured Saprospiraceae bacterium | reverse complement strand
GTGCAAAATACGCCAAAAGCACTAGTCAGTTATATCTTGACAGAGCACTAGTGCTTTGTCAAGATCAAATTGACGTCTGCCTTTGGCGAAATTTGAGCCTGAACTTCGTTAAAAATACTCGCCATAGCTACGGCTATGCCTACGTTTTTTGCCTCGATCAGATTCAAATTTCACTCAAACTCAACTCGTCATTTAAACGTTGACAAAGCACTAGAGGTCATAGGCTCAGCAAATCTTGCTATAATTGTAAAGTTGACACATTAAGATTAGCTTATATATAAATAAAAAAGATACGTCGCTAGCCCGGTGTGTACTACATATAATAACTTAGTACGATGTGACCGACCGAATTGACAGATCAACAATAGCTTACGCATGGGAATGGTGTCCTATTTAGGCATTTGGCCCTGCATTCTCGACATCATCTTCTCCATATTGTTGCCTTTGCTCATCATGTGCATCATCTTACGCATTTGATCAAACTGCTTAATGAACATGTTGATCTCATGGATATTTTGTCCACAGCCCTTCGCTATTCGTCTCTTACGGCTCATATTCAAGAGTTCTGGTTTGCCGCGCTCATCTGGGGTCATAGATTGGATAATGGCTTCGACTTTATTAAATGCTTTATCGTCAATATCTAAATTCTTAGTCATTTTAGCCATCCCTGGAATCATACCCATTAGAGATTTCAAATCACCCATTTTACGAATTTGATTCAGCTGAGCCACAAAGTCATTGAAGTCAAATTTGTTCTTCTTAATTTTGCGTTCGAGCTTGGCCGCTTCCTTTTCATCAAATTGCTCCTGGGCTTTTTCAACAAAGGATACGATATCTCCCATACCGAGGATACGTTGTGCCATCCTGTCCGGGTGAAAAACATCTAAGGTATCTAACGTCTCACCTGTGCTGACAAACTTGATCGGCTTCCCCACTGTGTATTTAACAGTCAAAGCAGCTCCACCTCTCGTATCACCGTCTAATTTTGTTAAAACGACACCATCGTAATTAATCCGTTCGTTAAAAGCCTTAGCTGTATTGACAGCATCTTGTCCTGTCATAGAATCCACGACAAATAAAGTCTCTGTAGGATCGATACCATCTTTGATCGCCTGAATCTCGTTCATCATCTCTTCATCAACAGCCAATCGTCCGGCTGTATCGACAATGACTACATCGCAACTTTGCTCAAGCGCATGAGCGATCGCATTTTGAGCAATTTCGACTGGATTTTTATTGTCTACTTCTTTATAAATCTTGACGCCGATTGATTCTGCTAACACAGTCAATTGATCAATCGCTGCGGGCCGATAGACATCGCAAGCGACCATCAGAGGCTTCATATTCTTCTTTTCCTTAAGGTACTTTGCCAGTTTACCACTAAACGTTGTTTTACCCGAACCCTGCAGGCCTGAAATTAAGACAACCCCTGGCTTTCCTTTGACATTGATGCCAGCTGTCTGGCCGCCCATCAGCTCTACCATTTCATCCATGACGATCTTCACCATCAATTCACCTGGCTTGACCGAATTGAGCACATTTTCAGAGCCCATCGCTTTGTCTTTTACCTTATCGGTAAACTCTTTGGCTATCTTATAATTGACATCTGCACTTACAAGTGCTCTTCTTATCTCCTTAATCGATTGGGCGATGTTTATCTCTGTTAACTTCCCTTCACCCTTAAGATTCTTGAAGGCGGAGTCCAATCGCTCGTTTAAACTTTCAAACATTTGTTAAAATTTATGAATACAGTCGCAAATATACCCATCTTCATATTTAAATTCTGCTTTTATGAAGTCTTCCCTTTATTTCTTTCTGTTTTGTGTGTGTCTTTTTGCTGGATGCAACACTGCAAAGACATCCATTTTAAGGTCTCCAGGATTCAATCTTGCCGGTTCTAACCCAATCGCGATTGATATTGCAAATCAAGTTGTGACGGCATCAGGCGGCAAATCTGCTTGGGATAAGACTCGTTATATTGGTTGGAATTTCTTTGGATCTCGAGAACATGTATGGGACAAACACACAGGTGATGTATCAATCAAGGGCTTAAAATCACCCATTGATGTAAAAATGAATTTACACACGAAGACTGGCAAAGTTTGGATAGATGGCAAAGAGACCATGCAGCAGGACAGTTTGGATAAATACTTACAAAAAGGCTATGAATGGTGGGTCAATGATTCGTATTGGCTTGTCTTGCCATTCAAATTACAGGATTCGGGTGTTAGCCTAGATTATTTGGGGGATAGCAAAACAGAAGACAGTGTCATTGCAGATGTCTTGGAACTCAAATTTGACAAGGTTGGCGTTACGCCTCAAAACAAGTACCATATCTATGTAGATAAGAATAGCCGGCATATTATTCAGTGGGATTTTTATACAAATGCTGCTGATGAGGAAGCTCGATTTAAAATTCCTTGGAAGAATTATCAGCAGTATGGTGATATATTTTTGTCAGGAGATCGTGGGCGGATGCAGGTTAGTGATATTGCTGTTGGGGAGCAGTTGAAGTCTAGCCTTATAAAGTGACATAGCAATAAACGTGTTGGTGACAACACCAACAGGGCATGTTATTATTATAGTGCTCTGTCAAGACATAACTGACTAGTGCTTTTGGCGTATTTTGCACAGTACGTCGTTACAGAACCGGCCTTGATAATTAGTGCCTCAAGAACTAAATATACAGCCATATTAAATTGTTCTTTTCCGCCTTCTTGGCGTTACAGAACCGGCCTTGATAGCTAAGGCTATCAAAGCGAACCTGTGCCTTGAGTAGACGCAAAACAACTGCTTTAATACAGCCATTTATTTAGTGCTTGAGACACTGGGCTATCAGACCGAACCTGCGCCTAGTTCATGCACAAACTACACTCAAATTCAACAAGTCAATATATACTTGACAGACCACTAGTATCCCGCCGTTGTTGGTCTTGCGACTAACAACATTAATTCATCGGCCTCCATCCACTACCCCTGGTACATACTAAGACTCTGTCTTGTTCGCTATCAAAATACATCACGCCTACTTCTTCTATCGTATTACAGGTGCTCGGTTGTTCCATTGGCCTCAACTTAGCAGTTTCGGTGATTGTAATTGTGCCATTAATAGCGATATCATTTTCATGAAAATCGCCCCAGATTAGTGGCCTGTCCGTGTCTGAATTGTCTATGTAAAGCTTATGAGAGCTTAATTCGTTCGAACCGACATCATAGCCAATAAATACATTCCTACTGCCTTCCGTATTATTGACACCAGAACGATAACCTAAAAAGGTATTCTTTTCTCCTTTTCTTGTATTATAGCCCGTCTGTGAACCAAGGAAGGTATTAAATGATCCTGTATCATTCAATCTTCCCGCGTCATTCCCAACAAAAACATTATTATTCCCTTCAATATTGGATTGCCCTGCTTTTTGGCCCAAAAATACATTTTCAATACCCGTTGTATTTTTTCTTCCAGACTCAGTCCCAACAAAGACATTTGTGAAACCTGTTACATTTTCATTACCAGATAAGTCACCTAAGAAAACATTTGAATGACCACTCGTATTATTACGACCTGCGAAACTGCCAACAAAAACATTTCTATCGCCATCAATGTTATTTTGCCCAGCGAGAAATCCTATAAATGTATTTTTATTATCACTTCCGTCATCATTAAAACCAGCATTCTGTCCAATAAATATCGAATTAACGCCAGAATTGAGATTCAATTTGCCTTCTATTTTTGCATCATTTTCTAAAATAAGTCCATAGTCATATTGCGCATGAGACAAAGTGTAGCAGAGAACTAGACAAACAACTAAGAAGTACTTCATAATTTAAGATTAAAATTAATGGATACAAGAGACTTTAAATAAACACAATGGGTATGGATTTAATACTATAAGACTAGAATCTGAAATGTGTGACAGGAAGTATTGAGAAATGTAGAATTATTTGGACCTCCTTGTGAAAAACCAGACTAAAGCAAGCAAGAAGAGGCTGGCCAATAGAATAAATATCATAAAGGATTTAGCTTGGCCCGTATGTTCATTATGAGTCAGTAAAATATAGTTTGCCCAATAGAAGGGATGCTGTAAGCTGGGTCTAGCATTAGCCAGATATTCGATTTTTGATTCTCTTAAGGAAATAGATTTTGATGTCCCTGAAGTAAACTTTTGAAAGAACGAGGGTAATATTTCTAATGAAGAATATTCAGAAGCATTCCACAAGGAGGACATGACTGAAGAAGAGCCTGCTAATATAAATGCTCGACTTAAGCCTTGAACACCTTCGCCCTTAGTAATCGCTCCTGCTGCAGAATGACAAGAACTTAAAATGACTAAATCACTCTCCAAATCAAGAGCTGTTATGTCTGTCGATTTTAAAACAAAATCATCATCACCATCATAAAAGATCAAACTTGAATTATCGGGTACTTGATAATCCACGAGACCGTGCATGGATAAATGCAGAATATCGAATGCATCTGCAATTGCCATAAAGTTTGATTTAGTCGCTTGACCTTCTGTATATACTGATTGTCGGGAGTAATAAGAAGCAGACTCTTTTATTTCATTAACTCCCATATTTAAATCAGAAAGCCTTTCGGTAGAGTCAAGCAGATTCAGTTCTCTTAATTTATGGCTTAACTCAGCTGAGTACTGGGGACCAAAGCCAACATAAGATTCTGCTTTCTTATTCGTGCCAACTTCAAAATATAAATTATGTGAATAGGTGTATACTACATTATACTCTTGCAGCAGATACTTAGACTGATCAATCGACAATGCATCATAAGGAAGAGCATGTAGTAGACCATCTGGTATAATGATGAGTTGGGCATACTGATTATGCAAATCTGTCAATAAAGGAGACAGTAATAAATCATACAGTGCTTTGCTGTCACGGCGCACATCAGTGATCGATTGTTTTTGAGGATCTTGGCAAGATTGAATAAAGTTGCTTATCAATTCAATCGTTTGATTTGTCAATGCTATCTCAGCAAATTCAACTTGTGTTTTACTGATGGCAAATGCATATAGATTTTCAGCACCTACGAAATACTCGACGACAAGCTCATCTGTTTGTAATCGACTTTGAATTGTTTCTACACTCTTCATGTTGTTCTCTGCAAAAACATTCAAGCCATTGCTATACGTTAATTCTATCTTTTCTTCAAATTCGTAAATGTCTCGTTGGGTTTTAATTATCTCTGTTGATATTGAGTCTTTTTGATCACCAAGCTGTGAGTAGTCGACTAGCAAAGAACTGAGATGAGAATTCATATCTCGTAATTGTTTCTCATCTTCATCATTAAGCTTCTTATTTTCACGCAAAGTATTTCTCAAAATCAATGCTTTTAATTGAGAAGAAAAATAATAAGCTGAATGAAAGTACTGTATGTCATTCGTTCGTTTGAATTGTTTTAAATGACGACTAATTGCCTTTTCGTAATACACAGTCATTCTACCTGAAGCCTGAATTTGGCTATTATTTAAGCTGATGTCAGATAGACTCAATTGGAATAAACTATCGATCTTAAGATATAGTCCTAAGCCAGAATCACTGTCCTGGTCTGAAGTGATGGTGGTGTTTTTATTTAATATTAAATCTGCCTTGAAAGATAAGAGCTCTATTAAATCATTTTTATGTCGAATAATCGCATCATTAATTTTGAGGGCAGTCTCGGTATTCGATTGATTAGGTACAATTAAAGATATTGCCTTCTCTAATTCAATATTCGAGGCACTAAGCTTATCGAGTTCTAAAAACGATTCAGCTTTATGTAAATGCAAATTAGCGCGTACTCTGATGTTGGGGTTATTTTGAATAATAGAATCACAGAGTTGTAAGCCTTGATTGTAAAATTGAATTGATTGTTCGTAGTTTTCCTTTTTATATTCAATACGTCCTTTGATGTTGTTCGCATTAACTATAAAGCCGTAGTCACCTGTTTCGATCGCTTTATCATATGCAATCTGACCATACTTGCTGGATTTTTCAATATCATTTAAATATTCAAGATAAATATCGGCCAAATTAAATGCACTCCTTACCTGGAGTCTTTCGTCCGTATCAAAACTCTTTTTCAGATAAATGATCGACTGTTGATAATTTTGCAGCTCCTCGTATAGGAGACCTAAATCATTATAAATATCGCTTATCTCAAACTTTGAATTGGCTTGTTTAAAGAGCGAAATTGCTTTTAAATACAGAACTTCTGCAAGTTCATAGTCTCCTGCCTTAGAATGGAATACACCTGCTCCTCTATACTTTACCCCTAATTTATAAACAGGATAATCAGGATTCGAATCATACAGACGCAGGGATTTATTTAAATAGGGTAATCCTTCATCAAATCTTTCTAAAGATTGAGCAGCCATCGCAGCCGTAAAATTAGTGTTTGCTTGTCTGACCTCATCATAATTGTCACATGTCTCCCAGAGTGGAATGGCAACATTGGAATACAATTCAAATACCTTCTTGTAATTAGCTATATAATAATAAGATAAACCAAGCATGTGATAGACCATGGCCCTTTCATAACAATTCAATTCGGTGTATTCTTCTGAATCAATTATGCTTTCAAGAAATTTAATATTCTCACTATATTTCCTGTTCTTAACATTTTCTCCATTTGTTTTTTCAATAGACACAAACAAATCTTCAGAAACTACAGGTATCAACTGACAAGTACTGTAGATAGGCTTCAACAGTAAACAAAGTATTGTTGCTAGCAAAAATAGTTGCCTTGTCATTCTTTAAAAGTAATCAAATCTGTCTCTGCTAGAGTATTTTAATAGATGATTTACTCAATGGTATTAAAGCAAACAATTGATTGAAAATGAAATTATCTAATTACAAACTTCAATATAGGCGTGAAATTGAATATTAGGCATAGCCTGAAAACCCGGCATAAGTGTAACAGATGATTCTGCTGTAAAAAGGACTGCATCACTTTGCATATATCCATTAGAATGTAATTCGCCAGCGCTTTTATAATGTCCATCTCCAATTTTTCCTGTAACCACATTCAGCGCTTGACATTCTTCTTGATCTACACAACCACTATTTAACAATAATAGTGAAGCGGATGCTGAAAGTATGCCTGATGCCACATTATGTTGCATGAATAAGGGGTCATAAACAGAACCTCTGATCATCGAGCATTTTAAATTGATTAAATCCACTACTGGCTGATGACTCATGAGCATAGCAGCGACTGCCGAACTTGCAAATGTAGCTTGTGAAGTCCCTTCATAATAAGTGATTCCAGCAAGTGGGCCATCTTCTAAGTCAGGCCCTGGGAAAACTCCGATTGTAGAAATATCGACATCTCTATTCGAAAAATTACTGTATTCTGCCGGCGATAAATCACAGGCCGTACCGCCTACACCGATTGTACTAGATAAAATATTTACTGGGTAAATACCTTCACTAAAATACCCTAAGGGCAAGGGCATAAAATTTTGAGACACCTCCGTACTATCATTGCCTGCAGCAACTACAGAAAATATATTTGCGTTAGCCATACTCATAAAAGCTAATTTAAGAGGATCAAAAACTTGTATGGTACCATCAGAAATAAAACTAAAACTACAGTTGACAATTTTTCTCGGACAAGGGTAAGTCATTATATCATCTAAGGCACACAAAATAGCACCAAGATTACCGACGCCATTATCATCAAAAACTCGATATGAAATGACATCTACTGGATTGCTTTCGCCAAAGTTTGCGATACTTTTATTAAATAAAGACATTTGAATACCAGCACCATGTGTACCATGGCCATTATTATCCATACATATTGGTAGGTTGAAAAGAGTATCATTGCCGCAATTGATACTACCTGAAAAATCTAAGCCTAAATTAGGATCTGAACTATCATCAATGGGCATCTCGACACCAGTATCAAGATTGAATAATTTGACAGGATTATCTCCAAATGGAATCGTTAAATCATAAGCTGAGGAACAGTTTTCAGCTGTTGTTTCAGTTGTATTCGTGTGATCTGAAGTGTAATCAAGAGAAGAGCCATCTACGACAGGAGGGCTTTGAGAGCCAATCACGCCTCCTGTTATTCCTATATGTCCAACCGCATTTTGTATTGTCTGAAAGGTGTTAAGATCTGGGCCTATTGGCTGTGGGAACGTATCCACGAACTCTAACCAAGCAAACTGTCGTCCATCAAAATTCATCTCACACAAAATCTCAGAACGATAAAGTGCTAAATATTCCTGTTTTATTTGATCATCTGTTCCTGAAGCC
Organism: uncultured Saprospiraceae bacterium; assembly: GCA_937959275.1. Classification (GTDB taxonomy): domain Bacteria; phylum Bacteroidota; class Bacteroidia; order Chitinophagales; family Saprospiraceae; genus CALFUK01. Next base: position 44,081 of record CALGLU010000114.1, on the reverse strand, counting down.
CATCGGACAATATATGTTTGACCATCAAAGGAGTTTTCATATTGGGCATATGTTGTGTTTAACAGGCAACATATAGAACAGATCAGTAATAGTTTAAGATGCATCGTAGGGTATTTATTAGTCAAACCAATACATGACTATAAGGTCATAAACACTAAAACGTGACACATTATAACAAATAATTTATTCGAATACCACTTTTGTGGTACTATTCTATTTGCCAAAACAAATAAGATATAAGGATGTAAGAGGACCATTCAAACTCAGAATTGTACATACAGCATCATAAAATGGACTGCATTACTGAACAATTCTGTTAGGACGACAATACATGTAGTAGAAGCTGCAGATTAGAAAAACGTGACATAACAGCTCTAGAAATCTTGAACTATCCTTTACGAATAGTCTCTAATTTGCCTTTTGTCGCAATATAAAGTCAACAATGACAAGTGCTGCCATCGCTTCGACTATTGGCACTGCTCTTGGCACAACACAAGGGTCATGTCTACCCTTCCCTGTCACAACAGCCTCATTTCCCTCTTTATCAATCGATTCCTGATCTTGCATAATAGTTGCCACTGGCTTGAAGGCAACATTAAAATAAATGTCCATACCATTTGAGATACCACCCTGCACACCTCCAGAAAAATTAGTCGACGTATGAATCGAACCATCTTCTGCTTTCTGAAATATATCATTGTGCTCACTCCCCTTCATCGCTAAGGATCTAAACCCAGAGCCATACTCAAAGCCTTTCACAGCATTAATGCTCAGCATCGCCTTCCCTAGCTCAGCATGAAGCTTATCAAAAACAGGCTCACCCAATCCGACCGGACATCCAGCAATTACACAAGACACCATGCCACCCACAGTATCTCCTTGCTTACGAATATCCTTGATATAATCAATCATCTGCTCAGCCATCTCTGCGTCTGGACAACGAACGATATTAGACTCTGTAAGACTCAAATCCAATGTTGTATAATCCTTTGCTAACTCCAGCGTACCCACCTGCGAGACATAAGCATTAATCTTAATCCCATGAGCATACAGGATTGTCTTTGCGATCGCCCCCGCTGCAACACGCGCCGCTGTCTCTCTTGCTGAAGAGCGACCACCACCACGATAATCACGTACCCCATACTTCGCAGCATAGGTGTAATCTGCATGTGAGGGCCTAAATTTATCTGCTATGTGAGAGTAATCTTTAGACTTCTGATCCTTATTCTTAATATACAAACTGATCGGTGTACCAGTTGAAAGCCCTTCAAAAATGCCTGACTGTATATCAACAACATCTGCTTCTTTTCGCTGTGTGACAATCGCTGATTGACCTGGCCGACGACGATCAAGTTCGGACTGAATAAAATCCATATCGATCTCAATACCCGGCGGACAACCATCTATGACAACGCCGATGCCGGCTCCATGAGACTCGCCAAATGTCGAAATTCTAAACAATGTACCGTAACTATTCCCTGCCATTTATGTTGCTTTCAGTGAAGTCAATTAAAAAAGGCACAATATAAAAAGGTTTTGTTTGTTAATTTTGAGGATTAATCCATCATAATGAATTTCATTCCGGCAGATGCCCACCTGAGCATTGAATTTGAAAAGGTCATCGCCTTAATACAAAGTTACTGTATCGCTGAGCCCGCTTCTCTAGCCATTGAGGAGCAAGAATTTTACCATATACCAGAAATTCTTAATCTCCAACTCGATCTCGTCGCAGAATACAAATCATTTCTCGATGTGGCTGAAGATCTACCGATCGCCTTTTATAGAGACATTTCTAAGGCACTCAAAGCCCTATCCACAAATGGCTATGTCCTTGAATTAGATGATATCCGAGAAATCCATCAGATTATAACGACAGTCTTTGAGATCGATGCTTTTTTCATGACAGAGAAAAAGACAAAGGCACCAAAGCTCTTCACCCTTTTCGATTATGCAGAAAAGCCTGCTCAGTTAAATAAGATCATACCAAATGTCCTCAATGAAGAAGGCCAGGTTAAGGATAATGCAAGTCCTGAATTGCATAAAATCGTAAAGGCCATTCGGTCGAAGGAACAACAAGTCTTCAAAGAATTTAATACCATTCTATCCAAATACAAACAACAGGGTGTCTTATCCCAATCTGAAGAAAGTTATCGTAATGGCAGACGCGTCCTCTCGATACCGTCGGAATACAAGCGTAAAATAAAGGGCATTATCCATGATGAATCTGGTACCGGTAAGACGAGTTTTATCGAACCAGAATCAGTCGTGCTTATCAATAACGAGATCATGGAACTCGAGCTTGATAAGCGAAAAGAAATTTATAAAATACTTAAGGAGCTCTGTACATCTCTGCGTAACTATGGACCTCTGATCCAACAATATCAGGACATTCTGACTGAGCTAGATGTGATTCGCGCAAAAGCAAAATTAGCCGTGAGTCTAGATGCTAACAGACCTAAAATCGTAGATACCCCTTGCTTTAAACTGATAGAAGCCTATCATCCCTTACTGTTATTAAAAAACCAAAAGCTAGGCATAAAGACTGTGCCGCTGACATTAGAAATGACAACCAATAATCGCATTTTCCTAATTTCAGGACCAAATGCAGGTGGCAAGTCGGTGAGTCTTAAGACCGTTGGTTTAATCCAACTCATGGTACAAATAGCTTGTCTAGTCCCCGTACATCCAGATACAGAAATCGGGCTATATGAACAGCTGTGTTGCGATATCGGCGATCAACAATCCCTTGAAGATGATCTAAGTACGTACAGTAGTCGACTCAAAAACATGAAGGCCTTTCTTGATCACGGCAACGAAAGAAGTCTTATTTTAATTGATGAGTTTGGCTCGGGCACAGATCCTAAAATGGGAGGATCTATCGCTCAATCTATCCTATTTGAGCTCAATAAGCTAAAGATATATGCTGTCATCACGACACACTATTCGAATCTAAAAGTTTTCGCTTACAAGACAAAAGGCATCGTGAATGGAGCTATGCACTTTGATCAAGAAAAACTACAGCCAACCTACGAACTCATTGTCGGCAAGCCAGGTAGTTCCTTTGCCTTTGAAATAGCTGAGAAAGTAGGTCTACCTAAAAAACTACTCCATTTCGCCAAGAAAAATGCAGGTACGAATCTACGTGCTATGGATAAGCTGATCAACGATCTACAATCCCAACAAAAACAATTAAATGATCAGCTCGAATCCATTACATCAAAAGAAAAAACACTTGATCGGTTGACAAAGTCATATCACAACATGCAGCGTGAGATGGAAGTCAAACGCAAAAAATTCAGAAAGGAAAAGAAAGAATTTGAAGTCAATGATAAAATTCAAGACAAGCGCCAACTCGAAAAGCTAGTCAAAGAACTGCGTGAAAACCAAAATCTCGAGAGGGCGAAAGAAGAGCTTAAGAAAGCAAAGGTCGAACAAAAGGTAGTAGAAAAAACTGTCACACAACTCAATGAAGAAATCTTTGATCATATACCTAGCAATGAAGTACCAAAAGTAGGCGACCACGTCAAAACTAGAAACGGCTCATTGATCGGTGTCTTAGTGAAAATTAAAAAGAAGGATGCGGTCATCCAAACGGGCAATATGGAGATCACCGCCGCTCTAGCCGAATGCGTCAAAATAGCACAACCGCTTGAAATCAACCAAAAAAAGAGAATCAACACCTACTTACAAACAGATACATCTACCATTACGAGTAAACTCGACATTCGTGGCTATCGACGCTCAGAAGCCCTTTTGATGTTGGAAGAATTTTTAGACAATGCTTTGATGTCAAATAGCACACATCTTGAAATCATCCATGGTACCGGTAGTGGAGTGCTCCGTCGTGCAGCACGTGAAAAGCTAAAAGAATACAAAGATGTAAGAGAAGTTAGTTCTCCACCAGATGCACAAGGAGGTGAAGGAGTGACCTTAGTAAAGTTTTAATTGTAGATAGAGTAGAGACAGGGCATGCCTTGTCTCTACTCTACCTAGGTCATTATCCTAAAACATGTCTGTTCCAGCAAAATGAAAATTACCTTCAATTAGCGCATTCTCATCGCTATCAGCGCCATGTACAGCATTCTCACCAATACTCGTCGCATAAAGCGCTCTAATCGTACCAGGAGCTGCCTCAGCAGGGTTCGTCGCACCAATTAGTGTTCTGAAATCTTCGATCGCATTGTCTTTTTCTAAAATCGCTGCGATTATAGGTCCAGAAGACATAAATTCAACAAGTTCGCCGTAAAAGGGTCGTTCTTTGTGAACTGCATAAAATTCACCTGCTTTCTCAGCAGATAATTTCGTTTTTTTCAATGCAACGATGCGGAATCCTCCTTCATTTATTTTATTAAGAATTGCTCCTGAGTGCCCTGCTTTAACAGCATCAGGCTTGATCATTGTAAACGTTCTGTTTCCAGCCATAGTCATATATTTTTAAGTTGCAAAAATAAGATTATTACTTAGTTTCGGAAGTTTAAATTTATTTTACCACCTTCGCAGACAGAATCGTGAATGATACCAAACAAATAGCAGAATTATTGAGCCTCCCAAAAGAGGTGTGCATTATCTCACATCGCAACCCTGATGGGGATGCGATTGGCTCGTCTTTGGCACTCGCAGGATTGCTAAGAAAGCAGAACCATACTGTCCACATCATCATGCCGAGTGAATATCCAGATGTATTTGGCTTTTTAAAAGGGATTGATGATGTATTGATCTATGATTTAGAACCAGAAGAGGCAAAATCTCGAATCGAGCGATCCAATGTCATTATGTGTCTAGATTTCAATTCGCTCGAGCGCATTGACAAAGTCGGTCGGATCGTGAAAGATACGGACAGTACGATTGTCATGATTGATCATCATATTGATCCTGAGCCATTTTATACACATGGTATTTCGATAACCGAAGTCAGTTCTACAGCAGAGCTCATTTATAATTATATCAAGGAGACAAGTACTGAACATCTGATCGACTTGGAGATTGGTGAGGCGATTATGACGGGTATTCTGACAGATACAGGTTCATTTAGACACAACACAAATAAAAACACCTATTACGCTGCTGGAGATCTAAAGGCAAGAGGAGTCGACGATTACTACTTGCAAGATAAGATATTCAACAGCATGACGGAAAAGCAACTTCGACTGCTGGGACACTGTCTCAATAATCGGATGGAGCTACTTCCTGAATACAGGACTGGTATCATTTCGTTAAGCTTGCAAGACTATGAAGATTTTGATATCATCCGTGGTGATACAGAAGGTATCGTTAACTACATGCTGATGGTCAAGCAAGTCGATGTAGCGATCTTTGTGCGTCAACAAGCAAAAATTATCAAATTTTCATTTAGATCAAAAGGAGATATCTCCGTGCAGGCTTTGGCCAGAGATCATTTTAATGGCGGAGGTCATAAGAATGCATCGGGTGGCTATATGTATGGAAGCGTCGGCAAGGCTGTTCGTAAAATAAAGGAGCATCTACCCGATTATGTGCCTGTCTATAACCAGAAGTGAATAAAAAAACATCATAATTAATTTAACCATGCGTAATTATATCGTAATTCTACTGGCCTCGTGTATGATCATCGTGTCATGCTCAGAATCCTCATCATTAAAAATGACTGATAGCGGCTACCAATATAAATTCTATAAGGACAGCTCGACTGAGATCGTTCAGCCTGGACAATATGTTTATTATTATTTGGACATCTTCAATGATCGTGATAGCTTATTGCAGTCAACTAGAAAAAATCCAAACCAACCGATTACCTTGATACCACTAGAAGATGATCCAGCCATGCCTCCTAATCCAATCATGGATGTGATCAAGTTGTGTTCTGTAGGTGATAGCGTTGGGATTATCTTACCAAAAGATTCCATCCCTAATCTACCTCCTCAATTCAGTGACATCAAGCATATTGAATACAAGGTTGTGATTACTGAAGCCGTTGACGAGGCGACGTATCAAGAGCGTGCGGATAAAGAACGAGCGGCGGCAGAAGTCATCGCTCAACAACTACAAGCAAGAGAAGGTGAAGTTGCTGAATTAGTCAGCTCATTGATTAAAAAATATAATGATGGTCAGCTTGATAATGAATTACAAACAGCTGAGGGAGAATTGAAGTATTTGATCTTAGAAGAAGGTGCAGGTGCCAATGCTGAAAACGGGACTGTCGCTGTAGCACAATATTATGGCGCAAAATTAAACGGCGAAAGTTTTGATAACTCCTTTAAGAGAGGTAGAGGCTATCCAGTCAATGTGGGTGCAGGTGGCGTGATCCAAGGATGGGACAAAGCATTTCCATTCTTCAAAGAAGGTACAAAAGCGATGATCTTTATACCATCAGACCTAGCCTATGGTGAGATGGGCTCTCCACCGAATATTGGACCTAATGAGGATCTTGTGTTTTATGTGGAGATAGAGGAAGTGAACTAAAGCGAAGGTTTTCGCTTTAGAATGTTGAGTTTTGGGTGTTGAGTGTTGAGTTGAACAAAATATGCATTCCAAGGTAAGTAGATAGTAGATAGTAGATAGTGTGAAGTTGGGAATGTGATCTCCAATCTATCGACCATGGACAATAGACTATCGACTATAAAAATTGCAAATATGCATTTCAAGGTAAGTAGATAGTGTGAAGTTGGAAGTTGGAAGTTGGGAGATGGGAGTTGGAAGTTGGGAGTTGGGAATGTGAAGCGGAGTATTGATAACGAAAAAGTGTTTTGATTTTGATCTCCAATCTATCGACCATGGACAATAAACTATCGACTATATTTGATAAAGAGTTTTAATTTTATTTTCATTAAAGAAAGGATATGACTATAGAGCAGCTAAAAGAGCTGAAAGACAGACTATCGGACCTGAGGAGGTATCTTTGACGTCGGTAGACGACTGTTAATCATAGAAGACAAGGAACAACAAAGTTTAGATCCGAATTTCTGGAACAAACCCAAGGAAGCAGAACTGGTATTGAAGGAATTGAATTCCAATAAAAACTGGGTAAAGAAGTATACTGCTGTAGAAACTCAGATTGATGATCTCGAAGTCTTGTTTGAGTTTTATAAAGAAGGAGATGTCTCGGAAGAAGAGATTGATCTTAAATATACTAAGGTCGTAGCCATTGTTGATGATGTGGAGTTTAGGTCTACCCTAAATCGACCTGAAGATGAGTTGTCTTGCATCATCGAAATTAATGCTGGTGCTGGTGGGACGGAAGCCTGCGATTGGGCGGAGATGCTGTATCGTATGTATCTGATGCACGGCGAAAAAAGCAAATACAAAGTCAAAGAACTCAATCGGGTAAATGGAGATGTCGCTGGCGTGCGGAGTGTCGAGCTGGAGCTGAAAGGTGATTTTGCCTATGGCTTGCTGAAAGGTGAGAATGGCGTACATCGCCTCGTGCGTGTCAGTCCATTTAACTCGCAAGGCAAGCGGATGACTTCATTTGCGTCAGTGTTTGTGCATCCATTAGTCGATGACAGTATTGAGATAGAAGTGAATCCTGCAGACTTAGATTGGGATACATTTAGATCTAGTGGTGCAGGTGGTCAGCATGTCAATAAGACAGAATCAGCAGTTAGACTCCGACACCTGCCTTCAGGCCTCGTCGTCGAATGTCAAGCCGAGCGCTCCCAACATCTCAACCGCGATAAAGCTATACAGATGCTAAAATCTCGCCTCTACCAATTAGAAATCGAACGCCAAATGGCCGAAAAAACGGAAGTGGAAGCGGGCAAAATGAAAAATGAGTGGGGCTCACAAATCCGCTCCTATGTATTAGATGATCGTCGGGTGAAAGATCATCGGACTAATCATTCGACGAATAACACGGATGCTGTTTTGAATGGCGAATTAGAGCCCTTTTTGAAGGCGTTTTTGATGTGGGATGGGAAGGTGTGATGTGTGATGCTTCTTTTGGGCGCATCATGGTGTTGAGTTTTGTGTATTGGGTGTTGGGTGTTGAGTGGGTCGCTCTGTGGTGCTTTAGGCATGCTGTCTCAGCTTTTGCTTAAGTAGTTTGGATATACTTCAGTGATTCGTTCAACAAAGCTAATTATTGGATTTGAATAATCACTTTGCCGGTCATAAATGATACGGCCCAAATAAATAGAATTCTCTTGTCCAAAAGTATCTGATGGGAAAATCAGATCGTATTTAGGATCATTACCATCACATGCTCTATTATATATTTCATTAAAAGCTATGATTCTATCATCATGAGTAATCAAATAGTAATACGTTTCAATTGATAAGCAGCATGCAGTACTAGTAAGCTCAACTTTTAATTTTGCCTTGATGCCTTCAAGTTCCTCTAAGTCAGTTGTGGTTATTGATTTAGCTAACTCTTGATCTTCAATATTAATTCTATAGCTAGCAATTGTATCTACCCCATCTTTAATTAAATATAGATTTTGAATAAAATTAGCTATCTGTGTTTTTCCATCTACTTCAATAATATGAAATGGCGCTACTTCACTTAGGGTGAATGTTTGAGTATGCGCCTTCATTAATCCAATAGTTAAAAAGATCAAGATACATGTAAGTTTCATAAGTAACGTTTAGTCGAAGTTACTTGAGAAGTTACTTGTGGTTCAGCCAATTGTATATCCGATCTAGTCTAAGTCGTATTTGTTGTTATTTACAGAGTATTTGCAAGTATCGCTACATTCTCACCAACGATCACTTCGTGCTGTATTAAACTTCCGCTTAGCTACAGCTACAAACACTAAATTGAGTATATTCTAGGATGTTCAGTTTTCTAGAAATGTTTCACTCAACACCCAACACTCAAAACTCAACACTTCAAAACTCAACACTTCAAAAACCTCCTTCCCAAATTCAAAGCACTAACCGTATGCGGATGCTTAAAAAAGCCGTCTTCCAACTTCGCTAAGACTTCCTTTACTGGCATCTCTATCAGGTCTATCTCTTCATCAAAATCCAAATTTTGCGTATCTGTTTTTACTGCTCCGAAGGCTATATAGTGATGGATTTCACTTGTGATAAAGACAGGATTCGAATACACACTACCCAAAAATTCCCATCGCTCAGCTTGATAACCAGTCTCTTCTAACAGCTCTCGTTGAACTCCCAATAGCTGCTCTTCTCCTTTTTCTACCAAGCCTCCTGGGATTTCAATCGTATAGTCTTCAATCCCAAACCTATACTGCTTAACTAGCAGCACATTGTTATCGTTTGTAATCGGAATGACATTGGCTGCATCAGCAGATTGCAAAACAGCAATGTTATCATGCTGTTGTTGCTCATCATCAAGGTAGTCTCTAAATTCTAATTCGAATATTTTTGAAGTATAAGTGGGTCGTGTATGGATACGTTTGAAGCCCATGTTACATAGCGAGTATTTCTGCCATGCGTACTAACTCTTCGTCGATATCTTTGACCTTGTTAATCGCTTGATCAAACGGAGTGAGTACCATATCACCGTCTATGATTCCGACAGCCTTATTTTTCTCTCCAGCAATCAGCGAATTCACAGCTGTATATCCAAATCGACTCGCCAAAACGCGATCCATCGCGCTCGGCGATCCTCCACGCTGGAGGTGCCCAATAATCGTAACACGCGAATCAAACTTCTCATTGATCTTCTTAAGCTTTTTAGAAATTTTCATGGCGTTACCAGTTTTATTTCCCTCAGCAACAATAATGAGATTAAAAAGCTTATTTCTAGATAGAGATCCTTCTAAGAAGCTGACTAGATCTTCGATTGTATTCTTCGTTTCCGGTAAGAACGTATACCCTGCTCCACTCCCAATGCCTGTATTCAAAGCGATGTAGCCAGCGTGCCGCCCCATGACTTCAATAAAGAACAAGCGACTATGCGAATCTGCGGTATCTCTTATTCGATCTATGGCTTCAATAGCTGTGTTGATAGCCGTATCATAACCGATCGTGTAATCAGTGCCGAATATATCATTATCGATTGTGCCCGGCACACCAATAAATGGAATATCATGCTCACTCTCAAAGACAAGGCCACCCGTAAATGTCCCATTACCACCGATCGCTATGCAGCCATCGATTTTATGCTTCTTGAGGTTCTTGTACGCTTTAGCACGGCCAGTTTTCTCCATAAACTCCTTACTACGTGAAGTCTTTAGGATGGTGCCGCCTCGATGGATAATATTGGCCACATCTCCCTTTTGTAATTTTTTGATGTCGTCGTTGATCATGCCTTCATAACCATTATAGATTCCAAAAACTTGACATTTGTGGTAAATGGCTGTCCGCACAACCGCTCTCACAGCTGCATTCATGCCGGGTGCATCACCTCCAGAGGTAAACACACCAATTCGTTTTATTTTTCTTTTACTCATAGATACTCGGTATGAAATTGAATAAGAGCTTCTATTGGTTTAGGTATTATTTTTAAAGCTTGCAAATTAACGGAATTCAAAGCAGCCGAGAGTTCTTTTTGGTAATGAAATGCAATTGAACCACAAAAAAATAGGCCTTTGTCAAGATGAGCCCCAAATGGCAGCAGCCGTTTTTCGATAAACCTGCTGAAAATTGGTCCTAAAATCTGCTCTCTTGTCTCTCCGGATAACTCTTTGAAAACCGAAGCATAGGAAGCCAACAGATGATTGGGTCGCTCTGCACCGTATACTTTATTAATGAGTTCTGCTTTTTCAACACCTAATAGCTGCTGGATCTTAGCAGTCTCAAGCTCCGAAAACTCATCCCTCAGATATCGAATAATCAATGCCTTCCCTATCTCAAAGCCACTCCCCTCGTCTCCCAACAAGTAGCCACCACTGCTTAGCGTCTGCACAAATCCCTCCCCATCAAACACCGCTGTATTACTTCCCGTCCCTAATATAGATATCACGCCCGGCTCAGGTCCACACAAGGCATAGGCAGCACCCAATAAATCAACATGTATCACGATCTCAGCGCCGTCATCAATCAGTCTAAGCCCCTCTCGAACTTTCTGGTTTAACTCTCGCGTAGAACATCCTGCACCGTACATATAGATTTGATCGATATTAGTCAGCTTATGCTCCAGTATTGCCTGCTGTACGATCGCCTTTACATTTGCAGATACCGGATTCATGCCTACCGTCGAAAACTGAATAGCAGCCTTCTCCTTCTCCACTATGGCCCAGTCCGAACTCGTCCCACCGCTATCTATGATAATTGTCGACATTCGTTATTTTATCAGACTTAAAAATAGTGTAAAAACTGGCATTACCATATAATTCATCTATCCCATTGGTATTGAATTTTGGAAATCCAATCTCAAACCACATGCATGCCCTCCCTTTAAGTATGACATCTGAATCTGTAACTTGAATTTATTTGCATTCTTATTTCATAGCTATGGCATCAACTGTTTATGCAACTGCTTTTCTAAACAATATTTTGTTCCGATGGGACAACTGACATGACCATATAATAATATCACACTTACCCTTATTTTCAATCATGGCTTTCTTGTGCCACACAAATCAAACACTAAAATAAATTCCCGATATTTACATCAATTCAAACGACAAGCTAGATGCCACATATAAAATCCCTTTATCGCTACCCTATCAAATCATTAGGCCGCCAAGTCTTGAGCTCAGTGCAATTGACAGACTATGGCCTAGAATATGATCGTCATTGGATGATCGTCGACAAAGACCATAGCTTCGTCACACAACGAGAACTCCCTCAGCTTACCAACTTCAGCGCAGCAGTCATTGATCAATCACTCACCATCAGTAACAATACATCAAAAGAAAGTATAAGCATTTCAGTTACTGAGTTGACCACTGAAACAGTTAAGACCGATGTCTGGGGCGCAGCAGTGACTGCATCCCAAGTTTCCCACCAAGTCAATGAGTGGTTATCAGACCAACTGAAAACACAGCTGATCTTGGTTGGTGCTGGCGAGGCCTTTAGCAGGCATAAGGAAAGAGGACAAGTACAGATACCTTTAAAGTTCGCAGATGGGTACCCGATACTTGTTTTGAGCCAGGCATCTGTCGATCACCTTAATGAAAAATTAGAAACCCCAATCGATGAATCTAGGTTTAGAGCAAATGTGATCATAGACGATTGCGCTCCACACTCGGAAGATATTGCTAAAACAATGTCCGCTCCTCAAGCCACATTGGAGTTGATCAAACCCTGTCGTCGCTGTATTATGGTAAACACAAACCAAGTGACAGGAGAGGTTTTGAAGGAGCCATTAAAAACTCTCGCTAGTTATAGGGCCCAGGATAATCATATCATGTTTGGGGTGAATGCGAGGGCTGCACATTTAGGACTTATACATGTGAATGATGAAATTGAGATTGGTCTTTAAGGGATACGACTCATTTGAAACCAGTCTAACGCATGCGACCAAAACTTATCTGACCGAATAAGAATCTCATCGCTCAAGTTTAACACTTAAATATACACATCAGAATAAGGGAAATTGAAAACTATTATTACCTTCGTTTTTTTTACTGTAAGACAACGATACTTTAACGACTAAAGCTTTACTAAACACAATTTACAACACCTAATAGTATGAATAAAATATTATTTTTATTAGCCCTACTTGTCTTATTTTCTCATTGTTCAAAAGATGAAGATGATACAATGGAAGAGAATATGCCTAACGAAGAAATTATTGAGCCTCAAGAGCCAGAAACTATATTTACTCTAACTTCAGATCAAAGGGATGATAGCTCTTTTGACACTTATCTAATTTGGTTAACTGACAATGACGGAAAATTAATTGACTCATCACATCATGATCTGCAGATAAACGAATCTGTAGAAATTAAGAGGCCAGAATCATATACTGGAACTGAAGCAAATGTCAACATTTTAAAATTGGGTCAAAGCAATTCCTTTGAATCTTTTTCTAACATAACCTTACCTTCAAGCTATAAAGCTTTACAGTCTGAAATTGATAATGCATATCCATATGGAAATGGGGATAATCTTAATCAAATTTCACTTATCATTTCTATCCCAGAAGATGAAGTTTCATCCTTTCCAGAAAATGTATATGGACGATCTCTCACTGCGCCAAACCTTGAAGACATTACAGTAGCAGATAGTGGGCGACCTAGAGAAGATTTTTTCACAAAACAATTTGAGTTAGAACTGAGCCTTTGGGTCAATGACATTGATAGCATTGTCCTATACAACCCTGTGACAGAAGGTAATTATAACAGAGAAAAGATCTATTCTCAAGTTGTACAATATGACAAATCAGTCAACGGTGACACACTTCGATTTGAACATACAATTTTAGAATTGGATCAGAATGCTGAAATTATTGATCTCGTATCAAATACATTTGCTGATGGTATATACCCATTTGTAAGTAGAGCAAAAAATGGCTCCGTTTTTAATAATGAAGTAGCAGAATTCATATTACCAACATCAGTCTTTGGACTTGCTATACCATCTGTTTTAAAAGGTATGAATTATGTAACTAATGCTAGAACAAAATTGGTCGATAGTAAATATAGATCGCTTAAGTCATGTACTACAAACGATGCTATGCTGTTACCCTTAACTGACGAAGACATTTTGAAAAATAATGTTGAAGGAAATTTTGCCTCCATCTATGATTTTACCATATCAAATGCTTCTTTTGACTATGATGCATTTAGGGTTTTTCAGCTTTACACTATAGATGATTTGTCAATTTCTTTAAATATTTATATGGACAGCTATGAAGAAAACTTTATTTTCCCGTCCATTCCAGAAGACTTTATTGATAAGATACCTTTTACATGGGATGAAGAAATATTTACAATGACATCTCGACCATATGTAGTTTTCTTTTATGGTTTTACTCAAATTGACGGTCTAGATGAATATTATAATTTCTTAACCCAAGGATCTTTAGAAGCATATGAAAATTATTTTATGAATAATTGCACTACTGAATTCAGAGTTGTGTTGTAACACCAAAATCATATAGCCAGGTTTAAATATGACGAAATGACATCAACTCATCTGTAGATCCTTTAATGTTCGATCTTCAGATTGAGAATACCTGTAATATTCAATACATCTAATCCGACTTCTGTTCTACTATAGATCGAAGTCGTCTCGTAGTACTATTGTTGAATTTTTCTTGAGACTTCTTGCAAGCTAAATGGAATTATGTGTTATACGTATATAGCCCAAATGAAAAAGATTACCCAGTCACTTCCTTTCGAGTATTAAATATTCAGTAACTTCTTGTGTCAAATCTATTCACATGAAGAACCTAATCTATTTATTAATCACTGTAACAAGTCTCATCTCTTGCAATAATCAAACTGAACAAAAAAACTCTGTAAGCAATCCTAATGAGCCTATGTCTCTGCAGTCAATTAAAAAAATAGACGTTCATTCTCATTTCCGATATGATCGAGACGACCTTTCTGCTTTTTTTGAAAAATGGAATATGCAAGCCGTCTTAGTTGATGTGGCAATAGAAGAGGATGAGAGCGTAAGTAGAAGTTGGGATAAATATATTGATCTAGAAAAATCCCATCCTTCAATATTTTGGTTGTGTTCTTCGCTAATTGGCGTTAATATAGATGACCCTAATTTTGCAGAGCAGGAAATCAGTCGGCTCAAAAAAGAGATTAACGATGGCGCAAAAATGGTAAAGGTCTGGAAGAATTTTGGGATGGTCACAAAAGATATGAGTGGGCAGTTTATTCAAATTGACGATAGCCGGCTTAAACCGATTTGGGATTTCTTAAAGACACAAAACATCCCTGTCATTGCTCACATCGGCGAACCAGTGCAAGCTTGGCGTCCACTTGACGATCCTAATAATCCGCATTATAATTATTATAATTTACATCCAGAATATCATGCCTTCAAGCATCCAGAAATCCCGTCTTATGAAACCATCATGTCAGCACGAGATTATTGGATTGAACAAAATCCAGATCTAATCATCTTATGCGCGCACATGGGTAGCATGTCACACGATGTTCAAATGATTGCTGAGAGACTTGACAAGTTTCCAAATATGTATGTAGAGTCTGCAGCTCGATTTGGAGATTTGGCTGGGCAAGATTCTAAACAAGTAAAAGCATTTTTTGAACGCTATCAAGATCGAATTTTATTCGGGACTGACTATGGCAACAATTCACTCCAAAGCGATGTAACAAGTGAAGGTCTGCAAAATGAAATAGAATACCTCGACACGAACTACTCTCGACTATGGACCTATTTAAGTACCACGGATTCTGTCGAAATCAGAAATCAAAAGTCAATCGGCTTAGCCCTTTCAGCGGATGTTCTACACAAAGTCTATTATCAAAATGCGGTTGATTTGTTAGGTCTGGATTAGTCTGATCTCACTCATTACTTAGTTACATCCTGTATTCGTTATTCTAAAATTAGCACCTACCGGAGCTGAAAATTCTCCATAAATATCTACTTTTTCACCTCCTGTAAATGTTGGCTCAAATCCAGCGGAGATCGTTGCATCATGGATTAAGATTTCTTTTTTTGCATCAAAGGTCCCATTTGTGGCTACTGTACTTTCAATTGTTTGTACCTCAGGGCAAGTCAATTCATAGGTTCCAATGCAACTACTATTATTAATCACACTTCTGATTAAACTTCCTGGTTGAGAACCGAATCCGAAGCTTAAATTTATATCCACTGTATTGAGGTGGCAATAACTCATAATTGTCCCTCCATTCGATGGAATGATAGGACTACTAGAATTAAAACAAGATGGCGTTGAATCTCCATTACTCAACGCATCTACATTCCCACAGTCATCAATTTGGGTGCTATTCCCATTCCATGCGCACGCATGCGTATGTGGAGAGCCAAAGACATGACCCATTTCATGACAAAATACATAGAGCTCCCATGTTGGTACAGAATAACCGAGATTAGATGTAGCTGTCCCATCTAATTCAATAAATGGCGTATCCATACCTAAAGAGGCACAATGACTTGTATTATCATCACCACAAAAAATACCTCCATCTTCCTGATCACAAAACTCACCAATGCCATTTGCCAGACCTCCAATACCTTCAGTCGTACCTATATAATGAGCTATATCCGCACCACTAAATCCATCACATGCCCAGTCTGTAAGATCATCACTAAAATCATCAAAATCATTAATCCCATTAAACGGATCATTATTCGTCGTCCAAATAAGTACTTTATTTAATCTCAACGAAATTTGTTCTTTTTCAAAAACGCTAACTGATGCTCTAAAGAGGTCCAGTACATAATTCATAGTGGCTGTTGTACTATTACCATGATCAGTATAAATATCATAGTCTACCTCAATGTAAACTTCGACATTACGTCTGACTGCTTTCTTTGTAGTGACAACAGTTGGATCAAAGTTGTCTGGCAAAACAAATCCTTCATCGTTTACTCCACATGAAAAATTCGGTTCTTCTTTAAGCTTGAAATGATTATACAAAATGTACTCCGATTCAGAGCCTTTAATTTCTGTAATTACATAATTTCCAGAAGGATCTGATGCTACAATCTCAATCTTATCAGCAGATATTGAAACAGTTGCAAAGGACTCTGGCATGCCTAATATAATGCCATTGTAAAATGCCCCTTCAGGTTTATAATCAATCCGTCCGCCTTCACTCGTCACCAGTCTAAAATTTTTATCTAAGACTTCTCCCTTTTCTAACATCAAATCAAAGTAATGTTCTTGGTCCACTGGAATACGAAGAATCATCTGGTCTTCATAGAGTCGCGCTTTCGTGTAGTCTTCAAATATCGATTGTTTCAAATCAAAAACGATCGCATTGTCTACACTCTTTCTCAAGTCTTCTTGCCTTTGATTATCTACAGTTTTTAGTTCAAAAAAATCTTTAACAGGCATATCTTTGATATCCGTATTTATAAATTTCTGAGCAAGTGTCGAACTTTCAGTCGTTATGACAGAGCTTTGCGTCACAAAGCCATCCTGCAGTCTCTCGATTAAATCTTGAGCCGTGATATTGTAAACCGAAAGAGCAAAAAGTATTAAAGAAGTGATCTTTTTCATATCATTATATTTTAGACAGTCTTATCATTTTAAAGAGATGCAAATACACTATAAGCTCTGCTAACATTATGATATTCTCGTTTAATTCATCTAACTCGGCAAGGCTCATTATCTGCTAATAAAACTATAAGATTGAATCCATTAATAAGAACACTTGGCTTGATTTACCTCCAAATTCACTACTAATAGGTATGAAAATCACTATAAATGGTGATAGCGAAATCGTGATCATTTTTGTCTTTTTGAGTAAAATGTCGGACTATTCTCTTCAAACTGGGTAAATGTTGTTGGTTCGGAGACCAACAACGGCCTTGCTTTTTTGATTTTGATTTTGATTTTAATTTTAATTTGAATGTCGTTGGTTCGGAGACCAACAACGGCACGGTTTTTTGATTTTAATTTTGATTTTGATTTTCTATTACACCCGATCCTCCCAATATTGAATCGGCTCAAAAATCCCTCCACTGTGCTTAAAAAATCCGTCCCCAGTATCATACAGACCATCCTTACTCATCACCCATTCCGCAGTTCCCATCGGATGATATTTCTTAATTAAGCCTGGCCAATCGTTATAATTTTGCCAGCCATTCGTTTCCTGCATACCCATATCCCAACCAGGGAAAGCGGGCAGTCTGGCTGCGACTACTTTATTCCATTCGACTAGAATCGGATTGACAGTAAGGTCTGCGCAGAAGCATGGCACATCATGTTCGAAGGCAGCTTGGGCTATTTTGATCGTCATGCTCATTGTCTTGGCGACCGACTTAACAGCGATGGCTGTGTAGCCTTGCTCGATTCGAGCCAGCGTCTCCTCTACTGTGTGCGCACTCTCATCGGCTGCGACTCGTGGGCCGCGTGATGCGATCTCACGCACATCCTCTTGGTTGCGCTCTCCAAAAGGCTCTTCGAGTACAGCGATCTGATCTAGTGCACCAATCTGCTCAGCATAATCCAGAAAGGATTGCAAGGTCTCGTGCTTATCGTACCGTCCATTTGCATCAAAGTAGTAAGGTATTTTTCCATTAGGCGAATGCTCAGTTTCATAATGACCTATCGCTTCATGAATCCCTTTTAAAAAGGCTTTATCTTTTTCGAGCATTGTCTGCTGATCACCAGGTGCGCCGATTTTAATTTTCATGATAAAAAATCCGGCATCAGCTAATTGCTTAATATCTTCTATCGGTGTACCATAAGTCAGTGCAGGGATACTGACCACTTTTTTGTGTCTAGCTGATAATCCCGGTCGATATTGATCAGGGATGAGTTGATCAAAATTGGTGAGACCATTAAGTTTTGCATAAAGCAGCCATGCCGCATTATCGATTGGCACTAACGGATTTAACGCAAAGGTTTTTCTCAAATCTGCTTGTCCCGTAATCTCTTTCCCATAATCCAAAAGCTCTTCTAAGATGTCATCGAGCATCGCCATGGGAGATTCAAACTGCTGTCCTTTTATCATTTGCAAGGCGTGCTCGGTCATGGCATACATAATGGCATTGGCACCGCTTTCAGATCGCTTACCCGCCATACGCGCATCACACCACAAAGGGCTTTGTAGGCCTAGCCCAACTGCGGTATGTCCCTCTTCACTTGTGAGTCGGGCCGCAGTCTGCCATAAATCGCGTTGGGCACTTCCTTTAAACCCAAAGGCCTTGGCTAATAGTTCGCGATCAAAATTACTGTTATAACTAGCAATCTTAAATGGTTTTGATATCTCTGTATTCATGAATTGTTCGGGTTTGGTAAGACAAGAGCTTAGAGGTAAGGCCGCCAATGCGGTTGATGATTGTTTAACAAAATCACGGCGTGACCAATTCAATTTTGCTTCTTTCATAGATGACTAATTTAAAACTTATTTAGCGTATACCATGCTTCACCCGACCAGAGAGATTCACCTGATGTACTTTTTATTTGATCACTTAGCATAAAATAAACGACATGTCCTTCTCTAAGTCCATCAATCTGTAATGTCAACTTTGTACGATCAGCTGACATAATGATATTATTAACAGCTAACTCCTCTAAGCCCAATTTAGGTCCACCATAAGAGGCAGTCGCTTGGTAATACCATTGATGAATCTTAATGAGACTGAAATCCGTGAGTATGGCATCAGTAATTGCCTTTGTCAATTGAATCTCAAATCCATCTTGACGAGAATTAATCGATAACATTTCAAAAGGCACCTTTGCGTTGTACTTTAATTTTTGCAAGCCAAACCGACGCTCCTTATGTGACCAGCCACCATTCATCCCAACACCACCCGCATACAAGGCACCATCAGGTCCATAAGTCAGTCGATTGATCCCCGCTTCTAGACCTTGACTAAATCGAAATACGCATCCTTGATAATGACCACCTCGTTTTTCCAAATACACTCTTTTAATACCACCATGGGTCACATCGCCATGGATCATTTGACCAACATAGGGACCATCTTGCATAAGGATTGGTTCGCCTGGTGAATTGCCAATTTCATCTTGAGGCATCCAAACCGCCGGTGGTGTCTCAGACTGGCCTTTGTAACGATCACCAGTACCATGTTGGCAACCATAAAATGCGCCTGGCTCGATCTGAATTAATTTACAAGCTGGGGCCCACTGACCTTGATTATCAGTCACAATGATTGAGCCATCTGGGCCTACACCGATCCCATTCGTTTGTCTCAACCCTCGAGCTATAATTTCAAAGTCCTTATGATTACTCACTGAGAATATCGTCCCCCGATCTTCTAATTGCAGTTCTGATGACATCAGTCTCATTGCTAAGCCCAGCCCACCATAAAAGCGTCCATTTACATGTACAAGTCCATATGAAAATTCATGAAAATCAGCAGTGACACCGAATTGATTATTCACACATACATATTCGTCGATCACGTCATCTTGATCATGATCTATCAATTTGGTCAACTCATGTTTTTGTAAGACGTATATATCCTCACCGACTGTGGTCAAACCAAGTGGCTCGGCCAGGCCAGATGCAATCAGCTCAATCTTCACAGCGTTCGGATCATCTGTAGCCAAGTTCGATAATCTATAAATCCCACCAATAGAATCCCAGGTACTTATAATAAGGCTACCATCAGGCATAAAGGCCATCCCTCCCACTCTTGGTTTAAAATCATCCGGTCTAATCGTAATCAGATCATATGCTGGATGAACACCGACTACGGGTGCTCCAAATCCTGCTTTTGAGTTCTCTGTTGCCTTATAGTTTTTAATTTTTCGCTTTGGTTTCTTTTTGCTCAGGACAGTTTGCAAGGAGAGAATATACTTGATCATATTCTCTAAGTCGGGTTCATCAATATCAGGGTGCGCTATCATAGATACATCACCCCATTCGCCAACACTCCCATTTTTTACACGAGAGACGAGTAAGGACAGTGCCTCATCAACACCAGCATATGTATTCGCTATATCGACATAACTGGGCCCGATCATTTTGTCTTTCCTATAATGACAGGTCGTACATCCACTTTTATCTAGCCAATATTGTGCTCCATTATCAGAGGTGATTTCATCAGGCCTTTCTGGAATCGATGTCATGAAATACGAAGTCTTCACAGACGATTCGTCGACTACAGTTTGTCCTCCTGCACTGAGTGTCAGTTCTTTTGGTAAGCCTGTTATGTCGTATGTTCTGAGTAAGCTCATTGAATCACCTTGCTCTACCAAGCTTGGCTTTTCCTGGATGCTAATTGTGTGGCTATCACTAGTAAGGGTGTATTTAAAAAGGATTCCCTCCTCCTTCAGCTCATAAGAATTAAATTGTAGTTCAGCTTCAAGCGATTCAGTGCCATCTTTCAATTCCCAAAACACGTCTGAGTCAAATGAATCATAGTCATCACCATAACTTGTCGGCTGCACAGTTTTGGTGCGATTAAAGACAGCTCCATTCCATAGCACGCCACCATTCCACAGTTTGACTGGTCGCATTTGTTTCAGATCATAAGCGAGATGTTGATGATCTCCAAATCGTAATGTCAACATCCGTGGTTGTTGATTTAAGACAGATCTTCGAAAGAACGTTAAGGCTAATTCTTCTCCTTGGTCCGCCGACTCACAAGCTAGCATCAAACACACGAGTACAAATACAGCTAGACTAGACGCTATATTTTTCAAACCAAATCCTAAATCGGATGATGGTAGACTCCTTTTATTGTAGGAATATTTTTTCAATAGAAATAAATTACTAGATAGCAGACAAATGAATCGCTTTTGTAAAATAATTTATTTTTACGAGAAAGCTGTCTTATTGGCAATGCCCATGTGAAGAATAAATTTTAGGATGATTAAAAGAGTCTAATTCAAGAGGAGAAGAAAGTAGCCAACTTGTCCTTGTGTAAAGCCAATCGTTCGAAGCTGGAAGAAACCACCTCGTCCTCGCTTGGGCGAGTCCACTCCTCCGAAGCTGGGAAAGAAACCACCTCGTCCTCGCTTGCGCGAGGCCACTCCTCCGAAGATGGAAGAAACCAACTCATCCTCGCATGGGCGAGTCCACTCCACTTAAACTGGGAGAGAAACACCTCGTCCTCGCTTGGGCGAGTCAACTCCTCCGAAGCTGGGAAAGAAACCAGTTTTCCCGCTATTTATGAAAGAACAATTCATTTGAGTAAACAAC
This sequence comes from uncultured Saprospiraceae bacterium, assembly GCA_937959275.1. Lineage (GTDB taxonomy): Bacteria > Bacteroidota > Bacteroidia > Chitinophagales > Saprospiraceae > CALFUK01. Next base: position 22,461 of record CALGLU010000114.1, on the reverse strand, counting down.
TACGCCAATTAAGCTTCTCGCCATTTAGCTTTTGCAAAGTCCAGATCCTTTTTCATCATTTTAAATATGTCTGCTGCTTTCATATCATGCAATTCTCTAGCGCCATGTTCTACACCACCCAGATCATATTCATAATGTATCGTGGCGGGCACTCGAATATTCATCTGTTTTAATAATTTAAAATAGCTTGTAAAATCGACCATGCCTTCACCCAAGGGTACATTTTTTATTTGCCATTTACCATCAGTGTCCTTAGCCCAAATGAAATCTTTTAAGACTATACTATTAATTTGAGGTTCAATGAGCTTTAGGGAATTTTCCCAAGATCGTCCGCCTTCAACGACGCTGTGTCTGATATCAAATTGGCAGCCCAGCTCCTCGGGATTAATATCTTTGAGTAGATGCCAAAGATCCCATAATTGAGCTCCCACATGTTTGCCACTGTGATTTTGGTAGCCACCCGTTATACCCAATTCTCGATTCAAGGCAGCCAATGTTTTCATTTCTCCATTTAGATCTGTTAGTCTATCTGGAATAGATTGTTCGTCGAGGAAACGCAGATAGCCCATTCGATAATACTTAACGCCTAGAGATGCCGCAGTCTTCAACACTCGACGGTGCACATCCTCTTCTGCATTTTTCACATCACTAGCCATCATGTCATGGTTAAGTCCAGCCTTTTTTATGGCAGCAATTGCCGGAGGGAGTTCGTCCTCTACTCGTTCAGGCTCCACATGTCCTTTCTTCCTCACAGTCAGATCGATCCCATCAAAGCCAAGATTCGCAGCAGCATCAGCCATATCCTCATAATTGAGAAATTGAAGATGTTTGGAAAAAATAGAATAGGATAAGTCGTCATCGATTGTCTCTGTATTATTTGCGCATCCTATAGAAGGATTGAATACCAGTAGACTACTTGCTATACCAGCATCTCGTATAAATTGTCGTCGATTATAATCGTGGCTAAATGGTTTCATAAGTGTATTTGATTAATCTAATAGGCTATCAAGATATTAAAAAAGTCCTTTACTGGAAACATTAGATTTTTAGATCATAGAACCATATATCCAAAAACGACAACGAGTTTGTCTTCGCACTATTAAAGCTTCTAAATAACGGGCGGCTTGCCTAGTGTATGAATTGTATTTTGGATAGTGCCACTAATTTCATTCCCTTTGGCATCCTTAATGGTGTAAGATATCGTCATGACATCGACTGGTTTGATATCAGGTAGCATAAGTCTCACGCTCTTACCATCAGCACTGATTTCTACATTTGAAATGTCTAGCGTCTGGGTGTCATATCGATCAGAGCCATAACTTTTACTTCTGACAATATCCCAGGTTTGGATTTCGTACTGAGTTTTGTCTGTGGCGATTGACTGATCTAAGCGCTCAGCAAAAGACAAGCGTATGCCATCCTCATATGCCGCCAAGTCGATAGGAAGAGTCACCGCATTACCCGTGTATCGGATTCGATATAAATCGCCTGTTCGAATATTTTGAGATGTACTCCAGGCTTCCATGCCACACAAATACAGATTGCCATCGTCTGGGTGAAAACGGCCACGCATGACGCCTGTGTAAAACTTCATACCCGGTATATCAATCACACCGCCTTGCTTTTGGCCGTTTACTTCTTCGTGGAGCACCAATTGTATTTTACCAAAGCCATAAGAGAAACTAAGGAGTTTACCATTCAATGCGCCCCATTGCTCGCTAGCTACCCATAGCAGTTCTGAGGGAGACCGATCAAACTCCATGTCCACCCAAACCATCGGCTGCTCCATCGCCTCATCTGATGAATCTTCTGGAGGCGCGTAGCCCCACATATTTCCATAAAATTTGGCCTCGCCACTCACATCAATCCAATTGATCCGATTCATGGGATTCCAATAGCCTTGTTGGTCAGTCACTAAGAAACTACCATCAGGATTGATGCACACACCATTCGCCGCTCTAAATCCTGAAGCGATGATTTCAGATCGCTTGCCATCAGGACTCACCTTAATCAATGTGCCGTGCTGAGGGATCAAGGCTTCGCGCGCATGCCGTCCGCTTTTTGCATAATACAAGTTGCCTTGCTTGTCTGCCTGCAAGCCCATCGCAAACTCATGAAAGTGATCCGACACTTGATGATCATGATTGAAGCTTTCATAAAAGTCAGTCTCGCCATCTCCATTCAAATCTTGTAATCTAACCAATTGATCTCTGCATGTTACATAGATTTTTTCTTTCAATATTTTCAAACCTAGAGGTTGAAATAAACCAGCTGCAATTCGTTTCCATTTCAACTCAGTACTGCCATCACTTAATCCTGTTATGATAAAGACATCACCATCTGTCGTACAAGCTGCGGCTATATTCGCATCCTTAAAAAAATCAATGCCGCTTAATTTCATGCGGCAGTTCCATGGATTTTGATAAGGCGGTGATAGCTGATCTACAGCGAACATGCCTTCCTCCTTGCCTGTAGTAATTGTAGATGTAATCACTTGCGGATAAAGAGCTGGTCCTCCATTGGTATATTGTCGCAAAGATTCAGGAGTCTTAGATGACTTAACAATTTCATCAAAGTCCGTGACATCTGCATTGGCAATAAACAACTTGATCTTCGCAGCCTGAGACCGATTAACAGTCATCATAACAAAGCCATCTTCTTCTGACAAGGTCGCACCTGAACCTTTGAGTTTTACTTGATTTTTCGTTGGTGCTATTCTCAACTTCAATAATGAATTAGAGGCTGAAATATTTAAGGTGCGTGTGAAGACTATTTGTTCACCTGCTGCCTCCATGCCAAGCTTCTCTAAGATGTGAGCAGAGCCAACAGCGTATGTTATGATACTCTTTCCGCTGTGTTGGTAAATACCTTTATAGTCAGCCCATCGTTTGGGTAGTGGGCCAAACTGTCTGCCATCTCTAGCTGTAAATCTCGGATCCTCAAACTGGCCAGTTGCAGGGTTTGCCCAGCCGGGCCCTACTGGTGTTTCAAAATGAAGTTTACCGATTGTACGCGGATAGGTTTCATGGCGATCGTTGAGCAGAATAGCGCTCCAATCGATAAAGCCTTCTCCCGTCCATCCGCCTGCTACCCGCATCACATCATGATCGAATATCATCCAAGCTTTGCCTTTAGCAACACCACCCTCGCCTTCATCTAATCGCACAGCTATCCCTTTGTATGCAAAATTATTTTTGGAATAATCTTCATCTGGAAAAGGGGTCGGGCCGGGTGAGTGAAATCTGGGGATGCCTGTTTCTGCATCTGCCAACTCATAGGTGTTAATGAAAAAATTACCGTAGTCTTGATCGGCCCAGGGATGGTGCGGCTTAGCTTCTTGCCCTCGTGAAGTGCCGCTTGGCAGCCCAGCAAGATAGCCAGGGGTGACAGGATAATATTCCGACTTATTTACATCTCGAATTAGTGCCTCGCGGATGTACGCGATGACGTCATATTTTTCTCCTTGTGTGAGGGTGAGTTGTGGAGGCATTGCACCAAATCCACGTGTGAGTACTTGGTATATCGAAAAGGGATCAGATCCTGATTTAAGTGAGTGTTCCCAAAACTTGCGAGATGTTGGAATAGATCCTTCGAGCTCTTGATTACCATGGCAATTAATGCAATTGGAATTATAGATACGGCTACCTCGATTAACAGAGCCGGCATCTAGTTCTGAGATAAGGCTTGCATGGTCGATATTAAATTCGGTCTCTTGGAGGTCGTCATTAGACAATACATAGCTAATATCTGATCGATCGATAAAGACTTTTTCATTGGATAATTTTCTTGCTGAAAATGTTAACTCGTCTTTACCGAAGATAAGTTTGCCTGTAAAGGAATCGTTTCCAAAGTGTCCATTGAGTTTACAATCTCTACTCCATTGTTTAAACGTGCCTTCTAATTCATCACCAGAAATCGCAAGGTCGTCGAGGACTTTTGTTCCCCATTGGTAAGAGATGAGGGTGGCTATATAGCTGCCGTTTTGCTCTTCTATGTTTAGAGTGCCCGTTGTTGTTTCGTCTTCATGTTGGGTTTCGTAGGTGTACGTGCCGAGATGTGTTTTGGGACCACAGCTTTGCAGGAGGATTACAGCGAGTGACAGGAAGAGTAGAATGAGGGCTTTCGTTTTTGGTAATGACATTTAGAATAGTTTGTCTTGAACACGTTCCACCCTTGGGAGGATGGGTTTGATGATAATCTAAGATAAGAAATTGCTGTGAAGTGTAAGGTTCTTTTTTCGCAAAGTGTATCTGATGTATACACTATATCCAATAGTCCACGACACAATGCAAATATTGTTGTGAGTAATAGATCATGATCCATTAGAGAAAGGCCCATGTCTTTTCTAAGTGCCTTATCATCTTATGTAGTTCAAAAAAGCGGTGCCAAAAGTGCACCTATAATAAAAACGTATCTTTATGTTGAAATTTGAATTTCGTCTGTTTCTACTATTTATAGTATCAGCTTGCAAAGTTTAAACTGTTTTTCTGTTTACGCTTGACCAGTACAAGCATTACGATTACTATGGAAGAAACATTCTACGAACTCGAATCATTCAAGCTTTTTTCTGAAAGTCTGATCTGGCAACTGAATCGCGATTTTTATCAAAACACTGGCATTGATGCTTGGAGTAAAGGCATGCTACCCCATCAATTAACCAGTAGCTCAATGGTTGGAAAAACCTATGCAGAAATAATTTTGGGTTTTCTAAAAGATCTCGCAGCAAAAGGGCAAGTCACTGATACTGTTTACATTTTAGAACTAGGTGCGGGACATGGGCGGCTAGCGTTTCATATTCTTAAGCATTTAGAACACTTAATTGCGTTAATCGATATCGAACTTCCGTCTTACTGTTATATCCTGAGTGATATTGTCGAAGATAACCTTAGCTTTTTTAAACATCATGAACAGTTACAGGACTATTTAAAACAAGGGGTTCTAGATTTTGCATACTTCGATGCGATGGGTACTAAGGAGATTCATTTGCAGTATGCGGATACAACGATACGTTCTCAAGATTTAAATCAACCAATCATTGCCCTTGCGAATTACTTTTTCGATTCAATTCCTAATGATGTGTTTGTGATTAAGGATCAAAATATGTCTGTTAGTTCGATAGCACTCCAATCTAAAGAAAATCCTGAGGAAGTGGATACCGCAACACTCATAAAAAGTTTGCAATTAAGCTATCAAAACAAAGCTGTATCAAAAGCTTTTTATCCCAATACGACCATCAACGATATTTTAGAAGAGTACCGCTTCTCTCTTTCAAACACCCACTTATTCTTTCCAGAAAAAGGGCTGCAATGCTTAAGTAATCTAGTTGATTTATCCAGTAAGGGCTTGATGGTGTTGTCTATGGACAAAGGCTTTCACGACATCCATGATCTCGAAAATAGAGAAGAGCCTGATATTATAAAACACGGTAGTTTTTCATTGTGGGTGAATTATCATGCCTTAGGTTCATTCTGTTTAAAAAAGGGAGGTAAAGTATTATTTCCTTCTTTTTCAACATTTCATGCAGAAGTTGGCTGTCTCCTGTTCTTAGCTGATGCGGACACCTATCAATATACTAATGCGGCCTATCAGCGCTTTGTCAACGACTTTGGTCCTGACGACTTTAACACTTTAAAAAAATTAACCTATTCTAATATTTTAAAATTGAAGCTGACTGAAGTCATTGCCTTCATCAGACTAAGTGCCTACGACTCGACCTTCTTTATCAAACTATTACCTCGCTTAAAACAACTGTCGACTTCGATCACATTCAATGAACGGAATCGAATTGCACAAACATTGCATCAAGTCTGGCATTTTTATTTTAATATCAATGAACCTGATAATCTTGCTTTCGAACTTGCGGGTTTCTTTTACGACCTAGGTTTTCACGAGGCCTCTTTACAATATTATCAATACGCCGTAGATCTTTCTGGGCTGAAGGCTGATATTTATTACAATCAGATCTTGTGTTATTTTCAATTGCGCCAAGATGATCTCTTTACTGAGACGTTAAAAGAAGCGAAAGCTGCATTTCCTAACAATACGAATTTTGAGTATTTGGACAAGTTAGATTTGGCGGAGGTTTGATGCGGTTGAATGAGTGAATGAGTGGACTTCCTGTTGCTAATGCTATCTGCTTTGTATGATTCATGATGTGGGTCATGTATATCCACGAATCGTACATCTGTCCTGCATCGCCAAAACTAGGATCATGAAATAGGACTTCTATAAACCAAAAGGCTTTAAAGCCGACCTCTTCTGCGCGTTGGGCTAAGGCTTCTTGGTTTCTCATTTGTGGGACGGAGTCTTGTAGGCTTCTTTTGGGAAAGCCAAACCTAAGGTAAGCTGTTCTTCGTTAGCAATATTAGAGAGGATATTCAGTGCTTGATTATTTTCTTGTTTTGATTTTTTAATATTTGATTCATTTCCAAACTAAATTTGTTACGATTTTTACAAAAAATCAGGCCAAATTTCAACTTTTTAAACTATCCGTCCCGTGATGGATCACTGGGCTATAATCATGTCACACCTTCGGCGTTCGTACAATCATTTCACACGTTTGGTTTTGCTACAATCATGTCACACCTTCGGCGTTTTTATAATCATTTTACACCTTTGGCGTTTCTATAATCATGTCACACCTTTGGCGTTGCTATAATCATTTGACACCTTCGGCGTTGCTATAATCATTTGACACCTTCGGCGTTGCTATAATCATTTGACACCTTCGGCGTTACTATAATCATTTGACACCTTCGGCGTTGCTGTCTGTACACACATCGCAATCAAATGGATGAAAATGTAAACCAGCATCCTACCTTTGAATAACACCTTACTAGAACCGGGATTCGTATTTCTTTTGTTAAGAACAAAAATTTTATATGATAGCATTTATTAACTCCTCCGTTACAGATATCAACTCCTCAATTAATGACTGGTTATATGCATTCGGGTGAGCTGGTCCAAAGCTCCCAAGCGGATTGCCTAAGTCATTGTCAAAATACTGGCTGTCAAATTGTTTGTATTCATCAGCAGTTGCTAATACTTGTAAGATGTTAGCACCTTTTTCCGCAGGACCGAGAGTTCTGCCAAACGCTTCTCTAACCATATTTGTATCTAGCAATGAGCCAGGGTTGACAGGGATGACTGTTATCTTGTCTTGCTCTTGGCCCAGCTGAAAACTCCACATCGTTAACGCTAACTTACTTTGGGCGTATGCACTGCTAGCGGACAAGTCTTTCTCACCTCTTAATGCGGCTATGGATACAGCTTCTTGAGCTGCGGAACTCAGGTTAATGATTCTGCCATCTTCACTTTGCTGAAGGCTGGGCAAGAGTTGATTGGTCAGGCGGTAAGCTGACAGATAATTCACCGCAAACCTCATGTCTATACCCTTCTCATTTTTTGGATTTGGACTATTAAAGACTCCAGCATTATTAATCAACACATCAAGATGTGGGACCATGTTTTTTATATCCAGACACATGCTATCTACAGCGCTGAGCTCAGACAGATCGGCCACACAAGCCAATATCTCTTGATTACCCGTATCACTTTTCATACTGTTGACGGTTGTTTCGACTTTTTGTTGACTTCTCCCATGCACTATAATCTGGTGGCCATCTTGGGCTAATATATGGGCAGCTTCCTTGCCAATGCCATCGGTACTGCCTGTTATGAGGATTGTCTTTTTCATAGATCTAATGTAAAGTACATTATTTCAATTATTTAAAATACAATTGCTGTTTCACGACTTAATTGAAAAAACCGCTTAATTCGTATTATTTTCGTGCTGCAATCAATGTTAACGTCACGAAATACGTTTATAGTAGCACAATTTGTAGTATAAAAGAAGACTAGCAAGTGAATGTTTAAAAACAAATACGTACGATTTGCCTTGATTGTAGTGGCTATATTGCTTCTACTGCTACTCTTACTATTCATACTGATAAGAATACCCGCAGTCCAAAACTATGCTCAGAAAAAAGTGCTACACTCTTTATCTACGAAGTATGATGCAGATTGGCAAATTGATAAGCTGAAAATCAAGTTTTTTGACGAAATCGAAGCTGAAGGAATTTTATTCCTCGATCAAGCATCAGATACCTTGTTGGCTGCAGATCAAATCAAAGTGGATATCAGCCTATTCTCACTACTCAGTAAGACTATTTCTATCGACGATATATCAATCCAAAATGCTCACGTCAATCTTTATGAATTGCCTAATGGAGAGATGAATTATAGCATCTTCCTCCCTGATGCAGATCAAGATTCTTCAGATGCCGAGACGAATAAAAGTGCTGTTGACAAACCTTGGTCATTTGGCTTTAATACAATCAACCTGGATCAAGTCAAGCTTAGCTATCAGACTACGGATTTAGATTTAGCTATCATGCAAGAGTCTCTATATGCTGATGTCGATGAGATTGATTTTACAAATCAGATCGTATCGCTAGATAAGTTAGAGAGTCGGAATACACATACCTATGTTTCTGTTCACAGTCAAGATGAGGGTGGCTCCTCAGGTCTATTGCCTGATTTGGGCTGGACGGTCGCAATCGATCATCTGGACATGTATCAAAAGATAGTCGATTTTGACGGCGAACAGAGTACTCAAATAAAGGAGTTAACTCTTGAAGCTCAGAACCTGAACTATCATGCGGATTCACTATTTGTAGATATCAACCAACTCGAGGGGAATTATAATGATCAGATCGAGTTGCGAGAAGGATCTGGACAACTGTCTATTTACCAAGATCAAGTCGATGCTAAAGAAGTCATATTACGTACAACAGCAGATAATCTATTGGCAGACCAATTATCAATAGATGTAGATTCGAAGTCCTATCATATTAAAAATTTAAACTCCAACCTATCCTATAAGCTGCTTAAGATTTTAGAGCCTTATCTACCAAATGATATAAAACTCATCGCAGGAGAAAAATTGCAAGCCCAAGCAACATCTCTTTCCTATGACCCTCAAGTGCTGCAATTCAATACTTTGGATCTCCAATATGGATCAGCATTGTCACTCAAAGGATCTATGAACATGAAAGCAATTCAAGGTGATTTTCAAAATCCAGACCAGTTAAGCCTGAACATTGATTTGCTCAAAGCCGACCTACAACAAGTAGATGGAATGCTTATTACTTATGCGCTACCTGACAGTCTGCAACAATATCAATATCTAACAGCTTCAGGTTTCGCCGATGGTAATTTGCAAAATCTGACTGTAGAGCAATTCACCATAAAAATAGATGACACCCTTGATGCAACACTGGAAGGATCGATTCAGAATATGAATCACCCAGACGATCTCTCCTTTGACCTCGTCTTTGACAGGATGATGGTCGAGACAAAAGGACTTCCTTATACCTCCGTGGAATCTCTAGATATCCAGTCTTTGGGTCAGGTAAATTATGAGGGAAGGCTAAGTGGAGATATGACATCTATCGCGGTGGACGGTAAACTCCAATCAGCGATTGGCGATGCAGAAGCAGATGTTGTATTGGGCTTTAAAGATGGACTAGACAGCCTATCCTACAATGGAGATGTGGCCTTAACAGAATTTGATCTTGGCTCACTGTTAAAAGATGAAAGCTTGGGCAAGATCACTGTAACAACAGAAGTAGCTGGTAAAGGCACTTCACTTCAAGATGGAAATTCGAAGCTAAAAGGAGTCGTCAGAGACTTTGAATATAAAGGCTATATTTATCAAATCATAACCGTCGATGCCCAGATTCAAGAGGGTGAGATAAATGGTGTCGTGGATATAGATGACCCCAATGCTCAACTTCATTATGATGGGACAATACACTTGAGTGATGAAGCATCCATTTTTGACTTCACCATGCAGATTGACACGATCAATCTACAACAGCTAAACCTATATGCAGATGAGATCAGTTTGAGCGGAGCCATAGAGAGCAAACTAAGTCTACCCTTAGCGTCACGTGAACAGCAACATGTATTGATCAAAGATCTGTATCTCTCTAATACTACTGATCATTTTTATGAGGATAGTATTCGGATTGATGCATTGAGCAAAGCTGATAGCACCTATGTTACAATAGATAGTGATGTCATGCAGCTGCACTTAGATGGCATCTATCAAGTCGCTGACCTACCTGCTTCTTTGAATGAGCTGATGAATGCCTATTTAGATACAGATACTGTCCTTGTACATACAGAGAAAGCGAGTCGTCATGTCCACTTATATGGTCAGCTGAATACATTGAAGCCTTTCAATATATTACTAGCAGATCATGAGCTTCAGTCCAAGCCGATGAGCATAGATATAAAGACTGATTTTGAGCAAGGCTCCTTAGTGGGCGAGATCGAAGTCGATAGCTTTTACTTTGACGATTTATTTTCTGAACATCTTGTATTGACTGCTGTCACAACTGACGATGCCATTCTTATCAATCTAGAAGGTGATCAAAATACATACAGCGGGACTCCAATCAATGGGCTGACATTAACAAATCGGATCAGTAATAATAACATCGAAAGCACACTGTCGGCCATCGATCGATTTGATACAAAAATGTTAGAGCTCACAGCTCAATCGCAATATAGTCCCGGTGCTACGCTGATGGTCATTCAAGATAGCTTGATACTTAACAATAAGGACTGGGATGTTAGAGGTGATAATCTAATTCGGATAGAAAACAATTGTTTCACCGTATCCAATTTTGAACTCACAGAAGGTTTGGAGCGCGTTCAAGTGAATAGTCATACTGATGGTCGGGAAGGACTCTCCGTGGTATTCGAAAGTTTTGAGATTGGGGAGTTTACTGATTTATTATTAAACGATGGACCTGCTGCATCGGGGACGATCAATGGAGAAGTCGATGTCAGAGACCTCTGCACAAAGCCATACTTCATCACGAATCTGGCAGTGCAGGATATCGTCTATGACTCCACGGCAATTGGAACACTGACAATCTCCGGTGACTCCGACCCAGCGAATTCACTCATAACATCAGAGATCAGCCTTGTAGGACCGATTAATAATATGGAAGGCAGTGCAACGTACAATACATCGACAAGAGAGATAGACGTAGAGCTTTTGATTGACTCGCTGCAACTCTCCTTGTTAGATCCAGTTTTAGAAGATGTCATAAAAGATAGCGACGGGATTCTATCTGGAGAGATCAGCATGACAGGGACGACGGATAAACCAGACTTGAAAGGTTTTGCAAAATTACACCATGCTGTCACGACTGTTGTCGCTAATAATACGCAATATAGCCTAGACGATAACATTATCGAATTTGACGATAGCAGCATAGATATAGGTGTATTAGATCTTTATGATGAAGAAGGAAATAGCGCTAATCTAACAGGCAAGATCTTTCATACGAATCTTAAAGACATGAATTTCGATCTTCAACTAGATACTCGAAAATTTATATTTTTAAATACCTCGGCCAGAGACAACCCTGTGTTTTTTGGGAAAGTGTATTTTGAAGCTTCAGGAGATATCACAGGCCCACCCAGTCTATTAAAAGTCAATGTCTCAGCTAGAATTTTAAAGGATACAGAAATCACCATATCTCCCTACAGCGCTGAGACTTATCTCAAAGAGGATTTTATCACCTATGGGAAACCTGAAGATTTTGAGGATCTCACAGATGAATACTTGTTGCAGCTCGCACAGCAATATCCATTTGATGTCACCTTACTACTTGATGCGACTGAAGACGCCAAGCTGACCTTAGTGGTCGATCCGATCAATGGCGATAAGGTCGAGGGATATGGAAATGGAAACATTAAGATTCAACTGAACCCAGATGGAGAACAAGAATTTTATGGTCTGTATACTGTAAAAAAAGGTACTTACGACTTTTCTTATGGTGATTTTATTTTTAAAGAATTTGAAATTAAAGAAGGAGGCAGCGTCGTCTTTAATGGCGATCTACTTAATGCCATCGTAGATATTGATGCCGTACACAATGTCTATACGTCAACGTATGAATTGGTAAAAGATGAAGTGACACTCGAGACTTCAGAGTTCAATAATTCTAAGTCACGCAAAAATGTAGAAGTTTACTTGACACTAGCAGGACCGCTTGATCATACAGAGATAGTACTGGACATACAAATACCAAATTTGGAGTCATCCTCCTTACTCAGTCCTGTCGAAAGACGGCTCGCCGAGCTACGGAGTGATCCGAATGAATTGAATAATCAAGTGTTTGGATTACTCATTTTCAATAGTTTTATTCTTTCACAAAACTCATCAAATGGCATTGGTAATATAGGTAGTAATCTAGCACTGAGTAGTCTTTCGGAGTTGGTCTCAAGTCAACTCAATAACTTCGCATCTAATTATATAAAAGGTGTAGATGTCAATATTAATGTCAATTCATATGACGCTGCTTATGTGAACGATGGTGCTGGTGGTAATGTGACTGAGCTTGGCTTGCAGCTGTCTAAGCAATTATTTAATGATCGCTTGTCTGTATCTGCAACTGGTAATGTAGATCTTGAGGCAAACGACCAGGTAGGCTATTCTACAGTCGTAGGAGACTTTGTCCTTGAATACAAGTTAACTGAAGATGGTCGGTACAGAGTCAGAGTTTTCTCTAAGACGGACTATGACAGGCTGCTCAACGAAAACAATAACAAAAACGGCATTAGTCTTTATTTCAAAAAATCATTTGACTCAAAAAGAAATTAAACTGACTACAAACTATCCCCATATCATTTTCATCATTGCATTAGGTAGCATGATACTGATGTCATCTTGCAAGCTGACCAAAAACTTGACTGAGAATGACACCGTATACATGGGGACAGACATCACCATCCACGACCCAAAGCAAGCTAAATCCATTCGAGAATTCAAGTTTATACTCAATGATATCCCTCAGAGAGGTACCCAAAACGGTATCGGTAATTTTAAAATCGGACTGCACAATCTATTTGATACAACACCAGAAAAAGGCATAAAGCACTGGGTGAAATATAGGCTCGGTAACCAAGCTATTACATACACTGATAATATACGCGAGGTCACAGAAGCAAAACTGGAATACTATCTTAAGGGCAAGGGCTACTTCTCTAACAAGGTGAGTTGTGATACCACATCCACTAAGTATAAAACAAAGCTACACTGCGATGTCACCATAGGTCAGCGCTATCGGATAGACTCCTTGATATTTCCTAAAGATAGCGTCTATACCACCTTGAACTTGGATGAAGAATCCAAAAGAACAATACTGAAAGAAGATGATTATTACGATCGGGATCGACTAGACTACGAACGATATAGAATAACGACTCTCGCCGGCAACAAGGGCTACGCAGATTTTAGATCAAACAATGTACACTTCTATGTAGATACAGCTAATGTAGACAAGACGGTAGATGTGTATACCAAGATAGTCTCACCCACCGATAGCACCCGCCATATTCGATACACCTTAGACAGCATACTTGTATACCCCAACTACGCTAAGCGGAATGCGGCTCAATATGCTGCGACACGGACGTCATTAGACAATAGTATTACTGTTATTGAGACTACACCGTATCTCAATCATGCTTTGTATAAAAGGCTGATACTAGAAGATCCAGAAAGATATTTTAACAGGACACTCCAATTAAGAACGACTAAGAGACTTCAAAACCTAGGCTTATTTCAGGTCGTGAATATCGTCAACGAACCAAGTTTAAATGGTCAGCCAGATCACATCACACAGAAAATATTTCTGAGTCCTTTAGATATACAAAGTATCTCTGGAGAAGTCGAATTAAATAATAGATCTGGCAACTCTTTTGGGTTTGGTGCTGCTCTGTCCTATCAAAACAGAAACCTGTTTGGACATGCCGAATACTTTAATCTCTCAGTGGGTGGGCAAGTCGAAACACAATTTGGTGATGGTGTAAGTTTTATCAATTCATCCGATTTTAATGCATCTGCAGAACTAAGTATCCCGAGATTTATTACACCATTTTTTCGGATTAAAGAAAATAAAAACTTCCTGCCACGTACGGTCATTAAATCAGATTACACGGTCCAGCGCAGGACTGATTTTTACAGCATACAGAGTTTTACAACTAAGTTTGGATACCGATGGCGACAATCCCAATCCAAACTCCACGAACTATACCCCATCAATATCAATGAGATAAACGTATCGAATCAGAGCCAAGAATTTCTCGATCTGATCAGCCTGGATACGCGGCTTCAGCGATCGTTTACGAATGTGCTGATTGGAGGTTTACAATATTATTACACCTACACCAGTCAGTCGAGTCCCAGTGACAGGACTAGTCATTATCTCAAAGGATCGGTAGAGACGAGTGGCAATTTAGCAGCGGTGCTATTAGGCGCTGACAAATCGAATCCCAAAGAAATCATTGGACAACAATTCGCACAGTTTACAAAAGTCACCTTAGACTTTAGAAAATACTGGGGCTTTAGCGAGTCAGATCTTGCAGCGCGCATTATACTTGGCGTCGGCGATGCCTATGGTAATAGCCAGGAGCTGCCTTATATTAAGCAATACTTCGTTGGCGGGTCTAATAGTCTACGGGCATTTAGGATTAGAGGCTTGGGGCCGGGTTCATTCTATGTGGATCCAGATGGATTAACTGCTGTCGAGTCTCAGTTTGTTGATCAAACAGGTGATATGAAGTTGGAGATGAATTTAGAATATCGCTTTCCAGTGTTCAAATATTTTAAGAGTGCTTTATTCATTGATGCCGGTAATATATGGCTACTCAATAGTCCAGATCGCCCACTTGAAAATTTTGACTTTGCTAAATTTTATAATGAAATCGCGATTGGTACGGGCGTTGGCTTGCGCTTGGATTTCGACTTTTTTCTAATTCGATTGGATATTGCTTTTCCTTTGCGGGCGCCGGCTGCGAATGGGTTTGCGTGGCGCGTTTCGGATATTGACTTTTTGTCTCGGGACTGGAGGCAGAATAATCTGAGGTATAATTTGGGTATTGGGTACCCGTTTTGAGAGTTTGTCTGAACGGGTTCCGCCAGTGGTTGGACAGGTTCCGCCAGTGGTCGGACAGGTTATAAGATAATCATGATGCCCATAATTTACATTGCCCCAGACTTCGCAGCCTAGCCGTCCCCCTCCTCGAGGGGGATACAGGGGGTGAATTACATAGATGCCCAATCAAAGCTTATCTGTCTGAACAGGATCCGCCGGTAGTCGGACAAGTTCCGCCAGAAGTCGGACAAGTTCCGCCAGAAGTCGGACAAGTTCCGCCAGTGGTCGGACAGGTTCCGCCAGTGGTCGGACAGGTTCCGCTAGTGGTTGGACAGGTTATTTGATAATAATGATGCCCATGATTTACATTGTCCCAGCCTTCGCAGCTTAGCCGACCCCTCTTCGAGGGGGATACAGGGGGTGAATTACATAGACGCCCAATCGAAGCTCATCTGTCTGAACAGGTTCCGCCAGTGGTCAGACGGGTTCCGCCAAGTAGTCGGACAAGTTATAAGATGATCAAGATGGACATGATGGTCAGTGTCAATGTCAATATCAATGTCAATATCAATGGCTTTAGTTTATTGACTTTCTTTGGTTGTATTAGGGAGAAACACATAAGGCACATAAGATTTTCACATAAGACACATAAGAGGTTTTTTAAATGCACGAATAGGTATCTTTGTCTAATCTTATCTGTCTTGTACTATCAGCTTTAGCTTATGTGTCTCATGTGTTTCCCTTCCCTTTAACTATACATGATAATTCGTATAAAAGACACCTTTGTGATTCATAAACGTGTCCTCTTTTTTATTTAGATCTAGTCTGTTGCCTTCAAAGTCAGTTGCAGATAATCCTAACTCTTGGTACATACAAGCCGTTGCTGCATAATCCCATATGCTTCCCCCACCCTTTTCTTTTTTCGGAAACTTAAGCATACAGGCTGGGCCATTTTCTATGACAAATATGGCGTTGAGTACGGCGCCTGCGCCTGCCATTTCTTTTATGTCAGTAAAACTAAGCTCTGCTACTTTTTCGTTTAGTAAGGTTTTTATTTCTGCAGCGCGCGGGGTATCCTTCAGCTTCTTGTCTGTTATATAGCTTAGATGATTATTTGCAGATTTTAGCACCCACGGACTGCCATTTTTAAAAACTCCTTGTCCTTTAATGGCATGATACAAAGTATCTGTACTGGGATCGTACACTACGCCGATGTGAGGCGTCCCATCTTTAGCGACTAAGGCAATCGATACAGAAAAGCCTGGCTGTTTATTTATAAAAGCAAGTGTGCCATCCATGGGGTCAATGCACCAAAAATAATCTTCTTTGAATCGACTGCCATCATCATCAGACTCTTCTGACAGTAGTGCTAGGCCATGCTCTTCACAGCTAGGCAGCAGATAAGAAAGAATGACTTCTTCACAGGCTTTATCCACTACGGTCACGACTTGTGAGGCATAGTTTTCCCCTCCATCTTTAAGCTCAACCGACACGTCTTTATTCATTGATTGGCGGATGAGCTCTCCTGCAGAAAGGGCTGCCATAATTGCTATATCCTTCAATTTAATCAGATCCATAATTAGAGATTTTTGATGACTGCTGCTGTGACACGTTCGCTATAACTGGTCAGCTTCCAATGGCCGGGACTCCAGCCTTTTAGAAAGCGATGAAAGTCTGCCCAGGCGACGCGATACAAGGCCCTCCATTCGTTTTCTAGTACTTCATTTTTTTCTTCCAAAACATCTTGTAATGCGTCAAAATAAGTATCAAGGATTTGCGCTTCTAATCGCTCACACTCTCGCTCATCCAGACAGCTGCCTATGAAATACGCCACATCTTTCATCCCACATCCGCCGCCTACATATTGAAAATCTACCCCTGCCACTCGCCCATCATGTGCAAAGCAAAAGTTTGCCAGCTTGGCATCGCCATGCACCAATGTTTTATACTGACAGTTATTCAGCTTTTCATCAATTAGCGGCGCAGCCTCTCTCAAGAGTTGATCATCTAATACGTCTAACTCCTGCGGCCTTGTCTCCAAATGCCAATACGATCCCACCTCCCAAAGTCCTGCTGGTGTCTGCCCCATATAGCTGCCATGAAAGTACGCCAACCAACGCAAACACGCAGCTATCTCCTCCCAGCTCACAGACCGTTTACGCAAAGGATAGCCTGCTAAATCCAAATCCTCTAACACGATCAAGACTTCATCATCTTGCCTCTCGGTAGCTAGACAATCCGGTAAGCGGGCAGCGCTCTGTTTGCTATAGCTGTCATACCATGTGGTTTCTACTCTATACGACTTGAGTTTGCGTTGATGACCGATATCTGTATTCCAACCGCGAGGATGATTCTTTTGAGTAGGCCATTGGATGTGCTTGACGACGACACTGTCTATAGATGCATTCTCTAAGTCTAGTCTTATGATTTTTCCGTAGCCGCTCCATAGTTCTTGGATGAGCTCTGTTTCAAGTATAGAGCTTGCTCCTGTGGCCTTTAGGATGATTGAATTGAAGTGTTGGGTCATTAGGTGGGTAAAGGTAGGGCGCCTAGCCAACATAATGTCATTGGGTAATTAAATTACTTTAGGCTGAGTGAGAAACACATTAGGCGGATAAGATTTTTCGAATAAGGCACATAAGATTCTCATTTGTCGGGCAATCAAAAAACCTTATAGGTTTTGGAAAAATGAAAGCTTAGTATGCTTTGAAACTGGCTTTAAGTACAATTGGCCGCTCGCGCCCTTAATCCCTAAAGGGAAGCTATGCTGCACATTAGTGGGTGGGTTTCCCTTTAGGGTCAGGGCGCAGGATGGCATGGACTTGTAAGGCTCATTGCTCTACTGTCTGAATTAGGTTCCGCCAGTGGTCGGACAGGTTCCGCCAGGGGTCGGACAGGTCAAATGATTAGAGGATTTTATGATTTAATTCGGATTAATTGAAACCGAACTGTGTTGATCCTGAGTTTCGTAATGCTAATGTCGGGCAATCAAAAAACCTGATAGGTTTTGGAAACCTGAAAGCTAAGTGATGCTTTGAAATTGGCTTTAAGCACAATTGGCCGCCCGCGCCCTTAATCCCTAAAGGGAGGCTGTACTGCATATTCGTGGGTGGGGTTCCCTTTATAGTCAGGGCGCTAGATGGCAACTGATGTCCAGCTTCACTTTTCAAAGCTACCGCTCAATCAATCAGTCTTACCGCTCACTCAATCAGACATACGGTTCACTAAATCGAACGTCAAATCATATAACATATGAATAACTTAGATAGAGTAACGAACTCTTTGTACACTTTTTCTAAAACATAAACACCAAACTTCATGAAACATTACCTTCTTCTATTTATGATGAGTCAAAGTTATCTACTCTTTTCTCAAACTCAGCCAGGTCTACATGTTGCTGAGAATCATACGGTCGTCTTTGGTCAGGATACGACATCAACAGGAGACAAACTGCTTTGGTATCCTAGTAAGGCAGCCTTTCGTGCAGGAAGGACGCCCACGACAGAATGGATTCAGGAAAACGTAGGAGGATTTTCTGCAGCCTTTGGGTCTGGCACTGAAGCAAGAGGCTTATATAGTTCCGCTTTTGGTCTAAGTACGTGGGCATTTTCTTATGCTGAAACATCGCTTGGCAGATACAGCCTTGGTGGTGGAAATTTGTTTAGTTGGATAGGAACAGACGCATTATTTGAAGTGGGTAATGGTGGATCAAGCAGTAGTCGATCCAATGCCCTAACCGTTTATAAAAATGGGAATGCAGACATCCAACACTCCGTATCTATTGGTGATCATGTCGGCACTACGCCTACGGCAGGCACCATACAGTATAATTCAACTAGCAAGGACTACGAGGCTTGGGATGATGAGAGCCAACGATGGGTATCACTCACTCATCCAGCAGAAGTCATCGGCAGTGGCTCCGTGACAGATATTGATGGCAATGAATATCAAACTGTTACTGTCGGAGGAGAAACGTGGATGCGTGAAAATTTACGTGTCACACGATACAGCAATGGGGATGCGATACCAGAAGTCGTTTTAAATAGTGACTGGGATGCATTAAACTCTGGAGCTTGGTGTTGGTATACAAATGATCCTAATCTCGACATGACTTATGGTAAACTGTACAATTGGTATGCGGTTAATGATGCTCGCGATATTTGTCCTACTGGTTGGCATATTCCTTCTGATTCCGAATGGCAGACATTATTTAACCTTGTACAACCCACCAACTTAGGTAGGGACCACAGCACATTTGGGACTTTTGATATTGGAGGAAACTGGATTAGTACATTTTTAGTTCACACAAATGAAAGTGGATTTTCGGCTCAACCAGCTGGTATTCGAAGTAATGGGTTTTCAAATTTAGGTATTTACTGGATTTTTTGGAGTAGTAATGCATCTTCGTCATTCTTTTATGATTCCACTGATAGTGCTCCGGCAATTTTTCCTGCGATTATTCCTCTAGAATATGGAGCTTCAGTTCGGTGTATTAAGGATTGAATGGCTAAGGTTGTAGAAGGGAGAAACACATAAGGCACATAAGGCACATAAGGCACATAAGGTTTACACATAAGGTTTATTGTTTTGTCATCTGCTGCTGGATTTTTGGCAGGATACAATTAGTTTAGTTATCCTAAACTACATTAACTAACCAATTACCCACCCGCGCCCTTAATCCCTAAAGGGAGGCTATGCTGCATATTCGTGGGCGGGGTTCCCTGTAGGGTCAGGGCGCGCGGTGGCATGGAATTCTCAGCTTTATTCCTCTACTGTCTGAATTAGGTCCGCCAGTGGTCGGACAGGTTCCGCCAGTGGTCGGACAGGTTCCGCCAGGGGTCGGACAGGTTTAAGGATTATAGGATTTTATGATTAATTCGGATCCCGCAAAGTAGCACTGTAATCTAGAACCTTGCTAGTTAAAAAAACCGAACTGTTGTTGGTCTTAAGTTTCATAATGCCATTGTTAGTCAATCAAAAAACTTGATGGGTATTGGAAACCTATAAGGTTCGTGATGTTTCGAAATTGGCTTTAAGTACAATTGACCGCTCGCACCCTTAATCCCTAAAGGGAGGCTATACTGCATATTCGTGGGTGGGTTTCCCTTTAGGGTCAGGGCGCGCAGTGGCATGGACTTTTCAGCTTCATTCCTCTATTGTCTGAATTAGGTTCCGCCAGTGGTCGGACAGGTTCCGCCAGGGGTCGGACAGGTTCCGCCAGTGGTCGGACAGGTTCCGCCAAAGGAAGGACAGGTTCAGGTTTAAAGGATGATTTGAATCAGCATTGTCATACGGAAGCCACCCAAATAAAAAGCTGAGTCTTGTTGTTCGATCAAAAAACCTTTATCCCGCTCGATCCGAACGAGACATCGGCACTACAAATTCAGGTTGTCAATTGGAGATTAATCTATATCTCTTATATTTATTTAAATTCAACCCATGAAGTTTGTAAGTAGTCAACTGGAATATTATTTGAAGGATAGGGAATCGAAGAAAAACACGAGAAAGTTATTAAAGTATTTGGCTCTTCTTGGGATCGTTGTACTTATACATACCATTCTCTTTCATGTGATCATGAGTGTTGTGGAAGGGCGTGAGTATTCTTGGATGACTGGCCTGTATTGGTCACTCACTGTGATGAGCACCCTGGGGTTTGGGGATATTACCTTTGAATCTGATATCGGTCGGTTCTTCACGATTATTGTCTTACTCTCTGGCATTATACTGCTGCTGGTGGTTTTACCTTTCGCTTTTATCCGGTTTTTCTATGTTCCTTTTTTGGATTCCAGAGACAAAAATAAGGTGCCTCGTCAAGTGCCAGTCGGCACTAAAGACCATATCATAATTTGTTCTATGGGGACAATTGCAAACGACCTCATGAGGCGATTGAAACAAGAAAAGGTAGACTATTATTTAATTGAAAGTGATCCGACAGCGGCGCTACAACTTCATGATGATCATGTGCCTGTGATTTTAGGAGAATTGGATCACGAAGAGACCTTTACTCAAGCGAATATTAAAGATGCCAAACTGGTGTTAGTCAATAAAAGCGATACAGAGAACACTAAAATCATCCTAACCATTCGTCATATCGCACCTGATGTACCCATTGTCGCGATCGCCAATGAAGAGGAGTCTGTTGATGTGATGGAATTGAGTGGTGCTAACCATGTGTTGCCCATAAAGAGATGGCTTGGCGAACAGTTGGCAAATCGAATCAATGCTCAACATGCGAAATCTCATCCGATTGGTCGATACGAGGATCTGTTAATTGTAGAATTAGCTGTGCATAATACGCCATTGGTTGACAAAACAATCCGAGAAGCTAAGCTGAGGTCACAGTTTGGCGTAAGCATTGCTGCGGTATGGAAACGAGGTCGGCTACACCCGGCAAACAGTACTGATACACTCACAAGCGACAGTGTGTTGGTCATTATTGGCAATGAAGCTCAGATCCAAAGCATCGATGAACTCTTTCATGATTTCGCTGTCAATCCGAATCCGGTGTTGGTGATTGGTGGTGGTAGAGTTGGTATGGCTGCCGTCAAAGCACTACAGACTAAGGGCATCCTTGTGAATGTCATTGATAAAGATCCTGAAGTGTGCAGAAAGATCAATCATCTATGCAATAAGGTCTTTCAAGGCGATGCTTCAGATTACAACTTACTCAAAGAGGCTGGTATTCTGGAAGCACCATCCATCCTGCTCACAGCGAATGATGATACAATTAATATTTTTCTCGCTTCCTATTGTCGTAATTTAAATACAAAACTAAAGATCGTCAGTCGGATTTCTGAAGCCCGCAATATTGATATCATCCATCGAGCTGGAGCAGATTTTGTATTGAGTTACCCGACCTTAGGTTCTGTCGTGATCCAATCGATCATCAAAGGTCAAAAACTGACCGTTCTCGGAGAAGGTGTTGACCTGTTTATTTCTCCTATCCCTAATTCTTTGGCTGGAAAGACATTAGCTGAATCAAAAATTGGCGCTAAGACAGGGCTTTCGGTCATTGCCATTAATGAAAATCAAAACATCAATACTCAATTAACTGCCAAGACCAAGCTCTCTCCTGGAGCTGAAATCGTCATGATCGGCAATGCTGAAATGAAGCATGAATTTAATGTGTTGTTTAAAGATGAGGAATAGGAAATAAATTTATGCTGGAATTAACATATTGGACTTTAATGGTATAATATCCAAAATTTAATTTGTCATGATTTTTACTAAAAATCCCGCCAAATTAAGATCTAATGTATCCTAACCACCTCGTGATTACTCACGGGGCTTCAATAATGCCACACCTACGGCGTTTTCAATCTGTTCAGAGACCAAGCTCTCGCCTGGAGCTGAAATCGTCATGATCGGCAATGCTGAAATGAAGCATGAATTTAATGTGTTGTTTAAAGATGAGGAATAGGAAATTAATTTATGCTGGAATTAACATATTGGACTTTAATGGTATAATATCCAAAATTTAATTTGTCATGATTTTTACTAA
>CALGLU010000113.1 GCA_937959275.1 uncultured Saprospiraceae bacterium | reverse complement strand
TCGAAATCATGGGCATCTTGATTATTTACATTCTATTTGTCATCAGTATAATTTTATAGCCCGAAGGGGTTTTAGGGGATCGGAATGACAGGGCTTCTGACTAAAATTTTACCTGCTCTTTGTAGCTTTCCTCGACTATCGCTCGGAATGACAGTCATCACGACTAAATATTCTATCTACTTTTTTGAGACCTATTTCCATTGTTATTACTTTATTTTATTCGCGCAAAATGGTAATGGTTGTTATTTAATGCATAGTTGCGGAAACTGTCATTCCGAGCGAAGCACAGCGGAGTCGAGGAATACTACGAACCACATAGATCCATTTCAACCGAAGTGGAGAAATCTATTTTCAATCATGACTCAAAAAGAATATGGCCAGATTCCGGATCGAGCCCGGAATGACGGTTGCTTTTGTTTATTATTTTAAAATAACGCTACGTTTGAACCGCCATCTCTCTGTAAAGTAATTAATCTTACTCTTCATTAAAATGTGATGTCCAGTCCAATAAGGAAATGTCTTTCTGCTTGCGGGTAATAAAAATTCTCTGTAATTAAATCGCCAAAGATATAACTGAAGGTATAGCCATTCGAAGAGTATTTTTCTGATAAAATATTATTCACTAGAAGTTTAATCGTTAGGTCCTTGACAATTTTATTTTTAATAGAATAAGAAGCGACAACATCATTGACAACATACGAATCAAGTTTACGATTGTCATTCGATGTATTATCGAGATATTGTTGGCTCACATATTTACTAAGTAGTGACAGATTTAATTCATCAATCGGTTGATAGCTGATTCGATTTCCAAAAATAAGATTTGGAGATAACGCAATATCTGTATCTGTTTTATTCTCTTCGACAAAACTAAAATCACTATAATCAATCACGATATCAGTAAAGGCATCAATTTTATTTTGACTCCATGTCATATTAGGTGATAAGCTCAATTGTTGATTTACCTTCCAATTTAATGACAGCTCTATACCTCTTCTAAAACTCTTATCTACATTTGTGCGCACTGCACCACCCACATCATTGACAGCACCTGTCACAACTAGCTGATCTGTGTAGGCCATATAAAATAGATTGGCTTCAAATGAATACGATGTACTTGCCCTTCTATATCCCAATTCGAAATCATGCAGTCGTTCTGGCTTTGGAATACTTGTGCCAACAGCATCCGTAAAATCAGATCGCACAGGTTCGCGGTTTGCTTGCGCATAAGACGCATACAATTGATCCGCTGATGTCAATTGATAATTAAAGCCAAACTTAGGATTGAAAAATGTATACGACTCATCGACATCAATAGGCGTCGCATCATTATCATTCCCTGCAGTTTGATAACCGATCTGTCGCAGCTGTACATCTCCATAAACCTTTAAAGCATCTGATACATTGTAATTCAATTTAGTATAGATATTAAAGTCATTTTTTTCTGCGTCACTAAAGTAATACGGATCTTCTTGTGTGAAAGGTGACAATAAAGGACCAACAGAAATCACTTCACCAAAATGATCACCGACATAGCGATTATATCCGAATCCTGTCAACCAATTCAAATTCTCATTGGCTTGATAATCCACATTTCCAATCACACCATAAAAGTCATTGTCGAGCCATCGCCGACGCACAAGATCTGATCGCTCTCCTTCATTAGATATTCCATAATCTAGTAGTGTTTGATCAACTTTATATTCTTCAAAAAATCCTTGTCCTTTTGTATAATGTACCGTTGCATTTAATGCGAGTTGATCATTAGCCTGCACATTATAAATAAGCTGTACATGGTCCTGTCCATAGTCATCTACTTGATCTTCATATTCATAATAATTATAACGCCGATCGGATGCGAATAAATTAATCGAGTCTGCAACAGTTTTATACGTACTGCCCACATTAGTAAAATAGTGATTGGTCAAGGCATTAGCATTTTCTCCAAGACGAGCTTCTGGTACGCCCCACCAAGATTGATAGGTCTTCTCATTTCCCCCAAAGACATTTAAGCGAAGCGAATATTTATCTCCTATTTTAGCTGTGCTCACAAACCACGAATCCAAATCTGCTCGCGCTCGATCCACATAACCATCAGAACTTATCAAGGAATACCTCCCATCAACACTAAACCCTCCCGTCATCAATCCAGTGCCTCCCTCAACAGACAATTTTCTCGTATCATAAGATCCATACGTACCACTAATCTTAGCAAAGGGTTTTTCAGAAACACTAGAGGTTTGCAAAGCAACTGTCCCGCCAAAAGAAGCCGCACCATTCGTCGATGACCCGACACCTCGCTGAATTTGCACATTCTGAACAGATGACCCAAGGTCCGGCATATTCACCCAAAACACACCGTGGCTTTCAGAATCATTGACAGGAACACCATTAATTGTCACGTTGATCCGCGTCGCATCAGAGCCACGCAAGCGCATGCCCGTGTAGCCAACCCCAGCGCCTGCATCCGAGGTAACAACCATAGATGGCGTATGCTCTAACAGAAATGGAATATCCTGCGCCAAGTTTTTAATTGCGATGTCTCTCTCCCTGACTTCAGTATAGCTAAAGGGTGAGTCTTTGGTCAAGCGGTTAGCGATAATGTTAATTTGTTCTATACCCACAGCATCTTGAGACAAATTGATGCTCATATCTTTATTTGCACTGACTTCAATTGTAGACTGATAATCCGCATAACCGATATAGCTAATAAGAAGTTCGTGCTTACCTGCATCCACACGCTGAAACAGAAATTCACCTTCGAGATCTGAGATGGCAGAGCGGGCACCCTCATCTAGAAGAATGACAGCACCTTGTAACGGTGCTCCTTGATCATCTAAAATCTGGCCGGATAAGCTGTGCTGAGAGAACCCATAGGCACTGCAGCAGACCAATAAAAAACTAAACAAATACCGTGATAGCATAGCTAGAGTATACACGAACTTATATGGGGTAAATAAGTCAGATAGTAATATAATATATAACCATCAACCTGAGAGGTCATTTTCCTTACCAGAATTACCTGGCCAGGTTCAATGGGTGTAATCTCAGCCCCAAAAGGAGCACCCCAAACGAGATGGTAAATGTAGTCAATATTAGGATGAGATGGTATGATTTTATAAATGATCTTTCTACTTAAGAGTATATAAAAACAAAGCCCGCGCGCGCCCTCGATCCCTAAAGGGAAGCCAGCGCAGAGTCATGTCAAGGTTTTATGTGGTGTCTTTTTGAAAGCGAAAAACCTTATCCAAGCGCAGGAAAGAACCACCTCGTCATCCTACGGGGCGGCTGCCGCTCCTCCGCCAGCTGGCGGTGCCCGCAAGGGCGGGGTGGTTGAACAAGTAATAATGGATAACTCATATTTTTCCTATTCCTTCTGTATCTTTATTAGATGAAGGTATTGGTGTATGGTAAGTATTTAGATAAGGCGAATCTTCCTTACGTGCAGAAAGTGTTAGAAGAGTTGAAGACACAGACTGATTTTCGGATCAATGATGTCTTTGCGACGGAAATGATGCAACAAAACATTGATGTGCCTGTCGATCAGATTGTCTCTACGACTGAAGAAGTCAAGGCCTTTAATCCAGAAATCTGCATCTCGATGGGTGGCGATGGCACGATACTGACTGCCTCTACATTGATTAAAGATTTAGCTATTCCGATTCTTGGGATCAACTTAGGGAGACTTGGTTTTCTGGCGAGCACGGAGAGAACGCTCATTGAAAAAGCATTAGATCAGATTGATACTGGCAACTATACCGTGGAGAAACGGTCGATGCTGTCGTTAGAATCTAATATACCTATCTTCTCAGATGCTCCCTTTGCGCTGAATGATTTTACATTGCACAAGCGGGATACGAGTTCGATGGTGACAATCCATGCCTACATCAATGGGGAGTTTTTAAATTCTTATTGGGCAGACGGGATTATTGTGTCGACGCCAACTGGCTCTACTGGCTATAATCTGAGTTGTGGTGGACCGATTATTTACCCTAACTCTCAGAACTTTGTGATTACTCCCGTAGCGCCACACAATCTAAATGTCAGGCCACTGATTGTGTCAGAAAATTGTACAATCGCTTTTGAAATAGAAGGCCGTTCAGAGAACTTTATGTGTACACTTGACTCCAGATATGAGACCGTCACAGCCGAACATAAATTGTCAATCAGTCGGTGTTCATTTCACACACATTTAATCCGATTGGATAATAATTCATTCTTGCAGACGATTAGGGAAAAATTAGCTTGGGGAAAGGATTCGCGTAATTTGAGTAAGTGATAATGGTTTTACTATGTGGGCCTGATCAATGACTCGAGCTTTATATAATTACGCAACTTCAGTAGGTAAAACATGTGTTTTAATAGCAACAAGAAATACAATTAGTAAAAGTTGAGCCAAAATTAAAACAGACCATTCGCCTAGAGTTGGGATGCTTTCTGCTGAATCTATTATGCTACCACCTGTTACAGTTTGCACAAAGTTTGGTGTATATATAAATGCATTTCCTCCTTCGAGAAATAGTCCTTTCTCTACATATTCACATGACTGACCAGTTAAGTTTGGAAAATTGATAACCCCATAATATCCAAGCCCATCTTCTGAACCACCACCTTTTGCTAAATAAATCTTGCCATTTGGTGCTCTTTGAAGTTGGCTACCAATGTTGTATACATGATCACCAACTTCTTTCTTCTACCTTTCAATAAGGCATGTAGATTTGGTTCAGATAATCCAATGTACTTAGCAAATCTATTTTTTTTGATTTCGTATACTTTGAGAATGTCATTAAGGAATTCACCCGCATCAACTACTTCAGAAGTTATAGAATCATTTAGGTATTTGTTTATACTGAATTTAATCCCAATCATTTGGTTCTCTATAATTTCATCTTTGCTTTGAGATTGAGAACGTGCATCTATTATTCTCTTGATTATTTCAGTTTCTGATTTGTCTATCTTATTCGATTGGATTCCAATAAGTTCTATATTATTTGTCATAATTCAAATTTCAAGATTTAGATATTTCTTTATTAGCTTCTTTCCATTAGTGGGAAAGATTATCATTTTCTCTCCATAGACTAATTCAGCATAGTAGTATTTTTCATAATGTGGAATGAGTTCGCCTTTACTCGTGAATGCCAAATGGCCTTTATAGTTTCCTTCGTTAAGTTGAAATGTCAAAAGACATCCATATGCAATTAGACAGCCTGCAACATTGCTTATTTTGCCTTTAGTTCCATAATTTACTGGTGATAGTTCAAGATTGGACATTTCGTAGCATCCTTAATCTACTTGAGTCATTTTAAGTAATCCTTGAATTTCTTCCTCATATTCGAGTCTAAATATTTTAAAATTCTTGGCGTATAATGAACTCCAATCAAACTTCCATTTTGATTTAGGCAATTCCTTCTTTAAGGCTAAGGAGATAGAACCTACAATATTCTTTTCCCTTGAATTGTCATATAGTTTTACCCTCACAATGCGAAGATGTCAAATAATGATAGGATTTGTAAGTCGCTTATTCATTATCACTAACGTAGTGGCGGTAGACGTCGTAGGCGCTAGCCTATGATCGTTCTCACCGCTTGTTATGGCTAGGCACTTATTTGAAACATCATGCATTATAGCTTTATGAATTTGCCAATCAATAAATTAACTTCATGACTTTTAATCACCAAAATGTACTTCCCTGGCCTCAAAAAACTAATATCCAATTCCTCAACTCCATTTGTATATATTTCTGTATTTACTAAGTCACCTCCAAAATCAAATATTTTAATTTCAGCATAATTTTCTATGTCCACAAGAACTCTATTTGATGCAGGGTTAGGACTCAATTTTAAATCCTCAATCGAGAATTCTTTTGTATTTGTTGTTAAATCAGCAGTTAATCTTTGATAAGGGTTTTTTAAATATTTATAGTTAGCTCCTATTGCTGTTAATGTCAACTCTCGCATATCATCATATGAGCTCCATCCATTTGATCGAAGATTTATTTCTTCCAACTCTAATTCTGGTATACTATCACGTAATCTAAATAATATGTTTGAATAGTTTATTATTCTTGTGTCGTATGATCTAAATGTATTCGAGTAGATATTGAATGCATATATTGGTGTATCACCTATGTTAATCGCTTTTACACTTGCGGCAAATTTATATGATTGAACTATAGAATCTACAACATTATCATATATTAGGGTATCCCTTTTATAATCGATAACAAATTCCTCAAGCTCCAAATCAACTGTTGGGTAATTAATCTCCTTTTCAATATTTTCTATTCTATAAAAATTATGGCTTCGAAGTCCAAAATCTTCTTCTCCGTATATTAGGTATGTACTTTCATTCAATTTTGTTATACCGTGTATATTCTCAGCTTCTCTTACAGTACCTGATACTATGTTCGATATATCGCTATTACTATCGATGGTTAATATCTCATAAGTGTTTCCATCAATACTAGTCATAGATAATTTATTATCTTTTTCGATAGTTATTCGCTCAAATGTTCCAAATACTTCTGGTAGCTGCCATTCATATATTTTCTCATTTAGGTCACAATTATATTTATATAATCTGTTACCATTTAAAATATAATTAAATCCGTTTGAATTAAGCATACCAGTTGCTATTGGCAACTCTCTCTTTTCCTCTAAATTTTCTCCGTCAAAATAAAAGAATCTATTATACCTCAAGAAATATACATCACCATTACATGAAGTGAATAATTGAGCATCATACTCACTAATTCTTTCTCTTGATTCAATCTTATTATCTTTGAGATAAAGTAGATTTTCACCCTCATCTGTCAAACACCACCAACCTCCTAAAGTATCATATGTTATATCATGCATATTTTCAACTTTTCTTGATCCATCAACAAAGCTTTGCCTTTTAATATCCCCATTAGTGTCTGAGTATGTTTCTAAACCATCATATGAACAATCCCCACATTCAAAGAACCAAGTAGCATAATACATTGTAGAATCATTTTGAGAGATAAATTTGTAGTTTTCGCCTCCTCCAAATACATTTTGAAATGTATAATCATAGTTCAGTCTATTTAGGCTCCTATCTCCTATAGAGACCAATTGATTATTAAGAACTTTGACTTCACTTATGATTTGTCCATTTTGTGCATGATTTAGAAATCTAAAATCATCCGGTATCTGACAGTTTACTTTCAATGCTATTATGATGTTTAAAATTATACTAAAAGCATACTTCATGTGAATTTGTTTTATTTTTTGCTTAGCCATAACTTGTTTATATCACCCCCAGTTTCCATCATTTCTTAACGTTTATTCCATCTACAAACGGATAAATGCAGCTACAAACGATTATAATCGGCTTAATGAGTAAATGATCCTGTTGAATCTATTTGTAAAATCATTTCTAAGATAAAGAAAATATGTGTTATTTAGATGTACTTCTATTTAGGCAGGTGTTGTCCGACCACTACATATGTTGACAGCTCTATGTTCTTTCTTATGATGGGACGTTCTTCGAATTCAATCTTGGGTCACTGTCCCAAGAATTGAATTGCGGTAATATTTGTTTCAATTCTTGGGTGATGACTGACATAAATCAATTCATCTCATCTTAGTTCAATCAGTTTAGCGTTACTAGAAAGCGGGCTTGCCAATCTCTCCCTTTGGTCAAGCTTGGGAATCCCTACACAGTCGTCCACTTTTCCTCAGTCTTCCCTGACTCGATTACTTTATAAATAAAATTCATCCCGTAGACTATTCCACCTCCGCCCTTTGGGCACCTCCTCTAAAGGCCTCTAAAGGAGGATAGATGAGTCTGAAACCGTGAAAGTATAAAGGGATTCCCATTCCTTATTCATTTGTCCAATGTAATAGTATTCCATCAGCACATAGTAAAGCCAAAGATTTAGCCCTGACCTGAAAGTCTCTGGGTGCGCCAACACCTCCCCCTAAACAGAAGCTGACCACCATAGAATTTATGATCCTGACAACTGGGAAAGATCCGTATCGATGTCCGAGTTGCGAAATAGGAGAAATGGTTATCATTTCAACTATTCCTTCTATCAGGGGCTCGCCAGTAAAAGTTCCCAGTAGATACTTTGCAAAGGATAGAATAATTAAATTCTAGTGAATCTGTTATTGGATGAACTGAGACAGGTATGTCCACAACAATGAGAATTGAGCTGAAATCAGTGTCAACATCAGAGATTATTTAAATCACACAGAGCCAACATAACACTGATAGGTGTTTAGCACAACACTACCAAAAATGCCGTGGGGTGCCTGCACCCACTGGACATTTGTTGCTAATTGTTATGCACTGGGCTTTATTTCTTGCGTACTCGTTCTTTTCAAGTAATCCATAAGTTCATCGTAAGTAAAGTCGGAGATTTCAATTGAAATCCTATCTCTTTGTTGTCTCATAAATTTAACTGCATCAAATTCGTTCTCTTGGGTATTAGTCTTCATGGTATATAAGTTCCTTTGGTGATCTGATATCTAGTTGTTTATAGCCTGCTTTAATGTTCACAGAGTTATAACCTATTATTCTTTGAACATTTACAATGTGTTTATAATTCCAACTTACAAGAATATTTGCGTTATGTATTGATGCCATAACGATATGTAAACAATCCGCAAGAGATGTTTTACCGACAACATCTTCAACGATATATTGGTTTGCTAAATCGAAAGCTTCTTGCGAAGTTTCAACGTACTTCATAGAATCTTCAGCAATATTCTTAACTAACTTCTTTACTTTCTCAGGTGCGCCTTGAAGTTCATTTTGAACTAAATCAGAATACATTATATCAAACTCCTTATTTGTAATTCTTTCAAATAGTAACATCGTATCATCCTTGAATTCAAAATCAAAGAATCCTCCAAAAACTGATGTGTCAAGGTACAGTACTAACTTTTTCACATACTCAAGTTACTGAAAACTTGAATAGTAATGCTACTTATTGAAATACTCTCTATATCTACGTTCGTATTCTGTCAAATCATTCTGTTTTAAT
The DNA here is from genome assembly GCA_937959275.1 of uncultured Saprospiraceae bacterium. Taxonomy (GTDB): domain Bacteria; phylum Bacteroidota; class Bacteroidia; order Chitinophagales; family Saprospiraceae; genus CALFUK01. The sequence goes on along the minus strand of CALGLU010000113.1, from coordinate 20,061 downwards.
TCGATATGATCATAGCATGGCCAAGTGTAAATCCAATCACATACATCATAATCATTTACAACTTCTTTCAATAATTTAGGATCTTTCCCTTGTTTGATCCTTTGTTTGTTGATCCTTCGAAACATTCTATTGTAATGTTTCTTTAGATGTCCGACATCTTTAATGATACCAAACTTCTTTTTTGATCTTGACATGTTTTGTAGGTTTTAGTCCTACATGGTGTCAAATTCAAGATAAAGTGGTTTTAGAGTTTTCATAGTCCTTCATAAACGAATCTGGGAGTCAATTTGTCTTTGGAATGAGTCAGTTTTCTTGACTTGTGCATAACACAAAGGAATGTATACGGCATTATATGACGTATACAATTCAGCCTGCCTGTCGGCAGACAGGTTGAACCCGCATTAAACTATATGGGGTAACGCTGTGTCTGTTCAATGTATAAAAATAGGAAATAATTATCAGTTATTGAGTCCGTTTACTAATCGCCCTGCTAATGCGCAGAGCTGTAGTTGTTGAACTGCTGTTTTAGCTGCTCCAGCAGCTAATATGTACTGCAATTCAATTCTTGGGTGGTTACTGACATAAATCAATTCATCTCATCTTAGTCAATCAGTTTAGCCTTACTAGAAAGCGGGCTTGCCAATCTCTCCCTTCGAGTCAAGCTTAAAGCGGGCTTGCCAATCTCTCCCTTTGGTCAAGCTTGGGAATCCCTACACAGTCGTCCACTTTTCGTCTGTCTTCCCTGACTCGATTACTTTATAAATAAAATTCATCCCGCGGACGCCATCCTCTACTGTAGGAAAATCTTGATAGACTGGTTCTGGCTCTTTACCTTCTTGGAAGGCTCTGACACAATGTGCAAAATTTCGATAGATACTGGCAAACGCTTCGAGGTAGCCTTCTGGGTGGCCGCCTGGTAAGCGGGTACTGGATTGAGCTGCCGGGTATAATTCACCGACGCCTGTTCTTAGTATTGTCATGGGCTTATCAAGATACCTGACGATCAATGAATTGGGCTCCATTTGAAACCAATGAATCCCTGCCTTCTCTCCATACACGCGGATGTTTAAATTATTTTCTTCTCCTGCAGATATTTGACTCGCATGTAAGACGCCGCGCGCTCCATTTTCAAAACGCAACAGCACATTGCCATCATCATCCAATAATCTGCCTTTGACGATCGTACTGATATCAGCACACATTTTTTCTATTTTCAACCCTGTGATATACTCGGCTAGATTCTCTGCATGCGTTCCGATATCTCCCATCGCACCAGCTATACCAGATCGCTTTGGATCCGTACGCCAGGCCGCCTGCTTCTGATCTGTGGATTCTAAAAACGTCGACAACCAACCCTGCGGATACTCGACAACGACTTTGCGGATCTCTCCCAGATCACCATTCGCCACCATCGCTTTCGCCTGCTTGACCATCGGATACCCCGTATAATTATGTGTCAAGGCGAAAATCAATCCTGTGTCTTTGACAATCTTTGCTAAGGCATGCGCCTCCTCCATATCAAAGCACAAGGGCTTGTCACACACGACATGAAAGCCATTTTCTAAAGCCATCTTGGCTGGACCAAAATGCACATGGTTAGGTGTCACGATTGAAATAAAATCCATGCGCTCCCCTTCTGGCAATGCTTTTTCTTTTTCGATCATCTCAGCATAACTGCCATAGACTCTATCTGCTGGCAAGTATAAATCTTCTCCCGATAATTTTGATTTTTCTGGATTGCTGCTAAATGCGCCACACACCAATTCTATCTCGCCATCGATCGCTGCTGCCATTCTGTGTACGCCGCCGATAAATGCGCCTCGACCTCCGCCGACCATTCCCATTCTTATTTTTCTAGCCATGATTATCTATGTTTTTTTATTGATGATGAAAATAAGAATTTCATTTGAAATGGTGGTGATTCCATTTATTGATTCGTGTGGTGAGAATTAATTTTTAAACGCCAGGTTAATATGTTGACATTAATTTGTCACGATTTTTATTAAAAATCGCGCCAAATTGCCCTACTATCACGAACGCGCACGGTACTTCGTACCGTGCTACCAATATTTGACACCTCTGGTGTCATAGGGCCGCCTATTGGCGGACAGCCTTTCGAAAGGAGAGGACAATTCTCCTCTGCCAACTGGTGTAGGAGTGGCAGCCGCCTTCGACGGATGACGAGGTGGTCTTACCCGATAAATAGTGACAACATTCGTCATGTAATAAATGATTTAATTTAATACAAATAGAATAATATATGTTGACATTAATTTGTCACGATTTTTATAAAAAATCGCGCCAAATTAGCCCTTCTATTACGAACGCGCACGGTACTTCGTACCGTGCTACCAAGATTTGACACCTCTGGTGTCATAGGGCCGCCTATTGGCGGGCAGTCTTTCGAAAGGAGGGGACAATTCTCCTCCGCTAGCTGGTGTAGGAGTGGCAGCCGCTATCGGCGGATGACGAGGTGGTCTTACAATATTTGATCAGTGAAGTTTTTAAAATCATATTACCTTTGATCGCTATGCACATCAACAGAAAGATTGACCACATTGTCTATGCCGTCCCTGATCTAACACGAGCCTGCGATCATGTAGAAAGCGAACTCGGTATCAGACCACAGTTTGGCGGTCATCACAAAACAAAAGGAACAATGAATGCCTTACTCAATCTTGGCAATGCCTGCTATTTAGAACTATTGGCGGTTGATGAAAGTAATACAGACATTACTGGTCCAAGATGGATGGGCATCGATCTCATTAGCGAGCCACGTATCACTAGATGGTCCCTTAAATCAAATGATTTGGAAACCGATCAAACGCATATACAGCAATTCAATCCTGCATTAGGCCAAATTTCTGGAGGTAAGCGTCTGACGCCTACTGGTGATTCGCTACAATGGCATATGATCTTACCACTGGCTCATCCTGAGATCGACATCATTCCGTTTATGACTGATTGGGCTGGCTCATCCGTTCATCCCACCGATAAGCTGATCAATGAATGTCTGTTGACCGAGATGACCTTTACACATCCTGAAGCACAAAGGCTGCAGATTGTATTTGACAACCTAGCGATTGAGTCTACAGTTCACAAGGGAGATAAAGTTGGTATTTCCATTGAGATTGCGAGAGGAGATCGGCGTATAACTTTGAGTTAATTCTCGAAGACGCATCTTTCTTCTGAAGCCGCTGTTGATCTCCGAACCAACAGCATTGCCCACTGTCATCATTCTATGGACTATCGACAATTGACTATCGACTTATATCATTAACTGAAGTGTTTCAACATAATGACTTCTTTATCTTTCAGGTCTCTAAACCAGCCTCTGGGAATATCTTTCTTTGTCAACCCGCCTAAATAAATTCTATCCAATCGATTGACTGTATAATCCAGATGCTCGAAAATACGTCTGATGATTCGATTTTTTCCAGAATGAAGTTCTATCAGTACCTCTGCCTTTGGGGCATTTGGGACATATTTAATACTATCCACTTCTGCTAGTCCATCTTCTAATTCTAGACCTCGCTGGATGTGATCGTAATCAGCTGGTGTGAGGCTTCTGTCAAGGACGATGTGATATATTTTCTTTACGCCATGACTTGGGTGCATCAGTTTTTTAGCCAAGTCTCCATCATTTGTCAAGAGTAATAAACCTGTTGTGTTTCGATCCAGTCTCCCTACTGGGTACACACGCTGTTTCACTTTCTTAGAAATAATATCCAATACAGTCCGCCGTCCGCGATCATCTGTGACTGTTGTTAAGGTATTCTTCGGCTTATTCATTAAGATGTACACCTTCTTTTTTTCGATCGTAATGCGCTTGCCTTCATACTCGATTTGATCTTTGGCTTGAATCTCGTAAGCTGGATTTTTTTCGACTTGACCATTCACTTTAACGAGTCCTTCTTTGACCAGATCAACTGCTTTTCGTCTTGAACAAATGCCTGCATGGGCAATGTATTTATTAAGTCTCATTGACATAGGCGAAAGATAAGGTGAAATTTTGTGCGAAAGAGTTCAGAACGGGATTATTATGAGATTCGAACAAGAACGCTATCTTTCAGACATCAATCATAGACGCATGAAGTTTGGATCATTCAACGTATCTCAAAAAAAACAGATCGAATTGTATAAATCGATGCTCTATCCGAGAATGATAGAAGAAAAAATGCTGTTGCTATTGAGACAGGGCAAGATTTCAAAATGGTTCTCTGGCATCGGTCAAGAAGCCATTGCAGTTGGTGTCACCTCCGTATTGGAGGACGACGAGATCATTTTTCCCATGCATCGAAATCTAGGTGTTTTTACGACTCGCCATATTCCTTTGCGTCGATTATATGCGCAATGGCAAGGTGTGCAAGGCAGCTTTACCAAAGGTCGAGATCGATCCTTTCATTTTGGTTCGATGGAGCACAATATCGTGGGCATGATTTCTCACTTGGGTCCTCAGTTGTCCTTGGCTTGCGGCGTGGCATTAGCGCACAAGCTGAGAAAGGAACAGGCGCTTAGCATTGCCTTTACTGGAGAGGGCGGGACAAGCGAAGGTGAATTTCATGAAGCGCTGAATGTCGCTGCTGTATGGAAATTACCTGTGATTTTTGTCGTTGAAAATAATGGTTATGGTTTGTCAACACCAACATCAGAACAATATGCTTGCGCTCAAATCGCAGACAAGGGCATTGGCTATGGCATGAAGTCAGTTGTTGTTGATGGGAATAATATATTGGAGGTATACACGACACTTTCGAAAATCGCCGCAAAGATCAGAAAGAAACCAGAACCGTATCTAGTCGAATGCATGACCTTTAGAATGCGAGGCCATGAGGAGGCATCTGGCACTAAGTATGTGCCTAAAAAATTAATGGATACATGGGCAAAAAAAGATCCCATTCTCAATTTTGAAGCAGCCCTACTCAAAAAAGGCCTGTTATCAGTACAAGATATCGAAGCCTGCAAAGAAGAGTTTGCTAAGCAAATTCAAGAGGAGTTGGATGTCGTGGAGCAAGCAAAGCTATACGTGACAACGGAGAGTTCGGAGGAACTGGATGTGTACAAACCGAATAAAACGATGGCACTAGCACCAAGTGATATTTTGGAAGAAAAGCGGTTTATTGATGCCATTTCTGATGGGCTAGATATCGGTATGACTCAGTATAAAGAGATGGTTTTGATGGGTCAGGACATCGCAGAGTATGGCGGTGTGTTTAAGATTACAAACGGCTTTACTAAGAAGTTTGGGACCGATCGTGTGCGGAATACCCCAATTTGTGAAAGTGCTATTATTGGTGCAGGGCTGGGTTTGAGTTTGAAAGGGATTAAGTCTGTTATTGAAATGCAGTTTGCTGATTTCGCGACCTGCGGCTTTAATCAAATCGTTAATAATCTAGCTAAGTTGTATTATCGCTGGGGTGAGTCTGCGGATGTAGTGATCAGGATGCCTTGTGGAGGCAGTGTAGGTGCTGGGCCATTTCATTCTCAGACGAATGAGGCTTGGTTTACACATGTACCAGGCTTGAAGGTTGTGTATCCATCTAATCCTGCGGATGCTAAGGGCTTGCTTTTAGCGGCGATGGATGATCCGAATCCGGTATTATATTTTGAACACAAAGCCTTGTATCGCTCGATATCTGGAGAGGTGCCAAATGGCGACTATCATACGCCGATAGGCAAGGCACATCTAGCGCATGAAGGAGAGGCTGTGAGTATCATTACGTATGGATTGGGTGTGCACTGGGCGCTGCAGTTGGTGCAGGAGCAAGGCATTGAAGCGGATGTGTTGGATTTGCGGACATTGAGCCCTAACGACTATGAGGCGATTGATGCTACGGTTAAGAAGACCAATCGAGTCATGATTTTACATGAGGATACTTTGTTTGGTGGTCTTGGCGGGGAGCTTTCGGCTTATATTTCCGAACATCTGTTTGAACATCTTGACGCGCCTGTCGTGCGGGTAGGCAGTCTGAATACACCAGTACCGTTTGCTAAAAATATCGAAGAAAAGTTTCTCGGGAGTTACCGATTGAAAGATAAGTTAGATCTGTTGATGAATTATTAATAACTCTAGCTTTCCTAGAGAATCAATGCCTCAAAACCTAATATCTTTCTTAAATACATCAGGTTTATAATAAACAAGGATCATTAACAATTTAGATTTGAAAATCCCTTGAATAATATCAAATCACTTATGTACTTTTGCATCCATGGACTTATCACAACTAATGGCAATATCTCAGTTGCCCGGCTTATTTAAACTGAAAGGCAATCGATCAAATGGACTGATTGTAGAAGATCTGGATTCGGGAAAAGGCCGCTTTTGTTCTTCAAGAAGACATCAGTTTACACCTCTAGAATCAATTGCCATCTACACAATGGAAGACACGATCTCGTTGAAGGATGTGTTTGAACGCATTCTAAAAAAGGATCCTGCTCAAGTCCCGACCGAAGAAACATCAGATGACGACTTAAAAGCCTATTTCAAGGAATTGATTCCTGATTATGATGATTCAAGAGTTCATACAAAGGATATGAAAAAATTATTTAAATGGTTTCGGTTTTTAAATGGTCGTTCGCTTTTGGATAGTAAAGGTGAGGAGGAAGAATAAATGTACGTTCTTTAAATGTTCTCTAGAAGATTTCTTTCATGATCCTCTAGCTGTTCTAGTTCTTTCTTTAGCTTCTTTAGATCACTTCTCAATGATTTAGTCATACTCATAATGATAGCTTTATAATTTTTTAGAAACACGAAACTACCATTCAAGGTCTGCTGAGAAGTCAAATCAGTTATAAGATTCATTCTATATTCATTCACAAAGTTTGAAACAATGTTGTTTGTGTAATTTTTATCTTTTAGAATTTCTACATAGACATCATTAATTTCTATTTCTAATTTTATGAGCGAATGTTTTAAAGAAGTGATACGATCTTGGTATTTACTGAGATTGGAAATATTATAGCTATACATAAGCTTTTGATCATTTACCTCATTATATATTTCTTGTGCTTTGCTTTTAATAAAACGAATTGATCCATTAAACTTTTTATTTACGATGACAGCTTGATCAATTGCTTCATCGATTTCCTTCATCAATCTTAATTTAATAGTCATTTCTTTTACAACTTTTCGATAAGCATTTAAAGTTTTGTTTTCTAATTTTTTTTCAAACAATTGAATTTTATGCTTTAGTGTTTCCCTTAACTCACTTTGCCTTTCAATTTTTGATTCTAATATTGAAGATTCGTATTTGAGGTTTTTCAAAGATTTATCAATTTCGTTGAATCGAAGTGAGAGCTGTAAATAATGTTTTTTGAGCAATTCGAGTGTCTTGTTTTTGTCTCCAACAAGCCTATGATACAAGGACGTCACTGACAGCTTTGATAATGACTCAATTTTCGAACACTTTGTTCTTATTTCATTTTCAAGCTTCAATAATTCTGCAGTATATTCGACTTCTAAAGTTGTTACTTTCGAAAGATGTCTTTCAGCTATGTTAATACTCTTCAGCTCGGTGATTATATCTTTTAATTCTTTTTCCAAATTCTATTTTAATGGGCTCCTTTTCAAATAATGCTACGCATACCCAGAATCCAATTCAGTCATTTTCTCTAACACAGCACCAAATAAATTGAATACAGCTCTTAGCTGATCGAGATCTTTAATAATGCCAGCGCGCTCAAAATATAATTCATCTAAACCTTCTTCATATCGCCTGCTTTTAAAAATCCCTTCACCATCCTTTATTTCAAGTAAAATTTTGTCAACATCATAGAGGTGTCGTTTAACCTCTGTGCTGTCAAAAATCCAGGATAATTTAAACTCATCATTTCCTTTTAACACAAACTGATTGTCAAATTCATCGTTATTTAATTGGATGTCTTGCATGCCAAAGTACTTAGCTACACCAGTAAAAAAGCCCTCTCTATATAGTTTAAAATACAAATTGTCTTGATTTGCAAATGGTGCCCGAATGCGCGTATACGGATAACTACTCTTTCCAGTACTCCTAGCAAAGTGGTCTAAATATATCTCCCATTCACCAGAAAAAGCACGCACCTTATCTGTTTTCAAAAAGCCGCCCTTCTTAAAATGTCCATCATATTCCGCAGCAATCTGTGACCAGATATCTTCCCTGCTTGGACCAAATAATTTTTTTATAAGTCCCATGCTTACCTTGTAATGATCAATTTACCTAAACGCTGAGCCCCTTGTCGCACCACATCTACAACAGGCAATCCAAGCTCAACTTCCATCGCCCGAAGTGCCTCCGCAGCCTCTTCATCAGAGAGGCCAAATGTATTTAACGCAACGCCAATCGTCTTTGCAGGACTAAGCGATCCACATACAGAGGACACATCTTCATTGAGTTTGATAAATTCTTTGAGTGGCGGAATCTTGACATGATCTAGCCTGCCTAGACTTGTCCGGCCTGCCTTATGACATAGAATCAAATGAGTCGGACAACTCCCGCGCATCAGTGGCAATGTCGCCGTACTGCCTGGGTGAAGCAACGAACCCTGTCCTTCGATAATGATCACCTCACTTTCTTTTTCAGCTAGTACAGCGTCTTCTACCGCACCTGCTGCTTGATCCACCTTAATCGCATCAAGTGGAATCCCCTTACCCGTCACCGTAATCCCGATTTGACCTGTCGCCACAAATGACGTTGATACATCCTTTTCTAACAACCACTTATAGATCTCTAATCCAGCTGTCATTTTTCCAATAGCCATATCTGTCCCAACCATCAACACCCGCTTATTTTCCAATGCCGCAGCCCGCGCTCTTCCAATCGCTACATCACCCTGTGGCATCCGGACATCCCATATCTTTTGACCAGAACCATCTTTTATCAGATGACTAAAACGTAGACCTAGTTGATCATGAAGGCCATTAATCAGGGACATACCCTTACCCAGACTTTCCTCGATTGCCGTCACCCATGCTTCAGGTAGCTTGCCCCCAGGCGGCGCAGTCCCCAAGACCAAAATCTCGGCACCCAATGCTTGCGCAGCTTGCACAGATTCGACAACGGGCACATCATAGGGCTGACCGCATGCCTCTCTCACTGTTTGCCCTACACTTTTTGAGTCAACAACACAGGCGATAGGGTGCTCTGAATACCGCATGACACCAAAGCCCATCTTGCCCGTATCTTCATGCAAGCTGTCCTCCATGTATATCGCTAAGACTTGTGATTTATTAAACATAGTTTCTTAATTTTTAAATGAAGCGCCGTGACCAGGCAGATCATTCGGCACCATAATTCCATCCTGTAAAGTCGCACCTGTACAAGGATCCGGATCCAAGTTCAACTGCGAATCCAAATCGATATAATCTATAATTCCAGAAATTGCAACGCCAGCAGAAATTGACATGGATGACTCACCCATGCAACCTATCATCGTCTTTAATCCAAATGCTCTAGCCGTTGAGATGATCCTCAAAGCTTCTGTGATACCGCCACACTTCATGAGCTTGAGATTGACACCGTCAACATGCGCAGCCCATTTGGGGATATCCGTCGACAAACGGCAAGACTCATCGACAAAGATGGGCAGAGGACGATTTTTATACAAATGCACTAGATCATCTTCTTGTCCAAATTTCAATGGCTGCTCAACGTAATCAACGCCCCGATCTGCCAACCACTTCATCATGTGAATGGCATCATTGACATCCCAACCACCATTGGCATCCACACGGAGATTAACATCATAGGTCTTCGTCTCTTCAACTACTTGAGCAAACATCTTTTCATCTGCTTCAATTCCTTCAGTTGATCCCAATTTGACCTTGAGAGATTTTACACCAGTACCATTTAATAAGAGTGGGATTCTCTCTGTGACTGTTGCGGCGGGCATAATACCGAGCGTCACAGATGTTGGCACGGTCGCTTTGGGCAATCCTAGCAATTGATACAAAGGCATCTTTGCCATCTTGGCTTTGTGATCCCAAAGTGCGATATCCAGAGCTGCTAAGGCGCACATCGGCACACCTTGAATACTGGCTTTTTCATAGACCTCATGGATATCTAAATCGTTTATACCTGTCTTGATAAATGTCTGCAGACTTTGCTCTGCTTCCTCCACTGTTGTGGCGCCTTCTGATTTACCTGGCGACATTTCGCCCCAGCCTGTCACTCCGTCTTTTGTGATACTCAAGAATAGATTATCCGATCCTTCGATCAAGCCTCGACTAATTCTTAAGGGAAACCTCTTTTTTAAATACCGACTCTCAACATGTACTTGCATAATTAACCGATTTCAGCTTTTATATATTCATAGGCCAATGCCCCAAACTCTTCCCACAGATGCACATCATCAATACCAATTATATACCACGCAGTTAAAGGTGGCTTGGTTTTAAAAGGACTCAAATGTTCCCAAGCACTTAATTCATAGGCATCAATATCAAATTCTTTTCCCAACTTGAATCCAACCTTCTTTTTGTGAAAAAAGGCGTAATTTTTATCCTTATAGCGGATACCTGGCGCAGACATCATCTTGCCCAATTTGACATGAGCTCGTTGTGTCTCCGTTTCAACTAGTGCATTAAAATGATCTTCGGCAGTCATAATTGGTATTCGACAAAAAAGATAATAAAAAAATAGCCCTTATTGGGAGAGAGGATCTGTAATGTGAATTTTATTCTTTCCTTTTAGCCTTTAAACCAGCCGGCAATACTTTTTCGTTCTCTTGTGAGAGACGGATGCACTTCATGCTCTAACTCATCACTCCTAAAAAAAACTAGTCTTCCACCAAATGGAGAAATTTTAACTTCTTCTTTACCCTTTAGATACAGGGAGAGCAGACCACCATCTTCGATTTGCCAATTTTCGTTTAAATATAAGATGATAGAGAATTTACGCTTTGAGTCATTCTGGAATTGATCCAAATGCCTTTTATAAAAACTCTCTCTAGCATAACATGCATAATGGCATTCAAATTCATTGATTGATGTATAGCAAGTCTTGTTTAAATAGCTGATGAATCGATTAACTTTAGGTAAGAAGTTGAGCTCATGCAGATTTTTGTCTCTCTCATCAATCCATTTGATTTGATCTCCTCTAAAGAGTTTGTTTTTTTGATGGTTCTTTTTATTCCCAAGACCAGCATCTTGCATTTGCCCAGATTCATAGAATTGTTCCAAATTTTGTCTCAAGCCAGATACTGTTTCCTGAGTTATAAAATCATCAATGAAACCATATTGATTCTCAATAAGATCTGTAATCAACTGCTCAAATTGCGTTTCATCCTGCGCATGATCTATGCTCATTAATATCTTTTATGAACCTGTATTGATTGATAAACTTCTAAAGACTAAAAGGAATAGGTTTGTCCTTTTCGAATATGTAACATAGTCAAGTTAGTTGGTCCATTCTCAAAAGTGTTGTTTTATTTTCAATCAATGGTTCATTTGATCACTTATACCCAACGCACTTGAATTTGACCTATTTCTGCTGTCTATTTTTTCAATCTCAGCGCGAGCCCGGAATGACGGTTGCTCTTGCTTGTCATTACTTTATTCTTATTGGCAGGTAAAGGGAATTGGTTTCTCGGAATGACTGACCTTATGCAATTTACCTAATGAGTGAATTATCTTCTAACACATTATATATTACTTTAATGTGTTTTTATTAATTTTGACGTAGATTTACGCATTATGGCTGAGGTAATATATAATGAAGACAACATCCGCTCGCTCGATTGGAAAGAACATATCCGTATGCGACCGGGCATGTATATTGGAAAGCTAGGAGACGGCTCTTCACAAGACGATGGTATCTATATACTCATTAAAGAGGTGATTGATAACAGCATTGATGAATATGTCATGGGGCATGGCAATAATGTGGACATCAAGATTGAAGACGGAGAGGTATCAATTAGAGATTATGGACGTGGAATTCCTTTAGGTAAGGTGATTGATTGTGTCTCTAAAATTAACACTGGAGGCAAGTACGACTCCAAGGCATTTAAAAAATCTGTTGGTTTAAATGGTGTGGGTACAAAGGCCGTCAATGCCTTATCAGGCTATTTTAAAGTGCAGGCGATTCGAGATAAGAAAACGAAGGTTGCTGAATTTGAAAAAGGTGAGCTTGTTAAAAATCACAATCAAGCAAAAACGAAAGAACCCAATGGGACATTAATTTCTTTTAAACCTGATGAATCCATCTTCAAACAATATAAGTTTAAAACGGATTATGTAGAAAATCAGCTATGGAATTATGCTTATCTCAATGCTGGTCTTAAACTCAATTTTAATGACAAGACTATTTTTTCCAAAAATGGCTTGTTGGATCTACTACAAAACAAGACAAATCCAGATGAACTTCGCTATCCCATCATTCATCTAAAAGATGAAGATATTGAGATTGCATTGACGCATGGTGAGCAGTATGGTGAAGAATATTATTCGTTTGTCAATGGTCAGAATACGACACAAGGAGGGACACACCTTGCTGCCTTTAGGGAAGCCATAGTCAAAACGATTCGTAATTTTTACAATAAAAATTTTGACACAAAGGATGTGCAAACTTCGATTATTGGTGCCATTAGCGTCAGAGTTGAAGATCCGATTTTTGAATCACAAACAAAGACAAAATTAGGGTCAGTAAAAATGGCTCCTGATGGTGACACGGTTCGATTATTTATCAGTGATTACGTCACCAAACATTTAGAATACTTTCTACATAAAAATAAGGATGTAGCAGAGTCTCTACTCAAACGTCTTCAGCAATCCGAACGCGAACGCAAAGAAATCGCAGGTATTAAAACTCTAGCGAATCAGCGAGCTAAAAAAGCTAACCTTCACAACAAGAAACTCAGAGATTGTCGAGTTCACTTTAACGACAAAAAAGGTGATGCTGAGCGAAAATTAAATTCGACCATTTTTATCACTGAGGGAGACTCGGCGAGTGGGTCAATTACAAAGGCGCGGGATGTGCAGACAGAGGCTGTATTTAGCCTGAGAGGTAAGCCCTTGAATTGTTTTGGCTTGACAAAGAAAATCGTATATGAAAATGAAGAATTGAATCTGCTGCAGCATGCCTTGAATATCGAGGATGGGATTGAAGGGCTGCGCTTTAATCGGGTGGTGATTGCGACGGATGCGGATGTAGATGGGATGCATATTCGATTATTATTATTGACATTCTTTTTGCAATTTTTCCCAGACTTAGTGAGACAAGGTCATCTCTTCATATTAGAGACACCCTTATTCAGAGTACGGGATAAAAAAGATACCTACTATTGCTACTCACAACAAGAGAAAAAAGATGCCCAACGAAAACTAAGAGGTAAACCAGAAATCACGCGCTTTAAAGGACTGGGTGAAATTTCTCCAGACGAATTTGGTGCTTTTATTGGCAAAGACATCAAATTAGAACCTGTCTTCTTAAAAGAGAATACCAATATCAAAGAAATCCTCAGCTACTATATGGGTAAAAACACACCTGACAGGCAAGTCTTTATCATAGAAAATTTGAAAATCGAAATTGACGAAATCGACGATGAAGATGAAAATGAAGTCTTTGACGTCTTAGAAAATGAAGAGGAAGAACTGGCTGTTGCTGATGAATAAAAAGAGTGAGAAACACATAAGGCACATAAGAAATATAGTGATTATACAAGGCACTTAAGCATATCAACTTCAAAGGCCTCGCATCTTACAATTAATCAATTCCTATCTAAATCAATACTTAATAGTTAGAGAGAGAATTAATAATTTGTTTTAAAACGAATAAAAATTCTTATGGGCTTGCAATTGATTAATTTGCTAATGTGCCCTATGTGTTTTACACCCTATTGAAATTAAAGCGATTATTTTGATGCCTCTTCTCATTCAACATTAAAAATTAAACAATCAACATTATAATCCTAATACTTTTCGATCGATAAATTTCGAAGTTCTGAAACCTAATTATAGCAAGCTCTTCTACACTTCATTTTATTATTTATAACCTCTTCAGTATTACAATTAGGATCTTTTTCACACAATTTTTCTATTGCTCTATACATCCTATCACACTGACTCAAACATGCTCGTATTGCATCGCCTTCACTCGTCCAAGTCGGATCACCTGAAGGTGCGATTGGACCATGAGGGTTATGAGGGCTTTCATATGAATTTTGAGCACTTGAATTAGATATAAATTCTTTGTTGTGAACAAGTTCAATCATCGCATCCCTTTCAACGAGATCTAAATCTAACTTACTTTCATCCATTTCTTTTTCACAGGAAGTAATCAATAAAATTAGCAACAATAAGGGTAATAAATTTTTCATAATTTTTTGTATTTAAACAGAAGTCGAACGACTGTTTATATTCTTACCTTAATTGAGAAATTTATTTTACTAGTGGTCTGTCATGTATATATTGACTAGTGGTCTGTCAAGTATATATTGACTAGTTGAATTTGAGTGTAGTTTGTGCATGAACTAGGCGCAGGTTCGGTCTGATAGCCTTAGCTATCAAGGCCAGTTCTGTAACGACGTGCATGCGCAAAACACGCCAAATGAACTAGTCAGGTTTATCTTGACAGACCACTAATAAGAAGATTATGGGGTTTCCTATTTCCATAGGCCAGATCAAATAGGACTTAATTCTAGCTTTCACTTCGTCTAATCCGGGACTTCACTTCATTCAACACTCAACATCCAAAACTCAACATTCCTCAATACCTCTTCAAGCCCAAAAACACACATCCAGTCGACACCAATAACAACACTGCTGAAGCCAAGTAAGATGCCCCAGGAAAATAAATCGAAAATCGCTCATTCGTAAAATAATAAAATAAGGTCGTCGCAATCGCCGGACCGATAATCGTTGTCAAACTGATCATACTCGTCAACGCACCTTGAAGCTTACCCTGCTCTTTCTCCGACACCTCATTAGATAAAAGTCCCTGTAAGGTCGGTCCCGCAACACCTCCCAACGCATAGGGAATCATAATCGCATAAATCATCCAAGACTGAGAAGCCACCGAAAACAAAGCCATCCCAAACGTCCACAGCATAAAGCCACCCAATATCACCTTCCTCTGCCCAAACCGCTTCACCAAAACACCAATCAAACCACCCTGCACTACCGCCACAGCAAACCCAATAAACGCCAAACTGTAACCTACCTGAGCCTCATTCCAATCATACACCTCCATCGTAAAAAATGACCATATCGCCGGCAACGACTGCCCTGCTATATTCGCAATAAAAAGCGCCAAAATCAATAAGCCAATTCCCTTAAACTGACTCAGATTTGCTAGCGCGACACCAGGCAACATCTTTCGGACATCTGGCTCCCGACGATTCTCTAGGGCCAACGATTCTGGTACAAAAAAGTAACCAAATAAAAAGTTGACGAACGAAATACCCGCTGCTATATAAAACGGCAATCGCACATCCATACTGCCAAAAATACCACCGATAACCGGACCAATGATAAACCCAAATCCAAACGCTGCACCCAACAATCCAAAATTCTTAGCCTTCTCTTCAGGATCTGAAATATCAGCGATGTATGCATTCGCCGTCGTATAGCTGGCCCCGCAGATTCCCGCTAATAAGCGCCCCACAAACAACCACGCAATCGTCGGCGCAAAGGCATGCAACAAATAATCCAAACTCAAGCCCAACAAACTCAACAATAAAATCGGCCGCCGCCCATACTTATCACTCAACTCGCCCATCACTGGAGAAAACAAAAACTGCATCAACGCAAAAGACACCATCAAGAGCCCACCCCAAGCAGAAGCCGAACTCAAACCCTCGCCTGTCAACTCCTCAATCAATGATGGAAAAACAGGAATAATAATACCCAGCCCAATAATGTCAACCATCACTGTAATGAATATAAAAACCAACGAACGCTGCTTAATCGTCATAGCCTGTAAATGTCCACTTTTATTTTCAGAAGTGATTTAAAAATATAGCTTGAAATTATGTTTACGATTCTTGAAGTTTTCAAACTCAAGAAAACGGATCTGCGGGGTTTTCAAGCTCACAGCAATATGATTGACCGATAGCTATATCGGCACACATACAAACTATTTCAACATACATTCTTAAATTACTGCTATGTTCACCATGTCAGTCATCCAATTTTCAGTTTTTCTTGTCGTGTATTATATCGTGCACAGCATCCTGACAAGCCATACTGTCAAGCAGTCGCTCAACTTCAAAGGCTATAGGATTATGTATAATCTCTTTGCGATAGTAAGCTTATTCCCATTTCTCTTACAGCTCTATCACACTATTCATCTTGACACCCAAATCCCGCTTGGCGTCAGAATCGCGGGAGTCCTTTTAATCAGTATTGGTATCATCATACATGTCGCAACATTCAAATGGTTTAGTTCAGCAGTATTTATTGGTTTGCGAGAAGAGTCTGAAGAAAACCAAACCATCATTACAGGAGGTATTTATTCTACATCGCGACACCCATTTTATTTAGGGACTCTATTAATCTTTTGGGGACTTTTCATCGTATTCCCGAATGTGTATTTCTTGAGCTTTGCTGTAATTTCGACCGCCTATGTGTTCGTCGGTGGGCGTTTGGAAGAAAATAAATTAATGGTACATCACAAAGAAAAATATATGGCATATCGTCAAACCGTACCTATGCTTATTCCCTGGAAAAAGCCCTATGAATTTTTAGTTTATCTTTTCAAAAAGAAATAGGTCGAGTGAATATTCAAATTGCAATGTCGCTTATTCCTCCAACGGATCTGCGGGGTTTTCAACCTCGCAGCAATATGATTGAACCTAGATATTAAAAAGACTAATTATAAAAAAACCATTCTCAAACATCAGCCTTTCCACTGGAGCTCATAATCTGAAATCTGAGCCTTAACCGCCATACCGACCACCTGCTCTGGCATACCAGCCTCAAAAGGAGAAGGTAGCATCCATTGGCTACGGACACCTTCTATGGTCATGGTGCCTGAGGATTGGATCCGTACAAACGCATACAAGGGATCTTGATATGGTGCTATGTGATCCAGCCATTTGTATGCCTTGCGTAATTCATCTGAGTACCTAATCGTTTGATAGGCTTCGCCAACCCAATAATAGGACATACTATTAATCTCTAGATAATCGATTCCATTTTGATGATGATGATAGTCCTGATGGTTATGCCCATTCATACAACAGATAATTTGATCTTGGTGCTTTTCTAACAGGTGCTGAATCTCCAATCGGTTTTTAATACCCCACTGATAATGCCAAAGACTTTGATGCGAGAAAATAATCGTTGGCATGCGGCTCGTTTCTAATTGATCGCTGAGCCATTCAATTTGAGTTGGATCAACAAAGGTTCGAAATTGGTCATCTACATAAAAATTTGCTTTTTTATAATCTACAAACTGACCATCCTGATATAAAAAATTGGCATCTAAAACGATAAAGCGAATCCCTTTTTGTTGGAATGAATAATAGGATTTGGGCATACCCCAATACTCCATAATTTCTGGTTTTGACTGCAGATCCATATCATGATTCCCTAAGACGTGATATGTAGGATTCTGATACGCATTCCATAAATTGAGAAAGGCTTTGTTTTTATCTGAGGCCATACAAAAATCACCTAGCTGCAAAATAAAATCAACGCTTCTTTCTTCTGCTTCGATCATAAATCGTTCAAGTCGCTGCATCCCATCTGGAATTAAATCTTGATGCACATCCGCAACAATACCAAAATGCAGGTCTTCCTCACCGTTAGAATCAGTACAAAAATGAAGCTGAGTTGCAGGTAAAACAAAGCCTCCCGTTACTGTCATCAATTGTTGTATAAACTCTTTTCTCTTCATCCGTTATGCTTGATGTTTTGGTCCTCTTTCGTCTCCACAAAGCCAATACTCAGACATACTGACTTCTTACTTTTCCCTTTAAAATAAGGATATCACGGTTAAAATAAGCCTTCTTGTCACATATTTGGGTGACAAACCGTACGAATTAATACCCTTACCTTTGACATGCAAGCACGATTACAGTTGTTAAGGATTGTTCGATATAACTTGCAGGCCAATCTAAAAAAACACTCCCTTCCAGGGCGCGTGCATTTGTCACGCGCTTTTTTAATGTTTTTCTTTTTATGTCACATATATATGTGACATAAACTATAGTTAATGTAACTTATCTTTACAGCATTCTTGTGTTCCTTCAAAAAGAACACATCGTTTTTTGATAAGCTTCTATCATGCTATATACTACACCTAAACAAATCATCTTATGAAGCCGCGCACTTACTATGCGCGCAGTGGCTTGATTAACATTGCCTATCAAGTTATCGGGACAGGACCAATAGATATTGTCTATGTACCTGGTTGGGTGTCGAACATTGACCTCATGTGGCAAAATCCCGAACTTAGTTCATTTCTAAACTCACTAGCTGAAATTGGGCGTGTGATTTTGTTTGACAAACGGGGAACAGGATTGTCAGATCGAGTCTCAGATTTATCAACACTTGAAGAACGAATGGATGACATTAGAGCTGTCATGGATGCAGTCAATGCTGAGCAAGCTATTTTATTTGGTCATTCAGAAGGAGGCAGTGCATCTGCACTTTTTGCTGCGACATATCCCCAAAGGACAAAAGCACTGATCACATTTGGCGTCTTTGCTAAGCGACGATATTCTCCTGATTATCCTTGGGCGCCAACTGATACAGAACGTCAGAAAGTCTACGACATGATAGAGGCAAACTGGGGCGGCGGCGATATGGACCTAGTGAGTCTGGCTCCTTCAAAAGCGAATGATTCGGTTTTTATGGAATGGTTAGCCAGTTACTTTAGATCAGGAGCTAGTCCGAGTGCAGCCCTTGTGCTTACCAAAATGAATACCAATGTAGACATTGTCAATGTACTGGATAAGATAAACGTGCCGACCTTATTAATGCAAAGAACTGATGATATAGACGTCAAAATTGAAGAAGGTAAATACATCAACAAGCGCATCAAGAACAGCAATTTTGTAGAGTTTCCCGGTAATGACCATTTATTTTGGGCCGGAGATACGGAGCCTATACTCACAGAGATGCTCTCGTTTATCAAAGAACTCAAACCTGAAAAAAATAATCATGTCGTCTCCACATTATCAACAGTACTCAATGTCAGTATTGAAGATTATGAGCGTCATCTGGCCCACTTGAGCGATGATGAATATGATAAGACTAAACAACAGTATGAAACTATACTAAAAAAAGCCATTGCACAATTCAGAGGTCAGCCTGTGAAAAATGATAAGGAAGGCTACTGCGCTTGGTTTGATGGTCCGATACGCGCTGTGCATTGTGCACTTGTCATCAGACAGAACATAAAAGCTCTTCATCTACAGACTAAAATTGGTCTCCATTCAGACTCGTGTCAAATAACATCTGAAGACTACATTACAGGTGACGCCGTAAACATTGCGCAACGTATAAGAGCCAACACAAAACGAAATACGATCCTCATTTCACAATCAGTCAAAGATTTAATTACTGGATCTGGCATCTCCTATCTTCATGAGCAGGAACTCAGCCTTTCCTCTGCTCTAGGATCTTACCATGTCTTTGAGATTGACGAGCAAGATTTTGGAAGCGCTGCAGACTCAACTGCTCCTCTGGCCCAAAGTCATTCACTCCTGGATAGTGTCCTTGAAAGTATCCAATCTAATCTGTCTAATGATCAATACAGCGTAGATATCATGTGTACTGAAGTGGGCATGAGTGAGCGCCAATTACAACGCAAATTAAAATCCATTGCTAACAAATCGCCCAATCAAATGATACGTTCGTATCGCCTACATAAGGCCAAAGATTTATTAAGCAAGCAAACTGGTGGCGTCTCCGAAGTTGCTTTTAAAACGGGATTTAATAGTGTCTCCTATTTTTCAAAATGTTTTAAGAAAGAATTTGGCTTAGTGCCGACAGAGTTGTTTCAGGTTAATTATATGTAGCAACTCTTTACATAAAAACGACAGCGTCATTCCGAACTCGAAGGCTGTGTCACAATTACTGATCAAATAGATTTAACCAATAACTTTCCAAACTTTTATGATTTTCAAGTGGTTAAAACC
>CALGLU010000112.1 GCA_937959275.1 uncultured Saprospiraceae bacterium | reverse complement strand
TGTGCCGTGCAACCAATATATGACACCTATGGTGTCATGATATCCTTAACTAAATGACATTGGGTTTTAACCACTTGAAAATCATAAAAGTTTGGAAAGTTATTGGTTAAATCTATTTGATCAGTAATTGTGACACAGCCTGCAAATTCGGAATGACGGGCCAAGTTGCTAATTAAAAGACTACTTTTACTGAATAGACTTAAATTTTAATCTACTCTTAATCAAATACAACATATGAATTTAAACATTGCAGTCCTCATAGATGGTGACAATATCCCTTCCGCCTCTGTAAAAGAGATGATGGAAGAAATAGCCAAGTATGGTAACCCAACCATCAAGCGCATATATGGCGATTGGACTAAACCCAATTTATCTAAGTGGAAAAACTTGTTGCTCGAAAATGCCATTACGCCCATTCAGCAATATGGTTATACGACAGGTAAGAATGCGACTGACTCGGCTATGATCATTGATGCCATGGATATTCTCTATTCAGAAAAAGTCAATGGGTTTTGCTTAGTGTCGAGTGACAGCGATTTTACCAGATTAGCAACACGATTACGAGAAGCTGGGATGCAGGTGATTGGCATTGGTGAGAAAAAAACGCCCAATCCATTCATTGTCGCCTGTGATAAATTCATTTATATTGAAATTCTAAAATCACAGACAAAAGAAATTAAATCGGAAACGAAAGAAAACAAAGAAAAAAGTACAGTTGATAAAATAAAATCAAAGGATATAAAATTTATCGCATCTACCATCAACGATTTATCTGACGATGATGGCTGGGCATACTTAGGAGACGTAGGTAGCCTCTTACAAAAGAAGAGACCAAATTTTGATCCTCGAAATTATGGCTTTCAAAAATTAACGCCCTTAATTAAATCTATTGGAAAATTTGAGATAGAACAACGAGAAAAAAGTCCTAAGAGTAGATATAAGTTAATTTATGTAAAGAATAAAAAGAAATGATGTTTTTACGCAAGATATTCTTGCACCCTCAGATAAAAAGAGAAGTGACGATTTACAAATGAGATCATCAACTGATCTATCTTCCTAATTATTACAAGAAAAGTGTCTAAATCATTTTTAATTCCATTTCTAGAGAATTTAATTCTGATGGTTTGCTGGCAAAATCAATTTTAATCTCACCATTTTCATCAACGATCAAATACCATGGAATTGCAATCCCATCATGCAAGGGAAATAATTTAACCAACTCAGTATCCAGCCTTTCATTAGCTCTAATGTGTTGTCCTTTCAAGTCATAAAACTTTATCATATTTCGCCATTGTTCCTCCTTATCTTTCTCGTCTATTGAAATATATAAAATATCAAAATCATATTGACCAAGTAAATCATAGAGTTTATCCTTATGCGCAAATTCTTCTTTACATGGCGCACACCAAGTTGCCCAAACATCGATATATAGCTTTCTACCTTTAAGTGATTCTAAAACATCATTCAACGAATTATATTCTTTTGCCGCACCAATAACTTTCTGTTCACTTGTTTCAATGAATTCAACTTCTGCGCTGAATGGATCCTCTTTCGCTTTGTGAAACTCTACAATTGGATCTATTAATGGCTTTATGAAACGACGATATGAACTGTGTGGAAATTCAACATTAAATGCTGCAAATAATTCAATCAATTCTTTCTCATATCTAGTCTGAAATGCTGCATTAAATAAATAGCTAGCATTATGATATTCTAATACGTCTAATGTGAAATGCTCTTTAGATTTTTTTAAGTGGAAAGAATGTCTTAAGCCTTCTTCAAAAATGGCTAGAACATTTTCTTGATTAAATGTACTATCAGTATAAATAGTGTACTCCACATAATTATTGGCAAATGAATAATACCAAGGAGAACGCATTAGACTAATATCAGAAGGAGAGAATTCTACAAATGCTTCATCCCACAATGAATTGACCTCATTTGTAAATACTCCATTTTCCTTTCTTAAGTCTTCATACTTTTTTAGTAAAGCAATAGTGCCTTGTATTGCAGCATAATAACAGTCTCTATCAATTTTAACTAATTCATAAAATTCCTTGGATATTTTATGATCTGAAAGTAACTCCATAAATGGATCTAACTCAGTTTGCTTTAACACTGCTAATTTGTCTTTTATTTTTGCTACAGTTGAATTTCTAGATATACTTCTTGCAGATCTTTGAATATTATCTGGATTATCAAATAGCTGAATCCCATCTTGTATTTCAGCATTATCACCTAGAACACTAAAGACCTTGTCATCTGATTCAGCAGCATTTATATCTAGTTGATACGTTTTCCCTTTTTCAACGAGTAAAGTCCTTGATGCTTTCCCCCATAGGATCACTCTTACAAAAGAGGGAACATCTATCTCCAAATCTATTTCAAAATTACCTAAGGAATCGTGTTGTACTGAATCCTTAAAAACGAAATTGCAAACGCCATCAATAGGTAATGTGTAATAAATCCCTTTTGAAATATCGCCAGTTATTTTACCAAATATTTTAGTTTCAATGTTTTTATTCTGACAAGCATAGAGTCCTATAAATAAAAATGCTATTAAAATTCGTAATACATTCATTGTAATAGTATTAATCAATTAACTGGTTAGTGTTCCTGAGAATTAGATTATTCTTTGCTCTCTTGCTCCAACTGCTATAATGTAATTCTAAAAATCAATTTTAGCTTTAGGTCTTTCAATCTTCGAATATAGCTTGTTACTGACTCAAGATAATAGCCATATGTGTTCTTCCTATCATCATATTTACTCGTCAATCTTAAATCGTCGCTGCATTTATAAATCATTGTATTGTTGGAAAAATCAAATTCACTTGTCTTTCACCACATAATTAGCCCCCAAAGCCAACACTCCCAACACAATCGGAATAATTATTTCCGCCCTCACCCCAACAAACGACTTCGGCAATACATTCAAAGACGACCCAATAAAAATCAACAAACCAAGCAATGTCGGAATCGCTAACCACTTCCGAGCAGCCGGATTCTTTGATAAGATCCCAGTAAAAATCAACGGCGCTAAAATCGAAGTCCCTGCAAAGCTCGTCCTCGCCAACAACACCAACTGATCATTGCTCAACAAGGCAAACACCAAACTCACAAGCCCAAACACCACAATCGCCACCCGCGCCCACTTCAACATCTCCGCATCCTCACCCTTTAACAACGATCGCATCTCTCCGCCCAACGCAAACAACAACGAATCCGACGTCGATATCGCAGCCGCTATCAAGCCAATCGTCACCAACACCGCAATCATCTCAGGCTGGTCAGTAATCAAAGTCTTTCCCAAAAATTCCGCAGGACTCAAATCCGCATAATTCACAGCCCCATACATGCCTATAAATGCAGTCGGCAATATCACTAAAATCGCAAAAAATCCAAGCCCCAAAGCCATCCGATACAATGACTTATTATCTTTCATAATCATAATCCGCGTCGAAATGTGCGGCTGCGTAAACGGCAACAACATAATTCCCATCGCCGACCCAATAAAAAATTGCAAGCTAAACAAGCCCTTTGGCCCAGGCGCTGACAGCAAGGCCGAATTCTTCGCTTCCACCTGATTAAACATTTCTTCCATCCCTCCAAAACTCCGCAAGCAAAACACACCAATAATCCACACCACTACTAACAATAAAGCACCCTGTAAAATGTCACTGTAAATAATCGCCTTCAAGCCACCCAGTTCACTATAGACCAACATCACAAACACCAAGCCGACAGCCCAAGCCCACAAAGGCAATGCCTCTGGAAACGCCTGATTCAAAAATATACTCACACCCCTGATCTGAATTGCCACATAAGGCACTAGAAAAATAAAAACACCAAAAAACATCAAATAACCAACCCACTTCGACTCAAACCGCTTTTCCATATACCCCGCCATTCCCAAATATTCATGATTATTCTCCTTGACACTTTTTCTCAAATAATAACCAAACCAAATCACGCCAAACACCATCAGCGCATCCGAAAAGGCTAAAAAGATCCACGCCCCCACTCCATGCACTCTAAAAAAATCAGGCATCCCCATCAAGGTAAACGTGCTAAACAACGAAGCAGCAAACGTAAACATCCCAATCAAACTCCCAATGCTCGAGCCCGCCATCAAATAATTCTTAGATGTCCGTTCTCCCTTGCGCGAATACATAGCCAAGCCAATAATGATCAAAACATAAATGGTACCGGCAATTAATAATTTCTGTAACATAATTAATCGTTCTTTCCTGGATGAACTAATATTCCAACATATGTAATGACCCACAACAACAAACTCACAACAATCCCCATCCACAAAGTATAAGGCATCCCCATTAACTCAGGCTGATGCACTCCCTCAGGAATCACCAAAGGCGTTAGCGTCAATACCCCAATAATAATAACCAGCGCACAACAGATTTTCCAGATTTTATTTTTCATTTTAATTTAGTGATTAAACAGTGAACAGTGGACAGTGGACAGTGGTCAGTGGACGGTGAACAGTGGTCAGTGGTCAGTGGTCAGTGAACGGTGAACAGTGAATTCTATATTTCAAATCCCTTATTCCAATTTGTTTTTAACTTTCATTTTAAATTAACATTGTTATTGTTTTTATTAAAACTTACTTTCTACTCTCTACTGCCTACTATCTACTATCTACTATCTACTATCTACTTGCGACCACAGGGAGCTACAACCGCCCAATCGTCATCCCACCATCTACCATAATCACTTGGCCAGTCGAATACTTTAAATCTCCACGCACCAATGCCAACACAGCCTTTCCAACATCTTCTGGTAATCCCCAGCGAGGCGTTACGAATAAACCCTCCTCAATGAGTGCATCATACTTTGCTTGTACGCCACTTGTCATATCCGTCGCAATCACGCCAGGCCGCACTTCATACACACCGACTCCATCAGCTCCAAGCCTAGCAGCCAGCAAACTCGTCAACATCGCCATCCCAGCTTTGGACATACAATACTCTCCCCGATTCACAGAAGCGAGTGTTGCAGAAACAGAGGAGACATTAATAATCGCTGCTTCAAAATTGGATACAGTTGCTTTCGCATTTAGCATCGCTTTTGCTGCTAACTGTGACAAAAACACAGCGCCCTTCAAATTAATATCCATGACACGATCATAACTTTCTTCAGTCATGTTTAATATATCATTGCGTTCCAGTGGAGCCACACCTGCATTATTAATCAAAAAATTAAGCTGACCAAAAGACTCGATCGCTGTCCCTACCATTGCCTTGCGCGCTTCGTCATCTGCTACATTGCCTTGTACATATTTGACAGAGACACCTAGATTCGTTAATTCCTCTAACACGACTTTGACACCCTCTTCAGGACGCATGCCATTCAACACTAAGTCGATACCGTGCTGAGCTAATGACTTGGCAATGCCCAATCCAATCCCTCTTGTCCCTCCTGTAATTAATGCAACTTGCTTCACGTTTTATATTTGTATTTTATATTTTTTTTTAAAGCAAAGGTTCCACGTCCACCCAAGCTCTTTTTTCCCAACTCTCGATTCCTTTCTCGGCGAGCTGTACGCCTTTTGCACCTTCTAATAAGCCCCATCGAAATGGCTCATCTAACACCACATGTTTTAAAAATAATTCCCATTCGACTTTAAAGGCATTTTCAAAAACTTCTTGTTCTGGCACTTTTGACCAGCCATCAAAGAAATCAATTGGCTGCGCAACATCTGGATTCCAAACTGGCTTCGGTGTGTTGCCGTAGTGTTGTGTATAGCATTCGCGTAGTCCCGCCACAGCTGAGCCTTTTGTTCCATCCACCTGCAGTGACAACAAATCATCTCGTCGTACTCGTACTGTCCAACTCGAATTAAAATGTGCAATCACATTATCCGCCAATTCGAAAGTCGCATAGGCGGCATCGTCGGCAGTCGCCTGATAAGCCTTGCCCTGCTCATCGATCCGTTCTGGTATATGAGTTGCCCCAAGACAGGACACCGCCTTGACTTCACCAAATAAATTATCAAGTACATAGCGCCAGTGACAGAGCATATCGACGATAATCCCGCCGTCATCTTCTTTTCTATAATTCCAAGATGGTCGTTGCGCTGGTACAGAATGGCCTTCAAAAACCCAATAGCCAAACTCACCACGCACACTTAAGATCTTTCCAAAAAATCCAGCTTCGATTAAGCGCTTTATTTTTAGTAAACCGGGCAACCATAATTTATCTTGGACGACGCCATGCTTGACACCATTCGATTCAGCCAGATGAAATAGATCAAGAGCTTCAGCCGTATTGACGCCTGTTGGTTTTTCACAATACACATGTTTGCCAGCTTCAATTGCCTTTTTCACATCTTGATGTCTACGACCAGTGACTTGCGCATCAAAATAAATCTGTTGCTGATCATCAGCCAAAAGTTCGTCTAGATTTGTTCCGTAGTTTTCAACATTATGCATCGTGCATAAGGCCTTTAATTTAGCTTCATTTCTACCCATCAATGTAGGGATCGGCATGATCGTGTCACCATTTAATAATTTGACTCCACCTTGGTCTCGTATGGCTAAGATTGATCGAATCAAATGCTGATTCGTCCCCATGCGCCCAGTCACGCCATTCATAATAATTCCAACTCTATGTTCACTCATTTAAGCGTAAGTTTTATAAGCTTCTATAATTTGTTTTAAAAATTCATCTTGATCTAATGCCCAATATGCAGTTGAGAATATTTCTACTTCAATATACCCATTGAATCCTGCATCTTCTACCCATTGTCTGATTTGTTTTGTGGGAATACAACCAGCTCCCATAAGCCCGCGATCATTCAACATATCAGTAGTTGGTACAAGCCAGTCACAGGTATGGAAAGCAAAAATATTCTCGTGCTTGCCACAACGTTTTATTTCCGCCTCCAACTGATCATCCCACCACAAATGATACACGTCAATTACAACACCAACGATCTCATCTCTAATTGCCTCTGCCATCGTATTCGCCTGAGCCATATTGACTATGGCAGATCGAGTGTCAGCATACATAGGATGTAATGGCTCAATGCCAAGTTTAACCCCTTGCGCTTGAGCATGAGGAATCAAGGCTTCAATGCCGCTTTGAATCTGATCCCTAGACACAGATAACTGTTGTTCAGGATCTCCACCACATACCAATACCAATAAGGGCGCACCAAGTGTAGCAGCTTCATCAATCAATTGTTTATTATGATCAATCGCTTTGAGTCGTTCAGTCTCACTCGTATGTGCGAAGAATCCACCTCTCACATAAGACACGACGTCCAACTCAGAAGATGCCAATAGTTGACCCGCTTCTGCAATGCCAATCGCTTCAGCCGCATCCTGCCAGACCGAAATACCTTTGACACCAGCTTCTTGAAATTTTTGAACAGAATTTCTAAGACTCCAAGGTTTTGTAGTTATACTATGAATGCACAATTTGTCAATATCGGAAGCTCTACTCACTCTGTTATTATTTATTCCAAAATAAGAATAAAGCTTGAGAACATTGCTAAACAATCATGGCAAATGTACAAGCCTCGCGTTACTCAGGTATCTTGCCTGAGAGTATGTATATAGAATTATCAGTCAGGATGCCAGACTACATCCAACCAATCCCCATATTCCAACCATTTCATTATCTTTCAAGATAGCTTTGGTCTAAAAAAAAATCCAAACCATAAAGCCACCACTTTTATCACTATGAAAAACATTGGCATATTTGGCATCGGCTGTATCGGATCAATTATAACCAAGTATCTAGTCCAGAACAAAAGCAATTCCCATTTCTTCTTTAATCGAAGTCAAAAACATGAGATCAGAATTCAAAACGAACAACAACTAACAACTATCCCCATTCAAATTGCAAAACGGATTGACGGCCAATTAGATTGGATGATCATTTGCCTAAAAGAATATCAAATAAAGGAGGCAAAATCTAACATCAAACAACTCATTCATCCTGACACTAAACTTGCTATTTTTAGAAATGGAATTCAGTTGGCCGAAGATTTCACAGACATTACTATGCGTGAGAATATTGTAGAAACAATCATTGATTGCCCCACTCAACGGACAGCAACAGGAGACATTCTCCAATTAAGAAAAGCTAAAATCATAGTCCCTAAAACCTCAATAGCCAGTGAATTCATACAACTATTCACGAACTCAGATTTAGATTTTACACAGACGACTGACTTTAAAACTGAACAATGGAAAAAATTAATTGAGAGCTCCTCAATAGGTTCTATTCAAGCATTGAAAATGAAACCATGCATCATATTTAAAGATCCAAAAATAATAGAAAAATATATACACCTGATCAATGAAGGTATTGCTGTCGCCAATTCTACAGGAATAAATATTGAACGCAGTTTTACAGAAAAGCTATTAAATAAATTAAAGCACTATCCTGATTCAAAAGGAAGCTCCATGCTCACTGATCGATTGGCTGGAAAACAATTAGAATTAAATGCTAAAATTGGAGCAATCGTGAACATTGCACTTCAAAACAAAATAAAAATCCCTACAACTCGACGAATATATAATTCACTACAAGAATCAGATTGATTACTTTTTTTTGATTTAGATAAAAGGAGAACCACATAAGTCACATGAGTCTACTTATTCTTATACAAGACACATAAGAAGACAGTTGGAAGGCAAACTTATGTGTCTTATGTTGTCCTTATGTGACTTATGTGTTTTAGATTTCCCGAGTTATTTGGAACGGATCTCTGGAGATTCCAACTTCAGAGCAATACGCTTGAAGTAAGACTATCAAATCACCTTAGCAAAGAATAATTCGTCATCCATACGTAAGCTTCTAACATCAGCACACCACCACATTTAAAAACTTATCTCTCCGAAACATCTCTTGCCAATTCCTCCAAATCAATCCCAATCACATCCCGACTCACAGCCAACACCTCGACCTTAAACTCATCCGGCAAACCAGCAAAGCCAATCTTCCCACCCAAAATCATCCCCGCAACAGCTGCCACCGTATCATTATCCCGCCCATAATTCACAATAAATTGCATCGTCTTCTCAAAGTCTCCATCGCCATAGGCCAAGCCAGCAATCAATATTTGCCATATTTCGCCAGCATGAAAAGCTATGGCTTGTTGCTCTTGCTCTAAGGCATCATAAATAGAACTAAGTTGTGTCCATTCAAGTGCTGATCCTGGGTATTGTGGTGGTGGAATGGAGTCGGAACTCAGCTCTACTAGCTGCCGCGAATCCTCGACTGCATCAATAGCAAACTTAGCAACGCTCTCCGCTAGCCGCCCAATCAATCGACTGTCTTTATAATCATACGGATCCACAAATCGAATCACATCAATTATCGAATCCATTGGTACTGAATGAAGAGACAGGCTAACCATAGCAGCTGTCAGACTACTAAGATCTTTTGCATAGCCGATATCAAAGACAGCATGATCAAAGGCCACTTCATAAGCAGCCTCTGGATTAGCACTTAGAAGCCCAAACATAGGAGAATATAACATGCCTGCACAAGACATCTCACCTCCATAAAACCGAGCTTGGGCTTTGTCATAAGTATGCCGATCATTTTGATAGGCTATGGCTACCCGCGCCCACTCCTTTATCCAATTTACTTGTTCAAGGCGAGCATCTAAAAGATCTGTCGATGCTTGTATTGATCTATCTGCTAAAGCTCCTGTTTGAGATTCGTAATACCTGGCGATAAACTGTGTAAATGCATCTGCTGACAGAGATGATCTGTTTTGAGAAAAATACTGACTCATCAAATATTTCCATCGAGTATCATCTGTGGTAGCTCCAGCTATCAGATTATGATCCCATGTACCTTCAGGACTTTTTTCTCGAGTCGCTGTTGTTAACCCTGTGATAAATCCATAGGTCTTGTATATATCATCTCGATGCCACATTTCAGTAGACGCTCCCATCGCATCTCCAATAGCTGAGCCAACAAGTGCACCTAACACTTTATCATAGTATTCTTCATCTGACAGATCGAGATCAGCTGACAAATACTCTGTTTGTTTGGGCATCGGAATATCCAACATTTGAGCTTGCTCACAACTGGTGAACAACATCAAATACATAATAGCTACTTTGCAGATTCTTGGTTTCATTATACACGTATTTGGTCAAGCCTTAGGTTTACAGACTGTTTTCATAGTAGTCCAATGCTTCTTGTACATGAACACTTTCAGGATAATTTTTTTTATTTAAATCCAATAAAGATTTTGCAATATTTTGTTTGCCAAAATGCAACAACCCAAAAGCATAGCCATTGATATAACTTTCTAAGGGCAAAACAGTATAACCCATTTCTTTCGATAATTGAGCATAGTGTTGCTCCACATCAGCTACAACTAACGCTCCATCATCAGGATAATCAGGATTATAATACTCTATCATCTTTTCATATTGATAATTTTGATAAAACCACCGGAAAGCATCGCGAGTCGCAGGCCCTGGCAATGAACCATGAATTTCATCTTCATAATATACATTTTTCATGGGCAAGCTGTTCAGATGTAACGCATCAAGTGCTTTTCCAAAATTCAGACTGTGTTTTGTCATGACGGCTTGTTCAGTTGTATCTGCATCAATTGTAGATTCCGTAATCCATGACGTATAATTATTTGCTGTTGCTAAGTATAATTTTTTATCCTCATATTGATTACTGCTTAATGAATCGAGCACCTCATTTCCAAATGAGCCATCTGCCCAAAACATCGCTGGATCAATATTCACATAATTAGCAAATAAATATGGCTTTTTAACTAATGCATTGAACACAAATAAACCACCTAATGAATGGCCAATCAATACGCGATGAGGAGCAGTCGGATATGTCTTATCTATAAATGGCATCACTTCGGTTTCAATAAACTCTAACACCATATCTGCACCGCCTTTGGTGTCATACTCTTGATCTTTTGATCGTGGCGGGAGATCGCTCGATCGATCATTGTGTCTAATACCTACAACAATCATGGGTGGACAAAAATTATTAGCATTTGATATACTGAGTTGCTGCAGGATCCCAACAGTTGATTCAAATTGTTCTGTTGGATCCATCAAATAAACAACAGGATAAACCATATTTACCTGATTCATCGTATAATAATCAGGAGGCACATAAATCCATATTTCACGATCTTCTTCCAACACCTCAGAATAAATAGTTTCTTTAACGCCAATCGATATGATGTCTTCAGAATCGACTTGCTCAGCTGGAGCGTTGCAAGCATAAATCAAAAAAATAACTGGCAAAAAAAGCAATGAATAGTTCATAAAATATTGGTTTAATATTTTTCAGGTTGAAAACACATAAGACACATAAGCATGTGCTTCTTGTACAAGACACATAAGTATGACTTATGTGACTTATTTGTTTACTCTTATGTGACTCATGTGTTTCACCTTATGCGACTTATGTGTTTCACCTTATGTGACTTATGTGTTTCAACTTATGTGACTCATGTGTTTTAATTTTACAGACTAATGAGATCCTGAATCGAGCCTGCCTGCCCTTTAGTATTGTAATTGATTATTTATAATCACATTACTATTACTACTATGTATATTTTCTTTTTGCTTCTTTTTCTTTTGTTAGTTTAACATCTTAATTGTTAATAAAGTAGCGGAGGTGAACTATCTGC
>CALGLU010000111.1 GCA_937959275.1 uncultured Saprospiraceae bacterium | reverse complement strand
TCTTAAAATGCTGTCTACAACTTGTCTCGTCAGGGAAATTCTCGATAAATTTTAAGATATTCATTTTGAGTTATTTTAACCCAATATCAAAAGTAGCGTGCAGCTATAATGCACTTAGGTATAATTGCGGGGACTCATATTGCAGAATTATAATAGCAATATTATAAAGATTATAAATCTTGAATCCTTTGTCAATAAAGTTATCATTTCGGTAACTTATTGAAAAAACTTTACGTTATTGGTATGAGAATTATATCTAGGAGAAACTTATTTGAGTTTGCAGAAAAGTATACAAACTGTCAGAAAGCTATAATTGAGTGGTGTAACGTCATCAAAAAATCGGAGTGGAAGACACCAAATGATTTTATTGAGACATTTCCAATGTGCGTCGTGTTACCTAACAATAGAGTCATATTCCATATTAAAGGGAATCATTACCGTTTGGTTGTTGCTGTGAATTATAAAGCTCAGAGAATGTTTGTAAAATTTATTGGTACACATGCAGAATATGATAAAATAGACGCTCTTACAATTAATCAATTTTAATTCAATCTTTTTAAAATGACATTCGCAGTTAAAAAACCGATAACAACAGAAGCTGAATATCAATCTGCTCTACAAGAATTAGAACCAATTTTTGATGCAAGTCCTAATACTCCTGAAGGTCACAAGGCCGAATTATTGTCAATTTTAATTGAGGCATATGAAGACAAACAGTATCCAATACCAGAATCTGATCCAATAGAAGCGATCAAATTTCGTATGGATCAAATGAACATGAAGTCAAAAGATTTAGGAGAGATTATAGGTTTTAAAGAAAGGGCATCAGAAATCCTGAATCGCAAAAGAAAATTAACACTCCCAATGATTCGGAAGATTTCAAGCAAGCTTAATATTCCTACAGCTGTTTTGGTTAAAGAATATCAAATTATAAAATAGGAATCTCCAAACCAACAATACATGTCTAAACAGGATCCACCAGGGGGCGGACAGATTTTTGAGATAATCAGGAAGCTTATGATTTTGATGCACCGTTGTTGATCCTTTAACTTACGACACATTTTTGATGTTGCATATAATAATAAAAGCTAAATAATAATATCATCGCGCACAATGCATACTTATGCCTTTTGTATATTTATGCAACCCACCAACTTCAGATGGTTCGCACTTTTTTTTAAAAAAAATACTATATGTCAATCCACGCTTTAGCAGGAAAATTAGCCACCCAAGATCAACTGATCAACATGCCCCAACTTATTACCGACTACTATAAAAAGGAACCGGATCTGACTATACAACAACAGCGGGTTTCGTTTGGAACCTCAGGTCATAGAGGATCTTCATTCTATGGCTCTTTTAATGAACAGCATATATTAGCCACCACACAAGCTATTTGTAATTATAAGGAAATGAAAGCCATTAGCGGTCCTATTTTTATAGGGGTAGATACGCATGCCTTATCTATACCTGCGCAAGTTACCGCCCTCGAAGTATTAGCTGCTAATCATGTCGTAGCGATGATCGCGAGCAATGATGAATATACACCCACTCCGGCCATCAGTCATGCGATAATCGAATATAATAAGGGAAGGAAATCTGGCTTGGCTGATGGTATCGTGATCACGCCTTCTCACAATCCGCCTCAGGATGGAGGGTTTAAGTATAACATGACCAATGGAGGTCCAGCTGATGTGTCGGCGACGTCTTGGATAGAATCTAGAGCCAATGAGATTTTGGAAAATAAAATGCAAGGACTAAAGAGAACCACTTATGCTAAAGCAATGAGTGCACAGACTACCCAACGATATGATTACCTCGACACGTATACGGCTGATATACATCAAGTCATAGATACCAATTTGCTCAAAGAGTCTGGAATCCAGATGGGTGTAGATCCATTGGGAGGAGCAGGAGTAAAGTACTGGCAAAGGATAGCAGATCGCTATGATCTAAATCTCACCGTAGTGGATGATTCTGTAGATCACACATTTAGTTTTATGTCTTTGGATTGGGATGGTAACATTAGGATGGATCCTTCATCTAATTTTGCGATGCAAAGGCTGATAAGCATAAAAGATAAATTTAGAGTCGCATTTGCATGTGACACAGATCATGATCGACATGGTATAGTGACATCCAATGGACTGATGAATCCTAATCATTTTTTGGCGGTAGCCATAGATTATTTGTTTCAAAATAGACCACTTTGGAATGCATCAAAAGGTATCGGAAAAACTCTAGTCAGCAGTAAAATGATAGATCGTGTGGCACAAAAAGTAGGACGTCAACTCGTAGAAGTGCCCGTCGGTTTCAAGTGGTTTGTTGATGGTCTCTACGATGGCAGCCTAGGCTTTGGAGGTGAAGAAAGTGCTGGCGCTTCTTTTCTGAATATGAAAGGTGAAGTCTGGTCTACTGATAAAGATGGTATCATAGCAGCATTGCTTGCAGGTGAAATTACGGCAAGAACAGGTAATGATCCTTCGAAAATCTATAAAGAATTAACTATGAAATTTGGAGAACCTGTGTATGATCGCATCGATGCACCTGCTACTCCTGACCAAAAAGATAAACTCAAAAATCTGTCTCCAGAACAGATTACATCTTCTGATCTTGCTGGAGAAAAAATAGTAAATATCCTGACCAAAGCTCCTGGCAATGATGCTCCCATTGGTGGCTTAAAAGTCGAATCTGCTAATGGGTGGTTTGCGGCACGTCCTTCTGGTACTGAGAATATCTATAAGATATATGCGGAAAGTTTTAAAAGTGAAGAACATCTACAACAAATCCAAAAGGAAGCACAAAATGTAGTTGACAATGCGATACGGTAAGTCTTGTCTGGGTAAAAGGGAATTAACACTTGTCTAAACAGGATTAATAAGATAATCAGGATGGACGGGATTTATACTTGCCGTTGTTGGTCTCCGAACCAACAACACTTGTCTGAACAGGATTTTCAAGACAATCAGGATGGACATGATTTTATAGGCCGTTGTTAATCTCCTGCCTTACGATAATAATTGGATTGGAGTCTAACAAGGGCGGATTGCATCTCTCTTCTCCTCACTCGCTCAAGGCTCTTCTGTCTGAACATGATCCGCCAGTAGTCGGACAGGTATATATGATGTCACGATGGTCATGATGATCTTGACTTCCAATTCATGAATCGGATCCTTGAGGTTTTTAAGCTCAAGCAAATACGATACTGAGTTTAAGTTTAATCACATCTATGGCATGAGAGAATATATAGATGAGTTAGGGGTAAAATACTATCCTAAAACCATTCTCCTTGACAAAAACAATGAGATCTTTAAAATAATTGGAAAGCCTTTTATGAGTACATGTAATCAAGCAAATATTGGCTATCTGGGTTGTTATAATGATCTTACAAAGCTCATCAATGATCTATTGTAATCTGCAAGGGGCACAATTTCTTTAGATATGATATTCAGAGTCTTAAGAAGGCAGAGTATAGGCCACACGTGGTATCACCCTGCGGCTAGAGCTAATAATGATAAATCCACAAACACCAAAATTAACAGTTTATCAACACAATTATATATGAATCAATTTTTTATATATTAAAGAAATATGTAATTTTATACATTATTTTGATTTAAAACTAACTAGCCATGGGTCGATTGTTCAAAATTATCATGTATGTAGTGGTCCTTGTTTTCCTCTACATCATGTTCTCAACTGTTTATCAGTCTTGTAGCAAAACGAGTGATGATATGATGGAACAGGCGAAAGACGGCGTCAAGAATGTGTCCGGTCAGGTATCAGATGCTGCTGATGAGTTGAATGACGAATTCTTTAGCGATGACGACGGAGACACATATGGAGAAGAAGATGATGGCGGATTAGCAGATGATCTCTTTGATGATACTGCCAGTACAGAGGTTCAACCCGCAGAAACAAAACCTAGCCGACCTACATCAACACCTACCAGCACAAGCAAACCAAAACCCAAACCACAGCCTAGCTACTCGAATACTGGAGGAAAGTACATGGTGATCGCAGGCAATTTTCTCGTCGAAGGCAATGCATCAAACATGGTGAACAAATTGAGAAACTTAGGTTATGAAGCAGAGTCTGTTGTCTTTGATGAGTCACAGTATTATACTGTATTGGCCAATCGAACGGATGACTATAATAATGCCTTGTCCGTCTCCAGCAGACTGAAATCAGAAGGTGTTGATAATTATGTAAAAACACAGAAATATTAGTCGTAAAATAGCCCAATATGTGTGGTCGTTCTTCATTAACCGTCATTGAAAAAGAACTAGAAAAACGATTTAACTCTACCTTCTACTCAGAAGACCTCGAGAGGTATAATCCTCTGCCTAACTATAATGTGGCTCCTACACATATGCATCCTGTCATTACGAACGAGGATCAAGATCATCTGCAATTTTACAGATGGGGCCTCATTCCCTTTTGGGCAAAAGATGAAAAAGTGGGCTATAAAATGATCAATGCCCGCAAAGAGACTCTGCTGGAAAAGACAACCTTCAAAAATGCTGTCAATAAAAAGAGATGTATCGTCCCTCTTGATGGATTTTATGAATGGAAAAAAACGGCGACAGGCAAACAACCCTATCGGATTGTGACAACGAATACAGAGGTGTTTTGTGTGGCCGGCTTATGGGAGCGCTGGTCGCCTAAAGAGGGTGAGGACATCTTTTCTTTTACAATTATCACTCAAGCACCTAATGATTTGATGGCAGAGATCCACAATCGTATGCCTGCCATCTTGAGTCCTGACCAAGAGCGCGATTGGCTGGATATGTCAATTCCTGCAGCTGAGGCGATCGAGATGTTAGCGCCGTATCCTGATGAATTGATGCGTGCGTACCCTGTGTCTACGCGTATTGGTAATGTGAGGGAGAATGATGAGGGTTTATTGGATGAGGTAGAGTTGCCAAAAAAGAATAATGACCTATTTGGATAAAAAATAACTCGTCTATCTTAATCGTATGTCTATGAGGTTGAAAACCTCAAGGATCCGTTGAAAACCTCAAGGATCATTTTCGAAACTGATATTTAATTGTTCGAAAATAAAAAAGTGATTCACACGACCATTAATCCCTCTATTTTATTAAAATGTTTGTCTCTACTTATAAGTGTACTATTGTTTGTAATCGCAAGAGCTGCTATCCAAATATCATTTGTTGGAATGGGGTTAGCTGATTTTTTAAGTTTGAATTTTATGTTTCCAAATTCTCGTGCAACTTGTTCATCGATATCCAAAACTGAAACTTGTACTTGGTTTAAAAATAGTTGCAAGGTTTTAAAGTTGTCTTCTTGCTTTTTTGAATTCAAATAGCCGTAGGCGAGCTCTCCAATAACAATAGTTGGAACAAGTATGATGTCGCTTTTTTCAATGTGTTCAAATTCATGTTGTTCACCATGGCAAAAATGAATAAATGCATTCGTATCCAAGGTAATAGATTTAGTGTTTACCATTCCGACTCTTCAATTTGTGATAGATCTTCGGTTGAATCAAAAAATGCATCTACCTCTTCACTCGAAAGACTAAATCTAAATTCGTGAAGGTTAGCATTTTTAGATTTTTCAGTCATACCTAATGAATGTCTTAGAACATTTTTAATTAATTTATTTTGACTGATACCCTTTTCCTTTGCTAGTAATTCAATTTTATCAGCCAAGTCAGAATCTAAATTGTGAATTGTGATTGATTTCATAGTATAAATGTGAACCATAAAATATTAAAAGTGGTTCACAATAATCAAAATTCTTTTAGCTTACTCAAAAAGCCCTACTCAGTCATAAAATAAACTTTACTTTTGTCTTCAATTTATATCATATGGCTACGCCTAACACGGTTGCTTTTCATACGCTCGGCTGTAAGCTCAATTACTCCGAGACATCTTCGATACAACGAAAGTTTGAGGAGGCTGGCTTTGGCGTGAATGAATTTTCAGATCCGGCTGATGTATATGTGATCAATACTTGTTCGGTGACAGAGTTTGCGGATCGGAAATGTAGGAAGGTGGTGCGCGATGCCTTGCGTCAGAATCCAGAGGCAAAGGTTGTGATGATTGGTTGTTATGCGCAATTGAAGCCTAAGGAAATCTCGGAGATTCCGGGTGTCGATTTGGTGTTGGGGGCAGCGGAGAAGTTTAATGTATTGAGCTATATCGAAGATTTGAGTCAAGCGCCTGAGAAGGGCTTTGTTCACTCTTGTGATGTAACGACGGTGAATGAGTTTGAGTCTTCGTTTTCATTTGGAGATCGGACGAGGTCATTTTTGAAGGTGCAGGATGGCTGTGATTATAAATGTTCGTTTTGTACGATCCCGCAGGCGAGAGGGAAGAGTCGGAGTGATACGATTACGCATGTGGTGAAGCAGGCGGAGCAGATTGCTGCCTTGGGTGTGAAGGAGATTGTGTTGACGGGGGTGAATATCGGGGATTTTGGCTTGCAGATAACTGAGGGCAATGCTGTGCGAGCTGAGACTTTTTTAGACCTCATTACTGCCTTGGATGAGGTGGATGGGGTTGAGCGGTTTCGCATCTCGTCGATAGAGCCAAATTTGTGTTCGGATGAGGTGATTGAATTCGTAGCGAGGTCGAAGCGGTTTGTGCCGCATTTTCATATGCCTTTGCAGTCAGGTAGCAATGACATGTTGAAGGCCATGCGCCGGCGCTATACTCTAGAGCTGTATGTAGAGCGTGTAGACAAGATAAAACAGTTAATGCCCCATTGTTGTATTGGGGTGGATGTGATTGTTGGTTTTCCTTTGGAGACAGATGCGCATTTTGAGGAGACATTTGATTTCATTCACGGATTGGACATATCATATTTGCATGTCTTTACATTTTCAGAAAGAGCTAACACGCCAGCTGCGGAGATCAGCCCTCAAATTCCTATGGCTATTCGTCGGGAGCGAAATCAACGTTTACGCATTCTATCTGATAAAAAGAAACGTCAATTTTACGAGCAGCATGTACAGCAGACAAGGCCAGTGCTTTTTGAAGAAAGCAAATCTGAGGGGCGCATGACAGGCTTCACGGATAATTATATAAAAATAGATCTAGCACAACACTCTGAATTCATTAATACAATTCATGAGGTAAGCTTACATGAAGTTAATGACCAATTACAAATGTCTGGAGCATTGATTTCACCCCGCTTGTGAGGTAAATAATTATTGCCACTTGGATAAACCAAATGTCATTTAATTAATGTTAGTGGTATTTCAATTGAAAATCCATTTGTCATGATTTTTACCAAAAATCCCGCCAAATGGAGATTTTCTCTCACCAACCTACGCGGCACTTCGTACCGCGCTACAATAATGTCGCACTTTCAGCGCTTCTATTTCCTTAACTAAATGACATTGGGTTAAATCCACTCGGATGAATAGTGTAGTTGCACTATATCTTTACAAGTCTATTTTGATTAATTACTTGAGATTTGGAAGTCCAATTTTTTCAATCCGCTTTGTACTTCTTCACAGGACATGAATAAGTCCCAAAGCAATCCAGATCTGTAATTTTCGATCATCACAATGATGGGCCCTTGGTCAATCGCTAAATATCTTGGGGCAACCCATCCATCTTCTGGTCTAAACGCATCGTAGAATCCTGCAGGGCCTAATAAATAACTACCATGGTTTTTATAAAACCCTCTAATGGCATTAATAGACTCAGTTGGCGTATAAGGTATGGAGCTAATCGCAGCGGTAGGTGAAATCACTCCAAGGTCCTTTCCAGGCCGATGAGTGGAATAGCCTATATGGTCTTTTTTAGGAGAATAACTCGATGTCAGGCCCCAACAATCAGGTCCATAGCCTTTGAAATTTTTTGGGTTCGCTACCGCATAGTTATAATGGATCAGCGTATGATTTTTATTGAGGTCCCAGTAGTTAGCATATTGATCAGAAAGATTCCTTGGGTCTAAACCTAAGTACGAATAGTGGGCCCAAAACAAGGGACCAACAGGCGCATCATCTGTATCATAGTGATCTAAAATTCTATCAAAATTATAATATGTGTCATCAGCCTTGATATCACCATTGCGTGCCCAACATATATCATAAATTTCTCTAGACACAGGATACGTGGGAGATGATGACGCTAAGAAATGAGTAATCAACGTTTCATTATATCCACGAAGAGCAAAGTTCATTTTAAACTGATGATTCGGAGACCAATGCCAAAATAATGTATCTTGATTATCTGTGTACCAATCCCACTCCACCTCCTCCCAAAGCGTATTAATCCGGTTAGCGAGTTCTACTTCCTTTGTATCGTTTTGATTACAATATTGCCTAACACATAATAAACCCTGAATTAGAAAGGAAGTCTCAACTAGATCCCCACCGTTATCGAATGTACTAAATGGTTTGACTTTCCCTGTTTCTCCATCAATCCAATGAGACCAGACGCCATGGAATCGATCAGCATTTTCTAAGAAGCTAACAATCTTAGCTAGTCTCCTCATCCCTTCTTCTCTCCTAATAAATCCACGTTCGATGGCCACTAGAATTGCCATCACTCCAAATCCAGTACCTCCGCTTGTTACTATATGAGAGTCATTCATCGGATAGACTCCGTTCGGGTGAAATCTCTCACGAGCAAGGCCCGAATGCGGCTCAGCGAATTGCCAAAAGTATCTGAATGATTGAGATTGAACAGAGTCTAAAAGTTGATCAGTATCAGCTGACAACCACCAGTCTTCGATCGTATCAGTACGGTGATTTTGTTTTTGTAAGGTGCAGTTACAAATCAAGCACATGAATGCGAATAGAATACAAAAATATTTCATCTACAGATTCTAACCCAAAAATCAAATTTCACTACAAAATCGGAAAAAATAGCTTACATAATCATTTAAAGTATTGAAGCCATATCATTTTAATTAAAGCCCGAGAGAACGACTAAACTAAAAACACCTGAAAAGCCTTGCAGGCCCATCAGGTGTTTTTCAATATGTTTTAAATAGAGATTACTGTATTGATATCTTACGCTTCTCTACAGCTGTATTCCCATCGGAGTCAACAGCTGTCACCACGATTTCAATGTCATCCATACCTGGAGTTCCCGTTACAATGTCTACGGTACCTGTAAAAGGAACAGTCGCAGTCCCATTACCTTCAATATCCAGAGGTGCTATCAAATCAGTAATCTCAACTGTGACTTTAGTCACTTCTACATCATCAATTGCTGTCCCAGAAACTGTTATAGCGTCTCCCTCAGTATACACCGTGCCATCAGCAGGAGAAGTCAAGGTAAGCGTTAATCCTCCATCATCTCCACATGAGGCTAACAAAACAGATACACAAGCAAACATCATTAATTTTCGTAATACTTTCATAATTATAACTTTGTCATTGAGAAGTGAATTAAGTCACCTCAGTTGTTAATAAAAAAATACTAAGACAAAACGAGCCCTAATGTCTAAAATTGCATTTACAATACGTATAACGATTTATTTAACCTCTCCGTCCACGACAATTCGGTCTTCTCTATTTGCGAGTTCCCAAGTCAGCTGTGCAATGTGTCTTGCTATGTGCTCACTTTTTTCGTAGTTAATTTTGTCTGGTGTATCTGTTGGTTGATGATAATCTTCATGGACACCACTGAAAAAGAAGATCGCTGGAATACCTTTTCGAGCAAAGTTATAGTGGTCAGATCTGTAATAAAATCGATTAGGATCAGACTCGCTATTGAATGTGTAGTCAAACGTTAACCGACTATGTTCCGCATTGACTGCCTCGTTGATGTTGTGCAAATCAGTGCTTAAGCGATCAGAGCCAATCACATAAATGTAATCACCTCGCCCAGCATACTTCTCATCCGATCGGCCTATCATATCGACATTTACATTTGCCACTGTATTCTCAATCGGGAAAATTGGATTTTCAGAATAAAACTGTGAGCCCAGCAAGCCTTTTTCTTCACCTGTCACCCACATAAACAAAATACTTCGCCTTGGCGAAATGCCATTCTTTTTGGCGACCATAAACGCATCGGCCATTTCTAACAAACTGGTTGTACCTGTACCATTGTCATCAGCTCCATTAAATATCTCATCACCTCTGAATCCAACGTGATCGTAGTGAGCAGTCACAACGATGAGTTCGTCTTTTTTATCTGTGCCTTCTATATATGCCAGTATATTTTTACCCAAAAGATCTGTGCGGCTGACCACTTGATTGACTCGAAGCTGTGGCTTTAATTTAATATCACGTGCTTTCCCTCTTTTACGACTGCGATCACGTGATTTAGTGACTTTCTTTAGCTTATCTCCAATGATGCTTTGTGCAATTGTTGTTGAAATGTGCACATTGTTTGCGTATTCATTTTTCTCAGTATCACCTGTCAATAATGTCGTAGAATTTCCTAATACCCTCGCTCTATTGTCCATCAGCATTTTCTTGATGTCTTCTTCAATCACCATGACCAGCTTAACGCCATGTCGCTTTGCTGCCATTAGCTTTTTCTCTAGAGTCCAGTCAGATAATGTTTGTGTATTTGTGACATGGGATTTTCCTTTTTTGTCAATTGGTTCTCCGTTATAGATCATAATGACCTTTCCTTTGACATTATTCTTTTTATAATCAGAATATTCTGGATCATCAATACCATAACCCAAGAAAATAACCTCATTCGTTATGAAGGTATCCATTGGTTCATTCCTGTCTTGAAATGCCAAATAGTCCCAAAGGTGCTTGTATCGTTTTCCATTGACATGAAGTTCATTTGACTTCCATGAAGAAAAACGAAAACCAACTTTTTGATAATAACTATTCTCAACACCAATCTTCGGATAGCCAAGTGCATCTAAATGGCCTTGTATGTATTCAGCTGCTTTTTCTATACCAGCTTGTCCTGTCTCACGCCCTTGATAATCATCAGAGGCTAAGACATAGAGATGACGTTTGAAATCTTCTGCAGTAATATTTTGAGAGATTTTAAAGCCAACTTTAGAACTATCAGGTGCAGTCGTATTTGTAGAATCAGGAATATAAACACCACTGATGTATTGACCATTCATGCTCAATGTAGTGGCAAGCAAGAGAAAGAGAGAAACGTAAGTTTTCATTTTACTAATTAAGGTTGTAAGATACGAGTCACGATTCAACAAACACAAATCTTATCTACTCGTCTTTTATGACGTCCGCCTTCGAATGAAGTCTCAACAAATGTCTGGGCAATATCCATCATCATGTGTGAACTAACGAATCTAGCGGGAATACACAGAATATTGGCATCATTATGTAGTCGAATGAGCTCGGCAATCTCCTTGGACCAACAGATCCCTGCTCTGATGTCTGGATATTTATTCGCTGTCATTGCAACCCCATTGCCTGTACCACAAATCAATATACCACCTTCTGTTTCAGAGTTGATGACTGCTTGAGCTACCGGATGTACGAAATCAGGATAGTCTACTGAATCAGATGAATATGTTCCTTTATCGACTACTTGTATACCTTTTTCAATTAAATAGGTTTTGAGTTTTTCCTTATAGTCAAACCCAGCATGATCACAACCAATCGCAATCGTATTCATATCTATAAAAATTTTTAGCTCGATCTTTAATTAGAAACTCGATTCATTGAAAACCGTTCAATTAAATTTTTAATCTCTGTCTCAAAATTAGGATCCTGTAATCTCCTTGCAACATCCAATATCTGAGGAATTGTCTGAGCATTATAGGCATAATCACGCGAATAACTTAACTCTAATGTCTCTGTATCAATCGAATCGAAAAAATTCATTTCTTGCGAAATCTGATTCGCCAAAATCCGTAAATGCGTTTTTGCTTTCTCTCTTTCTCCTGCATTTGCGTAAATGCTAATAAATGGCATGATAAAAGGAGAGTATGAAAAATTCATTTGTGGAAAGGCATAAAAGAATTTATCACACAAATCCACAGCCTTTTGTTTCTGACCACTCGTTAGTAAATCCTCAGCTGCTCTCATCATCATCATCCGATGCGATTGTACCGCCGCGCCATAACTATTATCAACAAATAATTCTCGCTCTTCAAAACCTCCCCACTTAAATTTATTCATCACATTATCGTAAACAATATCTGAATCTACCTTGCCACTGCCATAGATCATAAGCGACTTATCAGAGGTGTTTTTAAAGGGCATGATTCGTAGAGATAGGCCTTCTAACTGCATATAATCATTCAGTCCCATCAGCTTTTCATTTTTACACGTGGTAGCAAAATAAACTGGTCGATCATAAATATTGGATGCAATCACATCCATAATCGCTAATTCATCCTTTATAATATAGCCAGCAGACACACTTCTAGACAAATCAATATTGATTCGACTGACAAAGTTTGTCGTATCGCTCGGACTGATCCATCCGGACTGAATGGCTCGTTGT
This sequence comes from uncultured Saprospiraceae bacterium, assembly GCA_937959275.1. Classification (GTDB taxonomy): domain Bacteria; phylum Bacteroidota; class Bacteroidia; order Chitinophagales; family Saprospiraceae; genus CALFUK01. The sequence goes on along the minus strand of CALGLU010000111.1, from coordinate 6,426 downwards.
CTATCTATTGGTATATAGAGTTGAGATGTACGCATGATGGTTTGGCCTTGCTGTTCATTCTCAGGATGCCCAATATATCGGAGTTCCTCTAATAAATTTTTAGGCTCAAATGGTCCTTGAGGCGGATAGAAGAAAACTGTGTTTCTTTTATTACCTCGATAGGCTTCAGCTGGTACAGTCAATTTCAAAGGTGGCGAATCATTGACCTTACTCCTCAATTTATTAATATACCAATCTACCTGAATCAAACTCAAGTTAACTACCCTAATATCACGTCTAATATTTTCAACCTCCTGAGCATACCAAAGTGGATATGTGTCATTATCACCATAGGTAAATATGATCGCATTGGGTGCGCAGGATTCTAAAAAGTTAGAAGCATAATCTCTCGATGCTGTATGGTGTGCTCTGCTGTGATCATCAAAATTTTGAAAGGCCATGATAGCCGGAGCCGTTAAGGCAAGTGCCGTGGCAAGACCAGCAGCTGGCATACCTCCTAATCTAAATCGCTTCACAAACAATTGATACATGGCGAGTACGCCCATACCTATCCATATACAATAGGTAAAGAAACTACCAGCCAATACATAATCTCTTTCTCGCGGTTCATTCGGAGGTTGGTTAGAATATATGATTATCCCAATCCCAGTAATGATAAATAAGATCGTCATGGCAAAGAATTCTTTTTGTCGCCGTCTGGCATGGTAGAATAATCCAAAGAGTCCAAATAAAAGTGGCAATAAGTAGTAGGTATTATTTCCTTTTCGACGTTTAAATGAATCAGGTAATTCGTCCATGTTATAAAGCTTAGCTTCATCCAAAGGCTTAATACCAGAGACCCAGTGACCGGCTGATTTATCCCATGGACTATACCCTTGGATTCCATTTTGACGACCTGCAAAATTCCACATAAAATAGCGCCAGTACATCCAATTCACTTGATATCTCATCAAGAAGGATAGATTAAATCCTTGGGTAGGTGCACCAGTCTTTTGTCCCCACCATGTTCTATACAGGCTTTTACGCGCTGCATCTGTATGGGTAACTCTCGGGAATAACATTTTATCAGACGAATCATAGGTATACTCGATTTTCTCATCCACTTTCTCATACCTGTCTCCTACCCTGCCATATCGATCTTCTTTTTCAACAGACACAGGCCTTGCATCAAAATGAGGCCCATATAACAATGGTCGTTCTCCATATTGCTCACGATTCAAGTACGGTAATACTCTGACGGCATCACTCGGCACGTTCATATTGACAGGTGTATCTGCATTCGCTCTGATAACAATAATCCCAAGTGTAGAAAAACCGATCACAAACATCAACAAGGCCATTGCTATGACTTGCAAATTATATTTAGCTTCTCCGCTATGATATTTATATAACAGAAATACGGAGAGAGGTACTAAAACCACAGATTGAACAAATCCAATTGATAATAAACTGATGACTGCGAGAGAACCACCTGCTATAGCTAGGTAGAGCATATTTCTTCCGCTAGACCTAGCGTATTTGAATAATCCAAAGAACATTAAAGAGTACAATAAGAATGTTGGAATCAAGCCACTATGGAAAGGCGCCCCCATGCTATTGACCATAGGAATCTCAAAGCTTTTCCACATTTCAGGAATACCAGCAATCAATACTTTTTGGACAAAGTAAATCACAAATACACCAATCGCCATACTGACTCCAGCACCGATCACATTAGGCTTTTCATATTTCTTGAAATAATACAACAGGGCAATGGCAGGAAAAGTCAAAATACTCAATAAATGAACACCAATCGATAAGGCTGCGCTAAAAGCAACGAATACCAACCACCGGTCATTTTGAGGTGAATCTTCATGAAAATACCACCTTACAGCGCCCCAAAACGTCAGGGCGGTGAAAAACGTAGACATTGCATAGACCTCGCCTTCTACTGCTGAAAACCAAATCGAAGAACAAAACGCTGTAGCTAATCCAGCTACCAATCCAGTACCACTAAGAGCCAATAGTTGACTTGAGTCCGCATCTTGCTCTCTACCTAGCAAAGCTAATTTGCCAAGCATCATCGCAATGCGCGCAGCCAACATGGCTAACAAAGCTGTAAAAAAGCCTGACATGAGATTGACAGCAAATGAAATATGCGCGGGATCATTGGATACCAAGTCTGCTACCCATGCAAACATCCGGCCGATCAAGACATAGACAGGAGCTCCTGGTGGGTGAACTACCTGTAACTTATAGGCTCCGAGGATAAATTCCCCACAATCCCACAAACTCCCAACTCTCTCTGCAGAAAAGAAATAGACGACAAAGGCAACCGCAAAAACGATCCAACCTGTGATTCTTGAAATACGCTTAAATGAACTCATCGATTTGTTCCAATTAACTTAGACCGCAAAAGTAAGAATTTAAGCTTGACCCTTACGGTGAATGTGTTTAAATCCTTATAAGAACTGAAATTGTCTTATTGAGATTATGCTAAAGTACGAAAAGTTTCGTATTTTGTTTTAGGCCTAAAATTGGAATCGAGAGGTCGGAGACCTTCTATTCAATAACTCTTATTAATTAAGAGCTAAAGGCAAAGGGCTACGTCCCAATGTCATTTAGTTATCTTTCAGTAGAAAATAAAATTGCCCAATAAGGAAACATTATGCATTTTTAAGGTGTTACCATCAGAATATGCAAAAGAATTTTGAAGTTTTGTTATCTGAAGATGCTAAGTCTTTTATTAAGTCTTTGGATGTAAAGATTCAGAAGAAAGTAGCTTATAATATCCAAAAGTCTAGAGAAATAAATGACCCCAAACTATTCAAGAAACTAAATAATGAAATATGGGAGTTTCGAACGAACTATGATAAACAACAAATTCGGCTACTTGGATTTTGGGATCCTACACAAAAAGCATTGGTTATCTGTACACATGGATTTGTAAAGAAAACTCAAAAAACACCCAAATCTCAAATAGAGAAGGCTATAAGTTTCAGAATTAAATATCTAAAAAATAAACTATGAAATTAACATCAATAGATAAACTCACAGATGAAATTGTCGGAAAACAAGGTACCCCAGAACGAGATATATTTGAATATGATTTACGCATGGACATTGTTGGCACCATGATAAAAGATGCAAGGATAAAACGAAATATGACACAACAAGATTTAGGAGAATTGCTTGGTGTTCAAAAATCACAAATTTCTAAATTGGAAAATAACACAAAGGATTTTAGAATAGGAACAATACTTCGTGCCCTAAAGGCACTTGGAGCAAAAGTAAAGTTGAGTGTTGAATTGGAGAAAGAAAAACTGATAGTCGTATAAAATGCCGAAAAGATAACAATCGATGACCACAGCACATCCTCCTTTGTAGGATACGCCGAATATCATAATCCGTAAGTGGTATGTGACAAAATTTAATACAAATAGATTAATATAACGACCATTAATTGTCACAATCTTTATAAAAGTCCCCAATCACAGGTTGGCAGGCAGCCAAATTAGCCTCTTTACTGCTTTATCTCACGGCACTCCGTGATCTTGCTAACACGATTTGGCAACTACAGCGCCATGCTTTTTTCCTTAAATTAACGACTTATAATCGTCGATCGGTTCGATAATCACATGTGCTTTTGAAATCGGGTCAAATGAAAGGACAACCCGTGCTTGATTGTCTTCATAAAGGATGTTTTCTGGAGGAGCTATTATGCGCATATGAATCTGGATTAGTTAAAGCTAATTTAGCAAATCGAGAGGGACGGAGCCCTTCGATTCAATAAATCACAAAACTAGCTGCGGAGACCTTATCAAAAACTGAGGCAAATGGCTCCGTCCCTCTTGCCGTGTTAGGAGATTTCATTAAAAACTGAGGCAAAGGGCTCCGTACCAATGTCGTTTAGTTAGTCTTAGAGGTATTATCATTTGAAAATCCAATTGTCATGATTTTTACCAAAAATCCCGCCAATTGGAGACTTTCTTTAACCATTCCACGCGGCACTTCGTACCGCGCTATAATAATGTCGCACTTTCAGCGCTTCTATTTCCTTAACTAAACGACATTGGGCTCCGTCCCTCTTGCCGTGTTAGAAATTGTACCACGAAGCCACAACTATCCGCAGAATACTTACATACAACCATAAACATCTTTATCTTTGCATCAAATGTTTAAAATTATCACAATCGCTGTTCTGGGCTATTTGTTTTATCGATTAGTCGCTTCTCCCAAATCTTTGGATCAGGCAGATGATCAAGACTTCATTTCTTCAGAGCCTAGCGAAGACGAATTTGTCGATTACGAAGAAATAGAATGATAGATATTAAAGAAGCCATTATTTGGGAAAACGAAGACTATATCATCATCAACAAACCTGCTGGTGTGGCCTCCCAATCATCCAAAACACATGTCCCATCTGTCTGGAATTTGCTAGAGGCAGAGCGTGATAGCAAATTTCACTTATCAAATCGACTAGATCAGCCTGTCAGCGGATGTGTCGTTTTTAGCAAGCACAACGAATCCTCTTCAGCCAGTCCGCAAGGCGCAATCCACAAAGTCTATCTAGCTGTCGTAGAGAAAAAAGACATCCCTGAAAAAGGCACACTACTTAATTTTTTGAAGCGCGATCCGAAGCGATCTAAATCTTTATGTGTAGATAAAAAAACAGAAGGTTATAAAAAAGCTGTCTTGCACTACACGGTCATTAAGGAATTGGATAATTATATCGTGCTGAAAATCATCATCAAAACAGGGCGCTTCCATCAAATCAGAGCACAGCTATCACACATTGGTTTACATATCAAAGGCGATGTAAAGTATGGAGCTCGCAGAAAAAATCATGACCGCAGTATCCATCTACATGCCCGCGAGATCACTCTCTATGCCGGGCAGGACAATGAACAAAAGATCACAGGCGAGTATCCTAAAGATGACGCACTCTGGGTCGAAGTGAGCAAAGCCTTTTAATAATTTCTACACGCTTAAATTAATATCATGTCTGAAGAAGAACGCAAAGATATCGGTGACCTAGGAGAATTTGGTTTGATTAATCATTTGACCAACGACATCAAACTGACTCAGCCATCTTCTATGGTCGGTATTGGTGATGATGCTGCTATTATAAAAAATGGAGATCTGATGACTGTTGTCTCTACGGATATGATGGTCGAGGGCATTCATTTTAGTTTAGTGTATTCTCCCTTAAAACATCTTGGATATAAAGCGATCGTCACAAATCTGTCTGACATCTATGCGATGAATGCAGTACCACATCAAGTCACAGTATCTCTAGCCATCTCTAATCGCTTTTCGATTGCTGCCTTAGAAGAATTGTATGAAGGTATCAAAAGAGCCTGCGAACTCTATAAGGTCGATCTGATCGGTGGTGATACGACGTCTTCTAACAAAGGACTCATCATCAGCGTTACCGCAATAGGTTCTGCAAAACAAGAGGACTTAGTATTTAGATCAGGCGCAAAACCAGGTGATATCATGTGTGTTTCTGGAGATCTGGGAGCAGCCTATTTGGGCTTGCAAATCTTGGAGAGAGAGCGCCAGTTGTATGAGTCTCACCCAGGTGTCCAACCAGATTTAGATCAGCAAAAATATTTAATCGGTCGTCAACTAAAACCAGAGGCGCGAGGCGATGTGATTAAAAATTTCCAAAAATTTAATTTGAAGCCTACGGCGATGATTGATATATCAGATGGCTTATCATCAGAGGTGTTTCACATTTGTCATTCTTCTGGTGTCGGTGCATTTGTCGAAGAGGGTAAGGTACCAATTCATCCAGAAGCGGAGCAGATGGCGCTGAAATTTCAATTAGATCCCATCACGTGTGCATTGAGCGGTGGCGAGGATTATGAATTGTTATTTACGGTGGATGAAAGTGAATTAGAAAAAATTAGATTCATGCCGGATGTGTTTATTATTGGAGACATTGTCGATAAAAAGGATGGGATTACCTTGCATACGACGGGTGGGAATATTCATCCGTTAAAAGCGCAGGGTTGGGAGCATTTGAAAGGTAAATGAGTCAATAGTCTATTGACGATGGTCCATAGATGATTTTGACTGACAACAAGTTTTTATTTTTTAAATTGATTTAAAGCATGTCAAGCAACGAACTTGTTGAACGACGGACTTCTTGAACGATTATACTTATGGAAAAAATAGATAAGGGTCTATATGCAATGCCATTTAATTAGTGGCATATGAATTAATTTAATAACACAGGTTAATCTATTGAAACATTAATTTGTCATGATTTTTACAAAAAATCCAGCCAAATTAGCCTCTTTTAATATAATAATGCACGGCACTTTGTGCCGTGCAACCAATATTTGACACCTATGGTGTCATGATATCCTTAACATAAATGACATTGGGGTCTACATGATTCATTAGAAAACAACAAAATAAGTGAACAACAGCTTGAAC
>CALGLU010000110.1 GCA_937959275.1 uncultured Saprospiraceae bacterium | reverse complement strand
TTTTGATTGACCACTAGCCAGGTATCGTTTAACCAGCGGAAACATTTGAGATTGGTTGCGTTGTTTACTCATTTATTTTTTGGAGTAAATTTAATAGTAGAAACTCGGAAATTTAACACGCGGTTGCTGGAACGCTTACAGTTATAGACCATCAGATTAAATTCCAAAATGATATTTTAGCATAAAAAAGACTCTGAATGAAAAAATGTGAATTCTGTAAAGAAAAAATACAATCAAAAGCAACCAAGTGTATTCATTGTGGTGAATTTCAAAAAAAGCCAGTTAAGCCCTTCTATAAAAAATGGTGGTTCATAGGTTTTGCAATTTTATTCTTTATAAGCTTAATACTACCAGATTCGATGAAACAACAAACAAATACTTCATCAGAACAAACGAAAGAATCTAATTCAATCATTACCAGAGAACAGGAGAAAAAAGGCCAAAAAGAAGTTCCTAAATATGAATTAATTGAAAAGGTCTCAAGTGGAAATCTAAACAATTTCTATATATTATATACGAGCAGTAATAAGGAAGCCAAAATTGAAAAAGATGTAAGAATAATAAAAACTGATCTTTGTAATTCAAAGTGTAATATCCATCTTTTCAAAGAGAAAGACACCAAAGGACTTTACAAGAAATATCCATTAGCTAATGAAGAACTCATATACGTGGCTGATAGACAAATTGGAACACTGACTTTTACAGATGATTTCATGTATTATCCATTGCAAGATTTTGCTTATAAAGAAGCAGGTGGGAAAAATTATCAGAAATGAAAAGTGACGGTCTATAACACGCGATGACCACGATCAGTCACCCTACGGGATGACCGACGGGTATCGCCGATACGTTCATGCAAGCTGATGATTGAAAAGTAAAAAGTGAACATTTGAAGTAATTGAAAGCTGCAGTTAATTATGCCAACCCTTAAAAAACCAAAGAGTCTTTCAGACACATTGCTTTTTCTGCCTACTGCTATCTTTTCCCACCCACCACCCAATGAGTTGGATTATATCATATGGTGAGATAAGCAGAATATTTGAGTATATTGCAAAGAATAACTCCAAAATTGAATTATGAATAGAATCAAAGAAGTTTTAGGAGAAAAAGAGATTACCCAAACTTGGTTGGCAAAAGAATTGGATAAGAGTTATAATATGGTAAACTCTTATGTCCAAAATAGAAGACAACCGAGTATTGAAATTCTATTTCAAATAGCGAAATTATTGAAGGTAGAAGCAAAGGAACTATTACACAAAATGGAAGAAGTAGAAATATAGAAATGGCGAAAAAGAAAAAAGAAACGAAAGACGAAGCTATAGAGAAAGTACTCTGGAAAGCGGCAAACAAACTCTGGAAAAATATTGATGCTGCCGAATACAAACATGTTGTACTTGGACTGATATTTTTAAAGTATATCTCAGATGCATTTACTGAACAATATGAAAAACTCAAAGCGCAAGAAGCTGATGGAGCTGATCCTGAAGACAGAGATGAATATACCGCCGACAATATATTCTTTGTACCAAAACAATCAAGATGGCAGTTTCTCAAGGACAACGCTAAGAATACACAAATTACAATTAAGGATATCAACAAAAAAGAGAAGCAAGTTACAATAGGTGGTGCTGTAGACAACGCTTTGGATTGGATAGAAAAAGAAAATCCGAAAGAACTAAAAGGTGTACTTCCTAAAGTATATGGTCGCCAAAATTTGGATCCTGCCGCTTTGGGAAGTCTTATCGATTTGTTTAGCAATATCAACTTTGATGAAACCAAGAAACGAAGTGCTGATGTCTTAGGTCATGTCTTCGAATTTTTCTTAGGAGAATTTGCTCTACTCGAGGGGAAGAAAGGAGGGCAGTTCTATACACCCAGATCAGTAGTCGAATTATTGGTAGAAATGCTGGAACCCTATGAGGGCAGAATCTTTGATCCCTGTTGTGGGTCAGGTGGGATGTTTGTCCAATCCGAAAAATTTGTAGAGAAACGAAAGGGAAAGAGTAAGGATATCTCCATCTACGGTCAAGAAAGTAACCAAACAACTTGGCGACTCTGTAAAATGAATCTCGCCATACGTGGCATCAATTCATCTCAAGTCAAATGGAACAACGAAGGCTCTTTTCTTAAAAATGCACATAAGGATCTCAAAGCGGATTACATCATTGCCAATCCTCCATTTAATGTCAGTGACTGGTCAGGAGAATTACTCAGAAAAGATGGAAGATGGAATTATGGTGTACCACCTACTGGTAATGCCAACTTTGCGTGGGTGCAACACTTCATCTATCATCTGGCACCATCAGGTCAAGCGGGCTTTGTTTTATCAAAGGGATCACTCACTACTAAAACAAGTGGAGAAAATGATATCAGGCAAGCTCTGATCGATGAAGGACTGATTGATTGCATCGTAAATCTTCCTGCCAAGTTATTTTTGAATACTCAAATACCTGCGTGCCTATGGTTTCTAAGTCGCAATCGATCTAATGGGAAATTCAGAAATAGAAAAGATGAAATCCTTTTTATAGATGCTCGACATCTCGGACATTTGATCAACAGAAAAACACGAGTACTTTCTAATGGTGACAAGGACCCAAAAAATGATGACATTTCCAAAATCGCAGAAACCTATCACAACTGGAGAAACCCAGATGGAGATTATGAGGACATTGCAGGATTTTGTAAAGCTGCAAAAATTGAAGGCGTAAAGAAACTGGATTATGTATTGACGCCAGGAAGGTATGTGGGGCTTGAAGAGGAAGAAGATGATTTTGATTTTGAAGAAAGATTTACTGCTCTAAAAACTGAGTTTAATAGTCTGTTAAAAAAAGAAGATGAATTGAATAAACAAATCAATGCCAATCTTTCAAAAATTGATTTGAATGGATAGTTGGAGGGAAACTACAATTGGTGAATTGGCAAATAAAGTCACCAAAGGATCTACTCCGAGAAAGGGTAAAGGATTCGTTGAGTCAGATGGTATTAACTATATAAAATCAGATGCAGTTTCATATGATGGACGAGTTGATATTTCAAAATTCGTAATGATTGATGAGCAAACTCACAACATGTTCAAAAGGTCTCAATTACAAGAAAATGATATTTTATTCTCGATGGCTGGTGCATTCTTAGGTAAAACTGGAATTGTACAAAAATCAATGCTTCCTGCTAATACTAATCAAGCTATTGCTATTATAAGAATTGATGAATCTAAGGCTATGTCAAGCTTTATAGGTTATTTTTTACGAATACCTAAAATCATAAATTATGTAAATAACATGTCAGGACAATCCGCTCAACCCAATATTAATTTCGAGGAAATTAAAAGTATTGCATTAAATCTCCCAGCCCTCCCCGAACAAAAAGCCATCGCCGAAGTCCTCTCCTCACTCGATGACAAAATTGACCTCCTCCACCAACAAAATGAAACGCTGGAATCCATGGCTGGAACTCTGTTTCGAGAATGGTTTATGGAGAAGGACTATGAGGATCTTCCACTTGAAGATTTTGTACAGATAAACCCAAAAGAAAAACTATCTAAAGGTGTCAGAGCAGTTTACTTAGAAATGAAGAATGTTGAAACTAATACATCTTGTCCATCTCATTGGTATGATAGAGGATTCAAATCTGGATCAAAATTTAGAAATGGAGACGCCATTCTTGCAAGAATTACTCCGTGCCTTGAAAATGGTAAGAAAGCATATGTTCAGTTTCTTAAAGAAAATGAAATTGGTTGGGGCTCAACGGAGTTTTTAATTTTTAGAACTAAAGATGGATTTCATCCCTTCATAGCCTATTTATTGGTAGCCAATCATGAGTTTAAAAAATTTGCGCAGAAAAGCATGACAGGCTCAAGTGGTCGACAACGAGTACAAACAGATAGCCTTTGGAATTTCAAATTAGGCAAACCCACAAAAGACAAAATTGAAGAGCTAAACCAATCCTTTGATTCAATAGCAGAAAAAATCAAATTGAATCAGTTTCAAATCAAAACCCTCAAAAATCTCAGAGACACTTTATTGCCCAAACTAATGTCTGGCGAAGTCAGAGTAAAAATGAATTGATATGGCTAACTTATTTTGCGTACGTGCAGATTTTGGGAAACATACCCAAGCCTTTCTTAAAGGCAACTATATAGCCATTGGTTGGCTGCCAGAAAATGATTTAACAGATATTAAAAGCCGAGAAGAATTATACCCCTTGTATAGAGCAGCTTATCCCAAAGATGTTAGCAACGTTGTTATAGGACAACAGGTTGGGCAGATTAATAGATTCCTATTAGATATAAAACCCGAAGACTATGTGATTTCTCCTGCAGAGAATACAGAATTTATCTATTATGGAATAGTAGAAGCTGATCCGTATTTCTATCAGCCGAATGCTGATGATTGTCCGTATTTCCATCGGAAGAAAATTAAGTGGCACAAAGAGCCTATCCAAAGGAGTCAATTTTCTGTGCCCTTTCAAAATACAATAAGAAGTTCTTTGACTGTATTTGGTATTTCACACCGAAAGAATTTTTTTACCACCATAGGAAAGCCCAAGCTCATTCCACCAAATGAACTGAATGTACAATTCGATTATTACAAATCTATTTTGAATGCTATACTGGAGTTGGATGATCAGGAGTTTGAAATACTCATCACACATATCCTGACAGCTTTAGGTTTTGAAGGCTCAGAGCACAAAGGGAAAGTTGGTGACGGTGGCGTAGATGCGACTGGTGAATTGAATGTAGCCAATATGGCTAAGATCAAACTCTTTGTTCAGGCTAAGCGATATAAGTTAGGATCAAAAATAAATGCAAATGTTGTCAAAGCTTTGCGAGCCAACATTCCCTCAGAAGGACAAGGTGCATTCATAACGACAGCGGGATATCAGAAGAAAGCCAAAGAAATAGCAGTGGAAGCGGGCTTCCCTCGCATTGGTCTGATTAATGGCGAACAATTGGTCGATATTCTTGCTGAACATTGGAATGATATTCCAGAAGAGTTTAGAGAAAAATTAGGATTAAAAGTAGGTCTCGTGCCTAATTGATATGGAAAAAATCACGGAACAGAAAATAGAGACTTTAGCAATAGAATTACTTGAAGCCCAGGGCTATCATTATATCTATGGACCGCAAATGGCTGCGGATGGGGAATTTCCCGAAAGGAATAGCTATGGTACAGTATTATTGATTGAGAGAATAAGAGCTGCCATAGATCGAGTCAATCCAACTTTACCGCTTCACATAAAGGAAGAAGCCCTAAAGCAAGTTCAATCCATAGATTCACCAGAACTCTTACACAACAATGAGACCTTTCATAATTACTTGACTCAAGGCATAACGGTCTTACATAATGTAGATGGGCAAGATCGTGGAGACACCGTTTGGCTGATTGACTACAAAGACCTCAGCAAGAATGAATATGTCGTGGTTAATCAATTTACCGTCATAGAAGATGAAAATCAAAAAAGACCAGATGTGCTTCTATTCATCAACGGCTTACCATTAGTTGTAATTGAACTCAAAAACCCCACCGATGAAAAGGCCACAGTAAGATCAGCTTACAAACAATTACAGACTTATAAAGATCAGATTCCGAATTTGTTTAACTATAATGGATTATGTGTTGTGTCTGATGGATTGGAGGCTCGGATGGGTTCCTTGTCAGCGGGTTATTCCAGATTCTTAGCATGGAAGTCGGCGGACGGAGAAAAAGAAGCATCACATCTTGTCAATCAGATAGAGATACTTATCAAAGGTATGCTCAATAAAGAAACGGTACTTGATCTCATTAAGAATTTTACCGTCTTTGAGAAAATGCAATCCGAAGATACCGATACAGGTTTGACAACTATAGAGACCATCAAAAAGATCGCTGCTTATCATCAGTACTATGCTGTTAATAAAGCCATCACTAATACTAAGAGAGCGACTGCAACTTCAGGCGATAAGAAAGGAGGCGTCATTTGGCATACTCAAGGAAGTGGAAAGAGTCTGTCTATGGTTTTCTATTCTGGTAAGATTGTACAGCAATTAGATAATCCAACATTGTTGGTTATCACTGACAGGAATGATTTAGATGATCAGTTATTTGACACCTTTGCTGCATCAAAACAGCTTCTTAGGCAGGTTCCTGTTCAAGCTAAGAACCGAGATCATCTTAAAGAATTATTGAAGGTGAATGCAGGAGGAATCGTATTTACGACCATTCAGAAATTTCAACCCGCAGATGGAAATGTATATGAAGAGTTGTCGAATAGAAGAAATATCGTGGTGGTTGCAGATGAGGCACATCGTACTCAATATGGATTCAAAGCAAAAACAAAAGATGTTAAAGATGAAGATGGAAATAGAATTGGTGTAAGAACGGTTTTTGGTTTTGCCAAGTACATGAGAGATGCGTTGCCCAATGCGACCTATTTAGGATTTACAGGTACTCCAATAGAAGGCACAGACGTAAATACACCAGCTGTGTTTGGCAACTATATTGACATTTATGATATCGGTCAAGCCGTTGAAGATGGAGCTACGGTCAAAATTTTCTATGAGAGTAGATTGGTCAAAATAGAATTAGATGAGAAAGGAAAAGAACTCATTGAGGAGTTAGATGAGGAACTTAAATACGATGAACTCGATGAGAATCAGAAAGCAAAAGCTAAGTGGACAAAATTAGAGGCTTTAGTTGGGAGCGAAAAAAGAACTAAGAATCTTGCGAATGATATCATCAATCACTTTGAAGCTCGACAAGAGGTATTTGAGGGCAAAGGGATGATTGTAGCTATGTCAAGAAGAATTGCTGTTAACCTTTATGATGAAATCATTGCACTGAGACCTGATTGGGAAAACAAAGACCTAAAGAAGGGAGCGATTAAAATCGTCATGACTGCTTCATCATCTGAAGGTCCTAAGATGGCAAAACACCATCTCACTAAAAAGCAGAAAAGAGCATTAGCAGACCGGATGCGTAATCCTGAGGATGAATTGAAGCTTGTTATCGTAGTTGATATGTGGTTAACCGGTTTTGATGCTCCTTGTTTACATACCATGTATATAGATAAACCTATTAAAGGGCACAATCTTATGCAAGCTATTGCAAGGGTAAATCGTGTCTATAAAGACAAGCCAGGAGGATTAATTGTTGACTACTTAGGAATTGCTTCAGATTTAAAAAAGGCCTTGTCTTTTTATTCAGAAAGTGGTGGCAAAGGCAATCCCACAGAAGGCCAAGAAAAGGCCGTAGAAATTGTATTGGAGAAAATAGAAATTGTCTCTCAACTGTTTCTTGAGAAACCAGAAGAAGGATATAGTGATGACTATGTTTCATTGGCTAATGATCCTGCCGTTCCATATATAGGTAAAGATCAAGGATTATTATATGAAGAATATTTCACAGCTCCAGTAGAACAGAAGTTGCAAATTATCTTAGCCGCGGAGGAACACATACTTGGATTAGAAAAAGGGAAAGAGCGATTTGTAAAAGAGGTAACCATGTTAAGTCAGGCTTTTGCTATCGCAGTTCCTCATCCAGAAGCAATGGATGTTAAAGAGGAAGTTTCCTTTTTTCAAGCAGTAAAAGTAAGGTTGGTAAAATTCGATGTAACAGGTACCGGTAAAACCGATGAAGAAATAGAATCAGCAATCAGACAGGTAGTAGATAAAGCTTTAGTATCAGATAAAGTTATAGATATATTTGATGCCGCTGGAATAAAGAAGCCAGAACTTTCCATTCTTGATGAAGATTTCTTATTAGAAATCAAAGGAATGAAGCATCAAAATCTTGCTTTAGAAACGTTGAAAAAATTACTCAATGATGAGATAAGAATTAGATCAAAAACCAATCTAATTCAAAGTCGCTCCTTAATGGAGATGCTTCAAAATGCCATAAAAAAATATCAAAATAAAATATTAACTGCTGCTGAGGTCATACAAGAATTAATCAATGTAGCACAAGAAGCAAGAAACGCTGATGCCAGAGGTGCAGCAAGTGGAATGAGTACTTATGAATTGGCATTTTATGATGCGGTTGCAAATAATGCAAGTGCCAAAGAACTCATGAATGATGATACTCTACGAGAAATTGCACGAATATTAGTTGAAAAAGTAAAAAGTAATGCCTCTATTGATTGGACAATCAAGGATGATGTAAAAGCTAAAATAAGAGTTATAGTAAAACGTACTTTGAGAAAATATGGATATCCACCAGACCTTCAAAAAATTGCTACAGATACGTTACTGCAACAAGCTGAACTTTTGGCGGATCTTTGGAAAGAAGAGTAACTTGAGAGAGATTGAAATAACTATAGAATTTTCAAAGGTTCAATCACATGCTACACTGATTGAACAATTTTCAAAGGCATTTGAATTATCGGAGGGAGATACTTTAAATTTGAACGTAGATTTAAATACTTATTCCTTTCTATACTCCGATCATCTTTGTCTGATCGTCTCCTTTGTAGACTACTTAAAGTCAAATGGGGTTATAGTAAATGGCAGTATTATAAATCTAAAAAGAGAATCAGCACAAACTAAATATGCAAGCCGTGTTGAGTTTTTCAATTTGATAGGAGCAACCTTTGATGAAGATTTTGAAAGGCAAGATGCATCAGGTAGATTCACCGAAATTCTAAGATTTGAGAATGAAAATGCATTAGATCTGCATAAAGAAATCATGAGAATTCTTCTCACCAATGATCTTAACGAAGATATGTTGCGAGTATTAGACTATTGTCTTTGGGAGGTTATAGATAATACATTAAACCATTCTGATCCAAGTTTTGAATATGGCATTGGATCTGGTTTTCTTTGTTGCCAGTATTTTCCAAAATCTAACGAAGTAAGATTGATCATCGTAGACTCAGGACAAGGAATATATAGAGCATTGACAACTCATCCTGATTCGAAATTTAAGGAATACAATGAGCCTGAAGCAATAGAGAATTGTATTGTAAAAGGAGTAACGAACAGCAAAGGAATGGGTTTTGGTCTTTGGGCAACATCGACCTTAGTACGAGAAAATGGCGGAACATTGATAATACATTCTGGTAATCATAGCCTCAAATGTGAAGAAGAGACCCAAGTTATAGAAGCTCCTAAATGGCAAGGCACTTACACATTTCTGAGAATAAACACTGACATTCCAGTCACTTATGGTGAGATTTTTGGGGATAATATGAGTCAAAAGAACAACTTTGACGATCTAAAAGATGAAATTTTTGGAGATTTAGACGATCTTTGGTAACATTAAACCTAAAAGAGCAGTTACAATCATATGATAATTCAATTTTCAAATATCGGCGAAAGCATCGGAACTCGAGTCCTCGGGAAACAAATTCGTATGGAAATTGAAGAAGGAATTGCTAATGGTAAATTCATCACTTTTGACTTTTCTAATGTAAAAGTAATATCACATTCCTTCGCAGATGAATGCTTCGGAAAGCTATTAGCGAAATGGTCGTTAAAAGAGCTTCAAGCTAAATCTACCTTTAAAAATGCAAATGGATTCATCAAGAAAACTATTGCGTTTACCTTGAACGAAAGGTTGTCAGAAAGAGAATTAGCATAGCTACCCACATTAGCACACTGCCGTCCTCCCCGCTATGCGGGACAAGCTGTACCTGCGGGCAACAGAGAGCTAATCTTCCCTAAGAAAATCCAAAATAAAACAAGATCTTAGTACAGAGGAACGCTAGTAGGTAACAATAGATAAGACGGAATACTCCCTCTGGTCGTACTCCGCTCACAATTATCCTTAGAACAAACCCTTCACGAAAAACAAGAACTCCAGCAAGTATTTTTTGGCGAATTAAAAAAATGTGATTGCCCTTTGGACTATTATTTATTAACCCAAAATTCTTTAATCATGAATCTCAGTATTGCCAATCAAATACAATCCTATGATGACTATTTAAGTATTACAAACTTCAGAATAGCGACTCGTAAGATGTACTTGCACACTTTCTATTTAACACGCTTAATTTATATCATCTTACATTATAGACATGCTTGTATAAAGGCATGGAATATGGCTTGTGATTCGACTTCAAAGCCTGAAGTCATCAAATCCGCCAGATATCGCCGATCCGTTATAGCTCAGATAGAATTAGCCAAAGTTCCCAATTTTGGAATATCCTGAAAAGTTCCTATATTTGGAACGCATGAGAATCATTGCCAAATCAACTTTAAGAGACTATTGGACTGAAAATAAGGATACAGAACAAGCATTGCTAAGCTGGTATAAAGTTGCTATTAAAGCTAAATGGATAAATTTCAATGAAGTCAAGCAACAGTTCGGAACTTGTAAAGTCGTTGGTAATGACCGAATTATCTTCAAAATAAAGGGGAATAATTACAGGCTAATCGTCAAGATATCATTTGAAAATCAACTAATTTGGATTAGATTCATCGGAACACATTCTGAGTACGATTTGATAAACGCTAAAAAGATATAATGAAACTTAAACTAATAAAAACTGAACAGGAATACCAAAAAGCTCTTAAACGCTTAGATAAAATATTCCACGCTAAAAAAGGAACTAAAGAGCAAGAAGAACTCGAAATACTTGTCATGTTAGTTCAACGATATGAAGATGAAACTGTGGGAGAGTTTCCAGATCCAGACCCAATTGAAGCAATCAAATTCAAAATGGAACAAATGGGAATGAGCCAAAAAGACTTAGCAGAAGTGATTGGGCTAAAAAGCAGAGCATCTGAAATCCTTTCAAGAAAGCGACCAATGAGTATAAACATCATTAGAAAAATCAGTAGAGCTTTATCAATACCCGCAGATATTCTAATTCAACCATACAAAACTATGTAAATGATGTACGAGCTATTACAATAGATACCACAGCATATCTCTCCTCCGTCGAGAGACGACCGATACCATTATACGTTAAATACATCGATGGTCTGTTTGTAGCTAATGTAAAACCACAAAAATGAAATGCAGTAGAACTATAATAATGAATAGACGAAATTATATTTCAATGTACATGAGCTTAGTTTTGAAACTTCCGATTTTTCTTGGAATTGTTCTTTTGTGGATTCCTTTAAATCCAGTAGATGCTCAATCCTTAGACTCGATAAAAACAATGGATCTGACCTTTAAAAGTGAAGGTGCGAAACTGGCTGGAACAATCTTTCAACCCAAACATCCAACTGCTGCCTTAGTCATTGTACATGGCTCAGATCAAGTACCACGAATGACTGAATTTGCAACACTTTTGGCGAAAAGTGGAATTTCAGTATTGACCTATGATAAACGTGGTGTTGGAGAATCAGAAGGTATTTATGCTGGTCCAGAGGTAGGAACAAACAACATTGATTCGACAAACTTAACTTTATTGGCACTTGATGCAAGTGCTGCTGTAAATAGACTTCATGAGATAAACGAAAATATACCCATTGGCCTTATTGGGTTTAGTCAAGCTGGATGGATCATACCAATTGCTGCAAATAGAAATCCATTAGTAGAATTTATGATTTTATTTAGTTGCCCTACAATTACAACTTTGGAGCAGCTTAGATTTCAGTTTTATACCAATGGTAAAAAAGATTTTTGGAGCAATCATACTGAGGAAGATGCACGTGAACACATCAAGAACGATCCTGATCGCTATCAATTTATAAGTACTGATCCAAAGCATTATTTAAAGACACTTTCGATTCCTGGTCTTTGGATTTTTGGAGAAAAAGATATCCAAATTCCAGTAGGTCTCTGTATAGAGCAGCTGAATACATGCAAAGCAGAAGGCAAAGCTTTTGAATACTCTCTATTTTCAACATTAGGCCATAACACCGCTTTTAGTAATACCACAGAACCAGTTGATATTTCGATTCATTGGATAAAACAGAGAGTCTTAAATAGTAAGCAGTATAATCCAGAAATCAAGTAATATAAAATAGGGCCACATGCCTACTTCTTATTTATGATATCATAGCGTCCACTTAGTCACTTTTGAATCATATACGATGGTGATTCGATATTCGACTAAAGCAATATTGTTGAGGCAGTGTATGCCGTGCATCACTACGAAATGATATGACACAAATAAAAAAGCTCTTTAAGAGGAATAGTTCAAGCTATTATGAAAATGAAAGGAATTATTATCATACCGCTCTTTGCTCTGATGCAATTAAGTTGTAGCGAAGAGACATTTCCAGATTGTCAAGATGTATTTGGCAACATAAATTACCCCGTTATAGCACATTCACATAATGATTATGAACAAGATGATCCGATAGTAAATGCTTTAAACCATGGATTCACCTCAATTGAAGTTGATATTGCTTTTGATGGAACTCAGCTTAAAGTTAGTCATGATGATAAAAATTTATCTGAGAAGCCAGAATTCGAACAATTGTATTTGGTGCCGATTTTGAATACTGAAATTGGAGAAAACGGGCTAATCTTACTCGTTGACATTAAAAACTACTCAACAACACTAATTGAAACATTAAACTCCATTCTATTAAAATATGAGGCTAATTTAGTATCACGGATAGATCCGAATAGTCATTCTAATAAACTGAAAATTGTATTAAGCGGTGAGTTGCCAAGACAAGAAATAATTAGCGCTATTGAAAATAAATATCTTTTTATTGATGGACGATTAAACGATGTTGACTTAAATTACTCATCGGACATTGTGCCAATCATAAGCATAAATATTTCAGAAATATCAGATTCAAATGCGAATCATAAAGACGAACTAAAAGAGATTGTAGATCAGGTTCATGATAAAAATAAAATGATCAGATTCTGGAATACAAATGATAAAGAATCTGTCTGGCTAAACCTACTTGATTTAAATGTAGATATTATAGGTGTTGATAACATAGAAAAATTCTGTGGAGTGATGCTGGCAAATGATTTGATTAATTAAAGTCAAGCTAAATTGTTTATTATTTGAATGCCCTCGACAATATATCTGCGACCAACATTACTAGGTTGATAACATTAGGTGAGGTTTCATGCCGAAAAGTTGTCTAACATTTCATAGATAAAACTGAGGAAGTTAATCCTGCTCTTAATGCAGTAGGTATCTTTCCAATTTGTCAATCTTAATTAATCGCTTCAATAGCTTATTCAAATAAGTTGTACTCAAAGGACCCCAACCCTCATCATCAAGACCGTGGGTGTTTAAGATCAACCAGCCACCATCTGATTTTAAGAATGTATTAATCTGACGGTCAACCCAGTCGTCTATATTCTTAGGTCCATTGGTTTTACATGATTGCCTGAAAATATTGTTTTTGTACTCATGAGGTGTTTCTCTTGATCTGAGAGCCATGACTTTCGATAATACATAGGATTCTAATTCAGGTGTTGAAGAATTAAATGGAAAATTAAAAACAGCCTCTTCATGCTTATAGCCTACTAAATTGTCTTCAAAATATGTTAAGCAAGTCGTAATTAGGTCTTTCGCTTTTTCTAAAGGTTGCTTGGCTAGATTTAAATGCTGCCAACTGTGTGGCATCACTTCGTGGCCTCTCGATTTGAGTTTGTTCCAGTCATCAAAATCACCTAACAATTCAGGTAAAATCCAATCGTCGACTTGTTTGAAATCTGAGAAATGTCCTGAAGCAATCACATTGAAGCATGCAGATAACCCATGTCCTTCGTATATATCAGCAATTTTATAAAATGACTTCTTAAACCCATCATCAAAGCTGAGTGTCAAGATATGAGACTTTGTAACTGTTGATAATCCTCCAAAACCAAATGAAATCCCACTGATGGATGTTGATTTAATAAATGTTCGTCTATTCATAAATTTGAAATCTTGGATGTGAAGAAAGTTAACTAAAGACTTTTATAGCAATTAATGCTAAGGCAATAACTGATGGAACAGTTTGTACAAATATGATTTTTCGATCAGCCGTCATCGCACCATATATTCCCGCAACGGCAACACAGATCAAAAAGAAGGAAGCCACATTCGTCTGCCACTCAACATTCTTTATTAATAAAGACCAAATTAAACCCGCCGCCAAGAAGCCATTATAAAGACCCTGATTAGCAGCCATCGACTTTGTCTGGCCAAATAAGTCTTTGGGAAAACTTTTGAACACCTTAGGCCCTCGCGTTTCCCAGGCAAACATTTCAAACCATAGGATGTATAAGTGAATGAGGGCGATGAGACCGATTAATACGTAGATGGCTATATTCATGTTGTTTTGTTTTAATTGTAAGTTACTAAATCCATAGTAGGATTTATAGAATCCAACTTATCAAGACGAAAAGAGATTTGATTTTATAGTTAGCTATTTTGTAAGCTCTCCGTTTATTTTGTCTTCACATAATTTTCAGCTGTAAATATTGCAATTTTAGCTTTTACATAATCTTTGGTATTTCGTGTCACGATGGCTTCAATTCCTTTTATATTTAAAGCAGATGAATATTGTATGGAATCTTCATAATCTTTAAAATCATTCTTTAAAGCCTGAACTATCTCCTTTTTTGTTGTTCCAACAATTTCAGTTATTTCAACTAATTCTTCTATTATTTTAATAGTTTCTTTATGTCCAATAAATTTTCTTACAATATAGTAGATGTTGTTTATGCTAACTGCGGAAATATAAATTTTAATAATTCCAAGTTCATTTAACTCAAATAGTTTACTTGCTGGATTGGCAAAAGGTTCTCGATCTGTGAAAAAATCTATGATGACATCTGAATCAACAAATACTTTAGATGCCATACTTCTTGCTTAATTCTTCAGTAAGTACTTTTTTGTAATCAAAATCTTTGTCAACCTTGAGAATTCCTCGTAATCTTTGCACTCTTGGAGATAATTGATTTGGCTTAATTTGTCTTTTGTCTTTGGTTATTAATTTAAAGTAATTTTCTACCAAATCAGATAAGCTTTGACCCTTTTCTTTTGCATATTGCTTTGCCTCTTCAATAATCTCTTTTTCAATGGTTAATGTGAGTTTAGTATTCATTGGCCATAAATTTAACTCCAATATACGTGTTTAAAGTATGTTCTACAACACGTGCTTTTATATTCTACCGCATGATATAACAATCTAAATGTATTTCCTATTCAATGAAGGGCCACATATTTGTATTTTAGTGGTGTAAATACTACACTTGAAAATAGACACACACCAAGACCTTAAAATATTTTTTGATTCGAACTATCGAAACGCTGTCATTCGTGCGAATCGGATCGTTCAAAATCAAGCAACTGCAGAGGACCTTGTTCAGGATTGTCTCATCAAGTTATGGGAACAAAAAGATCGACTCCAGGCAGGATCGATAGAAGGATATTTTGCAACCATGGTGAGGAATAAGAGCATTGATTTTCTAAGGAAGAAGAAGCCAAAGCTGATTGGTACGGATGCTATACAAATAGCTGCTGAGGATAATTCTTCGCTAGAACTTGCAGAATTGCAGGCAAAGATAAATAAAGCAATCGATAGCTTGCCTGAACGCTGTAGAGAAGTATTTGTGCTCAGCCGCTTTGAGAATATGTCATATAAAGAAATAGCAGAATCACTTGTTATTTCGCCAAAAACCGTTGAGAATCATATATCTAAGGCATTAAAAGTGCTCACTACAGCACTCAATTTTATCCTTTTTTTATTTTTTTTTAAATAGGCCTAGGGGTAGCTCCACGTTTTATCGTAATGAAAGTAGACCCATAAAATATGAATCAAGAGTATTACATATCACTCATCATCCAGCAGCTTTCAGATCAACTGGATCAAGATCAAGAGTCTCAACTCGATGAGTGGGTAGCGTCCAGTGATGCAAACAGAAAATTAAAAGACAATCTTGTAAATAGCTGGAATAAGGCAAATCAGTATAAAAGTGATTTAACTATAGATGAAAATAAAGCATGGCAATCTATAGCAACTAAATTGCCCAAACCAACTAAGGTCATTCCCATTTGGAAACGACCATTGTCTGTTGCTGCATCAATTTTATTGGTGTTTGCTTGCTTATGGCTGTTCTCACCCTTTTCGAATGAGCATCCTGAGAATCAAGCGATGATCGTAAGCACTGAGAAGGGACAAACAAAATCTATAGAATTACCTGATGGCTCAACTGTTAATCTCAATGAAGAAAGTACAATTAACTTTGTCTTAGAAGACAATGAGCGAAACCTTACGCTAGAAGGTGAGGCTTTATTTGAAGTGACACATGATGCCGAGAGTCCTTTTGTGGTACACACAGATCATTCTAAAACGACGGTGCTCGGGACGACCTTTAATGTCAATGCCAGATCAGTTGTAACTCAAGTGAGTCTATTTGAAGGCAAGGTGGCGTTTGATGTTGCTAACAAGGAAACTGTTCTATTGGCACCGGGTGAAAAAGTACATTTTGATTCTTCGAATGGTGCACTAGAAAAAGAAACTGTAAATAATGAGAATGCCATCGCTTGGAAAACCAAATCCTTGGTTTTCAAGAATGATAAATTATCTGAAGTGGTACAAATCATAGAGACGTACTTTGGAAAAAGTATAGAATTGAATCAGCTAAATAATGAGCCGTGTTTGTTTACAGGTTCATTTAAAGATGCAGCATATAGTGAGATCATTGATGTATTAAAATTCACTTACGATATGAATTTTGAATCACTGGGAGATGGAGATAAAATCACGATCAAAGCTTGTAAATAATGCCTACTGAAGACAATATGACTTTCGATAAATATATATCCGGTAAGAATTCTGATTGCAATCAGACGCAGTGTAAATTGTTTCGACCTAACCATAACGATTCCTTGCCTAAATAATAATAAATGAAAAAAATATTCGCTCTTTTATTGGGCTGGTTTTTATCCAGCCTTGCGATAGCTCAATCTATTCCTGAACAAGATGTGGCATTGAATTATATGGATGCTTCCATTGAGATGATTTTAGCAGACATCTCTGATACATACGGTGTTCAGTTTTCTTACGGCAATCTTGAATTGGATAAACTAATTGACTTTCAATTTGAAGGTTCCTTGGCCTCTGCGTTGGCGGATTTATGCGAACGCCAAGGATTGATTTTTAAAGAAATTGGTCAGCAACTCGTCTTAAAAAAAGATACGCCAACGGGACAACCAATCAAAGGAGTGATACTTGATGTTGATAGTCAAATGCCATTAATTGGAGCCAACATCATTATTCTTGAAACAGATCCTTTAGTCGGTACAAGCACTGATTTTGAAGGACGATTTCGATTAGATAAGTTGAAAGTAGGGCGGTACGATCTTGCTGTAGAATATCTGGGTTACGAACCAAGAGTTCTTCATCAGGTGCTAGTGACGACAGGTAAAGAGGTTTTTTTAAATATTGCATTGAAAGAGGCAACCTTAGAAATGGATGAAATAGTCATTATTGCTAAAACGAATCTTGAACGTCCACTTAACGATATGGCAACAACGAGTTCGAGATCGTTTTCGATTGAGGAAGCGACTAGATTTGCAGCGGCGATATCAGATCCTGCTCGAATGGCCTTGTCATTTGCAGGAGTGACTGGGAATGGAGATGATATAGACAATGAAATTGTGGTCAGAGGTAATTCATCAAAAGGATTATTATGGAGATTAGAAGGTATTGAAATTCCTAACCCTAATCACTTTAGTAGTTTGGGTAGCGGAGGAGGAAGCATCAGCATGTTAAGTGCAAGTACCTTGTCAAATTCTGATTTTTATACAGGCGCATTCCCAGCGGAGTTTGGCAATGCACTAAGTGGCGTGTTCGATTTAAAGATGCGCAGGGGTAATAATGAAAAGAGAGAACATAGTTTTCAAATTGGCACACTAGGCATAGAAGCGTCATCTGAAGGGTATATAAAAAAGGGAGATAGAGCTTCGTATTTAATCAATTATCGGTTTTCTACTATCGCATTGATTGATAGATTACTTCCAACAGTAGAAGGTGGCGTAACAGAATTTCAAGACCTGTCATTCAAAATAAATATACCGACAAAAAAGGCAGGTGTGTTTTCGATTTTTGGTTTGGGTGGAATTAATATAACCATGGAAGAAATGGAAGCTGATACGACAAACTATCAATTTAATTGGCAATTACAAGAAGAGTCACAATCGCAAGGGCTGGGCGTCATTGGATTAACTCATAAATATGTCATAGATGATAAGAGTTATCTACGTACTTCTCTCGCTACTTCATTATGGTCGTATGAAGATGAAACCAAAGAATTGGATCCAACAGATAATTTCAACCCAGTTGTCATCGATATCACAGATTTTAAAGAATATGAGACTGCATTTAATATACTATACAATCGAAAATTTGACGCAAGGCATACATTTAGAGCTGGATATTCTATAAGATCGAAGTCTTTCGATTATGACTATAAATCAGTCGGTGAGACAGGTGAGTTTCTGTCCTTTCTTGAGAATAAAGGCAATACACAATTTATGGATGCCTACTTACAATGGAAATATAGAATCGGAGAGAAATGGGAGATTAATTCTGGCGTGAATGCGTCATTTTTAGTCTTGAACAAGACTATCGGTATAGATCCAAGATTTGGAGTTAAATATCAATTCAAATCAAATCAAAGTCTGAGCCTATCTACAGGCTTATTTTCAAAACCCGAACACGTCTCTACTTATTTTGTTGAAAGACGCAATATTAATGATGAGATCGTTCAGCCAAATATTGATTTGCCGATGCTCAAGGCTTTTCACCTTGTCGGTGCCTATGACGTCAGTTTTAATCCGAGCTTTAGATTAAAGACAGAAGTTTACTATCAGCATTTATTTGATATACCAGTTGGTGCATCTAGTGGTAGCATTTTTTCAACTCTTAATTCTAGTGATATATTTAGTTTGATTTTTGGAAATGACTTAGATGGGGCAGCACTCTTGGCAGAGGGGACTGGTGAAAATTATGGGATTGATCTTACATTAGAAAAGTCATTTACAGAAGGCTACTATTTTATGGTAACAGGATCATTATTTGATTCAAAATTCACCACGGCTGATGGGAGAGAATTTAATACGAGATATGCCACGAATTTTGTTAGTAATCTATTAGGAGGGAAAGAATGGACAGTCGGCAAACGAGAAAAAAATATTCTAGGGATAAATGCAAAATTTAATTATGTAGGTGGACTAAGGACAACACCAATTTTAGAACAAGAATCCTTGGAAGCTCAACGTACCGTGCGTGATGAATCTCGATTTAATGCAGTGAGAAGACCAGCTTACTACAGATTAGATCTTGGCGTATCATATAAAATAAATGCCGGCAAAGCGACCCATAGTATTAGCGCTGACATTCAAAATGTAACCAACCGATTCAATATTGCCAATCGATTTTTTGATCCAGTCAGTGGGACTGTTCGAAATTTCAAACAAAATGGATTAATCCCATTCATCAATTATCGCATTGAATTTTAGTCATTGAAATGAATTATTATCTAAAAACTAAATCTTAACATTATGAACGTAAGAATTATTTTAGCAATCATCGCAGCAAGTGTAGGTGTCTTCTTCACTAGTTGCTCTGAAACATTACTTTCTGAAGGCTCGACTGCCATCGTTTCACAAGTCAGAAGCCACAGCAATTTTGAGAATGTAGAGCTCCAAGGTGTGTATGAAACCAAAATCGTTAACGGCGAAACTTTTAGAATAGAAATAATTGGGACTGATCACGTATTAGATAATATTCATACTAGAGTGGCCGACAGAACATTAGAAGTAACAATGGATGATATCAACTATGGAGATATTCAAGTCGATATTTTAATCACTATGCCTACTCTTGCTGAAGTCAAAAAATTAGGAGTTGGTACGACAAGAGTAGAAGGATTTTATAATCTTAAAAACTTAGAACTTTATCATGATGGTGTTGCTAGCTTTAGTATGGAAGGATCGGTGGACAATCTCCATTTGGAAAACTCTGGTGTCGGTAATTTTGAGGGTTTCGATTTAGCCGTAAAGCATTGCGTGATTGAGCAAAACGGTGTAGGCAACACCAAGTTGAGTTGTTCAGATTCCTTAATTGGTGAGTTGAATGGTGTTGGTAATATTCTCTACAAAGGGAATCCTACTGTAGATGTTGAGGTGAATGGAATAGGTCGTGTCAAGAATGCAGATTAGTAACCATGGGATTATCCCATGGATGTCAAGTTGAAGTGAAAGGCATAGGACGAGTCAAGAATGCAGATTAGTAGCCATGGGAATTATCCCATACTTGTTAATAAAGAAACACATCACCTCTTAGTCATCAACAGACGCGTAACGCGTAGTTCAAAAATAAAAAAGGGTGGCCCTGTGGCCGCCCTTTTTTATTATACCAATGAGTTACTATAATAATGTATATCCAGTTGCCTTAAGTCAAGTGCATGATTCTCTGAATAAGAAATATGTAAAGATTGGAGAGATTTATCTATCTTAGAAATGATTTTACAAATAGATACAAGAAGAGCGTTTACTCAATAAGCCGATTATAATCGTTTGTATCTGTTTGTATCCGTTTGTAGATGGGATAAGTGTGAAGAAATGATGGAAATCGGGGGGATATAAACAAGTTATCTATGATTAAGACTTAATGACAGTAAAAAATATAAATCCACAGCAATTTTTCTTTAGTAATTTTCACTTGATATATTATCCAGAAGATCAAGAGAAGAGAAAATATTTTTACACTTTTCACAATTCAAGTTGTAAACATCTCCAATACCATTACTGCAAGAATAGAATATTTGATTTAATAGAACAGAATACAATTGATGGAGAAATTATCTTGAGCATTACATTTGAAACAGCTCTATGTACTTATATAGAATCGCTTTTAGTGAACTGTAGAACTTCAGTTGATTTAGCAATTAAGGGTTTATTTTTACTCACTAAATCGAATCCAGTATTAGATTCTTTTGCCAAATTTATAAACGATATTGACAAGCATGAATCGTATTCAAAACTATATTCATTTGACTATTTTCAAAAGCTTAAAGATGAATTATATAAAGATGAATTTTCTTGGACAAGGGCACTCTTTAGAATAAAAAGCAATAAATCTATGCGAGACAAAGTCGTACATAATCAACAAATAAAATTTGAGTCAATATGGAGCATTGAGGAAAACCAATTTTTGTATATTGATACAGGTGAATATAAAATTAAAAATGAGAGCCACATACCAATTATAAAAACTGTTGAATCATATGTTACTGATATAGTTAACGGAACTGATGGAATTCTAAATATTATAAAAGACAATGTTTACAAAATAACAGATCAAAACTAAATGATAAACTTATTCCTAGATACAGACATTTTGATTGGTTTTATAGCTAAAGATAAGCCATCAGGAATTCTAGAACTGCTAATTGAAAAGATTGGAAATAACTCAATATCAATCGTAACAAATTCAATAATAAAAACTGAATGGGATAGAAACAAAACCAAAACAATAAGTGGTCTGCAAAAGGCAATATTGAATGAAGCAAAATCTGCCTTAAAGATTAGTGAATTTTTAAGTCATGATGACAAACAAAAGCTAGAAAGCGTTCTTACTAATTATGCTGAAGAAGAAAAATCAAGATTAGATTTAATTGAAGATAGAATTTCCAAAATAGATAAATTATTGGAAGAGGCGGTTATGATAGAAATCACCAATGGACTAAAGCTAGAAGTAATCGATTTAGCGTTAGAAAAGAAGGCACCATTTAACAATAAAAATAATAGTGTAGGTGACGCATTGAATCTTTTAAGTCTAGTTGCTTACTTAAAGGAACAAGGAACACCATATTCAGATACTATCTTTGTCTCTTATAATCATACAGATTTTGGCACAAAAGAGAATCCAGATGAAATACATCCTGATTTGAAACCACATTTAGAGGAAGTCCAATTAGTGTATAAGAGAAATATAGGAGAAGCGTTGAATTTATCAAATGAAATGATAGTCGAAATTGAATCATATATCGATGATTATGTTGATTCAATGGTTGATGACTATATACAAGACCAAATTGATATTCGCCGGGGAAAGTAACCATAGATAACAATTAGCAACAAATGTCCAGTGGGTGCAGGGCACCCCACGGCATTTTTGGTAGTGTTGTGCTAAACACCTATCGGTGTTTTGTTGGCTCTGTGTGATTTAAATAATCTCCGATGTTGGAGTTTGGAAAAGCACGA
>CALGLU010000109.1 GCA_937959275.1 uncultured Saprospiraceae bacterium | reverse complement strand
GAGTCGTTTTAAATGCAGTCAAAAACAAATTAATTCATAGGGTTTTCTCTGTTATAAGCAGACAAACTCCTTATGTTAAATTAATGGCTTATGCATAACAAAATTTAACTATATTTATTTGGTTAGACGTAGAAATTCGGCAAGGCAGGTGTTGAGTTTTGAGTGGTCGGCAGAGGATTCATAATCGAGTTAAATTGCCTCTGAATAGATTACAAACAAGACAAAAGTTTAATGTATTTCTTTATGAATCTTAGTGACTTACAGGCTTTGTTGTTCAAATAAGAGGACATACTAAGTCACAAAACACAAAGGAACACAAAGAAGAATTAGCTAGCAGATGGACTCTGTTATACATACTGTGTATAAGAAGCAAAAAATAATTCATTTCAATTTACTATATTTAAAGTTCGATTATTGAGAAGCAAATCACTAGTCACATGATTTCTACAATTCTCGGTACTTCCTTTAATCGGTCTTATACTAATTAACAAACTAATTATGCCTATTCAGAAACGAATTAAGGGTCTCTACGTGCCCCAATTAGAAAAGGATTCTTGCGGTACAGGCCTCATCGCTAACCTCAATGGCTTAACCTCACATCAGCTCGTGTCTGATGCGCTAACCATGCTCGAAAACATGGAGCATCGTGGTGCCTGTGGTTGCGAACCAAACACTGGTGATGGTGCTGGTATCCTTACGCACATCCCTCACGACATATTCGTTTCCTCTTGTGACTTTGATCTGCCCGCCAAAGGTGATTATGGTGTGGCTATGATGTTTTTACCTAAAGACGCTAGCAAACAAGCTGCGTGCATAGAGATCATCAAGTCCTGCTCCAAAGAATTGGATTTTGACTTCTTGGGCATGCGGATCGTTCCTGTAGATGGTGCTGGGCTCGGCGATACAGCCATCTCTGCCGAACCGAGTATCCAACAAGCGTTTTTCAAATACACCAAAGAAGCTGATAACAAAAGCCTAGATAGAAAACTCTATATACTCAGACGGTACATCACTGTTGAGATTCACAAATTAGATGAAGCATACATCGATGACTTTTATATCACCTCACTTTCCTGTGACACGATTATATATAAAGGCCAGTTGACCTCACATCAAGTACGAGAGTATTATCTCGATTTGCAAAACAAAAACTTTGAATCTGCAATCGCACTCGTGCACTCCCGCTTTTCTACCAACACTGTCCCCAAATGGAAATTGGCTCAGCCCTTCCGCTGCATCTCGCACAATGGCGAGATCAATACCGTCCAAGGCAATATCAACTGGTGGAAAGCACGTGAGCCATTTCTCAAAAGCAAACTCTTTAGCCAAAAAGAACTCGACATCATCTTTCCGATATGTGACAACATGAATTCTGACTCCTCAAACTTTGATGGCGTCCTCGAATTTCTATTGCACGCCGGCAGATCTATCCCACATGTCTTAATGATGATGATCCCCGAAGCCTATCAGAATGATGTCAACGCTGATCAATTCAAAAAAGATTTTTACGAATTTCACGAAGCACTCATGGAGCCTTGGGATGGCCCAGCCTCTATTTGCTTCACTGACGGCACCCTCGTAGGTGCTACCCTTGATCGTAACGGTTTGCGACCTTCCCGATATATGCTAACGGATGATAATGTGCTCATCCTCGCTTCTGAGACTGGTGTGATAAAAGTCGATCCTGCAAAGGTGGTCTTGAAAGACAGACTGGAACCTGGTAAAATATTAGTGGCTGATCTTGACGAACACCGAATCATTGGTGACGACGAATTAAAAGATATCATCTGCAAACGAGAACCATATTCTGAATGGTTAAAAGATTCTCGAGTTAAGTTTAATGACATCGAAATCAAAGACATTCCAAAGTCGACGACAGATGTGAACCTCATCAAAGAGCAAATCACCTTTGGATTTACAAAGGAAGACGAAGATGTCTTACTAGCCGCCATGTCCACGAATGCCAAAGAACCAATTGGTTCGATGGGTTCTGATACGCCTGTCGCTGTGCTGTCGAAATATGCACAGCATCTTGCGAATTATTTTAAACAACAATTTGCTCAAGTCACGAATCCTCCGATAGATTCTCTTCGTGAAAAAGCATTCATGAGTCTGAATACGTACTTAGGAACGTGTGAGGATATTTTGGATAAAGAAAGAAACTCAGTCAATTTTATTCGGCTACAAAGCCCACTCTTGTCGAGAAAAGATTTTGGAAGATTAATATCTCTAGACAAACATGGCTATTCATCTGTGACAATTCCAGCGGTATTTGCTGCTGACTATTCTCCAGGCATGTTACAAACTGCTGTTGAGGCCATCTGTCAATCCGTAGAAGAGCAAATCAAAGCTGGCAAAAATATCATCATATTATCTAACAGATCGATTTCTGAGAATCAGGTACCGATTCCTTCTTTGCTGTACACAGGAGCTGTTCACCATCATCTCATCAAAACGGGGCAGCGCAAATCTGTTTCACTCATCATCGACGGTGGTGACATTATTGAAACTCATCACTTTGCGACACTCATCAGCTATGGCGCCGATGCTGTCTATCCAGGTGTCAGTTACGATACGATTGAAACGCTTTCAACAGAAGATCCTAAGAAAGCCATTAAAAATTATCGCTATGCTGTCGAGAAAGGCTTGCTAAAGGTCATGTCCAAACTTGGCGTATCTACCGTCTTGTCTTATAAAGGCGCGCAGACATTTGAAGCATTAGGCATTGCTACTGAGGTGATTGACATTTGTTTTAAAGGCACTGTTTCTAGAATCGAAGGCATGACTTTTGACAACCTCGCCAAAGAGGCACTTGTCAAACATGGCTTGGCTTTCGAAGACAGTTTTCACAGCACCTACTTACAGGACCTTGGCGTCTATCAGTGGAAGCGTAGAGGAGAATATCACTTATTCAATCCGACATCGATTCACTTGCTTCAGCATTCTACATCAAAGGATGATTACAGCTTATTCAACAAATATACAAAAGCGATTAACAATCAAGACAAGCAGGCGTGCACATTGCGTAGCATGTTTGATTTCGTACCTGGCGACTCGATCCCACTCAGTGAAGTAGAACCTGCTGAAGACATCATGAAGCGCTTTGCAACAGGTGCGATGTCTTTTGGATCGATCTCTTATGAGGCGCATTCGACTTTGGCGATTGCGATGAATCGAATTGGTGCTAAGAGTAATAGTGGAGAAGGTGGTGAAGATGAAGAGCGCTTTGCTAAAAAAGAAAATGGGGATTGGGAACGCTCCGCGATTAAGCAAGTGGCTTCTGGACGATTTGGCGTCACGATTAATTATCTGGCAAATGCAGAAGAGCTGCAAATAAAAATGGCTCAAGGTGCGAAGCCTGGAGAAGGCGGTCAATTACCAGGACATAAGGTCAATGACTGGATCGCGCGTGTGCGTAATTCGACTCCGGGTGTAGGACTGATCTCTCCGCCTCCACATCACGATATTTATTCGATTGAAGATCTGGCGCAGCTAATTTTTGATTTAAAGAATGCGAATAAGGAAGCTCGGATTAGTGTGAAGCTGGTTTCAAAAGCTGGTGTTGGCATTATTGCTTCAGGTGTAACAAAGGGGCATGCTGATCATATCTTAATCTCTGGTCACGATGGCGGGACAGGTGCATCTCCATTGAGTTCGATCCGGCATGCTGGATTGCCTTGGGAGTTGGGATTAGCAGAAACGCATCAGACATTGATCTTAAATAAACTACGTGATCGGGTTCGGATTCAGGCCGATGGCCAAATGAGAACTGGTAAGGATATGGCGATCGCTACTTTGCTTGGCGCAGAAGAATGGGGTGTGGCGACTGGTGCATTAGTTGTCGAAGGTTGTATTCTCATGAGAAAATGTCACTTGAATACGTGCCCTGTAGGTATTGCAACACAAGATGCAGATCTGCGTAAAAAGTTTGAAGGTAAAGTGGAGCACGTTGTCAACTTCTTCAAATTTTTGGCAAATGATATGCGAGAGATTATGGCCAAGCTTGGCTTTCGTACCATTGACGAAATGGTAGGTCAAGCGAATCGATTGAAAGTTAGAGAAGACTTGAACCACTGGAAAATTAAAAATTTAGATCTCTCCCCAATTCTGTATAGAGATGAGTTAGCTGATCAGCAATCCAACTATAAGACACAGGAGCAAGATCATGGCCTAGATGATGTCTTAGATCTTGAATTAATCAAGTTTGCAGAATTGGCGATAAAAGAGAAGTCCTTTGTGACAAGTGAATTTATCATTAAGAATACCGATCGAGCAGTTGGCGCTATGTTGTCCAATCTGATTGCGAAGAACTATGGTAGTGCCGGCTTAGCTGCGGACTCTGTGTCGTTTCGATTTAAAGGTTCGGCGGGTCAGAGTTTTGGTGCCTTTGGTGCAAAGGGTTTGACGTTTACATTAGAAGGTGACACCAATGACTATTTTGGCAAAGGTTTGAGTGGAGCGAGATTAATCGTTGTACCAGATCGAAGAAGTATTTTAAAACCTGAGGAGAACATTATTATTGGAAATGTGGCACTATATGGAGCGACATCTGGTGAAGCCTATATTAAAGGGAAAGCTGGTGAGCGGTTTTGTGTGCGGAATAGTGGTGTGAATGCTGTCGTTGAAGGATTGGGTGCGCATGGCTGCGAATATATGACGGGCGGGAGAGTTGTGGTGTTGGGAGATATTGGTCGTAATTTTGCGGCAGGCATGAGTGGCGGTATTGCCTATATTTTTGATGAGAATAAGACTGCGGAAGTGTACTGCAATAAAGAAATGGTTGAATTTGATGATATGGAAAAAGAAGATTTTCAGACCTTACGGACCTTGCTCAGGAATCACTTTAGATTTACAGGCAGCCTCAAGGCATTGGATATTCTGCAGAACTGGGATACCACTAAAAAACAATTTATCAAAGTCATGCCTACAGAATACAAGGCTATTTTAACAAAGCAAAAGCTAACAGTTAGTGCTGCTTAATATTTAATATACGTAGCTCAAATAAATAAGAAAAAACAGATGGCAGATATACATGGATTTTTAAAGCACGAACGATCTCTCCCTTCAAAACGAAAAGTAGAAGAGCGGATTAATGATTTCAAAGAGATCTATGTGCCAGTGGATGATAAGTTTACGAATGACCAAGCGGCCCGATGTATGGATTGCGGTGTTCCCTTTTGTCATAATGGTTGTCCGCTAGGTAATATCATTCCAGATTTTAATGATGCTGTCCATCGAGATAATTATCAGGAAGCCTATCAGATATTGGCTTCAACAAATAATTTCCCAGAGTTTACTGGTCGAATTTGTCCAGCTCCGTGTGAAGCGTCGTGTGTACTAGGCATCAATAGCGATCCTGTCACGATTGAGCACATCGAGAAACAAATTATTGAAGAAGCTTTTCTACAAGGCTGGGTGACTCCAAATCCGCCGACGACTCGAACAGATAAAACTGTCGCTGTTGTCGGATCTGGACCAGCAGGTATGGCTGCTGCTGTACAATTAAATAAAGCAGGTCATACGGTCACTCTCTTCGAACGAAATGATAAAATAGGTGGATTACTGCGCTATGGCATTCCTGATTTCAAATTAGAAAAAGAGATCATCGATAGACGAATGCACGTCATGAAAGCAGAAGGCATCATTTTTAAAACGAATACCAATATTGGTGTCGATATCAAATCCACTGACTTGTTATCAGATTTTGATGCTGTCGTTTTAACAGGTGGATCTACAGTTCCAAGAAATCTGCCCATAAAAGGAAGAGAATTAAAAGGCGTGCATTATGCCATGGAATTTTTAGAGCAAAAGAATCGTCAAGTCGATGGTCAATCCGCATTTAATCATGAGGTAATTACCGCAACAGGAAAACATGTTGTGGTGATTGGTGGTGGTGATACTGGAGCTGATTGTGTAGGCACATCAAATAGAGAAAAAGCATCTTCAATTACCCAAATCGAATTATTGACTAAGCCGCCTGCATCAAGAGATGAATCTACGCCTTGGCCTCTGTGGCCTATGCAGCTGCGTACATCCACTTCTCATGAAGAGGGATGTGAGCGAGAATGGTCTATCTTGAGTAAAGAGTTTGTCGGTGATGCTGATGGCAATTTGACAGGCTTGAAGTTGATTGATATCGAGTGGAGATTGAATACAGAAAGTATTAAGACTGAACTTGTAGAACTCGAAGATACAGAGCGAATCATCCCATGCGACCTTGCATTGTTAGCCGTTGGCTTTCTTCATCCGCAGCACGAAGGCATCGTCGAGCAATTAAAACTAGAGCTTGACAATCGCGGTAATGTGAAAACAAGTAAATATAAAACATCAGCAGAAAAGGTCTTTGCAGCAGGAGATATGAGAAGAGGACAGTCCTTAGTTGTCTGGGCGATCACCGAGGGCAGAGAAGCAGCGATTGAAGTTGATAAATATCTGACTGATCGTCCAACATCTATTTTAGAATCAAAAGATTCCTCAAAATTGATGGTATAGAAAATAGTGGAGTGCCTAAATTGACTTTTGAATGGCAATTTCTATCTATATAACTCGTCGTGTGTTCCAATATTCAATAGAATAATTTTATCTTTCTTGATAATAAAGTCTATCAATATTCGATACTTTTTATTGATTGATACAGAATGAATTTCTGATAATTTTCCTTTCAAACGATGCAATCTTAATGACGGATGAGAGGGATTAACACCAAGTAATAAAATTGTGTTCACATATCTGTCCCTCAATTCGGGATGTTTGAGTTTAAATTTCTTTAAACGCAGTTCGTATTTTTTCGTAGAGATTATTCTAGGCATTTGGACTATTGTTCAGGCCATAACCTTAAGACATGTTCCTCTGCTGTTTCATCTGTGAAATTGTCATTTTTAATATCTATTAATACATCCTGATAAGCGACTAGGATTTCAGAAGCTCTCATCTCATCATATTGCTCAACAGTCATAGCAATATACTTCACTTTACCTCTGACAGAAATACTGACTTCTTCAGAATCTTTAAGGCCTTCTTCAATGGCCTTGACTCCTTTTACTTTTAGGTCGTTTGCTGTTATCATAATAATTTAATAGCATTATTAATCGTGTGATTAAACATACGATAAAAACAACTATAATGCAAATTAATAAGATGATTGCATCGCACGTATTGCAACAACTATATGATAGTCCAACATCTATTTTAGAATCAAAAGATTCCTCAAAATTGATGGTATAGGACGATTGAATCGCTAGATCTTTAAACAATAAAAAGGGATTCACACCTAGAGCGAATCCCTTTTTCAAAGACAGAAATCTATTTATTTTTTCTCTAAATCGACAATACGATTTTCTAATGATTCGATAGTCTTTTGCTGTTCTTTTATGGCTTCAACCAAGACAGCTGACAGGCTTTGATAATCAACCGATTTATAGCCATCCCTTTCTGTTTTTACTAATTCAGGCAAGACATCTTCAACCTCTTGAGCAATCAGACCGATTTGCTTGTCTTCAGTGAAGCCTCTCTTTGTAAATTCATCAGTTTTCCATTTATAACTGACACCATTCAACTTCATAATATCTTCTAACGAATTGTCCAGAGTATGAATATCCTTTTTGAATCTAACATCTGAACTGCACGAAAACGCATTCGCAACAAAAGAACCAGATGCACGTGCATTCCCACATATATTCAACGACTCAGCACTTGCAATTGAACTACCGAAATTCGCAATATCACCAATGAACACTTGACCAGTATTTTTAATCGTCATCCGATTGATATTCTGCGTTCTGAAGTCGAGTGCGCCATTAGTGTTAAGGTTCGATGTACCTATTCTAAAATTATCTTTTGAAAATACATTATTGGCATCATCAAAAAAGCCTGCTACTCCTTTTTGTCTCACAGTACCAACTCCTCCTATTTTAGCTGTCCATTCAACAAAGGTTGTGCTTTCTTCCGTTCTAAATTCAGTAGTTACACCTCCATCGATTGATGAGACCGTTAGTGGTGCAGATGGACTATTCGCATTTATACCAACTTGAGCTCCAACAAAAGCTGAATTTGCATTGCTAGTTGGATTAATAACCAATCCACCTTTTCCAGTTCCATCTCCGACTTCCATTCGTATTCTGGAAAAAGGTTTCAATCCCTGAATGAATAAGTCATCATCGTTCGGGGCATTCGTATTCTGTGTTTCAGCTAATCCAATTTGAAAAAGATTACCATGATCATTTGAAAAAACCATTTGAGGAAATCCTGACGTACTTTCTAATTTTACTAGTTCACCTCCTGACGAATTAACAATATGAAGATGGTTTTGGGCAAAGCTACATATAGCCAGACTTAAGGTACATAGCGTACAAATAAAGAGTTGTTTCATAATACTAATTTTAAAAGTTTAATAAGGATGTTTAATAACTTCTATTCTGCATGAGAATAGGAAACAGATTTTAAGAATATGTTTTCACTATCAAACCTATAGGATATTAATATCGAAGTCATCACCATAAGTAGTGATTTTATGCATGAGGTACACTTTTTAATCTATTACACTCGTAAATGAATAGTATTAAAGACTGTATGAAAGCTGAATGTTTGTAAAATTGATTCCCGACAATTAGGGGCATAAAAAAAGGCTTTGCCTTTGCAAAGCCTTGTCTGTAATGCTGATTGTTGACATTTAAAATGTCACTCACTAGAAACCCCTAAGTATAGAACTTATACTCTTTAGACGGTAGATACCACCTATAGGTACATCGTTAGTAAGCTGTTAAGCGATTTTTAACATTTTAAATGAAATAAAGTCATTTTTACTTTAAATACTGATTGTTTGGAACCTATACATAGCTTGTTCCGCCAGTATCTGAAGGGGGATGTTTCCAATCTGCTCTACCTTTGTATAAAAATCCAATAAGAAGGCCAAAGATAAAGCCACCTATATGGGCCCACCAAGCAACGCCCGAAGAGTTTCCCAATCCTGCAGATCCAAACACAGAAAAGAATTGTTGCCCTATCCAAAACAACAAGAATAAAAATGCTGGAATTGTAAAGGTCCCAAAAATGATAGCTATCATTTTAATTTTTGACTTTGGAAACATAACAAGATAGGCACCCATCACCGCAGCAATTGCTCCACTTGCACCAAGTGAAGGAATAGAGCCAGGACACGGTCGAGCTCCTTGACCTAAGGCATCACAAGGATTCACAGCTGCACAAACTTCACAGCAATTCGCCAGTGTCTCGCCCGATGCGCCTAACAAAACATGTGCAGCAGAAGCAACTATTCCACCTAATATGTAGAAGATCACAAATCGGACATTGCCAATACAGGCTTCAATATTATCTCCAAAAATCCATAAGTAGAGCATATTTCCAATCAAATGCATCCAACCTCCGTGCATAAACATGCTTGTTAACCCCGTATAAAGCTTATTTCCAGCCATAATATCATTAGGGATTGTAGCGAATTCACAGACTAAATTTCCAGGTGAAGCCAATTGCGCAAAAAAGACTAAGACATTCAATACAATGAAACCATAGCTAAAATATGGCTTAGAACCACCTGACACGTTATCGTCACCTATAGGAAAGACCATTTATTTGGATTTATAAGACTCAAATATAGAGATTACAGGGCTAATACGTTTAGATAAAAAACGTGCGAAGTATTTTAAGATTCATTTTCTTCAATGATTTATCTAAAAAACATCACCAGAATGTGTGGCTTAAAGGGTTTACTCCAGTCTTAAGCTGTGGATATTACACACTTATATCCATTGACATATTCCTGCTAATAATCTATTTTTGACGATTAATAGCTTCCCGTACCCAGTAAATCTCTTTGATTTGCTAAAAACTTATATGAAATGCATGCATACCATCGGTTGTTATTATTATCTATTCTCTTTTTTTTCACACTCCAATTCACAATATCACAAACAGCTATCATCCCTGCAGGAGATATTTGGAGCTATAGTGATATCGTTGGGAGTGCTCCAGCTGACCAAGGAGGACTAAACTGGAAACAATCTGCCTATGATGATAGCTCATGGGCAACAGGTCCTGCACAACTAGGCTATGGTGATGGCGATGAAGCAACTGTTATTAATTCTAATACCTTAACGGCATACTTCAGATATGAGGTAGATATCACTCTATGCCTGTACGAGGACATAGATTTAACTTTATTATATGACGACGGAGCTGTTGTCTATGTGAATGGTATTGAAGTATACAGAGTAAGAATGCCTGGCGGAACACCTACTTACAACACGTTTGCCTCAGGTACCGTAGGTAATAATGCAATAGGAACCACAACACTCTCAATCAATGATTTTGCAGATGGTACAAATGTAATTGCTGTCGAAGTTCATCAAGTTAAAGTAACTAGCTCTGATATTAGTTTTGACTTTGAGCTCATCGGAAATTTGGATCCTAATGCTGGAGATGCAGATAATGATGGTATATGTGATGCAGATGATGTCTGTCCTGGTTTTGATGATAATTTGATTGGGACAACTTGTGATGATATGGATGCCTGTACAACAGGTGATACATATGATGGAAGTTGCCAATGCGTCGGAATATTTGAGGACACTGATAGCGATGGTGTATGTGATGCTGATGATGTCTGTCCTGGTTTTGATGATACAGTAGATGCTGATGCGGACACCGTTCCAGATGACTGTGACATTTGCGCCGGATTTGATGATAATATAGATACTGATACAGATGGCGTACCAGATGGCTGTGATATTTGCGCCGGATCTGATGACGCCATTGATGCTGATGCGGATGGCGTGCCTGACGGATGTGATGTTTGTACTGGAGATGATGCGACTGGTGATACAGATGGTGATGGCATTTGTGATGATATAGATATCTGTGCTGGATTTGACGATACTATAGATACTGACACGGATGGCGTACCTGATGGCTGTGACATTTGTGCTGGATTTGATGATACAATTGATGCTGACACCGATGGCGTTCCTGACGGTTGCGATGTATGTACTGGAGATGATGCGACTGGTGATACAGATGGTGATGGCGTTTGTGATGATATAGATATCTGTGCTGGATTTGATGATAGTGTTGATGCTGATGTAGATGGTGTCCCTGATGGATGTGATGTATGTGCAGGTGATGACGCGACTGGTGATACAGATGGAGATGGCGTTTGTGATGATGTAGATATCTGTGCTGGTTTTGATGACATGGTTGATGCGGACGCGGATGGCGTGCCAGATGGCTGTGACATTTGCGCTGGATCTGATGACACAATTGATACAGACACAGATGGCGTCCCTGACGGCTGTGACATTTGCGCTGGGTCTGATGACACGATTGATACAGACACCGATGGCGTGCCTGACGGTTGTGATATTTGCGCTGGGTTTGATGATGTGATTGATACTGATACAGATGGTGTGCCAGATGGCTGTGATATTTGCACCGGATTTGATGACAGTATTGATACTGATACGGATGGTGTGCCAGATGGTTGTGATATTTGTGCTGGGTCTGATGACACGGTTGATATTGATACTGATGGTGTGCCAGATGGCTGTGATGTATGTACAGGAGATGATGCGACTGGTGATACAGACGGTGATGGCGTTTGTGATGATTTAGATGCCTGTGCTGGATTTGATGACACTATAGATACGGACACAGATGGTGTGCCAGACGGCTGTGATCTTTGTGCTGGTGATGATGCTACGGGTGATACTGATGGTGATGGTATTTGTGATGACTTAGATATCTGTGCTGGATTTGATGACAATGTAGATGCTGACTCGGATGGCGTTCCTGATGGCTGTGATGTATGTCCAAACTCAGATGATACTGCTGATGCCGATACTGATGGTGTGCCAGATGGTTGTGACATGTGTGCGGGATTTGATGACACGATTGATACAGACTCAGATGGTATTCCCGATGGTTGCGACATTTGCGCCGGATCTGATGACACGATTGATACTGACACTGATGGCGTGCCAGATGGCTGTGATATTTGTGCCGGATCTGATGACACGATTGATACTGACACTGATGGCGTTCCAGACGGCTGTGATATTTGTGCTGGTTTTGACGATACAATTGATACAGACACAGATGGTGTGCCAGATGGTTGTGATGTATGTACAGGAGATGATACGACGGGCGATACAGACGGTGATGGCAATTGTGACGATATAGATATTTGCCCAGGATTTGATGATACTATAGATGGAGACTTGGATGGCGTTCCTGATGGCTGTGATGTATGTGCAGGTGATGATGCTACGGGTGATACAGATGGTGACGGCATTTGTGATGATTTAGATGTCTGTCCTGGATTTGATGATACTGCAGATGCTGACTCGGATGGCGTGCCAGACGGTTGTGACGTATGTGCCAATTCGGATGATACTGCCGATGCTGATGCCGATGGTGTTCCAGATGGTTGTGATATTTGTGCGGGAGCTGATGATACCATTGATACTGATACAGATGGTATTCCAGATGGTTGTGATATTTGCGCAGGATCTGATGATACGATTGATACTGATGGTGATGGTGTGCCAGATGGCTGTGATCTTTGTGCTAACTCAGATGATGCTTTAGATGCAGACGCGGATGGTATTCCAGATGGCTGTGACATTTGCGTTGGGTCTGATGACACGATTGATACTGACACTGATGGCGTGCCTGACGGCTGCGATATTTGTGCTGGGTCTGATGACAATATGGATACTGACACTGATGGAGTGCCTGACGGCTGCGATATTTGTGCCGGATTTGATGACACGATTGATGCTGACGCGGATGGTGTGCCTGACGGCTGTGATCTATGTGCTAACTCAGATGATACAGCAGATGCAGACAATGATGGTGTCCCAGATGGTTGTGATATTTGCGCTGGATCGGATGACACGATCGATACTGACGCCGATGGCGTGCCAAACGGCTGTGATATTTGTGCTGGATTTGATGACAATATAGATACTGACAGCGATGGCGTACCAAATGGCTGTGATCTTTGTCCAAACTCGGATGATACTTTAGATGCTGATGCTGATGGCGTGCCTGACGGTTGTGACATTTGTGCTGGATCGGATGACACTGTTGATACTGACAATGATGGCGTGCCTAACGGCTGTGATATTTGTGCTGGATCTGATGACAATATAGATAGTGATAATGATGGCGTGCCAAACGGCTGTGATCTTTGTGCTGGATTTGATGACGCTTTAGATGCTGATGCTGATGGTGTGCCTGACGGTTGTGATCTATGTGCTAACTCTGATGACACAGCAGATGCAGACAATGATGGTGTTCCAGATGGTTGTGATATTTGCGCTGGATCTGATGACACGATTGATACTGACATCGATGGTGTGCCAAACGGCTGTGACATTTGTGCTGGATCGGATGACAATATTGATACTGACAGCGATGGCGTGCCAGATGGCTGTGATCTATGTCCAAACTCGGATGATACTTTAGATGCTGATGGTGATGGCGTTCCAGACGGTTGTGACATATGCGTTGGATTTGATGACACTGTTGATACTGACACAGATGGAGTACCAAATGGCTGTGATCAATGTACGGGAGACGATGCCTTAGGTGATTCGGATGCCGATGGTGTTTGTGATGATTTAGATGCCTGTCCTGGTATTGATGATATGCTCATTGGTACAGCTTGTAATGACGGTGACGCCTGTACGGTCAATGACCTCTGGACAACAAATTGTGAATGTGTTGGTACATTCAGAGATTCTGACGGTGATGGTGTCTGTAATGCAGATGACCAATGTCCAAATTTCAATGATGCATTAATAGGAACAGCTTGCGATGATAACGACATCTGTACGATCAATGACATATGGACGACTAGTTGTAATTGTGCAGGTACTTTCCCTGATGCTGATAGTGATGGAATCTGTGATAAGTTTGATGTTTGTACTGGAGTTGATACGCAATGTGGAGGGTATGATCTATCACCATTTACATCTTGTTTTAATACCTCATTTAGTTCGATTCCTGATGATTTTTCTGGAATTAGTTTTAATCCAAACCGTAATCGGTTTATGGCAGTTGCAAATGGGACACCGACAGCTTACGAAATTAGCTCGACAGGTATATTAATACGTACTATAACACTTAGTGGTTTTGAAGATACAGAAGGTATAGCTTATTTATATGGTAATAAATATGCAATTACTGAGGAACGTCGACGAAGAATTGTCATTGTAGATATTCCATTCAACAATTCAAACAGTACGATTTCATATCCTGGTTCTAATAGTCGCATCCAATTAAATGGAACAGGCACTGGTAATACGGGATTAGAAGGTCTAGCTTACGATGCTGCGAATGATATTCTGCACGTAGCGAAAGAAATAAGTAATATGGAAATCTATGTGATTCCAGACCCAGTAGGCTCTCTTGGCAGTTCTTTTTCACCACAAGAGTTTTTCAATATTCAAACTCTGGATAATACGTATCCGAATGGATTTACAGACGTTGCAGGGTTAGCATATTCAACGAATAATTCACTATTAATGCTTACACATGAGGGAGAGATGATTGTCGAGGTGAATTCATTTACAGGCGAATTAGTGAGTTCTATCGACATATCA
The DNA here is from genome assembly GCA_937959275.1 of uncultured Saprospiraceae bacterium. GTDB lineage: Bacteria > Bacteroidota > Bacteroidia > Chitinophagales > Saprospiraceae > CALFUK01. The sequence continues at coordinate 46,566 of CALGLU010000109.1, read as the reverse complement.
GGCATAGGCATGACCCAACCAGAAGGCATAACTGTCATCAATGAAGATGAGTTTATTATTGTAGGTGAGCCAAATGAATACTTTCATATGAAACGCGTTGGAATGGCTTGTACAGATTTTAATTCCTGTACCATTAATGATATGATGGATAGCAACTGTAATTGTGTCGGAACCTATATGGATAGTGATAATGACGGAATTTGTGATCCAAATGATGCTTGTCCAAATTTAAGCATCTTACTGATTGGGACAGCCTGTGATGATCTTGACCCTTGTACAATTAATGATACCTATTTGAGCACTTGTGATTGTGTCGGAACCTATTCAGATATGGACAATGATACAATATGTGATACCCAAGACAGTTGCCCAAATCTTGATAATGCCCTCATTAATACTGCATGTAATGATAATGACGCCTGCACAACTAACGATATGTACAGTGCAGCTACCTGTCAATGTGAAGGAACACTACAAGATGCTGATGGAGATGGCACTTGTGACTCTGAAGATCAATGTGTAAATGATCCACTGAAAACGTTACCAGGAGCTTGTGGTTGTGGTGTTATTGAAATTGATGCTGACAATGACGGTATCTGCGATGACGTTGATGATTGTGTCAATGAATTATATATCAGCAACTCTATGCCAGGTACAGAATTATACGAAGCAATTATCAAAATCGAGTCAGACGCCCCGGTATTACCGTCAGGTAATGTTGAATTCTCTGCAGGCCAAGAAATAACTCTTCAGCCTGGTTTTGAGACCAGCCCTAGTGCATTATTTCATGCCTACATTCTAGGTTGTTCTAATTAATTCTTACTAAATTTAAGGAGTACACTGATTTAGAATTATAAGCCAAAAAATCTTTAACTGGATTTTTTGGCTTTTTTTTATTTAAGCCAGTGTGAACCATGACAGATATATCAGAAGCAGAACTTAAAACAAATTTAGCTTTCTATTAAGTCTGTGTAAAAAGATCTTTAATCGCATTTATAATTCTGAACTAACTTAATATCAAGGATCTGTTTTCTTTCTCAAATTCCTAATAAAACTATTGTTGAAACTTGGGCGGTCAACTCGCTATCAGAATCAGATTATAAATAAAACTATAGAAATATATTCCAATTAGAATCAGAGCGCAAAAAATCCAATTTATCATTTTTTGCTTTTGTTTTTCACTAGCTACTCCGTGCTCAATATTTAATTTCGTTCGTGGTGAGAATTTTGATTTCAAATACTCTTCATTGTAGGTAGAACCATTAGTTGCAACTTTTAATCCTGAAAATTTAAAGGCGTTTGCTTTACTGGAAAGTAATGCGCGATTCGCTTTAATTTTAGAAATGGCATCAGCTGTTGTACTCATAAGCTTTATATTTTTTTGTGAATTCTTTTAATTAGTTATTAAAATAGAGAGTATTTAATTTAGGTGCTGTCTTGTTCGACAGAATGCTGCTGATACTCGATGAGCACAAACATTATAGACAGCTTCATTCGAAACTGCAAGTAAGACTCAATTTGACGATGTCGAAAGATAGATTTCGCCAGTTTTTCATTGAGATTTGGCTTTTGATTTTGATTATATTGTGCTTTCGATTTTGATTTAAAAATTATTTCTCATCTTTCGGATATGATTGAATCTCTAGAACAAGCCATATCCAGTTTTGCGTCATTTGTATGGGGACTACCTCTTTTGATTCTCTTAGTTGGTGGAGGGATCTACTTCCTCTTCGTTTCTAGGTTTTTGCCCTATCGCTACATCGGTCATGCTGTGCAAGTCTTGCGGGGCAAATACGATGACCCAACTGATCCGGGTGATATTTCTCATTTTCAAGCGTTGTCGACGGCGCTAGCGTCTACAATTGGTATGGGTAACATTGCTGGTGTGGCGGTAGCGATAAGCATTGGCGGGCCAGGTGCAATTTTTTGGATGTGGGTGAGCGGTTTGATTGGCATGTGCACCAAATTCTTTACCTGTACACTTTCGATCATGTATAGAGGTAAAGATTCAAATGGAGATATTCAGGGTGGTCCGATGTATTTTGTTACAGAAGGTTTGGGACAGAAATGGAAGCCGATGGCTATCTTTTTTAGTTTAGCTGGGCTGATCGGCGCTCTGCCTGTTTTCAATGTGAATCAATTAACCCAAGCTATACGAGACATCCTTTTAGTGCCGGCGGGAATTGAAGTGGGCATGACATCTAATATCGTGACTGGCGTTGTTTTGCTGATCATAACATCTGTTGTGATCCTCGGTGGTTTGCAGCGAATTGGGAAGACGACTGAGAAGCTTGTCCCATTTATGGTAGTGCTCTATTTCATAGCAGTGTTTGTGATTTTGTTGCTCAATGCCCAAGAAGTGCCTAGGTATTTTATGATGATCTTTACAGAAGCCTTTTCAGCAACACACCATAAAGGTGATCAGATGTTGGGCGGAGCATTGGGAGGCTTGATTTTATTAGGTATTCGGCGTGGAGCTTTTTCCAATGAAGCAGGTATTGGTACAGCGCCTATGGCCCATGGCGCCGCAAAAACTAAGCAACCGGTTCGAGAAGGTTTAGTCGCGATGTTAGGGCCTTTTATTGATACAATAATAGTCTGTACACTAACAGCATTGTGTATTCTTGTCACAGGCGTCTGGCAGTTATCAGAAACAAATGGAGTAAGCTTGACGGCTTCGGCCTTTTCATCTTCGCTTCCATCAGTCGGGAGTTATATTTTACTTCTTTGCATCGCCGTCTTTAGTATTTCCTCATTATTTTCTTTTTCATATTACGGCACAAAGTGTCTAGGCTTTTTGATAGGCGCAGACAAAAAACATTACTATAACTACTTCTATTTAGCTAGCATATTACTAGCCTCCGTCGCATCACTTGACATGATGATTAATTTGATCGATGGGTTTTATGCGTTGATGGCGATACCGACAATGACTGCAAGTATTATTCTAGCTCCCAAAGTCATGAAGGAAGCACGAAAATACTTTGGCGGTTTGAATCAGAAAACATAAAATAATCACAGGCGACAACATCTTTTTTAGTTGTTCCATGTTATTCTCAGTTAATACTAACATTTAAATTTTCAAATCAGATTAAACTTAAAATACAATAATGAAAACAGCATATATCACAGGTGGATCAAAAGGAATTGGATTAGGTGTCGCAGAGTCCTTACTAAAAGACGGTTACCATGTCGCCATATCTGGCAGATCGATGGAAAGCCTTGACGCAGCTAAAGCTCAGTTGAACTCTGACAATCTCATCATCATACAGTCAGATGTCACAAGTTTTGATGATGAGACAAAAGCAGTCCAAAAAATAGTAGAGACTTGGGGACAGCTTGATGTCTGTATATCTAATGCGGGAGTAGGTCATTTTAAATCTATTGAAGACATGACGCCGGAACAATGGAAAGCAACCATCGATACGAATTTAACTGGCGCGTTTAATACAACGAAGGCAGCCCTTGATGCATTGAAACTAAGCAAAGGCTATCTGATTACAGTTGCCAGTTTAGCAGGGACTAACTTTTTCAAGAATGGTTCAGCCTACAATGCAAGTAAATTCGGCTTAGTTGGATTTACTCAGGCCGTCATGCTAGATGTCAGACAATTAGGCATTAAAGTCACGACGATCATGCCGGGATCTGTATCTACTTATTTTAATAATCATGTTCCGTCTGAAGCTGATGCTTGGAAAATACAACCTGAAGATATAGGGCAAATGGTCGTTGATCTATTGCATATGAATCCGCGAACCTTGCCAAGTAAAATTGAAGTGCGGCCTTCGATGCCACCACAGAAGTAGCTTAGTTAAAAGCATTGTTATCCTTCGATTTGAAAACTGTATAATACAGTTTTTATGTGATGTTGTCGGACTTCAACTCTGTAGAGTGTGTTTAACCTATTGCACCTTATGAATAGCCCAAAGGGCTTACATCAAATAGCCATGGACATCGTCCATGGTGAATTAATATCAAAATTAAGTCCTGAAAGGACGACATCATTGAATCGCATTTATATTTTTCGATTGAAAATACTTTCACATTTATTGATGACATCCCTTCAGGACTAAACCGAAAATAATATGATTACAAGGACGATGTCCCTGCCTATTGAGTGAAGTCCTTTGGGCTAATTAGCTATTACTGACAAAAGAAAGTAATTGCAATCATTTGAAAAGTGCAATTTGAATTTCTACGTTAAACCAAATTTACATACAGTTATCAGGCATTTCAAATTAAAAATTCAACATTTAATCACTAACCCGACTGCCCCACCAATCCTCATTTGGTTCCCAGTCTTCAGATAGCATCGCATCTCGCAATGCCTCTAACTGCGCCATCTTCGTTGTAGAAAATTGCACATATTTCATATCAAATGAATCCTGACTAAACAAAGGATCTCTAGTCGGAAAATTAGAACCAAGTTCGCTAAGTCGTTGATCTAACTCTGCGCTCAACTGATCAACGATGTCCGGATGCTGCTGCCCAACATTCTCTGTTTCCGATACATCTGTCAGCAGATTATACAGTTCCTTCGAATTATCTTCATGATACTGTATCAGCTTCCAATCACCTTTAATAATAATAGAAGATGGATCACCTCCCTGATTGCCATAATGCGGATAATGCCAAATTAATGCTCTCTCCTCAAACGCCTTCCCTTCTAAAAGTGGTTTTAAACTTATCCCGTCTTCATGAAGCTCCGGCCTCAAGTCCAAGCCCGACAAATCCAATAATGTCGGAAAAAAATCAACTCCACTAACCCGCGTTTTATTCTTCTTCCCGCCTTGATCAAGCCAAGGCACATACATGAGATAAGGTACTTTTATACCGCCTTCCCATTGATAGCCTTTGCCACCTCGAAGAGGACTTAGATTAGTTGAATAATTATCACCCGACACCACTCCCCCATTATCAGATGTAAAGACAACGATCGTATTATCTGCTAAGCCCAACTCATCCAACTTATCCAACACCTGCCCTACGGCATCATCCATATGCTCAATCAAGCCAGCATAAACAGGATTGTCCTGCTGCTGCCTTGCGGGGAGTCGACGCTCCATCGCAAAACCCTTCGCTTCTAAACCCTGGCTAATTGCCTTTCCACGATATTTTTCCCAATTGGTTTTGGTTGTTTGAATGGGAGCATGCACAGCATAAAAAGACAGATAAGCCAAAAACGGCTTGTCTTGATGGCTCTCTATAAATTGATTTGTTTCCTTTGCTAATTTTTCTGGCAGACTCATGCCTAGCTCATCCGGAAAATCCTTCATTTGCGGATTCTCAAATGGAGAAAAGAAACCACCTGAATAGGGACCGCCTTTCTCATATCCACCCTGATTGACATCAAACCCATGATCTTGAGGATACGATCCTTCGTTACCTAAATGCCATTTACCTGCAAAAAAAGTCGAGTAGCCATTTTCTCGTAAGACTTCTGGCAACACCACATCATCATGATTTAATTGTCGATTATAATCAGGTGGAAGCAATTTGGTGTAGCGCTTATGGCCCCGCCATTTTTCACCAGCAGGTGCACCAATCCAATCCGTAATCCCATGCCGAGCTGGAAACTTGCCATTAAGTATACTGGCTCGAGATGGGCTACAGACTTGACAGGCAGCATAACCATTCGTAAAGCTCATGCCTCGTTGAGCGATTTTGTCAATATGGGGAGTCTCATAAAATCTGCTGCCAAGACAACTGATGTCATTGTAGCCTAGATCATCAGCCAGAATAAATACAATATTAGGCTTGGTAGGATTTTGTGGCTCATCTGTCTTAGACTCGCACGAAACAACAAAACAGACAATGCATAGAAAAAATCCAAAATTCGTGACAATCAATTTCATAGACATGAATTACAGTTAGATGAGAATCTTAAGATATTGATAAAAGCTTGTTCTATAATAAAATTACTTCAATCTTTTTAAGCATTGTCTTTTACCTTGAACTCGAATGACGAGATAATAAGCTGTTACCAATCCTCTTTATCATTTCAGGTATGGGGACCAGATATGCATTGTCACATAGATCAGGCAGTCTCTTTCGGATGGAGCGGCTTAAGAGGCTTGGCATTCCTTTATTAGTTGGTCTCGCGATTGTAGTGCCGCCCCAACTATATATAGAGAGAGTTCTTCATAATGAATTTGTGGGCTCATATGCCAATTTCTATATTTCAGAATGTTTTAGAGGAATGTATCCGGAAGGAAACTTGAGCTGGCATCATTTATGGTTTTTGCCCTATCTACTTATCTTCTCGTTGATTCTATCACCACTATTTATTCATCTCAGAGATCAGCCTCAATCAAAATATATTCAGTTTGGGAAAAGGATTCTTTCGAAAAAATATGGCCTCTATCTTTTTATTATTCCACTGGTTTGTATTGAAATTTTTGTCGAACCTTTCTTTCCAGTAACACATGCCTTATTTGATGACTACTATACCATCCTATTTTATGCAAAACTATTTCTATTTGGCTATGTGTGGATAAGTCTAAAAAGTGAATTTTGGCAGTCAGTGGATCAATTAAAAAACCAATCTTTTTGGATCGGAATTATTGCTTTCACAATGTACTTTATTGTCATGACTCAATTTGATGATGGTCTGTTAATCCATATATTAGAAGCTATTATTAAGTTGATAAATATGTGGGCTTGGATAATTGTTCTTTTTGGATTTGCATCCAAGTATTTAAATCGTCCAAGTAAATATTTAGCCTATTGTAATGAAGCAGTCTATCCTTTTTACATTTTGCATCAGTCTGTTCAGATTATTCTCTGTTATGTATTTATCCAATTAAATTTGAATTCAAGTATGACCTTTATTGGTCTGAGCTTTGGCACCTTTTTCTTTAGTTGGCTTCTTTACGAATGTATCATCAGAAGAGTTGGTACGTTACGTCCTCTATTTGGATTAAAGAAGAGGACCAATCGCAATTAAAAACTTGTTCCTTGTAAAAATTCAACAGGGGTATCTGTATCATATTTAATTTTGTTTTTAATTTTAATTTGAGTTTTGATTTTATTCACAAGGACTCTCTAAATCCGAAATACGATGCCATCACTCGATCTGGTGCTTCATCATGAGGATAATGGCCAACATCATCTAAAATATCTACCTTCCATTGCGGCAGTAGTTCTTGACAATAATTAGCTAAGTGTATTCCCGAAACGGGGTCAAGAGGTCCATTGATAAAGTGAAGTGGGACTCTTGATTCGGTCAAGGCAGCTTTCCATCGGGTCGCATTATTGCGACGATCCGTGATGTAGCGCATTAATTTAGATGTAATCCCAATCCCATCTTTGTAAAGCATCAGCGCATAAAATTGATCTAGCTCCACTTCTGTTGCCTTTTTATGACCATAAATTTTATCAAAATTTTTACGCAAACTCTTTTTATTTAAAAATCGATTAAATAAAAATCCGATTGGGCTATTCAATAACTTTTGAATCGGTCGTGCATGATGTAATTCAGGGAATAATCCACCATTTAAAAAACAACAAGACAAGGCTTGGAAGCCAGCAGATCCTCTGTCATTAAAAGCAGCTAACATTTCCTGTGCTACAGAGACCCCATAATCATGCACAAGTAAGTGAGCTTCCTTGATATTCAAATGATCTAAAAAAGCTTCATGTAATCTTGCCTGATCTGTGATGGAATACATATAATTTTTCGGCTTATCAGAATAACCAAAGCCTAACATGTCCACAGCAAATACTTGATATCGCGAACACAGTTTGTCCCATGTTTTGTGCCAATCCCAAGATGAAGTGGGAAAGCCATGGATCAATATCAAAGGAACGCCTTCTCCTTCTGTCCAATACGCTATCTGATTTCCATTGTAATCAAAATACTCCGCTTTAGTTTTCCACTCTTCAAATGTCATACCCTATCAAATTTAATTCAAACTCCTTAGCAGTTGTCCATAGCGCTTTCGTCCAACGCCGTCTGCAAAACCTGTGGTATCATTAAACACTTCTTCACCATTAACCAAAACATGATTAACAACGCCATCTGACCGCTTGACATATCTGAATGCCCCTTTCAAACTTGGATGATAATCTTCTATTGGTTCTTCTGTTAATCCAGAATGCAATTTCGTCGGATCTAAAATACAAACATCAGCTCGCCTTCCGACTTCTAAAGAGCCAGCATCCAAGCCCAACCAATCAGCTGGCATTTTTGTCAACCGATGGATTGCCTTCTCCACTGGAAAAATATCAGGATAATCTAATGCCTGACGCAGCGCTTGCAATGAACCATCATGAAATGCCATATTCACATTATGTGCACCAGAATCATTAAAGCCCGGAATCGTAGCATCATGTGCCAACAACTTGACTCTCACCTCATCTCGATGATTAGCAGCAGTACATTTCCAGATCAAATCCGTGTCATATTGAACAATTAAATCCATCAAACAATCTAAACCATCAACGCCTCGAGCATCGGCCAAATCTTGAAACGTCTGTCCAACCAATGAAGAATCCGGCGCTTTTTTAATCGTCATCTCTTTCAATAATCTAGGAAAAACAGATGTGCCTTTGTGATGCCAGTCCTTTCGAAACCATTTCCGAAAACTAGAATCTTGAAAGGCAACAATGCGCTCTTCTCTCGTCGCGCCTATCACCTCTACCATAGATGGGAACTCTTCAAATAGTGGCGTAATCGGACCTTCACCATAATTTAAAAATGGCATAGACAAGGCTTGAAAGCGCATGTCGGCATTGAAGATTTTCTTACCAACTGTAGCAAGCGTTGTCACCAACTTGTGGATATTCTCATCGGTTTTTAAATCCATTGCCGCGACAATCGTTGTTTTTAAAGGCTTCCTAAACAAACCAGAACTCATACCCAATAAATGGATGCCAGATCTCTTGTCTAATGCATTGGGTGTAGCTTGTAATACCCGATTGTAATCCCTTAGTATATTCGCTAGTCTTCGATATTCCTTTACACTTGCTTGCTGCGACGGAACAGATGATCCTTTATGTTCTTTTGTAAATACCCCACCCCACCGATGGAATGGCAACATATCAATTGACATCCCTAAGTAGCCTGCCTCCATCGCTTCAGTCAAGTAGTTGTCCATTGCCTTTTTTTCTTGCTCGGACGCATGAGGCTCCTTAAAACTTCTGTCTACGCCCATCGCTGCAATCCGCAAATTAGAATGCCCAACAAAGCTTGCCACATTTGGGCCAATTGCAAGCGTCTCTAAATGTTCATAATACTCTGCAAGATTCCTCCACGTGATCCTATCCTTAATCCACTCCGTCAAGACTTGCGCTGGCATATTTTCTACCCGACAAAATAAATCAACAATATCCTCGTCCTTGCCTAGCGCGGCTGAAATCGAACAATTACCCATCACAATAGTCGTCGTCCCATGCCTAAGCGATTCTTCTAATCCAGGCATCACTTCGATCTCTGCATCGTAATGAGTATGAATGTCAATGAAGCCTGGAGTCACCCACTTACCAGTCGCATCAATTTCAATAGAGCCTTCAATAGTTGGCGCTTTATCATGAATAGCCGCAACTTTCGAATCTTGTATAACTATATCTTTATGTACACCTTTACTTCCTGTCCCATCAAAGTACAAGCCATTTCTGATTACTGTTGTCATGATTTAGCGCTTAAAATTTGAAATATGTATTCTGGTAATTTAGGTTTACAATCTATGCATCAAAATTGATATTGCCATTGTTTTTCCTATTGGACAAGATTATCAATTTTTAATAATACTTTGGATAATCTAAGATAACCGTTTAAAACATCTCTCTGACAATTAATCGTATGGCGCACAAGTATTCTTTTATCATCGCTCTATTTTGTCTACTTCTGACTAGTTGTGTCAGCTCAAAAATGGAGCTTGCTACTGCTCCCATTCACGCTAGTCAAGAATCTTTACTCGATCAGATCATCGCAAGACATGTATTGCGCGTAGGTACAACTGGCGACTTTATGCCCTTTTCATATAAGCACACTGAATCTTCATCAGACTTTCAAGGTGTCGATATCGAATTAGCAAAAGACTTAGCTCAATCATTAGAGCTACCTGTTCAATTCGTGCAGACAAGTTGGCCCACCATGATGTCTGATTTAAAAGCCGGCAAGTTTGATATCTGCATGAGCGGTGTCACCATTAAACTACAACGTCAACGCCACGCTCTCTTTAGCATCCCTGTTTTGTCGAGTGGAAAAGCAGCTATCACGAGAGACGACTTAGCTGATCGATTGACAAGTATAGAAGCTATCAACCAACAGGGGGTTCGTGTCATTGTTAATCCAGGAGGCACTAATGAATCCTTCGCCAGAACCCATTTTCCAAATGCGACTATCCTGCTGAATGAAGACAACCTCAGTATCTTCCAACGGATAGTCGATGGTGATGCAGACGTCATGGTTACTGATGCTGTCGAAACTTTAATCCAAGAACAACTTCATCCAGAATTAGAAGCAGTTAATGCTGATGAGCCGTTTAACTTTTTTGAAATGGGCTATTTACTTCCTGTAGATCATACCTTCAAAGCATATATTGATCAATGGGTAAACCTAAGGCAGAAGGATGGAACGTATCAGATGATCTTTGATCAAGAATTGGAAAAAATAAAGACTGCTAATCAATAATTGTCATCTCGTCAAAGCCGCTACATTAAATAGGACATGAAATTTATACAATCCCCTATATCTTAGATCATAAATTAGGCAATTATCGATAATAGTTCACGAATCGATTCCCATATGTAATCAGGCTCAATCATTCCCAAATCCTTTACTGTTTGAGTTCCTGTCAACACCATGGCTGTTTTGACGCCTGCAGCTTTACCTTCTAAAACATCAACTAGCGTATCGCCAACTTTTAAGATTTTATGAAAATCATGTAAGGCTAATTTGTCTATGGCATCTTCAATCATAATCGGATGCGGTCGTCCAAAGTCAAGCTCATCAGAGCTATTGATATAATCAAAGAGTGCTTCATCCCAATCGAGATGTTTCAATAACGATTTGATAAATAATAAGGGCAGTCCACTACCAATGCCAATTTTAATGCCTTTCGATTTTATAGTTTGAAAGACATCTATGGCATGCGGCATACTTTGAAAACGATCGATTGATTGGTTTAATAACAACATAAAATCTGTGTACACCTGTTCGACTAGATTCAAATCAGCAGCTACTTCTTTCAAAATGATTTCAATTGCCGTTCGTTTTGTTTTGCCGCGTTGTTGATTGACGAGTTCATGACTGACCGAAATATGATTTTTCTCAAAGGCCTGCACAAAACTTTTAAGAATAATAGATGTGCCATCATTAGAATCTTGAACAGTCGTCCCTATCATGTCGAATAAAATAAAATCTAAGTCTAAATGTTTCATGATAGGGTTTATAGTTGTCCATCGATTGTCAAGGAGTCAAGCACTAATTGCATCTGGGGATCAGCATATCTTCCAGGGTGAAAATAGGCAGCATAATCTGGAAGGGATTCCTGAGCAATATACCTTGCACATAATTCACCTGCTGCACAAGCTGTCATCGTTCCAAAACCTGCAAGCGCCCCAATCACATAAACATTGTCTAAGTCAGTCGGACCGATTAATGGCCAATTCTCCTTCGTCCTTGTATAATGCCCTCCGTATTCTATGAGAGGCGCTGGCACATCTTCTTCATATTGTTTTAATCCTGGAATAAATCGGCTCGCCCCTTTTAACACAACTTGAGGAAAATAGTCAAAAGTTCCAATCGTCCAACTTGGGGATACTTCTTCAGATGAAAACGCCCATCCCAATTTTATTCTATCTCCAGATTCTGGTTTGATATGAATGGCTCCCGGAAAAGGCTCGGCCATCCATTTTAACTCTTTACTTGCTTGTACTAAATTCCGCTCTTCTTCTGACCAAACTAGGGTTTGACCATCGACATAAATTGTAAATGGCATATCTCGTGGAATGACCTGCTCAAGATCTGGAATAATAAATTTACGCTGTATTGTATTCCAGACTGGAAAAGACAAGTCAAGCATTTTCGCAAGGTGATTGATAAATGGACCCGCACAAATAATTATTTGATCCGCCTCTATGATAGATTTATCATGACATTGCACTGCATAGCCTTGACTCGTTTGACTCAGATTTATGATCTCTTTTTGCAAACAATGTAGACCTCTCTTTTTCGCATCAGCTAGCATGAGATTTGCCATCGTGATAGAATCGACATGTCCAGCATTTTTAATAAAAACAGATTTAGATATATCCGGATCGAGATATGGATGAGATTCATGAATACTAAAAGCATCTTGGTCTACCAGATTGTGCTTTCGAAATGCAGTTGAATTTTCATTGGTAAAAATTGGCTCGGTTTTATGACTGATAAAATGATAGCCAGAAAATTCTAATGCAAAGGCTGCTTCTCCAAACTCATCCTGTAAGTCCTGCATCAATTCAATACTGCGATGACTCAATGACGTCATCGATTGGTGTGGCCAATAGTCTCTGAAATTTTCTCCAGATTTGCTTGAGGTAAGTGAAACTGGCTGATTTTTATCAATGAGTGTAATATCAACGTCTGGTAATATGCGACTTAAATAGAAGCCTGCACTGACACCAGCTATTCCAGCACCACAAATGGCAATCTTTCGTCTGTGTTGATTTGATATATTCAATTGAAGAAAATTAATTCACTACAATAATATACGATTAAGTACTAGATAAAAAAGCAAGCACCCATTAGGTACTTGCTTCTTAAACAGTTTTATAAATTTAGCCCAATCTATTATTGAGCAACCATTAATTTACAATTTATAGGCAGCTTTGAAATACACCATGCCACCATGGTAGCCAATTGGTGTACGTCTTGGAAAAGGCATACCCTGTGAAGCTCTTGTTTCAATCTCGTTTGGATATTTGTTCAATACATTATTCGCCCCAAGGATTAATCTAACACCTTCACTGGCTTTGTAAGCAAGTTCAACATCAATCAATGTTGCAGCACTCACCAATTCTTGCGTTCCTCTTTCATCAATTGTACCTCCATAATAGTTAGCTCTAATTGATGCATCAAACACGCCAAAATCGTGTGCTAAAGATAAATTCGCTCTAGTCTTTGGCAAGTTATTTTCCAGATTGAAAATCGTACCTCCTGAAACTGGCTCCTGTCCACCTACTAATTCTTGACTCAGTACTTCTGTTTTATTTACATTGACTGCAAGGCTTATGGTCGTTGCAGAATTTCTCCACGACAAGACTCCATCCACACCACTCGTCGATGTATTTAAAGAATTCGTGTAAAACGCTAATTCTGAAAACAATGGATTATCAATAGGTAAACTTCTTGACTTAATAATTCTGTCATCGACATCGATGCTGTAATAATCCAAGGTTACGCTTAGGTTACTCGTCAGTCTGGAAGCCAAACCAATACTGATGTTTTGTGAAGTTTCTGGTGTTAAAGCTGTACCACCCAATTGCATAGCCAGTGGATTGGTTGGAGCGACTGTACCTTCCTGCACTTGCTCACCTGTCACACCATCAAATGATGTTGTGATTGTCACCACATTCGCCTGACCCGGAGTTGGTGCTCTAAACCCTGTTGAAAATCCACCTCTGACAGTTAAATAATCTGCGACTGTATATCGACCTGCAATTTTTAAATTATCTGCAGCTCCAAATTCTTGATAGTCTTCATGCCGATATGCCAATTGGACGAGTAATGCTTCTGTAACATCGATTTCTAAATCAGCATAGGCTCCCCAACTTTTACTGGAAAAACGCCCCGCGTCATCTTTCGTCGCACCCGCAAGACCATTCGATCCAATTGGAGGAGTCGCATAATTTTCTCCCGTTTCAGGATTAATCAAGTTGCCAACACCAGCCCAAGGACCAGCTGCATAGGATTGATAATCCCCTTCATACATGGTGTAAGTTTCATTTCTTGTTTGGAATCCAATCGCAGCATTTACTTTTTCGCTTAACTCTTTGGATAAGTCAATATTAAAATTTTTCTCGTTTTGCTGAAGGTCACCTGGCTCAAAATTCCGTTGAGACAATGGACCCCATGAAGGATTCAATGTACCATTTAACACATAGTGCATCCTGTTATTTCCAAAAGATGTACTGACATCATAATTAACACCTTGACCAAGCTCACCCTTCACGCCAAGCACTGTACTAAAATCCTTTTGAAATCCTTCTAATCGTGGTGTGAAGCCAAGAGGAAAAGCATCTCCCCAGCTAAAGTTTCCTTTCGATGGATCTTGTGGATCGTTTGGTACTGCTTGCAAGGTTGAATGATTAGGCGCACGATAGAAAAAACTATAATTTCCATATGTATTGGAAAAATTACCATGCGAATATAACTGGACATTTGGCGCAACATCTATGCCTGCATTCCAATAGGATTTAAAACCGCCACTTTCTGGTCGTCCCCAGTTCATCACAGGATCAGGTGCCCCAGCTAAGCCAATAGCCGCAGCATGTTGATTCCCTCTTTTCAGTTCTTCGTTGAATGTATATTCTCCACTAATATTAATAAATCCTTTTTTCGTCAAAGGCAAACCAACATTAGCTGCAAATTTATAATCCGTTTCTGCACCATAATTTCTACCATACCACTGCCCGACTTGAGCTTGGATTTCAGCACCATGGTTTGCATCTTTCAATAAGAAGTTAAAAACGCCTGCGATGGCATCTGATCCATACTGTGCAGCAGCTCCATCTCTAAGTACTTCAAGATTTTTAATAGCAATACTTGGAATATGACCTATGTCAACAGCATGAGCACCTACATTCATCGCTGCTCCAAAGTGAGCAATTAAAGCAGAACGGTGTCTTCGCTTAGAATTGACAAGAACCAAAGTTTCATCTGGCGGTAAGCCTCTTAATGATGTAGGTCTTACAAAGGCTGCTCCATCGCCAGTCAAAGGTGTAGCTGAAAATGAAGGCACAATATTTTTTAAATTTTCTGTCAAGTCTCCATTACCCTGCTTGTCGATCACTGCAGCAACAAAGTTATCAATTGGCACAGGAGAGGATAATGTCGTCCGCGGTTTAGAACGCGTACCAGTCACGACAACATCACCGAGTAGAACACCTTCGGACAACGTAAAGCTTACATTGTTTTGGCCTTGAACAGCTGTTATCGTTTGTTGAGTTGACGTATAGCCTGTGTAGGTTGCCTCTAAAACATAGGCCCCCGGTCTTAAATCTAATTCAAAATTACCATCAAGATCTGTTGTTGTCCCTGTGGCAGTACCGACAATTTTGACTGTTGCTCCAATGAGCGGCCCTGTGTCATCCGATACATTTCCGGTTATAGTAGCTTGAGAATACAATGCGTTTGAAAGAATGATGAATGTACACATCATCATAAGCCTCGAAAGGCAAATAGAGTAGAGTTTCATGTTTGAATTTAGTTAGTTAGTACCTGCAAGTTAGTATTTTCTAATAGTCTAATAGTATTATTGTACAAATACTTGCATTTGGCATATTTTATTCCAAATTAATTGGAAATTCAACATAATATTCTATGCTAGGTTTTCACCTAACAAAATAGAACTTCAATTATTGCTACTATTTAACAGCTAAACCTAGATATAAAAGTCGCCTTTTAACCTCCGCATTATTGGCTACCTGACTTGATAGTTGACGCTCATCTAAATCAAATTCATATTGAATATCTCCGTCTTGCAACAAGACGATTGTCCCTAAAATAGATAGAGCCTCGGCAGCATCATTGGATTGATACAGCGCATTAGTCACAGCTTGAACTGGATTGATATCTTTTTTTAGAGCTAAATATTCTGCAGCTCGAACGCGATTGATCATTTCGTGATCCGAATTAGCAATCGTTCTAATTAAAGAATGATTTAAGTCAGTTGAATTAAAATGGCCGATTGTTGTAAGTGCCCAATATCGCTTCCATGGATCGGTACTTTTTAAGAGTGAATCTATTGACTCTTTTATCTCTTCATAGTCATACAGCGCTAAATTACAAATGTCTATATACGATGCGATATCATGCTGATGAAGCATTCCAAATTCAACGGGATTTTTAAAGGCTTCTTTAATTAAATAATGTTCAGGATAAAATGACAAATCAGGTAAAGCTTTCAACTTTTCTGTCAGTAATGTTCTCATCTGATTTCGAATTTGAATAAATTCCTTTTCAGCAGCTAAATTTTTTGTTTCATAAGGATCTGATGATAAATCAAACAATTGCTCCGCAGCTCTTGGTTTAAAAAACTGCGCCTGCACTTCATTTAATTTATTTGTCTTATATAAATCCCACCACTCAGTATAGGCCAATTGTTTATATCTGTAATTATTCATGAGTCCATCAAAATTAAAAGGACTGTAATTACGGATATATTTATAGTTGCCTTTTCGATAGGATCGGGTCAGGTCATACTTCTCATCAAATCGATCTGCATAACAAAACACCTCATCCCTCTGTGCAACATTATCCATAGAGACATTAGGTCCCATAAATGGAATACCATCAATGCCCTCAGGTTTTTTAATGCCAGCAAGATTTAAAACTGTAGCTCCAAAATCAATAAAACTGACAAATCCAGCATTTGATGTTCCGGATGATTGATTGACAAGATGCTGGTATTTTTTGGGTACATATACAACTAAGGGAACATGGAGACCTGTCTCGTAAATATACCCTTTGCTTCCAGGGAGCACACCACCATGATCTCCAAAATAAAAGATAAATGTGTTTTCCATTAATCCATCCTGCCGCAACTCAGAAACGATATCACCTAACTGCCGATCCATTTGCTGAATCTTATCTCTATAATAGGCATTCGTATATTGAAATAATTTGGTATTAGGGTGCACTGGAAATACATCAGCTTCACTTAATTCATTCTTTAGCTCATATGTCTGCATGTCTTCTTTTGTGAAATGCAGTCGAGATTCGTGTGTCGTACCAATATTTGAAATATGAAAAAAGGCTTGACCCGCTTCTCGATTTCTCCAACTCGCCGTTTTAGATGAATCATCCCATACGTCATCTGGTTTATTAAAATTATAATCTTCCTTATGCTTATTCGTCGTATAATAGCCTGCTTTACGTAAATAGCTCGGATACATCTCAACACCTTCAGGTAAATTGACCTTTTCAATTTTTCTATGAAATTGTACGCCCACTCGAGGCGCATAGCAGCCACTTATTAAAGTAGATCGAGCAACACTACAAACTGGTGCATTTGAAAAAGCTCTTGTAAATGTGATGCCTTGATCTGCAAGCATTTTGATATTGGGTGTTTCAACTCCTTTGGGATCAAACAAATTCATATAGTGTTTGGAGTTGTCTTCAGATGTGATCCATACGATATTGGGAAGTGGAAGTGTTTGGGATATCGTACTTTTTGCAATTTGGGTTTCCATCCCTTTCTGTGCACACGAAAAGACGCAGATAGTCAAGACTGAAAAAAGTAAACAGGAAAACAGACTTTGCTTCATCATATTGGCCTTAATTTATTGACTCATTAAATGGACTTCTAAAATAGCCTCATTTAATTAAGAATATGAATCTACAGGAAAGTTTGTGCTGCATAATTGAATAAGCTGTGTTTATCTGCTCGAAAAAACTATGTACAATTGTGAGTCAATAAATTTCAAAACCTCAGTCACACCCCTTACCTTACGTCTCATGGAAAGACGATCATTTCTCAAGCAGTCAACAGCTCTTTGTATTCCAACATTGATGACAAGTTCACTTATTTCCTGTAAAGGAGAAGTACAATCAAAACCTCATATAGAAGATACTCCACAAATGAAACTTAACATCTCATTAGCGCAATGGTCATTAAACAGAGCCTTTTTTGGCAAAGAATTAGACCCTAACGATTTTGCTAGAATCACAGCAACAGATTATGACATTCATGCGGTTGAATACGTGAATCAATTTTACGTGGATCACGCCAATGATGAATCATTTTGGCAATTAATGAAACAAAAGGCGGATGATGTCGATGTCAACAGTTTATTAATCATGGTTGATGACGAAGGTGATCTAGGAGATCCAGATAAAGCAAAACGAAAACAGGCGGCGGAGAATCATTTTAAATGGGTCAATGCAGCAAAATTATTAGGCTGTCATTCGATTCGGGTGAATGCTTTTGGTGACGGAACAAAAGAAGAAACAAGAGTCGCTCTAATGGATGGTATGTCACAACTACTCGAGTACGCAGCCAAAGAAAACATCAATGTACTCATCGAAAATCATGGTCTGTATAGTTCGGATGGTGCCTGGATTGCAAATATTATTAAGGAGGTCAACATGCCAAATTTTGGGACCTTACCAGATTTTGGCAATTGGTGTCTCAATAAGAAATGGGGCAGTACACAAGGAAATAAATGTAGCGAAGCCTATGATCGGTACCAAGGCTTAAAAGATTTTTTACCCTATGCAAAAGGTGTCAGTGCCAAGTCATATGCTTTTGACACTAAGGGCAATGAGACATTGATCGATTATAAAAAAATGATGGCTATTGTCACTGAGTCAGACTTTGACGGCTATGTAGGTATTGAATATGAGGGTGAAGAATTAAGCGAACCAGATGGCATTCGAGCCACTAAACGCTTGCTAGAGCAATATATATAAGACCTCTTGTAATGGAAATACAGTAAAGAATAGCTAAACTCAGGTATCGTACGAGTTAGGCGGCTAGCAACCGTATACTTTACAAGTATCAACTTTCTTCACTTTTTATGAAATACCCTTGTTTTATGGGATTGTGTGGTATTTGTATTCAGACTAATTTTAGGTTTTAACCAACTTCTAAATTTAGTTACACATTTAAACACAATTCTTATGAAGACATTTCCAATTCTTATCGTATGTTTTATTCTTTCATTAGGAATGCATGCACAAATCATTATACCATTTGAAAATGCTATTCCTGTCCCATCGGCATGTGGAGACACATGGGAAGAAGCTGGACTCAATCATTTTGCTACAAATATTCCATCAGTTGCATCGTGTGGAATTGACTATAACAGTATAACTTCTAGCTCTTTATGGCTATTTCCTGCTTTAGTCAGAATTGATCTAACTACCTTAGTTGACATTACTAGAATAGAAGTAGATGTCACGGGCCACTGTGGAACACCCTGCGCTAATTTTAGGATTTATGATAGCTTTAGTGCTCCGATCTTTAACGCTAGTGAAACTTCTACCCCAGGTCTAGAGACTCTCATTTTTCAAAATTCAGGCATCCCTAATCTAAGCTTTTTAGAGATCGATGGCTTTGAAGGAGAGTTTCATGAAATCAGAATTTTTGTTGAAGATACCTGCGAAGCAAAAACAGATATTATCGTTGAAAAAGGAGATGTATACGTAGAAGATAGTTGTTTTGGAGTCATTCTGACATCCCCTAATGGCACATGTTTTAGAGTTAAAGTCAATAACTCAGGGATATTGACTTCTACTCCTATACCTTGTCCATAAACGATTAGTAGGCTTTGTTGGATAGACAAATTTTCCAGCAAGTGTTTTATCGGATTTCTAATTCGATCAGCTAAACATCTTTGAATACCCGTCTAAACAGTATATTTATCTATACTTCAATTTAGACAATGGGAAAACAATTAAGATCACAGGCTTGGTTCGGACAGACAGGACGAAATGGATTTATTTATCGTGCTTGGATGAAAAATCAGGGCATCCCTGATGATGAATTCGGCAAGCCGATTATTGGTATTTGCAATACTTGGTCAGAGCTAACCCCCTGCAATGCACATTTTAGAGAATTAGCAGAATCTGTTAAAAAAGGTGTAATCCAAGCGGGCGGGTTTCCAGTTGAATTTCCAGTGATGTCTCTCGGTGAGACTTTAATGAAACCAACAACGATGCTCTATCGAAATCTCGCCAGCATGGATGTTGAAGAATCGATTCGTGCGAATCCGATTGACGGTGTGGTCTTGCTTTGTGGTTGTGACAAAACAACGCCTTCCCTAATTATGGGAGCAGCTAGCGTTGATTTGCCAACGATCGTTGTCTCCGGAGGTGCGATGTTGACTGGTCGTTATAAAGGTAAACCACTTGCTACATCTGATGTCTGGCGCATAGCTGATAAAGTGACGATGGGAGAATTAGAGGACAGTGAGATTCGAGAAATGGAGTCTTGTTTTGGAAGAAGTAAAGGCCATTGTATGGTGATGGGCACGGCATCAACTATGGCTGTAATGACGGAAGCCTTGGGCATGTCATTACCAGGTTGTGCTGCCATTCCAGCAGTGGATTCTAGAAAGAAAGTCATTGCGCAGATGTCAGGTCGCGAGATTATGAAAATGGTCGAAGACGATCGTAAGGTATCCGATGTATTAACGAGAGAAGCTTTTGAAAACGCAATCGTCGTTAATTCTGCTACAGGTGGTTCTAGTAATTTTGTTGTGCACATGCTTGCGATCGCCGGTCGAGTTGGTATCGATCTAACGCTGGATGACTTTGATACAATCGGCAGTCAAGTTCCCTTATTGACCAATCTACAGCCAGCAGGGGAATTTTATATGGAGGATTTTTATTATGCGGGCGGACTCCCTGTGGTGGTAAAAGAATTATCACATTTATTAAAAGAAACACCTGCAGTCAATGGCAAAAGTATCGTTGAAAATTCTTCTGATGCCGAAAATTATGATAAAAACGTATTAGCAGAATTCAAAGAACCCTTTCAAGAAAATGCTGGTATTGTGGTTGTGTATGGGAACCTCTGTGAGCGAGGTGCTGTCATTAAGCCAGCTGCTGCTTCAGATGAGTTATTAGTTCATACTGGTAAAGCTGTAGTCTTTGAAGACATTGAAGACTATCATGCACGTATTAATTCTAAAGACTTGCAGATTGATGGGACGAGTGTGATGGTGTTAAAAAATGCAGGACCAAAAGGGTATCCCGGCATGGCAGAAGTGGGCAATATGGCCTTACCAAAACAACTGTTGGAAAAAGGAATAACCGATGTCGTCAGAGTATCCGATGGGAGAATGAGTGGGACGGCTTTTGGGACAACAGTACTGCATGTATCACCTGAGTCTGCGGTAGGCGGTACACTGGCTTTGGTAGAAAATGGAGATGAAATCATTCTAGATGTGCCCAATCGAACATTGACTCTGAATGTAACTGAAGATGAATTGGTAAGTAGAAAAGAAAATTGGTCTCCACCAGATCTTGGCATTAAGCGAGGCTATATACAGCTGTACTTAGACCATGTCGAGCAAGCGGACAGAGGCGCAGACATGGATTTTTTGGTAGGTAAGTCTGTGGATGTAAAATTGCGTGAATCGCATTAAAAAGGGTTTTACTTATTCTGAATAAAAGGAGTAATTGTTATTTACATAACAACATGACATGATGAGATCTATTTTCAAAATTGTTTTCTTTCTATTCGTTGCAATTATTGTATTACAGACATGTAACACGAGAATAGTTGTAAGAGACGATTTCAGAAAACAATATCAAGATCAAAATGCAATTCTTCATATTGACACTACGCAAACGAACTTCTATAAATTGCATTTTAAAAATGGTGATGCAGCTATTTTGACGACATGGCAAAGCACTGAATTAGATTCAATTATTGGTCGTGGCCAATTATATGATTTTAAGCGAAACATTATAAAAACTGGCTTCTTATCGTTTCATATCGATGAAATCGTCATTGGAGAAACAAATGATTATTCAATGTTTAAATCCTTAGACAAAGAAAGAAAGACCTCACTAGGGATAATGATTGCCTTTAATCTAGCGCTTAATGTGAATTGTGCCCTTAATCCGAAATCATGTTTTGGGTCTTGCCCAACATTTTATGTCGAAGGAAATGATGATTTGAGAAAGTGCAATGCTGAAGGATTTTCTCATGCCATTACACCGTCATTAAAAAGTACAGACCTTGATGCATTACAATATACATCACCGGGTGAACACTTTGAATTGACGATCAAAAATGAAGCACTTGAAACACATGTGATTGACAAAATAGAGCTGTTAGCAATTCCTAAATCTCCCCATCATCAGGTATTGCAGTCCAGCGAAGGTTTTTACGAATGTACGATGGGTGTCAGCCCATCTAAAGCACGTTCACAAAGTGATGATGACATTAGTACTTATGTTGCGGCGATTGATGACAAAGAATATTTCTCGGTTACGGACTCAACAGACCTATTTTCTCAACAAGAACTCGTATTCGAATTCAACAAGCTTGACCAGCATAAAAAAGGGCTCCTATTAAATTTCAGACAATCCTTAATTACAACGTTTTTACTCTATAATACTTTGTCATTATTAGGTGATGAATCAACAGATTTTATTGCACTCTACGAACGAAACACAAAGGTTGGTTCTGCCTTTTTTGAGCCTATACTAGAAAAGAGTTTTATAAAAATTCACTATTGGAATATCGATAAAAATAGATGGCAGCATGTTAAGGATGTGTACGAAATAGGGCCAATTGCGAAAAACAAAATTCTCGTTAATCTACCAGATGAATTAATTTCAGCTAGAACAATAAAGATAAAAATGACAATACCTAAAGGACATTGGCGGATTGACTATGTAGGTATTTCAACTATAATACAGGAAGTAAATCCAGTATCTTTATTTCCAGACGAAGTGATATTTAATAATCAATCAAATTCTTCAGTCAAACTATCCATCGGCAATATTGATAAGAATAACATGATTACATTGCCCGGTGATCATGCCATTTTAAAGTATGATCTACCTTGCATACAAGATGGTATCGATTATGAGTTATTTGTAAGTGCTACAGGATACTATTTGGAATGGATGCGAAAAGAATGGTTAGAAGACAAGAACATAGATTCATTTAAAAAAATGATGGCATTAGACAAAAGCTTTTGGAAAGAATTAGCCATCCAATATAAAAATCAGGAAGCAGAATCAGAAGCTTTGTTTTGGAACTCCAGTGTACAAGAAGCTATATGAAATATATTTATTATATCATATTTATTTTCCTTTGGAGTTCTTGTATTTCGCTTAAGACTGTACCCATCATTGATCAACTCCCAATATATGTCAAGGGTAGTACGATAATAATTAATCGTGTTGGAAAGAGCCCAGTCTCTGGCGAATTAATAGCAGTAGATGAAGAGGAAATTATTTATCTGAAAGACAACTCAACTCAGCACATCGTGACTGCTATTGATACAAGCAAGGTTAAATCTGTTCGCGTTATTTTATCTCGTGCTACTAACACGAAAGATCTAAATAAAAGCGAAAGTAGATTGATCCCATTAATGACTTTAGGACACGGGTGGTGGGCGCTGTTTACGTTGCCGATTAACTTAGTTGTCATCTCATCAGCAAATCGAAAAAAGTATTTAGTAAACATAAACTCATTAGAAGAGCTATCAAAATTTGCAAGATTCCCTCAGGGAATGCCAGAAGGCATCAGTTTGAATGACCTCGTTAACTAGTAAAGTAAAAGCAAGGCAAGTAAACTATTGTTAATCGCAAACAGTTACAATTGGTGCACAAAACCGACCAATTATCATTGCTGAATCTAATTCGTCGTTCTGGTTATCAATAGTGCCTTCAATGATACCACCAATAAATTCACCAATTGCCGTTCCTGATTGTTCAATCGTAATGATGATTCCACCAGTCTCATATCTATTTTCTCGATTTTGCCCAGCAAATAAGGATTCTTGTCCAAGATAGGGGCTTAATGTATCACCAATCTCTGGTATACCTTGGCTACCAAAAGTGATACCAGGTATGCCATCCAATACATCATGAAATCTTAGATTATCATTCGTCCCCCACGAGTCCCATTCTACATCAACAATGACATAATTATAATCAAATAGAGACTCGCCACTCATAGATACATCGTCGCATGATGCTAAAAACAAGTGCGCTATCGCATCAGCACTAAAATCGACTTCAATCTGTGTATCAGCCATTAAAGCCAAGTCATTGCTACATGTCTCTACACTTTCAGGTTCTATGATAATTTCATCCATATCTCCACCGCATGAGCTCAAACAAACGAAGCAAAACAACATAAATGGTAAAAAAAATGTACCCTGTGACATCTCCGCAAGTTTAGAATCAAGAAAAATCAATACGTGTCTTTACAATTGTTAAGGTATTATGGAGACCCGAATTAGCCTTAGAACGATCTATTATATGAGTTATTTGCGACTAAAGTCCAAAAACAAGGTGTTAAAATTGTGTAAGACCATTTAAAGACTAAAATATTCTGTTTTGCGAATAAGGCGAACGTTTTAAAACTGTACATTTACCGGCTAACATCAAGTGATGGATATTTTTACAAAACGAAAAAACAATCCAGGTCCGCTGGGAAAATTTGCGGATGTGGCGGAAGGATATTGGATCTTTCCAAAATTAACAGGTGAATTAGGCAGTCGAATGCAGTTCAATGGCAAAGAGATCATCTGTTGGAGTATTAATGATTATCTCGGCATGGGAAATCATCCCGAAATAAGGGAAATAGACGCAACGGCCACTTCAGAATGGGGTCTTTCTTATCCAATGGGCTCTCGAATGATGTCTGGTAATACAGAGCAACACGATGCTCTGGAAAAGGAACTTGCCGCTTTTGAATCAAAAGAAGCAGCCTTACTCCTCAATTTTGGGTATCAAGGGATTATGTCAACGGTCGACGCATTAGTTGATCGTCATGACGTCATCGTCTATGATAGCGAATGCCATGCGTGCATTGTGGATGGCGTTAGGATGCATCTGGGTAAGCGATTTGCTTATGAACACAACAATATCGAAAGCTTAGAAAAGTGTCTAGTTAGAGCAAAGAAGTTGGTCGATGGTACTGAAGGTGGAATTTTAGTGATTTCAGAAGGTGTCTTTGGCATGCGCGGCGATCAAGGGAAGCTGAGAGAGATTGTAGCATTAAAAGACCATTTTGAATTCAGGTTACTTGTTGATGATGCTCATGGTTTTGGGACATTGGGAGCAACAGGTGCGGGTGCGGGCGAGGAGCAGGGCATTCAAGATGAGATCGATGTCTATTTTGCTACGTTTGCTAAGTCATTTGCTAGCATCGGGGCCTTTTTAGCTGGAGATAAGGATATTATACAGTATTTAAAATATAATATCAGGTCACAGATTTATGCCAAGTCAGTACCAATGCCGATTGTGCTGGGTGCTAAAAAGAGACTTGAATTAATGAAAGCTGCGCCTGAAATGAAAGATAAGCTTTGGGCAAATGTTAACAAACTACAAGCTGGCCTAAAGGAAAGAGGTCTTGATATTGGAGTCACAAATAGTTGTGTGACACCTGTATATATGCACGGTTCTGTCGAGGAAGCGATGGCATTGGTTAAAGATATGAGAGACAATTTCAATATCTTTTGTTCCATTGTTGTCTATCCAGTCATTCCCAAGGGTATGATCTTACTGCGGCTGATTCCAACTGCTTCGCATACATTTGAGGATATCGATATTACTCTAGATGCCTTTGAAGCAATAGCCCTTAAATTAAAAGAAGGCGAATACAAAATATCAGCTGAACAATATAGTGCTCCTGTGATTTAAACAATTATGGATAAGCCAATTATAGGAGGCATTCAACAAATCGGTATTGGGAATCCAAACACCTATGAAGCATGGGATTGGTATAGAAAAGCATTTAGAATAGATGTGCCCATTTTTGATGAAGCTGCCACGGCTGCACTTATGTTGCCATATACAGGTGGCGAACCTCGCGATCGACATGCGGTCTTAGCGATGAGCAGGCAAGGTGGGGGCGGCATTGAAATCTGGCAATACACGAATAGAACACCCGTTAAAGCAAATTTTGAATTATCCATTGGCGACCTTGGCATATTTGCAGCGAAAGTAAAGAGCAGAGACGTGATGCAAACGCATGCACACCTGATCAAGCACAAGCTAGATGTCATTAGTGAACCTCAAAAAAGAACAGATAAGCAGCATCATTTTTATGTCAAAGACCCGTATGGGAATGTAATCGATGTCGTCCCATCAAAGCATTGGTTTACTAAGAAATCACCGTCAACTGGTGGTATATACGGCTGTACAATTGGCGTATCAAATATGCAAGCATCTATCGACTTCTATAAAACGATCCTTGGCTACGATACCATCCTATTTGATGAATCCGGTGTATTCCCAGATTTCTCCGAGTTGCCAAAAGGGGATGAAGTGTATCGTCGTGTCCTGCTGACGCACAGCGCACCTCGACGAGGGCCATTTAGCGAGTGGATTGGCCATAGCGAGATAGAATTAGTTCAGGCCTTAGAGCGATCTCCTAGGAAAATATTTGAAAATCGATTCTGGGGTGATATCGGATTTATTCATTTGTGTTTTGATATCCAAGGCATGACAGAAATGAAAGAACGATGTGAGTCAGAAGGCCACTCATTTACTGTGGATAGTAGTGACAGCTTTGACATGGGTGAAGCCGCTGGCCATTTTTCCTATATTGAAGATCCGGATGGCACGTTGATTGAATTTGTTGAAGCGCATAAAATTCCAATTCTTAAAAAGCTCGGTTGGTATTTGGATTTAAGAAAACGGGACCCGTCTAAACCTTTGCCAAAGTGGATGTTAAAAGCCCTTGGATTAAATCGAAGGAAAGATTAACAAGTCAAGCTAATATGTAAAACATGTTGCTGGTTCATGCCTTGTGACCCATTCAACCCCGCCATTCACTTACGTTCACTACGGGATGTCCGCTTCGCTACCACACTCAACACTGCGACCAACGGGAGCCCCCTAGTGCAAATTTGCATTCAACTCAATGAGCTTGGTATTCGGTCTAGCAACAATTTTACCTGTTTGAGAATCTTGTAGATATAACATATAGTCTTTGCCATTCAACTCCATTCCTTTCACGACGTTTTCTCCTTCGGCTACACTCTCTCCCGCCAAATTAATCGGCTCCTTCGCTGCATTGTACATCGATATCTTAGAGGCAGCTGTCAAGTAAACACCTGCAGCAACTGTACAGCCATCACCCAATGAAATCCCTGTCCCAGCATTCGCGCCCAGCAAGCACTGCTTCCCAATGCTGATCACATTTTTATTACCACCTGAGAGCGTTCCCATAATAGATGCTCCTCCGCCTATGTCAGAATTTTCATCAACAACGACACCAGCAGAAATACGTCCTTCGACCATCGCCTTACCCAAAGTTCCTGCATTGAAATTAACATAGCCCGCAGGCATCACAGTCGTACCAGAACTCAGATGAGCACCTAATCTAACCTTCGCCCCAGAGACTACACGCACTCCTTCTGGCACATGAAAATTAACCATGTAGGGAAATTTATCAACGTGACTTACCACAAGCTCCTCTCCCAGCATCGTCCATTTAATTTTTTCAACAGATAAATGTTCTGGAAGAATAGGCC
Organism: uncultured Saprospiraceae bacterium; assembly: GCA_937959275.1. Lineage (GTDB taxonomy): Bacteria > Bacteroidota > Bacteroidia > Chitinophagales > Saprospiraceae > CALFUK01. The sequence continues at coordinate 19,182 of CALGLU010000109.1, read as the reverse complement.
CTTTATTAGACCAAGCGATATTGTTCATGACTCCAAATATGCCACCACAATTAATCCCATGCGGCTTCACTAACAATTGACTCAAGCACTGGATTTTAAAGTAGCCTTCTTCAACTGTCTCGACTGGTTGGTCTTTATCAAATAAGAAATAGGCTATGACATCAACTTGACAATAGCTGTTAGCTCTCTTTTGTGCTTCAGTAAGCTGCCTCAATAACTCAATATTCGGATGAGTTTCGCCATCTCCTTGAAAAGCAGCAAATTTTGACAACGCAGTCATTAACTGTTCCTCGGATAACTTGACATGTCCATTGACCTGCCCACGATGCGCTGAAACATCTTGTAAAACTGCAGCTGTGCCAAATGAAGACTCAAAATTAATTGTTGGGTAAAAGACTTCTAAGGTTTTATCTCCTTTTGACTTGCGAACGCCTAAGCCAAACGCTAAAGGTCTATGATAGTCAGATGACTCTTCTACAGATGCAACATATGCTTTAAAATCTTCAGTTGTATTCATGCTAATCAGTATATCTATTTAATGTAAATTCATTATCAGTTATACATTGTTAAATGCAAACTATAACTAAAATGCGAATGTAGAAAAAGTCATAGACCTGTCGTAATATCAATGCAAAATATAACCACTCATGAAGACAACTAAGCCGTTGATGCCATATAAGCCACCACTAGAGACTTGCTGACTAAAAGACGACTTAAAATTAATATCTTGTAAAGTGACTTCTTTTAGACTATATCAACATTCCCTGATCATAATCGGCTTACTACTCTATAGCCTAAATCTACTCTCACAAAAAAACGAAATACAGATTCAATCTGATCAAGAACATGGGTTTAACATCACACAACCTAAAAACGAACATGATATAGATGCTATTCTACTCTCTATAAATGACGATTTAGATGAACGAGAAGTCGTAGAAGTGCTAAGAGATGCATCTGGTCTGTTGTGGATCATTCAGAGACAAGTCATCCATCTTTATGACGAAAACGCAATTATCGAATCTCACTATTTTGACATAAAAAATCAACACATACAGGATGCATTTATATTCTCAGATAATACCCTTGTGTTAATAGGAGATAATCGTTCAATCGGACTTCTACATATTAAAGATAGAATTGCAAGAAAAATAAACTACTCCAACCTACCTGACAATCATAAAAAATATAAGATCATCGATAATACAATCTATTCACTTCAATCAAAAAATGGAGAAGAATATTCCATTCAACGATTTTCTGTAGATCAACATAGACAAGCTAATTGGAACACCGTCTATCAACATATTTCAAAAGACGACATCAAAGATTTTCATTATGATGAGTCAAGTCAAGAATTCGCATACATCAGTAATGGAAGTCAATTCGTTAAAATAGATCCAAAGGGTCAAACTTCAAAAGCAGTTGAACACATAGATGACGGCTTCAGCAAGGCTGCTAAAATTATACGCTATGAAAATGGCTACTTTTTATTCTTCAGTTCTCGCCAAGGTCTATTTTGGTATGAAAAAACAAACCAACAAGAGCTGATACAGCTTACTGAAAAAGGCATGTATGGCTACCACAAATTTGATAATCACAAACAACTGCTCTTAGGTATCAGAACAAAACCCTTAACCATAAATACAGTCTTACAAATATCAAATAAGACGATAAAATACAAACAGTTTGGTTTCGATTTTGACACAACTATTGATGCCTATAGTTCTAATTTCGAAAAAGAAATTATTCTTTATGGCGGTAATGGCATCTATCACTTTTCCCCCTCATCTCTTTCGCAGAAAGGGATTATAAAACATATTTCAGATGACAACAAAACAAATTTTTCTTATGGAGAAATCATTACAGATGTACAAGTACACAACAATCTGGTGTATGCAGTTTCAGAGAGCACAGGTCAATTATTTGTAAACAATAAAAATGCGCCTAACGACAGCGGTATTGATACATTCACATCCATCTATAGAAACAAGGATTTATTTCTTCACAAGCTCTGTAGCGATACACTAAATAATGTGCTGTGGGTATCAGCATTTGACCAAAAACGTCATGGTAGTTTGTATAAGTATTCCGATTCGAAGATGGAAAAGGAATTACAAACTGACATCATCATCAGGCGTGTCATTCCCTATTCAAAATCAACCCTTCTATTGTTTGGCTTTAGAAAATCTAATCAAAACATCTATGGTATTATTTACTTGTATAATCTGGAATCAAAAAAACTAGATCTTATATTCAATAAATTAAATTATGACATTTGGACAGTTAGTAAAATAAAATCAAAATTTCTATGCGGGACAAAAACCGCATTATTTGAATTTGATCCAACTTCTAAAAAGATGTCAGTTGTTGATGCACTTGACCAACAACGCGTCTCATCCATTAGAGCTTTCAATGACGCTATTTATATTTGCACTCGATCTAACGGCATTTACATATTAGATGACAGCCTACATTTAAAACGTCATCTGGATTTCACAAAGCAACCCATTTCAAATCGTGTCACAGATATAATACTTGACTCTAACAATAACTTTTGGGTTTCCACATTCAAAGGCATAGCACTATTAAATAATGAATATAATTTTCTAAAGCGTCTGACAATTAAGGACGGATTAAGCTCTTGGGAATTTAATTCATTCGCTACAGATACACTAGACAATAGTATATTCTTTGGCTCGCTAAATGGTCTTACCGAGATCGTACTACCAGCATTTTATTCAGCAACGGACAATCAAGTCCGGTTATATAATATGAAAGGGTATTATCAGAATGACTATCATTCACCAACGATTGACGGCATGAGTTATACCTATAATTTTACACCAAAGGAGCTTGTGTTTGACTCCTACTACAAAAACAAGGCATCACCCCAAGCTAACTTCGCGCATCTATCTGTATTGAAAGATGGTGAAACAATTGATATCGAGCATACAAATAACTCAGTTCGAATTTCTGGAATGACGACAGGACAATATGACCTATTCCAATCTACTCTAAAAAATGAAACCGTAAAAATTGCAGAGATTAACATTAAACCAAATTACGGCCAACTATTCGAATTTATAATCTATGGGCTATTTATCGCGGTGCTTTGTTTTCTAATTGCTAGATATTGGATAACTAGGCAGAATAAACTATTGATAGAGAAAACTGAACTGGAAAATAGACTTACTACAATTAAACTTGAATCTTTACGATCTCAACTAAATCCACATTTCGTTTTTAATTGTTTAAATTCTATTCAATATTATATTCAAATGAATGAAAAAGTATTGGCTAGAGATTATTTAGCAAAGTTTTCAAAATTGATGAGATACTTTTTAGAATCATCTAGAAATGATAAATTACCAGTTACAGAAGAGATTAATCTGTTAACACTGTACCTGGATCTTGAAAAACTAAGGTTTGAGAATAAATTCGATTATAACATATCAAGTTCACTGAATACTGACCAACACATCCCGACTATGATTTTACAACCTCATGTTGAAAATGCAATCGTACATGGCATTAGTCACTTAGAAGATAGGGTTGGTCATATTGACATCAAGTTTAGCCAACTCGCAAATGGATTAGAATGTACGATCATCGACAATGGTATTGGCAGAGACGCAGCACAAAAAATTAAACTTCGAAAAAAAGGGAATCACAAATCTAGAGCTACCCAAATCATTGATGAAAGAATGACAATATTAAACAGCCAAGGCAGTGGTGAAACTAAAATTAATTACCATGACAAACTAGATAAATATGGAAAAGTAATTGGCACCATTGCACATATAAAATTCATACAAAATTAAAAAGCAAATATTAAGAACGTTTTCCAATGAATAAAATATTAAAGGCGATCATTATTGATGATGAATATAAAGCAGGTGCTTTACTCAACAGCTTAATTGAAGAATTGTGTCCAACAGTTCAAGTGACAGCTGTTTATCAAGACCCTAGGACAGCCCTGAGCGAATTAACAATCACTACACCAGATATTGTATTTCTTGATATAGAGATGCCACACATGAACGGCTTTGAATTCGTGAGAGCCTGCCCAAAAGTTGACTTTGAAATCATTTTCGTAACAGGCTATGATGAATATGCAATTGATGCCTTTAAAATATCTGCAACAGACTACTTACTCAAGCCAATTTCTTCAGACAATCTAATTGAAGCCGTACACAAAGCTGAAAGTCATATCAACGATAAAATCACACATGATAGATATCAAATCCTATTTGATAATATGCAGGAGAAGTCTGCTGTCAACCGTAAAATTGGAATCCCCTCAATCAATGGAATTGATTTCGTAAAAGTTGATGAAATTGTAGTCTGTGAAGGCGATCAAAAATATACTAATGTTATTCTAGATTCTGGGACTAAAATATTGAGTTCATATAATATTGGCCAATTCAATCGGATTCTTGAATCATCGGGATTTTTTCTATCTCATCGATCTCATCTCATCAATATGTCTAAAATAAAACAATACCAAAAAGACGGTACGATTGTCTTAGACAATGGGATGACAGCTCCACTAGCGAGAAGAAGAAAAGAAGAATTTCTTCTTAGAATTAAAAAGATCTAAATGTGCTTCTTATGTCTTACCCAAAGCAAATAAACGCTCTGTCTAAATAGATGTACACGACTCAATCACAAATCCTAACTAATAGGGAGTGATTCATTCATAAAGTTTCATTAATTTAAGGAATTAAGTAACCCTCTGATGATACGACTGTTAATCGCTGATGACCATAAGGTACTTTTGGACGGTATTTGTTCTTACTTTTCAGATATTGAGCATATTGATGTTGTCGCCATTGCGCAGAATGGGAAGGTAGTATTAGATATTTTAAATAAGCTAGAAGTAGATATCGTCCTCTTAGATATCAATATGCCCGAGTTGAATGGAGTCGAAACATGCAAAGCCATTTCAAAAAAACATCCATCAATAAAAGTAATCGCTCTTAGTATGTACAAGCAAGCGAGTTATGTCAAACGCATGACAGCTTATGGAGCTAAAGGCTATCTGCTCAAAGATGAATCAGCCTCCGAAATGATCAAAGCAATCGAAACCGTGCATAACGGTGGCACCTATTACAGTCATAAATTAATAGGCTTAATGATTACAAATGTTTTTCAGGTTGAACAAAAACAACAAAACCATCTGACACGTCGAGAGAAAGAAGTCCTAGAAATGATCGCTGAAGGACTCTCCAATAAATCCATCGCTGAACAACTGAATCTAAGCATTCATACAATAGATAGTCATAGGAAAAATTTACTCATCAAATTTGATGCAAAAAACACAGCAGAGTTAGTTAAAATCACAATGGAACGAGGTCTAATTTAAACCAGAGCCCTTAGAAGCCGCAGAACCCATAAGATGCAATACTGTAAAACCTGAGTGATTAACTAAAGCTCTAATGACACAAGACCACTCGGCTTATACCCCACCCGATCCGCAATCACATGAATTGTCTTACCTTCAATTTTTTTAATTGGCTTAGTGTATACCTCCCATTGATCAGCGCTTGCTTGTTCTCCTGACACAACAAATTGATAGCCTATCGAAGCCCAAGCTCCCGAATTCTTTAGAACGATCTTATCTCCAGATATAGTTATGACTGGCTCTGCGACAACAGGCTGCACACCACCAGGCCATAAGGTAGCTAGATAGTCTCGCTCATCCTGACGCATCTGATCAGGCACTTCTTTATACCATCTGTTCAAGGCTTGCTTTAACTCAGCTACCTGATCTGCATATGCTGGATCATCAATCAAATTGTTAATCTCATGAGGATCCGTCTGTGTATCAAAAAACTCAAACTCTGGCTTAGTCTCCCTAAACCATAACGCCTGCGTTGGCGTCAATTCCCCTGCCTTTCGCAAGCGATGCAATTCTTGCATGATCGGCATTTGGTCGCGATAATTAACGTGTAAAAACATCGACTTCTCTGGCATCAAATACTGAATCAGCTTGTACCGTTTGTCACGAACAGCTCTATTCTGATCATACTGCTCATCAAATCGATCCCCAGCTGCAAACACATACTGCGCCGGAGTCCACCGTTTAAATGTCCCTAAAAATGCTTTCCCATCCATGTGCGGCGGAGGCGTAATCCCTGCCAAGGATAAGACTGTCGGAGCCAAATCAATAAAACTAACCAAGTCATCATTGCGTGTCATCTTGCGTTCTTGATGAGGAAATCGAATAATCATCGGCACCTTGATCCCAGAGTCATACAGCAATCGCTTTTGTCTTGGCAAAGGACCACCATGATCTGAGTACCAAAAAATAATTGTTTTCTCCAATAGCCCATCTGCTTCAAGCTCGGCTAAGAGCTCCCCAACCTGAGCATCCATCTGCTTAATATTAGAATACATCTGACGCATGTCCTGTCGACCGACTTCTGTATCTGGCAAATAGGGCGGCACCGTCACTTCCAAATCTGCATCCACCCACAGCGAATCCTTTGCTCTCGCCCATATCTGCGATTCATGAGTGACTGTCAAATTAAAAATTGAAAAGAAAGGCTGCGAACTATCTTTCCGATTTCGCCAATGGGCTTTCGTGCCACACTCATCCCACGCCGTCACCGTTTTGACAAATTGATAATCCTCCTTCGAATTATTTGTACAATAATACCCAGCCATTCTCAAATATTCACTCATCATCCTAGCACCTTCTGGTGCAATAGCCTCATAACTATTGACACCTTCCGGTAAATCTTTTTTTGAATACCCATCAATCCTTTCCTGAGATATATTTGAATTAAACCAAGGGCCTGTGCGCATATGATTTGATCCCAAATGTGTCGGATACATCCCTAGGGCAATACCACTCCGAGCTGGCGCACAAACTGCTGCAGGTGTAAAAAACTGATCATAACAAACTCCTTCTGAAGCAAGGCGACTCAAGTTTGGAGTCGTTATCGTGGGATCACCAAACATCGGCAAATACTCACTTAAATCCTCAGCGACAATCCACAAAACATTTAGTTGGTCGGCTTCTAGTAATGCGTCTTCATCAGTAACTGATTGTTCAGGTATTGTAGCCGGCGTTGTTTCTGTAGTTTGTTGAATTGTGTCAGCGAGTCGAGGTTGACATCCAAGCGACACCAATATGATAAACAGAGTAAGACAAGATTTCATCTTCTCAATATACTCAATAATTCATTTGGATTTAACGAAGTTTCATTTAATTGAATTTTACCCATTAGGCTTCCTCGCGTGTTATACATCACTAATTCCTTACCTTGAGTAATACATAAATCTCCCAACTCAGAATCTTTGGGGATTTTAAATTTCTCTAATTTCATGCCATCTTCCTTGGCCATATAAATATGCTTTACACGATGTTTAAAATCAAAGACTAAACTATTATCAGTATCGCGTTTTTGGTATTTCTTCTCCGTAGACATTTCAAATTCCATCATAACATTACCAGATGGCCAATACAGTTTTTGCTTACCATTCAGACTCCCATTTTCATAGCGCTTGATACTCGCTATTTTGGAATCCTTATAATAGGCAGTGTGATGGATGTATTCATAAAACACAACTTTATCGGTTAGGACATTGTCTTCATTATATCGATACTCTGTCGTTCGCGGCCTGTAACTTGAGTTCTCATGAAGTCGTTTTGAATAAAATCCCTGATTTGAAAAATCATACGTCCAATAGTTATTTTTATTCCCCTTTGGATAATAACTCACAAACGATCCTCTTAACAGGTATTCATCTGACGATTCATTATAGTTGGATTCATAATTTAAAAATAATGAATCAATATTTGGCTTCTTATAATTATACGTGAAACTGGCGTCAGTCTCAAACAGTGGAGTACATTCATCCATAAGTACACATCCAGCATAAGCTCTATCCTGCGCAAATACCGGAATAAAAGCCAAATGATAAAAATCTTCTGTTGGTTGTATATTGATGGTATACGCTTTCCACTCTGTGTGATCGATGGCGTCTGTCTCTGCCAATAAAGCACCCGCTTTGCACACGCCTTCAAAACCCCAAACTTGCAATTTTACAGCATGAGCAAAATTAGTCGTTGTCTCACTTAAGCCTTCTGATAAATTGTCTGCACCTTCAATTCGCACCCGACTTAAATATCGTTCTGGTTTCGCCAAATGGATTTGAAAACTATAAAAATGATCTTTTAAAATAGGCTGGACGAGCCGTTGGCTAATATTCTCTCCGGTACTATCAGGTCTAACTACAAGACCTAGATAGGAAGAACCTCCTTGTGGTTGCGTGGCATTGCTCCACTTCATGTCTCCTAAGGCATGAATATCAGGAGGCGAATTTTCACCATAAATACATGTATTCCAACCTTCTAGGTTATTATTGGTATTGACTCCATATTTTTCAAATGATGGATTCATCAACTCAATTTGAGCTTGTGCTTGCATCTGGCTTGAGATACAAAACCCAAAAAGGATAAGACCGATCATGTTTAAATAGTCCACAATACCCGAAAACTAATTATAATATGTAAAATATACAATATCTAACTTAGAAAACGTATAGTAAGCTATTTTTGCGGCTTTCATTTAGATAATGAATCGCTTTGTGCAAAAGAAGCTGCATGTCTTCTCATCAGATTTTCCTCTACGCCCATTAAATTCCTAAAGGATTCCTATGCAGTCGCGTGATTTGGGAATTTATGGGTAGCCGAATTATAATAAAGACTAATATGTAGTTTGCTAAAACTGCTTGATTGCTTTGCGTTTCTTCTTCTGGTGATAGCTACGCAACACTTCCTTGAGTTCTTCAAATTTTGTGGGGTTTTTGAACTGATTGTAGTCTATGAAAATCTCGCTCTTATCAAACAAACGGAGTATGATTTCATAGGGAGACGATGTCGTATAGTTGAGTTGATCAAGACTAACTTCTTTTTCTTTTTGAAATGCCCCCCAACGATACCTGAGTATTCCCTGATGAATAGTCAGATAAAACACAGCTTTTCTGGGTTTTTTATGTTGAACAAAATAACCAGCTATACCGATAATGCCTGCAATAGTTATAAATGCTCCTGCAAAGAAATCTAGCTTGAATGATCCCTCCGTGATAGCGTTTAGTACATAAATAAGTCCATTAAGTGTCAAAATGATCCCAAACACAGCGGCAATAATGATCTCCCGACGTGTGGTAACTTGATCTCTTTCTAGGTTAAAAGAATAGCTCTTTGGATCGCTAAATGTATTCATAATCCAATAACATTTGGACGGAAAATAAGAAACTTACTGAAGTTAAAAAAACACAATAGACCAAACGAGTTTATCCGTAGACAAAAATTAAATTCAAAACAATAAAGTTGTTGTACCTAAGGCCCCTACTTCCTCCTCCCTCCTCCCTCCTTCCTCCTTCCTCCTTCCTCCTCCCTACTTCCTCCTTCCTACTTCCTCCTCCCTCCTCCAAATTCCCTACTCCAAATTCCCTACTCCCTCTCATCAGTTAAAATTCCACCCAAATAGCGTTAAATTCTTGTCCCAAAAGACCTTTGAGTCAACTAATCAGACCATTTTTGAAATCTTGGTGGGATATTTGACATATACAAATGACAAGCCAAATAGAAGATTTATCAATGATACACCATATGGTTGCTAATCTTAACTTAAAAATTAGTAAAACACTCAGATATACATTCTGTTTTAGCCTATTCGCTATACAGCTTACAGGTCAATTCCTAACCGAATATAGCTGTGAACCAAACGAAGATAATACAGCGGTTTCATTTCCATTTGAGCTATCATCAGTAACCGTCAATACAAGTACAAGCCCAGCACAAATCGTCGCTATTGCAGAGGATGGTACACTTTTATTTGAAAATATCAATTCATTTGGTCAAGGTATCGATGGTGATAATGCAAATACGATTGCCACATGCTTGACGAGTCAAGGCAATGATTTCGAAGGTATTTCCTATCTCTTCGAACGAGATTTTAGATTTTACTACGTTGTCTTATATGAAGGTTCATCCACATTAGATCCGAATCGTCTATTCTTAATCAGTACTTCAGCGAATAGCAGTTCAAATGTCTCTACTTGTGAAGTTGAAACAACGATAGGCCTCGAATTTGCATTTCGGAATGGCAATAGACCACTATTTAATAGAGGTGATGGTTTTGAAGGCGTCACAATTGATACTGCTGGTTATCTATACTTTATTGAAGAAAATGAAGGCAATAATATGCCTAAATTATATAAGTCCATTCAAACCTATACCGAAGTGTCTGACTTCCCAGATGATGCGCTTATTATTATTGAAGAGGTGCCCACTGCCGTGGAAAATCAAGACTTTTATGGGACGAATGTAGACTTTTCAGATATCTACCATTTAAGCCTAACTGATCCATCTCGAAGTCAGGAGTTCATTATTGTCAGCGAGAAACGAAAAGAAATATTTCATTTGGATTTAGCGAGACCAGAATATTTTGACTCTAAACCCATTGCTGATTTACAAATTACTGATGCGCATATTTATAAACCAGAAGGCGTAGTTGTCTTTGAGGACTTCATGTACATCATTTCGGATAATCAAGCTGATAGCCAAAGTTTGACACATTTCAGATTTGGATCACTACCTGATGCTGAGGCTCAACCTAACAATCTGTTTCCAGATTCAACAGGAGGCATTCGATTGGGTGGCTTAGCAGCAGTAGAAGGTTTCACCTATGAATGGACGCCAACCACAGCATTAAGCGACCCTTTCATCGCTCAGCCCATAGCAAATCCTGACAGCACAACAACGTATGCAATTAAGGTGACTAATGAATCTGGATGTTTTAGTATAAGTGCCTATACCCTAGTCGTCAATGTCAATACAGATCTAGATAATGACGGCTTCTCAACACCAGAAGACTGTGACGATACGAATCCAGCCATCAACCCGAATGCCGTTGATTTTCCAGATAATGGCATTGATGAAGATTGTGATGGCAGTGATGTTGTCTCAGGTGTAAGATACTTTTCAGGTTTCATTAAAGATCAAGAAGGTGATGGTATCGCACGCGTGGCAATAAATTTGGCAAGTGGTCAATCGACAACAACTGATGAGAATGGCTTTTTCGAATTTAATAATGTTGTTATCATTAATAGTTTAAGCCTTGATTATTCGAGATCTGATAATCCTGCCAATGGCGTATCAAGTGTGGACTTGGTGCGGATGGCCAATCACATTCTAGACCTTGTACCGTTTACAGATGACATCTCTCCCTTAGCAGCAGACATCAATAATGATGGCTCCATTTCAAGCCTAGATATTGTGTTGTTATTACGAGTCATACTCGGTTTATCAACAGAGTTTGAAAATCGAAATTCCTGGGACTTCGTACCTCAAAGCATCACACTTACAGAACTACCTTCAGAGCCTATCCAAATCATCGGCTACAAGGTCGGCGATGTGAATGGGAGTGCGGATAATAAATAGGGGGTAGTTGATAGTTGACAGTCAATAGTTGATAGTTGATAGTAATTGTTGGAGCGCAGCGGAAATCCTCGTACCATTGACATTGACATTGACATTGATATTGACATTAACATTGGTATTGATATTGAAAAACGTTTTCGAAGTCACCTCTGCCTAATCAAATAAACATATTCAACCTATCGACGTTTATAGCAATACAATTTGATTTTCATTCTATTTTTGATTTTGATTTTAATTTTGATTTAACCTCACCCTCTTGATCTGGATCCTATATTTTCTACTCTTTATTGCACTATTCGTTATTTCGATTTTTCTCTTTATGAAAACAGCGGTGTTTGGAGCTGAGAGTCAAGGCGAGAGTCTCGAACGGATAAAAACCTCACCACAATTTATAAAGGGTCGATTTAGAAATCAGGATAGAAAACGCGCTGACATGACCTTATCAAAAATGCCCAAACTGATGCAGGAAAGTAACACGGGCAAAGTAGATAGAAAACCAAGACATCAGGTGGCGTATCTTAAACGGACAAAGGAAGACTTTGCACAACGACCTGATGAGCCATTGAGAGTCACTTGGTTTGGTCACTCAGCTGTATTGATTGAGATTGAGGGTGTGAGCTTGCTTATGGATCCTATGCTAGGCAAAGCAGCGGCGCCTGTGCCATTTGCTGTGAGGCGATTTCATAAAGAGGTGCCTTTAGCGCCAGAGGATTTTCCAGAGATTGATGCCGTGATATATACACACGACCATTATGATCATCTGGACTACAAGTCGGTTAAACGTTTGAAAAGCAAAGTAGGCCATTGGTTTGTGCCTTTGGGTGTCGCAGCACATTTGAAGCGATGGGGTGTCGCAGCTGAGCTGATTACAGAGTCCGACTGGTGGGAAGGGAGACGCTTCAAACACCTAACATTGATCAGTACACCTAACCAGCATTTTAGTGGTCGCAAATTTGCCTGGCGTGATAAAACCTTGTGGTGCTCATGGGTGATTAAAAGTGAACAACAATCCATATTTTTTAATGGAGATTCTGGCTATTATGGTGGCTTTACCAAAATTGGGGATGCCTACGGACCATTTGATCTGTGTTTTATGGAGTGTGGGCAATACCACTATATGTGGAAAGAAAATCACATGATACCAGAAGAGACAGCACAGGCTTTTATAGAATTAAAGGGTAAGAAATTAATTCCGATTCATTGGGGAGCTTTCACCTTGGCTCCTCACAGTTGGACTGATCCGATCCAGCGTCTTACAGCTGCAGCATCAAAATTAAATATTGATTTAATTACACCGCGCATTGGTGAGAGTGTGATTCTAGGTAAACATGAGCCTAAATCTCAATGGTGGATGTCTACTTGACTTGTGGGATGAATACCGATTTTGCTAACGTAAAATACATACTTGTGCCATAGCCAGGTAATGATTCGACCCAGAGAGACCCATTGTGCAATTCTATAATTTTCTTTACCATCGATAAGCCAAAGCCTGAGCCACCAAATTCTGATTTAACATGCAGCTTTTTAAACATGGTAAATATTGCATCCTGGTATTCATGTTCTATACCTATCCCATTATCCTTAACACAAAACAACCAGTGTAGGGGTTTTTCTTCACAGCTAATGAGAATGAGTGGTATTGCATATTCCTTTTTAAATTTTAGAGAATTAGATAATAAATTTCTTAAGACCTCTCTCAATTTATTGCGATCAGCGACTATTTCTTTACAGTCGGATTCAAATTTTATGACAGCTCCATTTTCTTGAATTTCAGATGCCATCTCAATTTTTAATTGATTGACAAGAATTTCAATATCCATTGTTGCTCTATCTAAAGGATCTTTTTCAATTTTAGAAAACTGTAATAATTGATCAATCATATCACCCATACTTTCACCAGATTCTCTAATGAATCTGAATAATTCTTTCTCAGAAGGATTTAATTTCGGATCTATCTTTCTTTCTAACAATTGCGAAAAACTGATAATAGATCGTAAAGGAGTTTGTAAATCATGAGATGCCAAATAAGCGAAATTCTCTAATTGCAAATTAGAATCTATGTATGTATTTAATTGTTTATTCTTTTGAGCAATCGCATTCTGAGATTGATAGAGCTCCGTTACATCTCTGATAAACGCTATTAATTTGGGGAATTTACTTTGGCTATTATCACTCACAACGACGCCTTCTATCCTGCACAAGTCATCATTAAAGTTTTTATGCCATAGCGAAAATGTAGATCGTCCGTCTTTGAGTGCTTTACTCACAATCTCAATATACAGACGCTTGCTACAATATTGTGTACTACAATCATCAAGAAAAAAGGTAGATGAATCCACTTTTCTAATATCTTGAATATCTGATGCGCCAAACATTTCAAGTGCTCTGTTATTGCACATAATGATGTCAAGGCTTTTCGAATCGATATAGATTATCCCTTCATGTGAATTTTCGTAGATGTCCTTATATCTCCCTTCACTAGCTTTTAAGGCTTTCTTACTTAGTACTTCATCCGTGACATCTTTAAATATAATGAATGCTTCTCCTGGTTGATAAAATGTAGGGACTATATTCGCCTTCATTAGATGGCGCTGACCATCATGACCCAAAACAATACCGATTGAACTAAACGATTCACCATTGATTGCCCTAAGGCCATTTTGATATGATGCCTCATGAATATCCACTCCAGGAAACATGGGATCAAATCGAGGTGCAAGATCTGTCCTCTTTTTACCAATAAGTATTCTTTCATTAGTATATCCTAAAATTGTCCCTGCTGCCTTATTACAATCAATGACCTCATCGATAATGTAATTGTAAATTAGCACACCATCAAGGGTATTATGAAATAAGGCTTCGTAACGAAAGTGAACCTCACTGCCTTGATTTGAAATATCGTATTGCCTGCTCACAGTACTTTCATTCATATTAGGTATGTTATCAATTGTTATACTTAGAAAATTAGATCATTTTCAACTCATTATTTTTAAAAAAAGGTATTTGTAGGCTATTTGTGGTGAAGTTGTCGAATTATTGTAATTGGTCGGATTTAATATTGCATGGAAATACTAATTACAGTTGTTTCGCTATTGTAAAATAAATACTAGTCCCAGCACCCAAAGAGGATTCGACCCAAACAGCGCCTTTATGTAAGTCAATGATTTTCTTTACCATGGATAGACCAAAGCCTGACCCACTGTATTCCTCCTTTACATGAAGTCGTTTAAACATGGCAAATATAGTATCATGATATTTTTTATCTATTCCAATGCCATTATCCTTTATACAGAACAACCAGTGTAAGGGTTTTTCATCACAGAATACCTGGATATGTGGTCTTGTCCCCTTTTCTATAAATTTTATTGAGTTAGAATACAGATTTCTCAGAAGCAACATAATTTTCTGTCTATCAGCTATGATCTCTTGGCAATTAAAGTTAAATTCTATCACAGCATTACTTCCTTTTATATCAGAAGACATATCAATGCTCAATTGATTAAACAAGTTATCTAAATCAATTTTTGTCCGTTTGAAGGGGTCTCTTTCCACTTTAGAAAAAGATAACAATTGGTTTACAATCTCACCCATGCTGCGTCCAGAACTCGTTATAAACTTAAACAATTCTCTTTCAGAAGGCTCCAACTTAGCATCGAGTCTTCTTTCTAATAATTGAGAAAAACTAATAATAGACCGTAGTGGTGTCTGTAAATCATGAGACGCTAAATAGGCAAAATTTTCTAGCTGCAAATTAGAATCGATATATGAATTGAGTTGTTCATTTTTTTGATGCAAGGCAATTTGTGATTCATAGAGCTCAGTAACATTTCTAACAAAGGCAATTAATTTTGGGTGCTTTCGCTTACTGTTATCACAGACAAGTACACCTTCGATTCTTATTAAAACATCTTTTAAATTCTTAAACCAAAGAGAGAAAGTAGACCGTCCATTGCATAGCGCATTTCTAACAATACTGATATACATCCGTTTACTACTGAGCTGTGTACTACCATCATCGAGGTAAAAATACGAAGCATCAATTTTTCTAAATTCTTGAATATCAGAAGCCCCAAATACTTCAAGCGCTCTATTGTTACACATGATAACATCCAGACTATTAGAATCAATATAGATAATCCCTTCATGCGAATTTTCATATATGTCTCTATACCTCCCTTCACTTGCTCTTAATGCCTTTTTACTCAGCACCTCATTTGTCACATCCTTAAAAATGATAAACGCTTCTCCTGATTGAAAAAATGTAGGAACCACATTCGCCTTTATTAAATATCGCTGATTATTAAAGCCAAGAAATATACCTTGGGTGCTAAACGATTCACCATTCATCACTCGTTTACCATTCTCAACTATATATGAATGCAAATCTTGGTCAGGGAAAAGAACATCATATTTTGGTACAAACTCTAAGTCAGATTTGCCAATTAATTCTCTTTCATCTGGATAGCCAAGCAATGTGCCTGCTGCTTTATTGCAATCTACAATCTCCTTGTTGATATAATTATATATGAGTATACCATCAAGCGTGTTATGGAATAAAGCTTCATATCGTAAATGTATCTCTCCACCAAGATTCGATAGTCTATTGTGATGCGGTGAATTAGGCTCACTGTCCTCATGTTCCAATTTCATTTCGAATACCACTGTTTAAACGATTAAATTAAATGAAATCTAGATAAGAATTAGGCAAAGCCATCATCTTGTAGTCGATTCGTGGTATGTGTGTCTGTGTATAGAGGTATTGAAGAATGTCTCTAATCCAAGAAAGTCACTTCTACTATTTTATTACCAGATACTTTGTATATAGCGATTGCTTCAATAGGTGCTTTAGATGCATCAAAGATGACTTTTTCATAATCAATGACGATATGTCCTTTCACGATCCGGTTAGCTAATTCACAATGCAAATCAGGTGCTTTTTCTATCCAGTCATATTTATCCCGCATTTCTTTCTTTCCACTCATAATGAGCTTATTTGGAAATTCAAATATTTTAACTGTATCGGCATAAGGCACAAGAAAAGCCTCTAAATTATGGCCATTATAGCCGTTTAATTGTTGCTGAACAAGTTGCTCAGGCGTATTTGTAAGCAATGATTCAGGTTCGATTGGTGTCCCTTTCTTTAGGATCAGATCAATCGATTCCAATGCCCTGATATCTATCAAGGGGTTATCATTAAGGACGACTAAGTCTGCTCGCTTCCCAATGTCTACCGTTCCTATTTGATCCTCCATAGCGATGGTCTTAGCAGCATTTAACGTGGCACTTTTTAAAATGGCAGCCGCGTCCATCCCCGCAGCTTTCATGGCTTGCACTTCTTTGAAAAAGGAGGACACGTGCATCGTGCCAATATTACCAGCATCCGTACCTAAGGCGATAGGTAATTGATTGTCGTGGACAATTTTTAGGTTCTCTACCTGTCTTTGATCGCGCTGTTGATTTCCAGATTGAATCGCTGCCTTATTTCGTTGATAATAATCCAAATCCTCAATACCCTGCAGATGGTTCAAATCCATCACCGTACCTAATGGGATAGGTGGAGCAATTTCATAATCAATATCGGATATTTCAAAATCGCTAAAAAAGACTTTGTCATAATTCGTACTGACTTCAAGAGTCGGACAATAGACAGCGCCTGATGACTTCAGCAGGGCAATAAATTCATCATCAATGATTACATCGACTACGCTGTGTACTAAAAAATCTGCACCAGCAGTTAAGGCTAATTTTGCTGTTGCCAAATCAGTGGCATGTACAGCGACTGGTAAATGATTCAACTTAGCTTCTTTAACGGTTGCTTCAATAATTGGATAATTGTCAATCGCATCTTGAGGACGGAGGGCGATATACCAAATTTTAATAAAGTCAGTACCTGCAGCCACTTGCTCACGCACCAATTGAATCGCCTCTTCAGGTGTTTGCACTTTGATTATGGGAGGCGAACTCACATCAAGTGCAGGTGGCAAATAGGTAGAGATGAGCGGCCCAGTTAAATAAACATGAGCTGTATTCGATTGGCGGTTTAAGCTATCTCTAAGTCTAAACTGGTACATCGGACCACCAATATCAATCACAGAGGTAATCCCTTTTGATAAATATCGATTTAATATTTGTTCAGCATTATCAGATAACCACTGACGCTCATCAGTATACGGCCTCACTGATCTAGCATCAAAAGCATCTGGGCGAGTATACAAACCACCAGATTGAAATAAATGAATATGGGCATCAATTAGCCCTGGAATCAGAAATTTGCCTTCACCATGTATTTCATCAGGATAATGCTTGTCATCGGATGCCTGTATGCCATGTATAATTCCATCCTTTATTATCACATCTTTTGCTTCATGAACTTCTCCTAAGCGGACATCAATCAGATTGACATTTTTAATAACGACATCCTGAGCGGACAATCCTATGCAGCTAATTGAGATGACTATTAGATATAAACAATGCTTCATAATCAATCTGTGAGGCGATGAGATAAAAACCAACTATATAACTCAGGATTAGCATATGTCTCTGTCCAAGAATCATGTCCAGCCATAGGATAAATTGTATACTGAACATCCGCTCCAATATCCTTAAGTGCCCTCACAATCCGGGTGGTACCATCAAGTGGCACAACACTATCCATCGCTCCATGAAACGTCCATGTTGGAATCGCTTTCATTTTAGAAGCCCTAAACGCATTCATCCGACTACCTCCACAAATAGGAGCGACTGCCGCAAAACGCCCAGGATTATACTGTGCCAAATCCCAACTCCCATAACCACCCATACTCAACCCAGTTAGATAAATCCGATTTTTATCTACCTTATGATTTCTGACGACTTCATCAATTAACATATCGACTTTATTGGCTTCCCACCAACCACCTGAGGAGCACTGCGGTGAGAGCACCATGAATGGAAAATCTTTGTCTTGCTCAGCGAGCTTAGGCGGGCCATGCACTTTAACTAAATCGATACTGTCTCCTCTCTCTCCAGCTCCATGCAAAAATACAATCAAGGGCAAATTGCCTCCTTCTTGTAATTCAGTATTACTTGGTGTAAAAAGCAGATAGTCATAGTCTGCCGAAATAGATATAGTCTCAGTACCTGAAAAATGATGTGATTCTTGTACCTGTGCACATAAGAGGTAATACGTTAATAAAAAAAAGAGAATAAGCGTGGTCTGGCGCATGATCTAATTTTTGATGCGTGCATAAGATATTAAATTTAATGAGGATTGAATTATCAATCTAGATTTAGAAGTATACTATTTGCAATTATTAGATATACATTAGTTTAATCAATTATAATCCTTCTTCCTGATCCTTTGTGACTTGATGCCTTATCATATTGATTCGAGCTTGAAAACCAGCTCTGGATCTCTGATGTTTTCAATGTCAGAGGCATACGATTGAAATACATTGATTCGAGCTTGAAAACCCCAATATCCGTTTGATAATTTTCAAGTGGTTAAAACCCAATGTCGTTTAGCTAGTGTCAGAGGTATTTTAATTGAAATCCAATTGTCATGATTTTTACCAAAAATCCCGCCAATTGGAGACTTTTTTTAACCATTCCACGCGGCACTTCGCACCTGCCTGTCCCTTTAGTATTGTAATTGATTATTTATAATCACATTACTATTACTACTATGTATATTTTCTTTTTGCTTCTTTTTCTTTTGTTAGTTTAACATCTTAATTGTTAAT
>CALGLU010000108.1 GCA_937959275.1 uncultured Saprospiraceae bacterium | reverse complement strand
TCCAATCTAACTTGGTAAGAGACTTGCCATGTCTTAGTTATTTAATCTTATAAATACAAAGACATGATAAGTCTAAAACCAAACCCTGATAAGGGTTCATTAAAAGTACAACATTCTCAGGATGTATTATCCATTACCATGCCGATGATAAATCGCATGACAGTGGAAGATAAGTCTAAGCAAACCATCACATCCTATGTTCGTGCTGTGGAGCGATTAGTGCGCTTCCACGATTTGGTACATCCAAGTGAAATGGATATTGATGAAGTCCTCGATTTTCTAGTGTCCCTCACTGACAAGCATCAAGTGAACTGGCGCACGAATAAAATGTATGTCGCAGGCCTCAGATATTATTGGGCTCATATTCTCGATGATCAGAAATTTGCTGATAGGATTCCTTATCCTAAGGAACACCCTAGTCTACCAAAAATCTTGAGTCGTGAAGAATTAACCAAACTCTTTGATGCCTGCAGGAATGATAAGCATCGAGTCATGTTTCGACTCATCTATTCCTCAGGACTCCGCAGAAGTGAACTGCGGCATTTAAAGATTGAGGACATCGAAACTAAAGACGGCAAGTGTCGATTGCGCATTGTCAAAGGCAAAGGCAAAAAGGATCGATACACTGTCTTGAGTCATGCTGTGCTAGTCGAACTGCGCACCTATTTTAAAAAGTATCGACCCAAGGTTTACCTATTTAATGGCAGAAAAAAAGGAATCAAAATTAGCGAAGGAGCCATCCGCCATGCTTTGGAAAATGCCAGAAAGAAAAGTGGAATCAATAGAGAGGTTACCATGCATGTGCTCAGGCATTGTTTTGCCACTCACTGTCTAGAGCATGGCATGTATATTAAACGACTGCAAATGCTGCTCGGACACTGTTCACTGAATACAACCTTGATTTATCTGCAAGTCAGTGAGACGCCATTGGTGCCTGACTTTAGTCCCTTGGATAGTTGGGAAAATAAAGCCGAGTGAGCAAGCATGATTTGACTACAGTCATACAGCGTTTTTTGCCACAACTAGAATCGCAAAGATCACTCAGCGCACACCAATTGTCTATACTCAAACTGATGAGTTTGTGCAAGACAGCAGCTCTGGGTGGCCATCGTGAAGGTTGTGACACTTGTTCTTACACTAAAATACATTACAACTCTTGTGGCAATCGGAATTGTCCGAACTGTCAAGGCGTGAATAAAGAAAAATGGATTGTCGACAGGCAGCATGACTTGCTGCCTGTCAAGTATTTTCATTGTGTCTTTACCATTCCAAGTGAGTTGTATATGTATTTTAGGTATAATAAAACACTGCTTTATGGTCTGCTGATGCGAGCTGTAAAAGATACGTTATTGACCTTTGGTTATGACCCGAAACGGAGTATCAATGGGAAAATTGGTGGCATCAACGTACTGCACACATGGACGCAACAATTGACCTATCATCCCCATGTCCATTGTATTGTCCCCGCTGGCGGATTGACTAAATCAGGACAGTGGAAAGAAGCTAAAAGTAATGGCAATTTTCTATTTCCAGTACGTGCCATGTCTCGTCTGTTCAGAGGTAAATTACTAGCAGGCATACATGACTTATTTAAGTCTAAGCAACTTAAGCTACCTGCTGATGCATTAGCCAAGCACAAGGCTATCAAAAATAAGTTGTATGGAAAAGAATGGAATGTATATGCTAAAAAAGCATTTGGCGGTCCTGAACAGGTATTGGAATATCTGGGGCGATATACACATAAAATCTGTATTTCTAATTATCGGATACTACATGTATCTGAAACTCATGTGACCTTTACATACTTGGATCGCAAGACAAAAACATCTAAAACCAAAACTATTTCAGGCATACAGTTTTTAAGCTATTTTGCAGAACACATTTTGCCAAAGCGCTTTGTCAAACTAAGGCATTTTGGATTTTTATCAGCACGCAGTAAAGCCAAAGATTTAGCCCTGATCAGAAAGTCTCTGGGTGCGCCAACACCTCCCCCTAAACAGAAGCTGACCACCAAAGAATTTATAATCATGACAACTGGGAAAGATCCCTATCGATGTCCGAGTTGCGAAATAGGAGAAATGGTCATCATTTCAATTATTCCTTCTATCAGAGGGTCGCCAGTAAAAATTCCACGTAGATACTTTGCAAAGGATAGAAAAATTAAATTCTCATGAATCTGTTAGTGGATGAATTGAGACCGGTATGTCCACAACAAAGAGAATTGAGCTGAAATCATTGTCAAAACTTAAATAATGAGGAAATCTAAAACCTAAAATCAAAAATGGATACCAATAATTTATGCATTTGAATAAAAACGGCAATCGTGCTTTTCCATACTCCAATATCGGAGATTATTTAAATCACACAGAGCCAACATAACACCGATAGGTGTTTAGCACAACACTACCAAAAATGCCGTGGGGTGCCCTGCACCCACTGGACATTTGTTGCTAATTGTTAGCGATAGTAATTTAACTCTTTTTCAATTTGTTCTAATCTATGGGGAAATTTCAATTCTACAAATTTTAAAAAACTTGATCGTTGAAGACTTAGTTTTGAATGTCTACTACATTCTCTTAAGCAATCCATCATAGTATTTTCATCTACGAGTCTTTCTAACCAGTTTAATATGTTTTGTTCAATGAAATTAATCATCATAAGAAATTTTTCTTCTGTTATGAGATAAACATTTGCACTTCTATTGAACGTGTATTCGTTAAAGTCGCGATGACTTTCTACATAACTTATTGTGTCTCCAAAGATTTGTTTTACGAATTTAGTTCCCACAGGATAATCACCTCCAAGTATTTTTCCTAAGGCAGTTGTAGGAGAATTCAAATATCCCTTTTCATCTTTATCTTTTTTCATTAATTCAAGAGATCTTAAATAGCCGTTTATCTCTAATCTTGTTGATTGTCCTGCAGCGTTTGCTCCACTTGATCTGAAGATTATTTCATATTGAAATTCATTATCTTTCTTTACAAGTTTGGGAATTGATCGAGAATACTTAAAGCCTTGCCCTTTAAAGTATTCTCCAAGTGAATCACATACAGCTTGATAGATTTCTTTTGGAGGTGCTAACTCTGTTTGATTATTTAAGATGCTATCATTTGTCCAATACTTCATTTTACCAATCTGATACAGTTATCTCTACAAGATTGTCATTTTTGATTGCGATTTCAAGACCTGCCATTACTTTTGAGATAGAATTTAAAGACCAAGTATAATCAAATAGAACTTTATCAAATCTATAATCATCCATTTGTATCGTTGGCTCTTTGAGATCAATAGAGTTCTTTTTCGAGAAAAAGCCAGATTTTGATTCTTTTGATTTTTTTATTTCATCTTGCATTTGATTTATACTATCATTTAAACTTGATCGATATTCCTTCATTCTTTTATTAAATGATTTTATTATATGTGTTCTGATTTTTGTCCAAATCTTTTTTAGCTCTTTTGGGTCTTGAACATTTGGAGTTACTTTGGCATATCCTTCTCCAACTGACATACTTTCTTCATCGAAATATATTTTCATTATTTCAATTTGCTCTGTGGAAAATTCACCATAGTACGATGGATTGAATGTAGCTCCACCATCATTGATTAAACCATATATAAAATCATCTGCTCTGCCTTCTAAGTCATACTTTTCAATAAAGACCTTTTCTTTAGTATAGAATGATATTTTACAATTTGTTGCTACTCCCATTTGTTTTTAATTTTTATTATCGCTAACTTGTTTATATCTCCCCGTTTTCCATCATTTCTTAACGGTTATTCCATCTACAAACGCATACAAACGATTATAACCGTTTAATTCTTACCTATTTCTATACATCTATTCTGTAGACTCAAAAGTAAGATAAGAAAAAACGAATTTCAAAAGTGCATTCATCGCCACGATCGTCCACCATTATCCTAAAGCTAATCCACTCTTAAAAAGTAACTTTTAATCCCTTTAAGGTATTCATGAATTTATAGCTCCCTAGGAGTGAGCTATCAAGAGATCTTAAATAATTCATAGTAAAAAAATAGAGATTATGCATTATATTGTCTAACGGGAAATCTAATTATGAAGAATCAAAGGGATCATACAAAAATAGCTTTAGTGACAATAGGTCTATTATGTCTAGTGACTATAAATAGTGTTGCACAGGTAGGAGTTGGAGCAGAAGCACCTGAAGACGCAGAGGTAGTCATGGATGGCTCAAGGAAATTGTTGAATGAGAAATGGGAGTACTGGCAAGGTCCTCGATTCTCAGCAGTCAATCCAATCAAATGGCTAGAAGTAAAAGATCCAGTCGGACAAGGGACAGCTATCAATAGTAATGACCCTACAGTCAAAGGCGGGAAATATGGTGCAGCAGATATTGTCACGAAGAAAAAGTATCGCGACTTCAGGGCTCATGTTGAGTTTTTGATTGACAATGAAGGAGGCAATAGCGGTGTCTACTTACAAAACAGATATGAGATCCAAATTTTAGATGGTGACTCTACTAAGCATGGTTTAGGAGCTATTATCAATGAGACGGATTCACCTTACTTTGCTTATTATGGCTTGCATCAATGGAATGCGTATGATGTCGTTTTTAGAGCTGCTAGATTTAAAGATGGAATCTTAAGTGAAAAAGCAATAGTCACACTGTATTTCAATGGAATTAAAGTTGAGACGAATCATCAGATTAGCAAAGTATGGGGAGGAGCTAATTCTGGATTGGATGGCGGAAATGATAAAGGCTTTGGGATCACAGACAGACCAGGAGGATTAAAGTTGCAAGCAGAAGGGCACAACGTGCTTTACCGAAATATTTGGATTAAGCCTTTAAATTTAGTTGAAGCCAATACTGATTTTTAATTTTTAAGAAGTCTCTAATGCTAGTTTACCAGTAATTAGTTTATTAGTAATTAGTTTACTGATCACTGATTCACTAATTTACTAATCACTAGTTCACAAATCACCAATCACTAATTTCAGAAGCAGAAGCATCATCCAAAAATAAACTCGTATTCGTGTGTGTTCTCAATATAGTAGCAGGACATTGAGTATTCATGTCTGCATACAATGTGTTGTATATGGCATTTGCTTTACGCGCATCTGGCACCACACAACTGATTGTTTTACTACTCATAATTGCGGGTATCGTTAGGGTTAAGGCCTCCTTGGGCACATCTTCAAATGTAGGAAACCAACCTTCACCTAATTGTTGGTTTCGGCAGTCATCATCTAAAGTAACTAGCTTTACCAATTTGGGATCATTAAAGTCCGCAACAGGTGGATCGTTAAACGCAATGTGCCCATTTTCGCCAATACCTATACAGGCTATATCTATGGGATGTTTTTTTAATTGTTCTGCATAGTCGTTCATTTCTTTATCTAGGGTATCAGCATCCCCATTAAGGAAATAGATTTTCTTTGGCGCCACTTCATCCAATATGCGGTCTTTCAAATATTTACGAAAACTTGCGGGGTGTTGATCAGAAATTCCTTTGTACTCGTCCAAATGAAAAACGGTTATTTTTTGCCAGTCGATTTTCCTTTCTTTCAAAGCTTCCAAAAATGAAAATTGCGAAGCTCCTGTAGCGAGTATAAGATTGGCGCACGATTTTTCTGCTATTGTTTTATGTAAACTTTCTGCAACAAAATCAGCTGCAGAGTCCCCCATGACTTTTGAGTCTTGGTACACTGAAATATTTAAATTATCTACTTGAAGTGTTCGAGTCATGGATTTAGATTTTTACAAGAATTCTGAAATAGCCAACCAACTGGTAACCAGTGAAAATAATATGACTGCTATGATACCAATGTTCATTCTACTGCTTGCTTTGTGTTCTTGCATTAATTTTTTTCTGTTAATCAAAATATAAATAGGAATTGCCACTGCGGGAAGGATACAGGCCTGAAACGCTTGCGAAAAAATCATCAATGCGGGTGGGCGTTCTTCCAAAAAAACTGTGCCGAAGCAAAACAACAGCGCTAGAAATATCAACCAGCGAGATTGAGTAGAATGAATATTCCTCGGTGTGCCACGATAATCGGAAATCAACCATGGTGCAATTAATACTATTGGGAATATAGTAGAGAGTCCTGCTCCTGCAATACCAACAATCAAGATGAACGCTGCCGTCTTTCCACCGAGCGGTTCAAAGAGCTCAATCATCTCTACCGTGTTTTCTAATTTTAGTCCCGATACATGAAGCGTCCCTGCAGCAACTGCCATGATGACACCGCTTAATAAAAGCATCATCGTTGCAGAAACAAATGAATCCTTCTTCTCTGTTTTAAGGTCCTTAATGTCCCATCCTTTTTCAGCGACTACGGTACTCCGCATAATAAATACTGCAGCGGAACAGGTCGTGCCTGCGATGGCTGCAATCAATCCAAATGCCCCAGGCGTATCTGGAATGCTAGGCAGGATACCATTAGCTAATGCAGAGAAACTTGGTTTAACCATAAAAAAGACCACAAGAAAAGACAGCCCCATGACGACAACCATTGCAGTCAATATTTTCTCGAATACTCTATATCGCCCAAACCACAGTAGTGCATATAAGATTATGCTAAAGAAAAGGATAATCCAAACTGTTTGCACGACTAATCCGTCAAATGCCAAACGGATACCTTCTTGAACAAGATCCGCAACAATACCCATAACTCCCATTAGAGCCAATAGCTCACCTATGATCAATGCAATGATGATGTATAATGAAAGTAACCAGCCCCACTTGAATTCCGTTTTAAAATTGAACAGGGCAGTCTTTCCGCTGACCAAAGTTACCTTTCCATAGGCGACCATTAATACGTAGGTGAATATGCAGGAGAGGACTAAAGCCCAGAACAATCCCATCCCGTGCTCGGCTCCCGTTTTGGCCATTGTAGTGACGCTCCCTGTGCCGATGTTGTAGCCGATCAGAAATAATCCGGGCCCCACAGCACTTAAAGCGATACTTATTCTTTTGAATGAGGATATTTTTTTCATTCAGTTCCTCCATTTTCCATTAAATATTTTTCAACTTTCTTTCTCTTATATTTTCTTGAATAATACAAAGCAGTTCTCCCTGAATTATCTCTTATATTAATTTGCCCTCCTGCATTTAACAATATTTGTAACACCGATAAATAACCAGCTTTTGAGCAAGCATGTAGTGCGGATACTCCTTTGGCAGTCTGTGCATTTATATCTTTTACATACTTTATTAG
Organism: uncultured Saprospiraceae bacterium; assembly: GCA_937959275.1. Taxonomy (GTDB): domain Bacteria; phylum Bacteroidota; class Bacteroidia; order Chitinophagales; family Saprospiraceae; genus CALFUK01. Next base: position 27,305 of record CALGLU010000108.1, on the reverse strand, counting down.
CTCCCTAATTTTTTGCGGATGCTCTCCTTTATCTCCTCTTGACATGTAAACGATCGGTGGCCAACCATGGCCAAATAATTTATCTGCATCTAAGCCTTCGTTTATAAAATAGTCTATGATTTCTTTGTTTGTAGCATAAAATACGGAGGGAACATCAACTTCTTTTGGATTACCACCATATTTAGTAATCAATTTTATTAGGTCTAATCGATTTCTTCTACATCCAATCTCGTAGAGCAATTTTGAATACTCTTTTACATTTGCACCTAACTCTAGTAGTCTTATTAAGGTTGATTCATTTTCGCCTGATAATGCAAAGTGTAATGGAGTAACATGCCATACTTTATCTTCTTTTTGCCGCTTATTTATTAGGCTTTTATTTTTTCTAACGGTTGACTCTAATTCCGATATCGTTCCACTGTACGCTATCGAAAATATATCCATGACATGCCCTTTTGATATTAAATATTCTTTCAGATCTTCTTTTCTCTTTTTATGAGCTACGCTATATGGCTTTAACAAAACAAACGTTTGACTTCTATATCTTCCTGGTATATTAACTTTCGCCCCTTCCTCTATCAAATATTCTATTAATTCCATTCTATTACCATTCACTGCTTCCCATAATAATGTGCGGTTATGACCTTCACTTGCTGTATTAAGAATATTTGGATTTTCTTCTAAAATAGTTTGTACTCCTTTTAAATCCCCTTTTGCTGCTAATTTTAATACTTTGTCAAAATTCATATTTCCTTTGGTTAAGGACATTCATTCAATCCAGTGAATATACCAATGAACCGTTCACATAGGTTTTCAAAATTTTCATTCGATTGTCTTCCATGGTAAATTGAATTAAATCGCCACGTTTGCCAATCTCAATTTCACCTATGTCTTCAAGGGAAAATAGTTTCGCCGGATTTGTGCTCGCCATTTGAATAGCATTTTTAAGTCCACATTCGGTGTACTCCATGACCACGCCCACACATTTACTGATTGGGGAGGCTGCCCCTGCTAGTACATTTTCTTTAGGGAGTTGTACAACATCAGGGGTTAATACTAAGGTGCGTTCGCCACGTGTATATTCTCCAGGAGGAAGACCCGCCAGATCAAGCGCATCAGATACCAAGATGGTCTTCTCAACACCTTTGACTTTGTAAAACGTACGCACTTCTTCTCTTCTCAAGTGGAACCCATCAGCAATGATAGTAGCGGTAATCGCATCGTTTGACAACTGTGGCCACAGTGGATTATCATGTCGATTGATTTGGTTAGCGCATCCGTTACCGAGATGTGTCGCCATAGTAGCCCCAGCGTCAACAGCTGCCTGAATCTCTTTAGCTGTTCCGTTATGATGGCCCAACGAAACAATAACCCCGCTTTCAACGCACTTCTTGATAAATGGGATAGCTCCCTTTAATTCTGGTGCAACAGTAATAATCTTGATACCATTATTGGCAGCTTTTTGTATGTCTAAAAATTCATCCCAATCGGGAGTCTTAATGTATTTTTCTAAATGTGCACCACGAAATCCTGGGAAGGGAGAAATGTAGGGCCCTTCCAAATGAAACCAAGGAATGGATTTGCCTATCTCAGGGTCTTGTCTAGCTTCTGCTAAAACAGCAAAGTTCTTTTTGATGCGATCGATATCACTTGTAATAATGGTTGGGAAGTAGGAAGTGACACCAGCTTTCCAAAGGGCTTTAGTCGCTTTTCTTACACCTTCGACAGTCAGCTTAGGGCCTGAAAAATCGACACCCATATATCCATTGATTTGGATATCGATTAATCCTGGAGCGATGTAAACATCAGCCGTATTTTTTGGACTTGCCTGCCGATAGTTAGCTTGATTCGATTTCTCTATCGATGATATGTTTCCATTCTCCATGGTAATGGTAGCATAACTCTCATCCGAATACAATAAACCTTGGATGGTGATTTTTTCGTTAGGCATGTAAATAGATGATGTAAGCATCAAAGTGAATATTAGTACAGAAATTGTTTTCATGTTAATCGTGGTATTAATTAATTAGGAAAGCACTTCTTCCCATTGGCTACTTGCGACTGATTTTTCAAGCGCTTCCAATACAGCCACGCAGTGAATAATACTTTCGTGGCTTCGAGGCTCTTTCCCAGTTATAAACATGTTCACCATATCGACATAATTCAGACCAGGCTTTTCTTCTTCTTCAATACCTGACGTTAAAGGAATGATGCCTTCCTCCGTTTCGACATGTGTACTCCAGCCATATTTTTTAGTTGTAAACACGAGGGTTGCTAGCATGCCATCTTTGAAAGCAAGACTTGCGCTACTGTTCTTTCCATTTTGATGTACCTGTACCTTTTGAACATTGTCGCCGAACAAATAAAGTAAAGGTTGAACGATATGCGCGCCATAGAAAAAAACACCGCCATATTTAGATTCCAAATCAACAGGACCATAACGTACAACTTGGTTTATGTCCTTTATGTTTTTCAGTTGTTCTTTAATTGCGAAGGTCTCGTAACTGTGTGCGATAGAACTAAACGAAGTGACTGGCGTACCCTGTTTACGAGCTAACTCTAAAAATGCTTTTCCTTCTGCTGCACGATAGCAAAATGGCTTGTCGATAAATGTTGGAATGCCTGCTTCTATAAAAGGGATAGCAGGTTCTAAATGAAATTTTCCATGTCGATGGTCAACAATAAGGCCATCGATTTTACCAAGCATATCCTTGGGGTCTTGTACCATGTGGGGAATATGACCGCCTGCCATTGCTTTTTTGGCAAAGGCTTCCGTTTCACCCCAAACATACTTTACTTCCATTCCTGGAAAGCTCTTGTCGATGTTGAACAATTTTCCAAAACCTGCCGTATGCGAGTTTTCTGCTCCAATGATCCCGATTGTAAAGGGCTTTATAGTATGTATAGATTTATTAATCAACTTTGAAACTAAGGGAAGAGGTGCAGCCAAAGCAAATGAGGACACAGCAGTGCAGTTGCCTAATTTATGTATAAAAGACCGTCTTGACTCCATGGCTATTGGTTTACAATTTCATTTCCCAACCCTTCTCGTAGGAGCGATCCCATAGTTTTTGAGCATTAACATTATTCAAAATATGACCATTGGTGGGATCGATGTTTAGCGAGCCTCCTGTTCTTTGGGCTATGTTGCCCAACTGAACGAGTAGCGTGCTTTTATGTCCAGAATCTATACCTGCATTTAAATTACTGCCGCTTCTAATCCCGTCAAACATATTTTGAATGTGGTAAGCATCTAAAATTTCTGAAGGATTACTTTTATTTAAGGGATCTACGACTAGGCTATGTTTTACTTCTTTCACCACTTTGCCATCCAGATCGAACTGCGTGTAACTATTTCCACTAGGAATTAGCAGGCTACCCTTTTCCCCATAAAACATAACGCCTACTGAGCTTCCTTCGATATTCTTCCCATTGCAACTTCGTCCTTCCCAAGACATCGTCATGCCATTATCAAAATCAAGATTGATGACTTGTGTATCAGGTGTTTCCCAATCGTCTTGATATCGGTAACGGCCTCCATTAGAACTCACTTTCGTCGGATAATCCACCTGCATTCCCCAACGCAAAAGATCGATCATATGCGTACCATTGTTTAAAGCTTCACCTGTACCCCAATGCCATAACCAATGCCAGTTGTAGTGAACAATATTGTCTTTATAATTTCTTCTTGGGGCAGGACCTTGCCATAATTCCCAATCTAACCAATCTGGTACAGCTGTCTCTTTTCCTATACCGATTGATGCTCTGTTATTCGAATACCAACCCTTCCCAAAATAGACACGACCAATCGCGCCATTCTTTACCGCGTTAATACCTTCAACGACATTCGGCCATGACCGACGTTGATTTCCCATTTGGACAATTTTGTCATATTGCTTCGCCGCTTTGACAAGGATTTCACCTTCTTTAGGATTATGACTACAAGGTTTTTCAAGGTAAACATGCTTGCCGGCTTGCATCGCTAGCAACGCTGCCGGTGCGTGCCAATGGTCTGGCGCAGCGATAACCAAGGCGTCTACATCTTTGCTTTCTAATGATTTTCGAACATCCGTATGCGCACTTGCTTTTATATCCTGGCGGTCTTTTAATGCAGTCATACACTTCGTAATGGCCCGGCTATCTACATCACAAATATGAATAACATCACAACTTTCTTGGCTAGCAAAATTCTGAGCCAACGCATTGCCTCGGCTATTGACACCCATCACAGATACTTGAATTCTATCATTTGCACCCATTATGCGGGAGTAACTTTTAGCACTACAGGAATACATAAGGCTTCCCGCAACTGCTGCCATGGATCCCTTTTTAATAAAATTCCTTCTAGTGTTTGTGTGTTTCAGCATACTCTGCGTTTTAACTATGTTTCCTACAAGATAATAAATATGGTGTTGAAGTGATTTAAAAACGAATAATAAACTATGTGATCTATCCATCGTTCCGAGGTAGAGATATGGAGTTATCACAGCTTGTGATCCGTTCGGCTTTTTAAGATCTTAGTGTGATTTCTATTTCTTCTTTGATGTGTTGTTTCAACATGGTTAGTTCGGACTTGCTATTACAGTGTACCTGTATCAATAGAGTTCTATTCGACTCAGTTCAGTTTTCAAAGATTTGATCGTATTTTAATTTTAAAAGAAACTTCCTATTGACATGATCGCACAAATAGCTAATGCTAAAACCTTACTCTTCATTAAGCATCCCTCATCACCGGAGACAACCACTTCTTAGCCAAATCAAGATCCATACCTTTACGAACTGCAAAATCCTCTACTTGATCTTCAGAGATTTTTCCTAAACCAAAATACTTAGCATCCGGATGAGCAATATACCAGCCACTCACAGACGCTGCTGGATACATCGCCAAGCTTTCTGTCAATGAAATACCTGTATGCTTCTCCACATCAAGTAAGTCAAATAAAAACTCTTTCTGCGTATGATTGGGACAGGCAGGATAGCCTGGCGCAGGGCGAATGCCTTTATATTCTTCTTTGATTAGTGCTTCTGCTGATAAGCTCTCTGGACTATATCCCCAAAACTCTTGCCTCACACGCTCATGCATCCGCTCAGCAAACGCCTCCGCAAATCGATCCGCCAAAGCCTTCAACATAATCGCATTGTAATCATCCTGAGTTTCTTCAAAATGCTTCACACGCTCCTCTATATTCTTGCCCGCCGTCACCGCAAAGCCACCCACGTAATCAGCCACTCCCGAACCCACTGGCGCTACAAAATCACTCAAACAATACTGAGGCAGAGTCGCCGCCTTCTTACGCTGTTGACGCAAATTATAAATCCGCCCTCGCTCTACTGTTCTAGTTTCATCAGTATAGACTATGATGTCATCTCCATCACTATTCGCTGGATATAAGCCAATGATGCCATTCGCCGTCAACCAGTTTTCTGAGATAAGTTGAGCTAGCATTGCCTGCGCATCTGCTAACAACTTTGTGGCTTCTACTCCGACCACCTCATCTGTTAAGATTGCCGGATACTTCCCAGCCAATTGCCAACTCGAAAAGAATGGTGTCCAATCGATATACTCAGCTAACTCAGCTAAAGAATAGCATGGCAAGGCTTTCGCACCAATAAACGTCGGTTGATGTGCTGTATACGCAGCCCAATCAACATCAACTTTCTTTTGTCTAGCATCTGCTATAGAAAGATATTTTTTAGAATCGTCTCGCTTGATTCTGCTCACACGCACTCGCTCCAAATCGTTCTTGACATCAAGAATAAAATTAGATTTGACATCCTCATTATCCGTTGTGAGATTACTGACAACTGCAACACTCTTCGACGCATCGAGTACATGTACAGTGACTCCCGAGAATGCTGGTTCTATTTTTAGCGCTGTGTGTGTTTTAGATGTCGTCGCACCACCAATCAAAAGAGGAATATCAATGTTTCTTCGCTCCATCTCACTCGCCACGTAGACCATCTCATCCAGTGAGGGCGTGATGAGTCCGCTCAGTCCAATGATGTCAACATTATGGGCGATTGCTTCATCTAGTATTTTCTTGGCTGGCACCATCACGCCCAAATCAATGATGTCATAATTATTACATGACAAGACGACACCAACTATATTTTTACCAATATCATGAACATCACCTTTTACAGTCGCCATTAATATTTTACCCTTGACCGTACTTCCCACCGCTTTTTCTTCTTCAATAAATGGTGTCAGAAATGCAACAGATTTTTTCATCACACGCGCACTCTTGACCACTTGTGGCAAAAACATTTTACCTGAGCCAAATAAATCACCAACGATATTCATCCCATCCATCAGTGGTCCTTCGATGACATGCAAGGCTTTGTCAAATTGTTGTCTGGCTTCTTCTGTGTCCTCATCAATATATTCAGTAATCCCCTTGACCAGTGAGTGTGCCAACCGTTCATTGACTGGCAATTTTCTCCACGCTACATCCTTAACTATTTTTTTACCGCCAGATGTAACTGTTTCTGCATAGCTTGTCAAAGCATCTGTTGCATTCTCAGTCCTATTAAAGAGTACATCTTCGACCAAAGTCAATAATTCTTTAGGAATATTTTCATAAACCTCAATCAAGCCTGCATTTACAATACCCATATCCATTCCCGCTTCAATAGCATGAAATAAGAAGGCTGAATGCATTGCCTCTCTAATCACATTATTCCCTCGATAGGAAAATGAAATATTACTAACCCCTCCACTAATTTTAGCTCCCGGACAAAGGGCTTTGATCTGTCGCGTCGCTTCTATAAAGTTGATGCCATATTCGTTGTGCTCTTCTATCCCTGTTGCAATAGCAAAAATATTAGGATCAAAAATGATGTCTTCTGGAAGGAAGCCAACTTGATCAATTAGAATATCATAGGCTCGCTTACAAATATCCACTTTGCGCTCTATTGTATCAGCCTGTCCTTGTTCATCAAACGCCATCACCACAGCAGCAGCACCATATCGACGCACTATCTTTGCTTGCTCTATAAATTGATCCACTCCTTCCTTCATCGAAATAGAGTTGACGATGCACTTTCCTTGAACACATTTCAACCCAGCCTCAATCACCGAAAACTTAGACGAATCAATCATGATAGGCAGCTTAGCGATATCTGGTTCTGCCATCATCAAGTTGAGAAATGTTGTCATCTCCTCTTCAGAATCAAGTAAGCCTTCATCCATGTTGACATCCAAAATCTGTGCACCACCTTCGACTTGATGGTTCGCTACAGACAAGGCCTCTTCATAATTTTTCTCTTTGATAAGCCGAGCAAATTTTCGCGACCCAGTAACATTCGTCCGTTCTCCTATATTGATGAAATTAAAATTCTCTCGGACAATCAAAGGTTCGAGGCCACTATACATGGACAGCTTTGTCGATTCTTTTGGTAATCTCGGCGTGAGGTCTTTAACCGCTTCTGCCATCGCTTGGATGTGTTCTGGCGTAGAGCCACAACACCCACCAACGATATTGACAAAGCCGTTACCAGCAAAATCCTTGATATGCTGCTGCATTTCCTCAGGCGTTTGGTCGTATTCTCCTAGTTCATTTGGAAGTCCTGCATTAGGGTAGCAACTCACATATGTATCTGATACCTTTGCTAATGTTTCCACATAGGGTCTCATTTCTTCTGCTCCCAAAGCACAGTTCAATCCTACGGCAAACAAGTCCATGTGTTTTATCGAGATCCAAAACGCTTCTGTCGTCTGACCGCTTAATGTCCGTCCACTGGCATCTGTTATCGTCCCTGAAACGATGATAGGGCGTTTAGCTTGTTTTTCTTCAAACAATAAATCAAGCGCAAAAAGTGCTGATTTACAATTTAATGTATCAAAGACCGTCTCAATTAGAAATAGGTCAACACCTCCATCCCAGAGCGCACGTACTTGTTCTAAATAGGCTGCCGTCATCTCATCAAAGGTCACAGCTCTATAACCTGGATTGTTGACATCAGGTGATAATGATAATGTCCGGTTGGTTGGCCCTATAGCGCCAGCTACAAATCTCGGTTTGTCTGGTGTTTTTTCAGTGAACTCTGTAGCTGCCTCTTTAGCCACTTTTGCGGATTCATAATTGATATCATAGACTGCCTCTTGCAAATCATAGTCTGCTTGTGCAATAGAGGTGCCAGAAAATGTATTCGTCTCGATGATATCAGCCCCAGCTTTCAAATATTCTTTATGTATCTCACGAATGATCTCGGGTTGAGTGATCGAGAGAAGATCATTATTCCCTTTGATGTCTTTGTGAAATCCAGCGAACCGCTCTCCTCTAAAATCCTCTTCTGATAACTTGTGTCGTTGGATCATCGTACCCATGGCGCCATCAAGCACCAGAATACGTTCTTTTATGATGCGTTCTAAGATTTCTGTCATACTGCGCGCAAAAATAACTGAGTTAGCACTAATAAACTAATCTAGTAGGTCTTTGTTTTGTATTTTGGAGGACTCCATTTAATTGTTATATCAAATATTCGAACGTTTTATTAATCTTTACTTAATGCCTAATCCCAAAATGTAGCTCAATTCTAAAAATGTTGCATCTTTAAAGCATGGGTTTTAAATCAAGATTAGCGAATAAAGGACCAGAATTGTCTAAGGTCATTGCAGGTGTTATGAAATGGGGCGCATGGGGTGCAAAATTAAGGACGCAGGAAATGGCCACTTTAATCGAGCAATGCGTTGAGCATGAAATTACAAGCTTTGATCATGCAGATATCTATGGCGGATATACCACAGAGGCTGAATTTGGGGCTGCCTTAGAAAGCTCTTCAGTAAAACGAGATAAGGTCCAATTAATCACAAAATGTGGAATTTGCTATCCCTGCGATGCCAGACCTGACTTTAAGATAAAATCCTATAACCTCACTAAATCATACATTCTCGATTGTGTCGATAGATCCTTGAATAATTTGAGGACAAAGTATATTGATATTCTATTGATACATAGACCAAGTCCTTTAATGAATCTTCATGAAATTGCAGAAGCATTTGGAGCTTTGAAGGCATCTGGCAAGGTGTGGTACTTTGGTGTCTCTAACTTCTCACCTACTCAGCTTGATAATTTACAAAGCCATGTTCCTATGGTGACAAACCAGGTCCAAGCATCCGTTTTACAATTGGATTCCTTTCTTGACGGTACTTTTGATCAATGTCAGAAATTTCATTTTAAGCCAATGATTTGGTCTCCGCTAGGTGGTGGCAAATTATTTCAAGACTCTGCTGATCATGCCTTTGTTGAGCAAAGAGCTAGGCTAAAGACTGTGGCCGATAAATACGGCTGGAGTTTGGACCTAATGGCCTATCTGTTTTTGTTACATCATCCAGTGAGTATGTTTCCCGTCACAGGAAGCTCTAAACTGGAGCGCATACTCCTCGCCAAAGAAGCATTTGAAACAAAAATCACGAATGAGCAGTGGTTTGAAATCTGGACGGCAAGTACGGGTCAGAAAGTGCCTTAGATTACTGACCTTAATTTTGCTATTAGTTCGTCGAGATTGCTGTTTTAGTAGGCATCTTTTCTATCAACAACCTCTAATATCTCGACCACAAGTAATTGATCTTCTATACTGTAAATTACTCTATAATTTCCTGAACGAACCCGCCATAAATTAGCATAGCCTTTTAATTATTACAGCCTGAAGGGCGAGGATCAATAGATAAACTGGATATCAAGGTAGTTATTCGTGTGATTTCTTTCTTTGGTAATTTATAAAATTCTTTTATTACAGATTTCTTAAAACTTATCTTAAAGCTACTCATCTAATTTTCCTGCTTCTTTTAATCCTTTTATTACCTCATCTAATGGAACAGATTCTTCATTCTTTCTAGACTCCGCTACTAATCCATCAATGAGATCCTGAAGGTATTCAGCTCCGTATTTATCCACGTCAATTTGAACAAATCGCTTTTTATTCTGATCATCTGTGAGATAAAAAATTCCTTCCATTTATTCTGTTTTTGATACATTAAGATAACTACTCTTGTTTAATTCATTCAACGACTGATATTCAATCCGTACTAACATTTGTAATGTCTATAGATCTCTGAAATTTGTTCTCCTACCAAGATCTGGGAGCTTTTTAACCTCACATCATAACGATTGAACCTTCACTAAACAGTTTTTCTGTCCTAAAGATGAAAACTTCAGAGATCCGTTTCTGGGACCTTGACTTAGTTTCTCAATTATATCTCGTAAGTTTGAACTCCAATCCAAGCCAAAGGAACCTTTTATTTATCTTATTCATTAAAGTTGATGCATCTAATATATATTAGTCCAATAAGAAGATGAACATTTTCACTGAAATAGCACGTCGGTACCTTTTTGGCAAGAAATCAACAAATGCCATCAACATTATAACTGGTATTTCAGTATTAGGCATCGCTATTGGTACAGCAGCATTGATCCTAATCTTGTCTGTTTTTAATGGTTTTGAATCCCTGATCAAGGATTATGTCGATGATTTCAACCCAGATTTAAAAATAAGCTTAGTTGAAGGTAAGCGGTTTTCTTGCTCCGATTCTTTGGTGACAGCAATTCAAGGTGTCTCTGGTGTATCGCTTGTAAGTAAGACGCTAGAAGAAGTCGCCCTATTCGAATACAATGATATTCAGGAAGCAGGTGTAATAAAAGGCGTAGATCATGCTTTTGCTGAAGTAACAACCATCGATTCTACTATTAAGCAAGGGCAATATATCATCGAAAATGACCAACAATACTTTGCAGTGACAGGGTATGGCTTAGCGCGAAAATTATCGATGAATCTTGAAGATTTCAGGAGTTCCTTGAGTATTTATTTGCCCAAGCGTAAGAAGGCCAGTGCTTTAGAAAAAGACTTTATCACTAAAGATATTTTGCCTTCAGGATTCTTTTCAATCCAGAATGATAAAGATCATCAATACGTCATTACCTCACTAAATCTCATTGACGGCTTATTAAAAAGTAAAGGTCAAATAACAGCTTTAGAGGTTAAGTTGGACAACGATGCTGTTGAATCAGATGTCAATGAATCTATTACAAATATCATGGGAACTAAATTTAAAATCCAAAATAGATATGAACAAGAGGAGACCTATTTTAAGGTCATGAATATTGAGAAATATATGAGCTTGTTGATTGGTAGTTTTACCATTCTACTTGTTGCCTTTAATCTTATCGGTTCGCTCTGGATGATCGTTTTGGAAAAGAAAAAAGACATAGCTATACTACGGTCTATGGGGAGCACAGCAAAGAATATTCAATCTTTGTTTATGAAAGAAGGTGTCATGATTACTTTACTTGGCTTACTTTTGGGAATTGCTTTGTCATTGATTATATATTATTTACAGATTAAATTTGGACTGATTTCAATGAGTGGGATTCAGATCGTAGAAGCTTATCCTATAGAATTAAGATGGGGTGATTTCCTACTTGTTGTCTTGATTGTTCTCGTTATTGGGTGTTTAGCTTCGTTGCTGCCATCCAAAAAAGCAGCTAAAATCCCTGCTATGATTCGAGAAGAATAGTAGTTTCGTGGACATTTTGATTATGGAAGATTGGGAAATAGACTTTTATTGGTTAAAAGTGCAGCATTTTGTGAAAGATGCGCTCAATAAGACTGAGTTGCCAGATCTTCAAGCTGTCTTGTTTTTGATAGGGATACAAGAATCTGGTGTCATCAAAGAAACGTATACAAAAGAAGAAAAAGAAGACTTAATGCACATTGCTGTTTGTAGTTTGTTGAGTCAAGAGGGATACTTTGAATTTACAGGAAATGATCAGGATGGATGGCCTCATTTTCGACAAATCAGAGGAATATCTGAAGAAGGTGTTGAACATCAAGAAGTATTAATTAAGCAAAAAGTCATTCATTATTTTCAAGAAAATCATTTTAAAATTGACAATGAAAAAAATTAATTCACTCCTCATTTGTAGCCTCTTCATGTGCTTATTGTCATGCGGAGGTGAAAAGGTAAACTATGTTAGCATAGAGACCGAGTACGGGACTATGAAGGCAGAATTGTATAATTCTACACCCTTACACAGAGATAATTTTATCAAATTAGTTAAGGAATCGTTCTATGATGATCTATTATTCCACAGAGTCATTCAAGGGTTTATGATACAAGGTGGAGATCCTCAATCCAGAAACGCACCTGCAGGACAGTCCTTAGGGACAGGTGGACCAGGTTATTTGATAGATGCTGAAATCGGGGCACCACACTTTAAAGGAACGCTAGCTGCTGCAAGGACGGGATCTGGTAATCCTGAAAAGAGAAGTAGTGGATCACAGTTCTATGTCGTACAAGGAAGCGTGCAAACTGATGCAGCTCTCAACAATTTTGAAACACAAAAAGGGATAAAATACAACGAGTCTCAACGCCAGAAATATAAAACAATTGGTGGAACACCAATGCTTGATCAAGACTACACTGTCTTTGGAGAAGTGGTGGAAGGCTTAGATGTCATAGATAAGATTGCGGCTGTTCAAAAAAATGCTGGTGATCGACCCCTACAGGATGTAAAAATGAAAATTAGATTATCCTCTAAATAACCTAAAATGAAACACTTATTATTTATACTTCTCTCTGGAATTCTATTGAGCTCATGTGCTAAATCCTTTGCGGATTTCACAGTTCAACAAAATGAATTAACTGTTCCAGCAACTGCCTCATTTAAGGCTATTGTTGAAGATGCTGATCAAATCATGTGGGATATTGGTGGGAATCGGTATACAGATTTAGAAGCTTCACATAGATTCATAAGGTCAGGAAAACACGATGTCACTTTAACCGTAAATAAGGGCAAAAAGGTGAAAACAATGACTAAAGAAGTTGTATTTAATGCCCCCGAAAAATGTTTGATAGAAATCTCAACACCTCAAGGCAGTATGCTTGTCGAATTATATGAAGACACTCCTAAGCATCGTGATAATTTTGTCAAGCTAGCTGGTGAATCATATTACGATGGTACCCTTTTTCATAGAGTCATCAAAGGATTTATGGTACAAGGTGGAGATCCGGGTTCTAAAAATGCTGCTCCTAATGCTAGACTTGGATCAGGAGGACCTGGTTATCAGATAGACGCAGAATTTGACGAACGCTTTGCTCATGTAAAAGGAGCATTAGCAGCAGCAAGGTTAGGTGGTCCGGCGAATCCTGATAAAAAAAGTAGCGGAAGCCAATTTTATATCGTAGATGGTAAAGACGTAACAGCAGAGCAATTAGAGAGTTCAGAGGCCTCAAAAGGCATAACGTATACAGAAGACACCAAGCAAGCGTATTTAGCAAATGGAGGCACCCCTTTTTTAGATGGTGATTATACTGTCTTTGGTCGCGTTATTGAGGGTTTAGATGTTATTGATAAAATTTCGGCATTGAGTACAGGTCAGGGTGATAGACCTCGCGAAGATGTACCCATGTCAGTTAATGTAATAAAGTAAATGAGTAAACACGTACTAGGAATTGATATTGGAGGAACAGGAACAAAAGGTGCCATTGTTAATGTAAAGACAGGTGAATTTGTATCTGATAAAATTAAGTATAAGACACCTGAGGAGTCTACACCCAAAGCAATCTTGTCTATAATCAAAAACATGATTACAGATTTTGAATGGGAAGGTAAGCAAATTGGTTTCGGCTTTCCAGCAATTATAAAGCAAGGCATGTCATGCTCAGCAGCAAATATTCATAAAGACTGGATTGATTTTGATATCGCTACTTATTTTGAGGAAGAACTGGATTGTCCGTTGACCGTTGTCAATGACGCAGATTCTGCAGGTCTCGCTGAATTATTATTTGGAGCAGCAAAACATAAAAAGGGTTCTGTTTTATTACTAACCTTAGGTACAGGCATAGGATCCGCTTTGTTTGTAGATGGCAGACTCGTTCCCAATACTGAGTTTGGTCACCTGAAGTGGAAGAAAAGCATAACAGAGGATTACGCATCTAACAGAGCCCGGAAAGCAAATAACCTGGATTGGCCTGAATTTGGTAAAGAATTAAATGCAGTCCTTAACCATATTGAATTGCTGCTTTCGCCAGATTGTATTATTATAGGAGGAGGAATCAGCAAGAGCTTTGACGAATATGTTGATTGCTTTGACATAAAAGCTGAGATCATTCCTGCAGAACTAAAAAATAACGCAGGTATTATTGGGGCGGCATATTATTCAACCTTATAAACAATTAGGATGAAAACACTACTTACTTGTATTTGCTTACTCTCGTGTTTAATCACGTTTAGTCAGAGAGACTTTTCTAAAGTGGAGATAGTCGTGACGACTGTTGCAGATAGTCTTTATATGCTAGAAGGGTCAGGTGGAAATATAGCAATATTTACAGGGGAGGATGGTGTTCTTATGGTTGATGATCAATTTGCAGGCTTATCAGAAAAAATTAAAACGACAATTGCAGAATTATCAAATCACCCTGTTAAATATTTACTGAACACGCACTGGCATGGAGATCACACTGGAGGGAATGAGAATTTTGGAAACGATGGTGCCATCATCGTAGCTCAAGAAAATGTGCGTACAAGAATGAGTACTGATCAAGTCAATAAAGCTTTTAACCGAACAACGAAGGCCTCTCCGGAAATCGCTTGGCCTAAAATCACCTATAGTGAAGATATGCAGATACACTTTAACGGTGAATCAATCATGCTGATCCATGTACACGATGCTCATACTGATGGTGATGCGTTTGTCTATTTTCCAGAACGAAACGTCTTACATATGGGTGACTGTTTTTTCAATGGTCGGTTTCCTTATATTGATTTAGGCTCGGGTGGCACTGTAGATGGTGCGATCAAGGCAGTCCAAACGGCTTTAATGTTAACGAATCATGGGACTAAGATTATCCCTGGCCATGGAAAGCTAGCTCACAAATCTGATCTATTAAAATATTACACCATGCTCGAAGTGATGAAAGAACGAGTACTTGACGCTGTTGACAAAGGACATTCTATAGAAGAGATAAAAGCCGCAGGCCTTGGCGAAGGCTATGAGGGTTGGGGAGATGGATTCATTTCACTCGATCGGTTTATCGATATCATCTGGACCGACTTTAATCGAGAAGAATAAGAATAGTTATTCATTGATTTCTTGTACCGTCTCGCTTTCAAGAATCGGAAAATAGTTCGTCTTATTTTCTTCAATTAATGTTTTCAAACGACTCATATTCTCATCTTCTTGGGTTTGCATAGAGCTCTGCATAAATGAAACCATAGACCTCATCAGCATCCCTTCTCCTGTAGTAATTGTTGATGATTTGATATGCGTTTTACCATTTTGTTCAGTAAAGTCTACTTTATAGTCCATAGTCATCACACCTTCCATGACAAAGTCCATAGCCACATGTTCATTGGGTCGAATTTCTTTCATCGTTTCTAGAATCTTAGACTCTTGTTCATTATCCGTAAAGGTATATTGTGTGACTGCGCCAACAGTCCCTTCAGTACCGCTGATGTGTTCAATATTTGTAATGCCTTCTAACCATTGAGAAGCTTTACTTTGATCATTCATGACTGCCCAAGCTTCTTGGATTGGTTTATCAACAACAAATTCACTTGAATAGGAAATCTCTGGAGTCAACATGCCTTTGCCAATAAATAATATAATTAATAGTGCGATGATCCCGACAATATATTTTAAGTACTTCATAGCAAAATGGATTTATTTGAAAACTATTTTAACGATATAACTAGGACCTAATGACTACATCGTGTGCATTCATTACGGTCAGTCCTATCAAATAAATGTCTTGAATTATTTTAGGAATTAGAAATTTAAGCCATAAAACTACTATTGTTTTGACAAGTGGTTTTACACCAAAATCTCCGTATAAATCTCCAATAGTCATGACCCATGTTTACAAAACGAATGCAATGAGTCGTGACCCGTTGGAGGAAAATTAACTCTAGTGAAAGAGACACTCGTACCTTAACTTTTGTTAGGCACTCCAAGTAAATAATGAATCTTGATTGGTCCATTTTTTACAAAATCTACTTCCCAGTCAAACCGATCTGAATCAGCCACTGTTTCAATCATATCAGTTAGTTCTTTTTTAGAATATGTGCGTAAAACGGAGACTAGGCCATCCCACCAAGTACACGCCGGTACGATAGGAATCAAATAGGTAAAAACAATTCGGCCTAGGGTAAATGGCCTAATAAATGGTGTCACTAAAGCTACATTGATTGGCGAAAAGAAAAATTTAATCAGATCACCAATACTTCTTTGCTGGGCTTCAAAAATAGCAATTGGATTGTTCGCATCTACGGCATTTTGAAGAATTTGAATGCCATCTTTTTTCTTAAAATGATGAAAGGATAAAAACTGAGTTCGTAGACCTTTCAGGTTAACGGGTACATCTAAAGCATTAATCGGTTCTTTAGAATAAGTGAACACAGCTGGACTGATTGCTTGCGTTCGATTAAAGGCCGCTGCATTTGGATAATAATCAGTCAGATGCACCTTGACCTCTGGTAATTCTCTTGCCAAATGCTCTGACAACTTGAGCCACCCACCGCCGCCGCCTGATGCCAGATCAATAATTTGATGACTATCAATGCTATCCAATCCTTTTTTAAGAATCGGAATTGTCGTTTTATAAAAGTCAAACAGATTAGAGGTAAACTGCAAAAAGTCCGTCATATAATTTCTTATATGCTTTGGAAACCATTGCTGATCCTCAAACTCAAATAGATGTATTCGCGCCATAATTCCATTCTAATATATGTAGAATATTTTTGAACCAGATAACACATTGTGCATATAAATTTGGAACCACATAGAATGATAGAGCACATAGGCTTTTGAACCTCACGGAGCTCACAATTCTAAATCTGTTTGACCATCTAAGGGTTTACTATCAAATAAGTATTATCTTAAAAGTTGTTCTTTTTTTATTTACAATAGATATTCGTAAAAGATCATGAGGAAGCACGCACTTCAGCAATCTCCATTTATGAAAACGATCTTCGTTTTAGGGATCATTCTATTGTGTATTCTCCTCATTCCACAATGCGCCACTGTTGACAATTCTATTAGCTATAACCAACACATTCGTCCCATTTTTAATAAAAAATGTTTGCCTTGTCATGGAGGCGTAAAACAATTGGGAGGCTTTAGTTTATTATTTGAAGAGGAAGCCTTTGCTGTGACAAAGTCAGGAAAAAAAGCCCTTGTTAGTGGTAGCCCAGAACAAAGCGAATTGTACAAGCGCATTATTCATCATGATCCTAATGAGCGCATGCCAAAAGATGGAGATCCCTTGACTGACAACGAAAAAGAATTGATTTCAGAATGGATCGATCAGGGAGCAGAATGGGAAGAGCATTGGTCTTACAAATTGCCTTCGAAACAAGAGTTGCCTGTAGTTGAGTCAGATTGGCCTACAGCAGATTTAGACTATTTCATTTTAGAGGCACTACAATCTATGGATTTAGAACCTGCTATTGAAGCCGACAAAGAAACACTCGTAAGGCGAGCAAGCCTTGATCTCACTGGGCTTCCTCCAAGCGATGATCTCATCACTTCTTATCTAGCTAATGACTCAGCGGATGCCTACGAACAAATGCTAGATACATTATTAGCATCGCCTCACTTTGGAGAACGCTGGGCTGCAATGTGGCTGGACCTTGCCCGATACGCCGACTCTAGAGGTTACGAAAAAGATGCCCATCGCAATATCTGGCGCTACCGAGACTGGCTCATCAAGGCATTGAATGACGATATGCCTTTCGATCAATTTACCATCGAGCAATTAGCTGGAGATCTATTACCTCAGCCAACTGTTGATCAATTATTAGCAACAGCATTCCATCGCAATACGATGAATAATGATGAAGGTGGTACCGAAGATGAGGTGTTTAGAACAAATTCTGTTATTGATCGACTCAACACCACGTTCGAAATTTGGCAAGGTACCACCATCGCTTGTGTACAATGCCACAGCCATCCCTACGATCCCATCCGCCATGAAGAATTTTATGAAGTCATGGACCTCTTCAATCAAACTAAGGATCGAGATATTGTAACAGAACGTCCAACGATATATACCTTTTCAGAAAAAAGCGAAACAGAAATTACTGAACTCATCGATTACATTCAGACGCTTGATCCTTCCTTATCCATAACACAATCTGACTTATTACAAGATCAAATTAAACATGCTCTATTTCCAATATTAATGCCTGACCATTGTGATGGCTCGCTAAATGTTGATTTCTCTGGCAGTGGCATTGTCACCACTTGGGTTCAACCTCCACAGTCAGTTAAAGACAAACAGTTTCATTTTATGTTTGCAGATATAGATGTCACAGATCTTACGCACATCTCCTTTGCCTACAGCACACCTGGTGACCAAGCAAGGATAGAGGTCAGACTGGATTCTATTAACGGACCAATGCTAAGCGAAGTCAACTTGCCACAAGCCGAGTCCAATCGTTGGGATATCAATAGCTTTAAAACGATACGATCAGAAACAACAAATCATACTGGCAAACACAATCTATTTTTTCACTTGATCAACCGTACCCAACAAGTGCCCGAAGGCATGATGAGTATCGGATCAATTGAGCTTTATTACCAAAATAAGCACAACTCGTCATCTGAGCTCAGTTCGCAAAAAGATAAACTGTTGGCTTTGCGCGCCACTGCAGATCGCACACCCATCATGCAAGCTCTCCCTAAAGACTACACACGATCCACTCACGTTTTTGAAAGAGGCAATTATAGTACTCTTGGTCAACAAGTATCAGCCAGTGTGCCAGATGCATTTGTAAAAGGCGATGCAGAAGAACCCACGGACCGACTTTCATTTGCTCAGTGGCTGGTTAATAAAAATAATCCCTTAACTGCTCGTGTCATCGTCAATCGGTTTTGGGAACAAATCTTTGGGACAGGAATCATAGAATCAGTAGAAGATTTTGGTACACAAAGTTTGCCTGCTAGTCATCCTGAATTATTAGATCATCTAGCGGTTGTCTTTATGGAGGACAATCAGTGGAGCGTTAAACAATTACTCAAAGGAATTTTAATGTCTTCTACCTATCGCCAATCCTCCAAAACAAATGCTGTTAAGCAAGAACTAGATCCGTTTAATCGGTACCTATCGAGAGGAGCCAGATTCAGATTAACTGCTGAGCAAATACGTGATCAAGCGCTTGCCGTTAGTGGTTTGTTAAATGACAGCATTGGTGGTGCAAGCGTGATGCCCCAGCAACCCCAAGGTGTATGGCAGGTTGTCTATAATAATCAAAGTTGGCAAACAGCTGAAGACGATTTGAAATATAGACGAGGCTTATATACCTATTGGAAACGAACGGCACCCTATCCATCAATGATCGCATTTGACACACCGAGTCGTGAATTTTGTATGTCAAGACGGATACGGACGAATACACCTCTTCAAGCACTCGTGACCTTAAACGATCCAGTCTATCTAGAGGCTGCCGCAGCTCTGGCTAAGCTCATGAAAGCAGCTGGCCAAGGAGATCTTGAGAAAGCCATTTCAGCTGGCTATCAGCGAGCACTTGTATCTGAGCCTGATGAAGACATCGTTTCAGTTTTGAAACAACTCTATCATGAGTCAGAAGATGAGATACAACTCAATACTGCTACTGCATCAACATCGACCGATCTATACGATACAGAATTTATATTGAATGATCCGATGACCGTTGTGGCCAATGCCATCTTAAATCTAGATGGGTTTTTAATGAAAAATTAAATTGATTTAATCCAAGAATATGTCGCTGATACAAGAAGAAAAAAATAGACAACTACAACTAGATACACGCAGGCACTTTCTAAAAACTTGTACAACAGGATTAGGCAGTATGGCCTTGGCTTCCTTGGTTGGCTGTACAACTAACTCGCCAATCGATGTGGCTACGGCTATCAAAAGTATACCAAATCAATTATCCCATTTTGCGCCAAAGGCAAAGCGGGTAATTTTCCTACACATGGCAGGTGCGCCATCTCAATTAGAATTATTCGATTACAAACCGAAACTGACTCAGCTTCACGGCGAGCCTTGCCCGCTTTCATTTGTTGAAGGAAAAAAGTTTGCCTTTATTTCAGGCCATCCAAATTTATTAGGCCAGCAGGCGAGCTTTCAACAACATGGCCAATCTGGTGCCTGGATTTCTGATCTAATGCCGCACCTAGCCAAACAGGCAGACGAGCTATGCTTTTTAAAAGCTGTCCATACGGATGAGTTTAATCATGCGCCTGCGCAGCTCATGATGCACACGGGCAGTCCGCGCTTAGGCAAGCCGAGTATGGGCTCTTGGATAAGCTATGGCTTGGGTTCGATCAATGAAAACTTGCCTGGATATGTCGTTTTGGTGTCAGGAGGAAAGACACCAGATGCTGGAAAAAGTATTTGGGGTAACGGCTTTTTACCTTCTGTTTATCAAGGGGTACAATGTCGTTCGAAAGGTGATCCTGTCTTGTATGTCTCTGATCCAAAAGGGATGAGTCGCAGCTTGAGAGGAAAAACGATTCAAGCCATCAATGATATCAATAAAAAGGAATATGAAGAGTTTAAAGATCCAGAAATTCTGACACGTATTTCACAATATGAAATGGCATTCAAGATGCAGGTCTCTGTTCCTGAAGCAATGGATATTTCTAAGGAGCCTGCCTCCATTCATGAGCTATATGGGACACAGCCAGGAAAGGCCAGTTTTGCCAATAATTGTTTGTTGGCTCGGCGTCTGGCGGAAAGAGATGTGCGATTTATCCAATTGTTTCATTGGGGCTGGGATGCTCATGGGGCTGCAGAGGAAGAAGCTTTGAATGGTGGCTTCAAGACACGTTGTTTAGAAACAGATCAGGCGATTGCAGGATTGATACAAGATTTGAAGCAGCGAGGGATGTTAGAGGAGACATTGATTGTGTGGGGTGGTGAGTTTGGGCGGACACCAATGATGGAAAACAGAGATGGGGTTAAGATGAAATATTTAGGTAGAGATCATCAATCGCAAGCATTCACAATGTGGATGGCAGGAGGAGGTGTAAAGCCTGGGTATACGCATGGCGCGACAGATGAGCTGGGCTATAGTGGCGTGAGTGGACGTGTGCATGTCCATGATGTACAAGCAACGATTTTGCACACACTTGGGATGAATCATGAGCAACTCACCTATCATTTTCAAGGACGGAATTTTAGACTGACCGATGTATTTGGGCATGTTATAAAAGACGTTGTTGCTTAAATTTTACTTATGTCCTTATGACCTATCAAGATAAACTCAAGCGGTATGATGCTATCGTTTCACTCTGTGATCGCTTTGAAAAAAAAGGCAAAACGATGCCATACACATCAGCGAATGGGCACATGTTTCTATGCTCAACAAAGATGGTGAGTTAGGCTTTCGTTTTTCTAAAGATGTACAACAAAGATATATTAAACAGTTTTCTTCTTCCTTGTTTACCTCGCACAATGCTGTTTTGAAAGGGTATGTGCTTATTCCAGAAGCGATGTTTACGGATTTGAATCTGCTGGCTACGTACTTAAATGAGAGTTATGAATATGTTATGTCTTTGAAAACGAAGTAGTTTAATCTTATATAAGGTCTCACAGACCTAACATATGTAAAACTTCTAGAAGGTCTTAATCAACGCGCATTTAGTTTATCCTTATACCTGACATATCTTTGAGATATATCAGGAAGTCCAATCTAATCAATACATCATCACCACGTCTCAAATGTTCTCCAATC
This sequence comes from uncultured Saprospiraceae bacterium, assembly GCA_937959275.1. Classification (GTDB taxonomy): domain Bacteria; phylum Bacteroidota; class Bacteroidia; order Chitinophagales; family Saprospiraceae; genus CALFUK01. The sequence goes on along the minus strand of CALGLU010000108.1, from coordinate 5,583 downwards.
GCTGTATTGAAAGAAAAAAGTTAAAATACTTTCTGATTGCGCAAACATTTATGATATTATTGCCGTCTAATAGAGTAATAAGATAGCAGAGCATGTCGACAAGCAAATTATCCTATGATTCACCTGCCTATATGAGTTACTTTGGCATTGATCAAAAGAACTATGCAGATCGTATTGCTTGGTACGAAACAAACTACAGCGAAATCCTAAGCCTCGACAAAAAGCAAAGAGCAGAGATTGAGATTGACTATACACTCTCATTATTCCAAGTCGGACGTTACCACCAATATATATCACAATCAGAAAGACTCATTGAACTTGTCATCAATGACAACATTTACTCGGTGAACGGTGAAGATATCTTTCAAAAGTTATTGTTTAATAAAGCTGCCAGTCATTATAATGTTAATGAGATGGACCAAGCTTGTCACATCATGCTGGAGCTTTGTAAAATTGATCGAACAAACAGAGATTACTCCTTATTAGCATCTAAAGTGATTCGTATTAAATCGTATCGTCAATTTGATCGAATGAAGGGATTGGCTTTAGGCATGATTTTACTTGCTTTGGTTATTATCATGTTTGAAATATTGATGGTGCGTACCTTATTCATTCAATGGATACAACCCGTTGAATGGTCTAGAAATGGTCTCCTTTTGTGTTCTTTCCTTCTCCTGGCAATCAATGAGTTAAGAATTCTAAAACACATCAGAAACAAAATATATCACAGCTAAGACATTCCCTAAACAATCGATTCAACTATTTCTCTTATATTTTAAATATTGACTGATGGCTTCTGCCTTGCTGTTGACTTTTAGTGCTTTATAGATGTTTTTAGTGTGAGATTTTACCGTTTCAGGAGACAAGAATAAGTCTTTTGCTATTTGGGTATATGATCCTCCATTCACTATAGACTTTAAGACTTCTAGTTGTCGCTCTGTGAGAGCTTCTTCTATCGGAGTCATTTTAGACTTGGACATGTAATTAAAGATATCTCGTGCGACCATCGGTGACATATACGATCCTCCCGCATGGACGACCCGTATCGCTGCGGCAATATCTTTTAGGCTCGTTTTTTTAGAAATATATCCCACCGCACCTTGACACATCGCCTCTAAGATTTTACCCTCGTCTTCATAGGTCGTTAACATGATGATATCAAGTTCAGGATCGTCTGTTAATAGTTTAGGAATCGCTTCGAGTCCAGACATGCCTGGAAGGCCAATATCAAGTAAGAGGATATCTGGTGATTTGTATGAAGGCAGTGCACGCTGTTCGAAGTATTCCTCGACAGACCCAGCAGTCATGCTCAATTCAATATCTTCGACGATATAAAAGAATCGACTCAAATTCGTCTTGATCCGAGCATCATCTTCTATCATGTGAAAGCGCGTAGATTCGAGTTGACTGAGGTCGTTTTTTGAATTCATCCTAAGGTGATTTAAGGAAACATGCTATGGGTGTATCTTTCTAAAGATAGTTATTATAACAATAAGTTGTAAACGTAATTGCTTACGCGTATTCCGTGTATCATGCGAATGATACTGATTGAGCATAATACTTAAAGTCTCTTCTGCCTTTCTGAGATCCTGAATCGCGGCGTAGGTGATTACCAAAAACGGAATTCGGTATGACAGTAGGCAATAGGGATGTCGGATATAGAGGGCATGAGTAATCATGACAAATTCCCTAGCGACTCTGACATGATGTATCACATTTAAAATTGATAATCAACGCTGTTAATTTGTAAATTTTAGAAGTCTCTCGTCCGTCCTTTCTGGATCACACTTGGTGTTGGCGATAAACAACTTGTGTGAACGACAACTATAATATTTGTAAAATTCGTTAGCTTAATTAAACCCATATGTTACACAGCAGAAGCAAGAACAATAAATCGATTCCTTGATGCGGCATCATTCGGTTGGTTGATACGCAAGAAGCCAAGCTCGAAAGCGCGACGGATCAGACCAGCCGTGTTTTTTACCTTGAGTTTTTGCTGCATGGACTTGCGATGGGAATCAACAGTATGGTAGCTGATGAATAACATGTCTGCTATTTCTATCATCGTATATTCATAGGCGATGAGATTAAGCACTTGGAGTTCTCTGGATGTTAAGTTAATAGACATTATAGTTGGAGTTAATGAATTAATATTCCGCAGTCACCGTAAGTTAGTTGGCTTTGCTCGGATTATCCATCCCCCATTTGGGGGGTTTTTTAGTAAAGTGGGGTGTGATTTCCATCTTTTTAGCCAATTGTGGATGTTCAAGCGTCTCACGTGATGGCTAAGGTGTACAATATCGTTGGTCTCCCAACCAACCAGCACACTTTGTCTGAACAGGATTTTTATGATGATCAGGATGGACAGGATTATATATGACGCCGTTGGTCTTCTAACCAACGGATCTTCGGGGTATTCTACCTCGAAGCAATACGATTGCATTTCAATCAGATGCCTCTGAAGTTAAAAACTGCTGAAATTTTATGAACTCAATAGGCCAGCGCGCGCCCTTGCTGTAAAGGGAAATCAATCCTCATGAAATCATGATATGTCTGCACTGGACTACCTTTAGGGACTATGGGAGCGGGTGGGCTTTGAACTGATGAAAGCCAACAGTCACCAATTAAATCTCATTGGATCGGAATCCAACGAGGGCGTGTTTTGCATAAGCCGTTGTTGGTGTCCCAACCATCCGGTACACTTTGTCTGAACAGGATTTTTATGATGATCAGGATGGTCAGGATTATATGTGCCGCCGTTGGTCTTCTAACCAACGGATCTTCGGGGTATTCTACCTCGAAGCAATACGATTGCAGTCCAATCAGATGCCTCTGAAGTTAAAAACTGCTGACATTTTATGAACTCAATAGGCCAGCGCGCCCTTGCCCTAAAGGGAAATCCACCCTCATAAAATCATGATATCTCTGCGCTGGCCTCCGTTTAGGGACCATGGGCGTGGATGGGGTTTGAACTGATGAAAGCCCAACAGTCACCAATTAAATCTCGTTGGATCGGAATCCAACAAGGGAATGTTTTGCATAAGTTACCGTTGATCTCCCAACCAACTGGCACACTTTGTCTGAACAGGATTTTTATGATGATCAGGATGACAGAATTATATATGGCGCCGTTGGTCTTCTAACCAACATGCACCAATTAAATCTCGTTGGATCGGAATCCAACGAGGCCGTATTTTGTGTAACGGATCTTCGGGGTATTCTACCTCGAAGCAATACGATTGCAGTTCAATCAGATGCCTCTGAAGTTAAAAACTGCTGAATTTTTATGAACTCAATAGGCCAGCGCACGCCCTTGCCCTAAAGGGAAATCCACCCTCATGAAATCATAATATCTCTGCGCTGTCCTCCGTTTAGGGACCAATGGCGCGGGTGGGCTTTGAACTTATGAAAGCCCAACCGGCATCAATTAAATCTCGTTAGATCAGAGACCAACGAGGGCCTAATTTGAATTAAAACTCACTCAATTAAAACTAAAAAAGACATGTCAGGTTTTCGAAAACCTGACATGTCTAACACAGTATGTAAACACATATTTTTTAAAGGATACAAAAGGCTATTTCATAATCTCTTGTACTTGTCTAAGCGCATTTCCACAGCCATCTATAAAGGCATGGAATACAGCACCCGCTTTCACTTCAAAGCTTTCTAATAATGTAATCTCTGTCGTCGCATCATAGTCGACTTGCGCAGGTGAATTGATCACTTGATCAGATGAAATGTAGCCGCCAGATTCATAATCAACACTAGTGGATTGAGCTCCTGTTAAATCAAGACTCGGCGGACATGCAACTGCTCCATCACATGCATCTCCTATACCGTCTCCATCTGAATCCAAATTTCTTCCTGAAGTCCAATCAGATGTACAGTTTCCTGGAGGCGAGAAATTCATTAATGTACCATCCATCCCATTGGGACCTTTATCAACTAGGGTAGTTAGTACATTCCCTTGACACGGTAGTGCATCATTGAAATCATAATAAGCGACCAATCCGGTCTCATTAACATTTGTAGCACCAGACATTGTTTCCATGATCTCCATGAGACTAAGCGCCTTGTTCCAGATAATGATATCATCCATCGCTCCTGAGAAGTTATGAACGTTATTCCCAGAATATCCTTGTTGACTGATAAATAATGAGTTAGTATCGGCATTTGTGAATAAAGCACTTGTATAGCTGACCTGATTATCAAGACTGCCATCAATATAAAACGTCGCCATATCACTTGCGTCATCAAATGCAACTGCGACATGTGTCCATTTATTAAGGCTCATGACGCTATTTGAAAATTGCCATTCTCCAGATAGGAATAATCCCAATTTTCCATTTCCTGGAGCTACATTAAGATCCCAAATCCCAAATATATAGTCTGTAATATTGGCAGTAAAGCCATGTCCTTTAGCGACGATCGTTTTATGATTGTTTGCTGTTGGATAAATCCAGGCTTCTATGGTAAAGTCTCCGTTTATAATATTCTGACTTGGATGATGAGGCACCTCTATATAGTCTCCATTAGGATCTATATTTCCACCAGCGAAGTTTAGAGCAACATCTGCAACATTAGGACAAAGATCAATACAATCATCAATTGTATCTCCATCTGCATCAGCACAACATATAATATTGAACTGTACGGTAGTTGTTTTATCAGGACAGTTGCCAGTAGAAGGGATTTCCTCATAACTAACATCTAATGTAGCGTCGAATTGAAAATTCGCATTGTTCCCATCTGCAGGGAAAACAGCAATACAAACTCCTTGAGAAGGATCTATTTCCGGAAAATCTGAAAGGTCGAATGTATGTACACCAATTCCATAAATACCGGGAATAAAATCGGGTAGATTACACGTACTTCCAGAAAAAGCAGCAAATGCAATAAACAAATTACTGGCCGGATTTCCAGTGATATTGATCTCAAGAGTCCCTTGAGGGCAATCAGCCACCCTGGTATCTGGATTACAATTGGTTTGAAGAAGACTAGCGTATTGAGTGTTAATAGCACCTATAGACGAAGGGACACTATTTGCGGATACATTACATGTTAGTGCATTAACTCCAGGAACCTCAGAGTTAGTTGTATAATCAAATAAATATGTACCTGGCACATTATTGGCAGCAGTAAATGATCCGCCCGGCCCTGGAATGAATGTGAGAGGATCTGGTTGCAGACTACCAGGAGAAACAGACCAAGTCCCACCTGGATCTTCTCCTGAAAGAACTATTGACAAGAGATTCATAGACTGAGATCCTTCACAGATGTCCAAGGCCGGTCCTGCGATGCCTGAGGATACAGGATTGTTTACAGTTACCTGTACGGTAGAAACTATGTGAGTACCTTCACTATAATCGAGCAAATAAGTCCCAACATCTGCAGCACTAGGATCTAAGAAGCCAGCTACATCAAATCCACCAGGTACTAAACTCGCTGGGTTCACTGACCATGTACCTGTACCACTAGGAGTGCTACATAGAATATACTCACTCAAATCGATTGTAGTTGTCTGATCAGTACAAGTTATGATATCTATTGGTACTCCAATTGGCAAACACTGCATTGACAATT
>CALGLU010000107.1 GCA_937959275.1 uncultured Saprospiraceae bacterium | reverse complement strand
TCGTCTCTTTAATCTTTCAAGAGCTTCAATCTGAATTTTGCTTACTGTTAAGGGAGGGGCTGGGTTACTCCCTCTCATAAGTTTTGTGTTTGTTAATATTAAGGTACTATTTATTTAGAACTTAATGCACTAGTGCTTTGTTAAGTATATATTGACGAGTTGAATTTGATAGTAGTTTGTGTATGAACTAGGCACAGCTTCGCCAAAAGCACTCGTCAGTAATATCTTGAAAGAGCACTAATTATGATTTTCGACTTAGGAAAGAAGACAGTGATAAACCTGCAATAATATGCCAAACTCCCCAAGCCGCAGCGACTAAGGTCATCCCACCAAGTCCATCAAAAAACGAAAAAATGATTGCCAATCCTAATCCAGAATTTTGAATACCTGTCTCTATCATCAATGTCTTAGTCGAAGCCGTGTCAAGGCCGAATAACTTAGCTATAGAATACCCACCTCCAATAGCCAACCCATTATGCAAAATGACAATCCCTATCACAATTGGGATATAGTTTCTAAATGAATCGAGGTTAGATAAGACAGCAACCAAGACAATCACAAGAAATATAATCATCGACAAATTTTTCAAATATCGCTCCCAGCGCACTGCAAGAGCTTTGTTTTTTTGCCTGATCAACATACCTAGTATCAATGGTACAATGATTATAAAAAATACGGTTGACAGTACATCTGTATAGCTGAGTTGAATCGAACGCAATAATGTATTTGCTGGCTCATAAAAATTACCCCAAAATTTTAATCCAAAGGGTGTAAATAAAACAGCCGTTGTACTTGTTATGGCAGTTAAGCTTACCGACAGAGCGACATTCGCTTTTGCTACTGAGCTCATAAAGTTTGAAATGTTGCCTCCCGGGCAAACAGATATCAGAATCATACCTAACGCAACGCTTGCTTGCGGTCTGATAAGGTAGATCAATACGATTGTCAACAATGGTAATACTAGCAGTTGTGATATAAGACCTGCTATGACATACTTTGGATTTTTAACAACCCGTTTGAAATCTGAAACACTTAAACCCAAGGCAACACCAAACATGATAAAACCAACAGCAATATTCAGAATCAAAACATTGTTCTGATTAAAGTTATATTGTATTAGATCCAGGTTTTCCATGTAGTTATGTGCAAAATAGGATAAATAAGAGTCTAAACAACCAAACATTGAATCATTACTCCTTAATTCATGTTTAACTATTAACCTGATCTTAACAGAAAACAATATGTATTTTTATTCAACAAAGCGTCTTAGCAATAATGAAATATCTCTTAACAATATTACTTCTTGCTTCTCTTTATATCCAATGTCGGACAACCCAACAGACGACTTCACAAATGAATAAGGATACCAGTGAATTTGAGCTATTGTGGCAAGAAGTAGACTCTTTGGAAAAGGAAGGTCTATATGCTTCATCTCTAAAAAAAGTCGATCTTTTATTGGACAAGGGGCGTGCTCAAAAGGCAAAAGACCATGTCATTAAGGCTCTCTTTTATAGAGCTAAATATAATATTACATTAAAAGAAGATGCTGCTGAATCGACCCTCAACGAATTTGAAACTGAATTAGCTAAAGAATCAGATGAGAGCTATCAGCGAATTTACCATAGTATACTTGGTCAATTATATTCTCAATATGCTCAACAAAATCAATACAAAATAAGAAACAGAACGGCAGACCTTACAAGCGGTCAGGATATCGCTGCTATGAGCTTAGCGCAGTTAATCAATAAAAGCAATGACCACTATAATGAATCAGTAAGAGAGCTAAATGATCAGGCATTAGATCTCCACAATTATGAAATACTGATCGATAGAAAAAACATGAAAGATGAGGAGCTTGATTTATATTCCTTACTTCTTATCAGAGCTCTTAAGCACTTTAAGAATGATATGAACATGTTGACTGAGCCTGTGTATGTATCCAACTTGTATTCTCCCAAAGCATTTGGAGATATCAATTCTTTTTTAAAGGAGTCCTTTTTAGATGATGGAGAATCTCAAAGTTCTAAAACACATGCGATACACCTGTATCAGAAATTGCTAAAATACCATATCAACGATCCCATATTGGACAGGCTAAATATAGATCGATTGAACTATATCTATCAAATTCACAAAGCCGCTGATAAAAAAGAGCTCTACAGAGCAAGTCTTTTAAACTTAGCACAAGAAACGAATTACGCAAAATTTGAATTAGCTGAATTAGATTATAATGCGCAAAGCAAAACATCAGAAGCAAAGTCCAAGAATGTCCAAGCTCACCAGGCTCTTCAAGAAATTATTAAGGATGAAGTAGATAAGGATCTAGTCAATAAAGCAAAAATATTGCGCCAAGCAGTTGAGCAGCCCGTACTCAATCTAGGCGTTGAAAAAGTCCTATTGCCAGATTCACCAAGTTTGTTTTCTATAGAATTTAAAAATCTTGATGAGATCTCGTTTGTAATAAAAGAGTCATCAGATGAGATTTTACAAAAGCTTGCTCAATTACGAAATCAAGAGCAACAACTCCAATTCATTCAAGCATTAGAAACACAGACATTCTGGACTCAAAAATTACCGGATTCACAATTCACAAATATATCATCAGAATTGCTACTAGCTGGATTGCCAATTGGTCAGTATATTATCCTGGCAGAGTCAAAAGGGGTATCCAGTTTTAGTCAGCTCATAGTTTCTAATTTGTCCTATGCTGCGAATAATAGTAACACGGGAGTGCAGTATGTCATTGCAGATCGAAAATCGGGTAAACCCCTCCAAGGTGTGAAAGCTGAATTGTATGAGCGAACGTATAGTCGTGGGCAGCAATCAAAATCTATTATTGCCAACAAAGTTTCAGACAAAGAAGGTCGTGTCGAGCATAGGTATTCTGGCAACAAAGCGATAAACCTCAGACTACAAATAAATGGAGATGTATTAGACCTTCAACAAGGGCTTAATCCCATATACAAAGGGAATCAATCAACTCGACAAACGGTGCATACATTTACGGATAGAAACATGTACCGCCCAGGGCAAAGGGTCTATGTAAAAGCGATCGTACTTCAGTCTGATGAAGATGGAATAAATCCAGCGTTTCCGGCAAAGAATGAAAAACTAACATTGACTGCTTATAACGTAAACAGACAAGAGATTCATAAAATTGATATAAAGACCAACGAGTTTGGGAGTATCTCAACCGATTTTAAATTACCAAAGTCCGGACTGGGAGGTCAGTATAGTATGGAAATTTTTTCAGAATCTGGAGCCAGACAATATACATCAATCAAGGTCGAAGAGTATAAAAGACCGACATTTTTTAGTGAACTCATCATTCCTGATATCGCCTTTCAGTTAGGAGACTCGATAAGCATAACAGGAAAAAGTGCTATGTTTTCAGGCTCTCCTCTTGATGATGCGACAATTGAATATCGGATAACACGTAACAAAATCAGATTCCATCATTGGTATAGATACTCCGAAAGGGGAGGCCACGGCGGCGAATCTGCAGAAATAAAATACGGCTCCACTAAAACGAATTCCAAGGGTGAATTTGGTTTTGACTTTGTACTAGAAGAAGGCTCGGATAATCTATTTAGTGATAACCCTGTTTATGTATTTTTAATCGAAATAACAACGACTGACAATACAGGTGAAACACACACAAGCTCCAAGCAAGTCCGTGTGAGCAGAAAAAATGTTTTCATTAGTAGTGATCTATCAGAGTCGATTGATCTACATAAAACAGATTCCATTACGATTACGTCTCAGAATATTAATAATGCACAAGTCCCATTTACGGGCAGGCTAAGCATCTATTCCTTGACAGGCCCAAGTACATATCGAAAGTCAAAATATTGGAGTGATCTTGATACAACAATTCTATCAGATGCGGATTATAAAAATCTTCCTGATGATTACCAATTCAATAATGCGAAACCTGAGAATTGGCCGATTGATACAGAAGTATTTTCTACAGCATTTAAATCGGATGGTTCATATGCGCTCAAGATGCCATCGACTCTAAAGGCAGGGTATTACAAAATTGAAATTCAAAATACTGTTACGGATGACATCGAATATCAAACGATCTCAAATGTATTCAACTTTGAAACGGCCCAATTTGATAAGACAAAGCTATTTGAAAACAAATTGAATAAAGATACCTACACCGTTAGTGATGATGTGCAGCTCTCACTCGGCTCAGCACAGCAAGATATCAATGTTTATTATCAGCTTGAAAAGGGTAGTGCTATCATAGAAGCTAGATGGTTAACCATAAATAGAAATACAAAACAAATTACAATACCAGTTGGTGAGAAAGATAAGGGTGGCTTTATAGTGCATTTAACGGCCTTCTATAAAAATAGAATTCAGCAAGAACACATTCCAATCCATGTACCATATGTGGATAAAAAACTAAAAGTAAATATTGAATCATTTAAGTCAACACTTGAACCGGGTAGCAATGAAGAATGGACAATTAAAATCTTAGATCATAATGATAAGCCCGTCGTTGGAGAATTAGTCGCAAGTATGTATGACGCTTCGCTTGATGCTATTGGATACTCTCATGATTGGCAAACATTTAGATATGTAAACTACCGATCAAAGCTAAACCACCATGTACCTGGATACCAAATGCAATATTTTCGATATTTAAAATATAGACAAGGACAATATTATAATACTGGAAATCAAAATTCGTATTTCCCAGACTTTAACTTTTTTGGCTATATGCTAACAGGTAATCAGTTTGCCAGAGAAGGTCGCGTCATGAAGTCTAGATCTTCAGCACCTGCGCCTATGTCAGCGGAACCCATGATGGATGCAGCAGATGAGTCCTCCATTTCTGCGCAAAGCACTGTAGAGAGTTCGAATGAGTCCATAGAGGAGGTTTCTCAAGAAATAGATTGGAGTTCTGTCAGAGATGTTCTTGACGAAACTGTGTTCTTTTCTCCTAGTCTAATCACAGACCAGGAAGGAAATTCCACAATTAAATTTAAAATGAGTGAGGCATTATCCTCTTGGAAGCTACAAGTTTTTGCTCACGATATGCAGGCAAGGTATGGCTACGAACTATTTGAATTAAAAACGCAAAAGGACCTCTCGATCTTTCCGAATGTCCCACGCTTTTTAAGAGTACAAGATCAGTTAACAATTTCAGGAAAAATAATCAATAGCACTGATAGCAATATTAAGACTTCATCGACCATACAGTTTATCAACCCTGATACCAACGAAGATGTGACAGATCAATTGATTGATAAAAATGCTACTATACATCAATATGTCAATGCAAATGCTTCACATCCAGTTTCCTGGTCAATCAATGTTGACGAAAGCATGTTAGGTGGCTTAATTTACAGAATGCAGGTAGGTCATGAATTTGGTTCGGATGCAATTGAGGGCTTCTTGCCAGTAACAACAAACCGCGTGTTAATTACGGAAAGCATGCCTCTGTATGTTGGAGCTAAACAATCTAAACGCTATACACTGGAGACGTTAGATAGACTAACGGCATCAAATACTGCTGAGTTAAATAACTATATAGTAGAATACACAGCTAACCCATCGTGGTATGTATTCCAAGCGCTCCCTTATCTAGCAGCTCCTGAGGTAAAGTCATCCAGTCAAATACTCAATCAATATGTTTCTCATTGTATAGGGAGATCGATAACGGAGAGCATGCCTCAGCTAAAAGGCATGATTCAGAATTGGGAGCGTCAATCACAAGATGATCAAGACAGTCCATTGCGAAGAAATGCAGCATTAAAAATAGCTGCACTTGAAAACACACCTTGGTTACGACAGTCCATTTCTGAGGAAGAACAACGTGCTAGATTAATTGAATTCTATAATGATAATCAGTCTAATGCATTGATTGAAAATGCATTAAAAGAATTACTAAGGTTTCAAAATCCTGATGGTGGATTTAGTTGGTTGCCCGGTAAAGCCTCAAGTGAATTTATTAGTTCAACTATTTTAGAGAGTATTGGCAGGCTAAACAAACAAAACATCGTCCATGGTATTACTGACCAAGTGATTGCTAAGTTGATTACTTATGTGGATGCAGCAATCGTGAAGAAGGCGAAGAAATTAAAGGAAGAGAAATCTTACAATTCAAATCCATTGCAGTTACTTTATGCCAGAAGTTATTTTGCTGATACCTACCCAGTGCCAGCTGAGTTTGATGTTTTGCTCAAGAAATCGCATGAGAAATGGCAAGAAAAAGCACTGCATCAACAGGCTCAACTCGCTATGGTTTTAGCTCGAGTAGATCAAGGCGACTCAGCCTTAAAAATCACAGCATCATTGCAAGAACAAATGATTTCAACTGAGGATAAAGGAGGGTATTGGAAATTAAATAGAGACAGCTATAGCAATCATTCATCTATTGATAAGCATGTCATCATGATAGAGTTATATCATGAAATGGATGTTGAGCAAGACACGATAGACCAATTACGCATTTGGCTGCTTAGGAATAAGCACACCAATCACTGGAAAACAAATCAATCCACAGCCTCTGCAGTATATGCGTTTTTGATGAATACTAACAATCAATCTGATTGGATTAATCATTCTTCCATGGCTACCATACATGTTGGCGACGCACGATTAAAGACTCAACCAGAATCAGCAGCCTTGTACATAAAGGAGACAATGAATATTTCTCAGCTGAATGCGAAGTCAAAAGAAATAAGCATTGAGAATCCAAATGAACAATCAGGTTGGGGCGCTGCGTATATTCAATTTTATGAAGATATAGATCGGGTACAAAACAATTCTCTAGATGAGTTATCCATTCAAAAAGAAATATTTAAACAAGTCATGACAGATGAAGGTCCACAACTGCAAACATTGTCCGACGTAACACTAATACCTGGCGATAGGCTAATTGTAAAGTTAGTGATACAAACTGATCGGTCATTGGAGTATGTGCACATAAGGGATGAAAGAGGATCAGGTTTAGAACCCACTGATGTATTAAGCGGGTATACGAATCAAGACGAGATATATTATTATCAAGAAACAAAGGATGCTTCTTCTAATTTTTATATCTCACGATTACCACGAGGGATGCATGTCATTGAGTACAGTTTAAAAGCTAATCTTGCAGGCACGTATGCGACGGGTATGGCAACGATCCAGTGCATGTATGCAGCAGAGTTTATAAGTCATTCTAATAATATAAACCTTGTTGTGTCGCCTTCAAAATAACATTAATGTGGAGAGACTGGACTTGATTTTTTATTTTTCAAGCTATAAGAAACCAGTATCACGCCTGCTATGACAAAGATTGTACCGATCAATTGTCCCACACTAATTAATTCGCCTAAGATAATGTAGGCAAGCAGGATTGTCGAGATCGGTCCGATTCCACCTATAATAGATCCATTGGCTGCACCAATTCGTTTGATGCCTTCACTGAATAAAAAGGAGGGGATTATTGTGGAGAAAATAGCCATGATCATTGCATACGCATAGGTTTTGAACTGAAAACTGAACAAACTATGAACAGAGTCCATAATTATGAAGTGCATAAAGATGAAGACAAAAGCAGTAATCATCGTATAACATGTAAAGGAAACTGTTCCAATTTTGAATAGATATTTCTCAGATCCGATAAGGTAAATGGCGTATAAAAAAGCCGATAAAAAGACACAAGTCGAACCCAGTAAAAGGTTGCTTTGTGTGCCAAGATTCGCCCCATTGACGAAGGCTATTATAATGCCTAAATAGGATAGGAGTATAGCAACTGCTTGTTGCCATTTTATTTTTCGTTTAAACAACAATGCAGATAGCAATAGCACCATGGTTGGATTTAAAAATAGGATAGCCCGTTCTAAACCAGCTGAAATATATTGTAATCCACTAAAGTCAAGGTAGCTCGCTAAATAAAAACCCACGCCGCCAAGAAGAGTCATAGATATCCAGTAGGACTTAATTTGGGATTTAATGGTTTTCGGCTTTTGGAAATAAAATAAAATAGCCACATAAAAGGGTAGAGAGATCAACATCCTAAGCGTTAATAATTGAAGAGTGCTAATGGATTCAACCTGATAGATTAGTTTTATCAGCACTGGTTTGATTGAAAATAAGACTGCTCCAAGTAGAGCAACTGTTACACCTATATATTTGTTATTCGATAGCACGTGCTGCAAATTAGTGAGCCTATTCGATATCTTCTGGCCAAGAAAATCTGATTTACCATTCAGTAATCCATACTTAATTTAGCTATCTGATTGAATATCAGGAATTGAGTGAGTACTCATTTACAATAGCTACTATCTAAATTGGATAGTTGTTTTTTAAAATTTTCATCTATAAATACAGCCTGCTGATCGAAAAATTTAAGCTTAAAGAAACTAAAACTAGCGTTATCTTTATTTTAACCTTAAATTGGACATTATGTCAAAAAAGAAAGATACGGATACAAAGCAAAGCGCAAATTCCATTATCAAAAATCATATGATTTGGTCGATGGGCGCAGGATTCATTCCAGTACCAATTGCTGATTTCTTCGCCGTTAGTGCGATTCAATTGGATATGATTCGGCAGATGTGCAAGCTGTATGAGATTGATTTTAAAGAAACAGAAGGTAAAGCCATCATCACTGCCTTGACAGGATCAGGTCTAGCTAGATTAGGTGCGCGAGCAATAAAAATCATTCCAGGTGTAGGCTCAGTATTAGGAGGATTAAGCCTTGCGATTTTGTCTGGTGGATCTACCTATGCTTTGGGAGAAGTCTTCAAGACCCACTTTGAGACTGGTGGCACATTTCTTGATTTCGACCCAGATCGCCTGAAGAAATATTATAACGAGAAGTTTGAGAAAGGGAAAGAAATGGCGAAGGATCTAAAGAAGGAACAAGAAGAAGTAGAGACAATTGTTAAAGAAGCTAAAGAAGGTCCAAAAGTTAAAGATCCTGCAGCTCAAATAAACGGTCTATTAAAATTGAAAGAAGACGGGATTATTACAGAGGAAGAATTTCAAATTATGAAACAAAAAGTCATTGATAATTTAATGTAAGCCCATGTTTAATTTCAAAAAGAAAATGACCTATTGGTTGATTACTGAAGTCGTTGTTCTGTTAATTATCCTGTTTTTCGTTTTTACATAGAGACTGGATTAAGAAGCCCAAAGAAGAGGATCACGGGCGAGCACTTGTGTGATCAACAACTATCATCCATTTACCCTTAATTTTCCGCCAGATCAGTAAGAAGTGGCCTCCAATGTCACCAGACGCCCTTGCTAAATCCCAGCTACCTGTCAAGCTTACGACTTTCCGACTATGTTTAGTCATATCCTTAATGTCAAATGTCAATGTTCCCATGGCAGCTTTGTCTGGATATCGTGTTTTATATCCATTGAGTGTATTCGTCCAACCTTTGGTTATACCTGTCGCACCACCAAACTGTAAGTCGTCTGAATTCCAATAGACTGTCATAAAAGCATCAATATCTCCACGATTCCAATCGTCCTGTTGCTGAAGCAGCAGTGATTTGATTTTGTTAAAGTCCTTACTGCCTTTTTGAGCAGTTATCGTTGTTGATGCCAGAACACAGATCAAGCATAACATTGAATATAGGTATCTGATTTTCATGATCTTAACTTTATTCTCACAAGATAATGATTCGTTTAGGTATACTTTGTTTTTATATTATCTGTATTTTAGACGCATGAAAAAATGTACAATATACCTTTTTGCAATCTCAATGGTGTTTATCTGCTGTAATCGGTCAGTGGTGACATCCCCAACTCCTGATACTGATAGCTCTGCTACAAAAGCTGAGGCATCTTCGACTGAAAGCACAAAGCAGCATATGGAAGATGTAAAAGATGGTGTTGCAGTGCATGAAGATTCTTCTGTGATGTCGGAAGCGATGAATTCTCCTGAGCATAATTACGCTGAGTTTTGTGCTTCTTGTCATGGAGCCAAGATGGATGCTTTTGTCGATCGAAAATGGCAATATGGACAAGGTGAATCCGACTTATTCAAAGCGATTAAGTTTGGATATGAGGATGATGGTATGCCGGCGTATGGAGAAGCGTTGTCTGATTCAGAAATAAATGAGCTTGTCATCTATATTAAGGAGGGCATCCTGAATGTCGATCAATACAATTTTGATGAAAAGAAAATTGTTGATGGTCAATTTACGTCTGAAGAATTCACCATAAAATTGGATACGATCGCTTCTGGACTGGAAAGACCTTGGGGGATTACTTTCCTAAAGAATGGCAATATATTAATCGGTGATCGTAATGGTAAATTGTATGAGCGAACGAGCGAAGGTGAACTCATTCAAATCAAGGGCTTACCTACAATCAAAGAATTTGGGCAGGGTGGCCTGATGGATTTAGAGCTCCATCCAAACTATGCAGAAAATGGATTGATATATTTCTCATATACTAAACCTCATGTTGACGATGAGACAATGTTGACAAGCGCCGTTATGAGAGCGCGACTCAATAACCATACACTTGTTGATAAAGAAGAACTCTTCGAGGCGCTACCATATTCTACAAAGCGGTTTCATTTTGGGTGCAGACTTGAGTTTGATCGAGAGGGGTATTTGTTTATATCAGTTGGCGATCGCGGAAATCGAGATGACAATCCTCAAGCTTTAGACAATCACTGCGGTAAGATTCATAGAATCAATGATGATGGATCTATCCCTGAGGACAATCCATTTGTCGGTCGAGCCGGAGCAATGGGGTCAATTTATACGTATGGCAACCGTAATGCACAAGGTCTCGCTATGAATCCTGTAGATGGATCTATCTGGGAACATGAACATGGCCCACGTGGTGGAGATGAAATTAATATCGTACAGAAAGGCATTAATTACGGCTGGCCAGTGATTTCCTATGGGATCAATTATAACGGTACCATCTTCACTGAAGAAACAGAAAAGGAAGGCATGGAGCAGCCAGTGATGTATTGGTTGCCTTCGATTGGAGCATGTGGAATGACTTTCGTCAAATCAGATAAGTATCCCAATTGGGAAAATAATCTACTATCGGGATCGCTCAGATTTAAATACTTGGAAAGGGCAGTTGTCAGAGGCAATAAAATCGTACACACCGAAAAGATTTTGGAGAATATTGGCCGACTACGTGTCGTGGAAGTTGGACCTGACGGATATATTTATGTTGGTGTAGAGGAGCCTGGATTGGTGTTTAGGTTGTTGCCGATGTAGACAAGCGGAGGTTTCTTAAGCCATTGTTGGTGTTGTCACTTACAAGGTGAATGATTAAATATGTCTTGCTTTCAGCGCAGAACAATGAAACAAAACATTAAACTCGGTTAATGAACATAAAAGCTTAGGCGATATACATGTAATGTCTCTGCGCATAGCCGTATCGGAACGGTTAAAAACGTTTAGGGTGTGTATATAGATGTGTTACATCCTAGCAAAAGCCGGCGCACAAAATCCGCGCTATTGCTTGACAATGACTTCGCGTTTGCAAGCGCTCATGAACAACGTCCAGCCAAGACAGCATCTGCAAAACTACAGGAGCCATGATGTAACAAAGTGTACCAGATCATATAGGGTCATTGGAGATTGATTTTGTGATTTGTGACTGGAAATTATTAGTATCTTTAAAAAGGTTTGGGTGGAAACCTATACGCTTTGTACACCGGATACGTTAAAGAGCATTATTCAAAATCCCCAGCACCTTATGCTTAAAGAACTAATTATGTGAGATTCAAATAATAATTTTCGATAGAACTAATACACAAAATGAAAACACATAATTTTTAATGCTTGCTCAATCAAAATATTTACTTCTATTTCTATCTATAGTTTGTCTTGTATCAAGTACTTGCAATGATTCTGCAACTTTGCTCGTAAATGATGCATTCTTCACTGACTGGAAAGTAAAAAGCATAAATGAACTAGAGTTATGCTGCAATTCTAAGGATAAAACAGCGCATTTTAAGTCTGAAATCAAATATCTATTTTATGTACGAAAGATACAATTCGATAAATTAATATCCGAGGTTGACATATCAAACGAAGACAAATTTCTTATTACTGAGTCAATTCAGTCCAAAGCAGTAGTCGGTGGTAGTTGGATGAATTTAGAAACGAAAACAAAATTATATCAAGCACATCTCTTAAACGATAAAATTTCTGTTAGTATATTGGAAAAACAAAGTAATAAAATTGAAATGCCTGAAAAAAGTGAATGTTGTTCCCAAGAATTGGAGGCATATGAAAGATATAGTGGTTTTATCGGTTTTGAGTTCCATACAGTATTCACAAGGAATAGCAACAAATACACCAAAAGAGTTTATATTGAAAATTAAATGAAACGCTCTCTAATCGAGTAGACGATCCCACCAGCGGTCGCTGATGGGATGCGCCTCTCCAACCAGAGTCCGACAGGCACACAACTATAAGTACGAGTGCCCCTGATGATACTATCGGGCAGGCAGTAAGGCGGTTCGAGTACCCATAATCCCAAGTGCTCTTTACACCACTTGAGAGTAGTCTCTAGTTTAAAAAATGGCTATCCAAAGATTCCATATTGAATTTAAAAACGGGTCTCGTTCAGTCCTTCCCAATGCCTACCCCGCATTTATAGCGGGGTTGTGAGACCTTCAAGGGGTATGGTTTAGCGCGCTCACCCGAAAGTGATCTTTCGGTTCTTTCATTACCAATAGACATTTAGTCTATTGATTTTTACTTTGTAAAACCATTCTATCATTCTTGGTACTATGACTTCGGCTGACTTCTCAGAATGATCACAAGAAAGTGCTACCCATCCGCTTCGCGGTTCCTTCACTTCGAGCTACGCTCGACTCATGCTGAAATCGTTCAGTCTTCCAGGTAAGGGCAAATTCTTTTCGTCGATATCTACTTGATCTACCAATAGAGCCGTTGGTATTCTTTGGGCTTTACACAGGTCGTTCTTGCTTACCCAACTCTAATGGCCTCAGTATCAAATTCCTAGCCCGCCCTGAGAGAAGTCGATGGGTTAGAACCGACTTTTGTAGTCCTGCTTCCCGCCAGCGGGCGGGCAGACGTCAGACCATGGGTCACCTATACGCCCTTGCAGCTTACTAACACTTCGAGTTGTCAAACTCGCATGCAAGGGCCTGCCCTGAGCGGAGTCGAAGGGGATTTGCACACTCTAGAATATATAGCTACCTTTCAGGGTAGCTGCCCATGCTAGGCAAACACAAGTGATGAGGAGGTCAGACTTCCTTCGGTCGTCAGCTCCATATCGCAGAACCGTTTTCGGTAATTTGAAAAATGAGCATAGAATTAAATATCCTGAAATTTTAAAATGACATCCATAAAATTAAGCTATAAGATAACGACTGATCCACAATTTTTGGACGATCAAAATGCCATTACCCCTCATCTATCACGTAAACTTGAACGATATCATCAAATGGCATTAGAAGGAAAAAAGTCAAGTATACCAAAACTACTTTCTGCCATAGAAAAGTATCCTAATAACCCTCAATTGAAAAATTATTTATCTGTGCTTTATCGCCAGCTTAACATGACTCAAAAAATGTATGATGTCAATAAATGGATAATTGCCGAACATCCAAATTATTTGTTTGGCAAACTGAATCTGGCAAATGAATATTACTTAAAAGAAGAGTATAACAAAATACCTGACGTGCTTGGTTATGAAATGGAACTAAAAAGTCTTTATCCGAATCGTGAAACATTTCATTTAAATGAAGTCACATCGTTCTTGAAGAGTACAATTCGTTATTATACTGCAATTGAAGATATTGAGAAAGCAGAAAGGCGTTATGATTTAATGAAACAAATTGCTCCTGATTCTCCTGATACCGAAATGATATCTCATTATATTTTTACAGCGAGAATGAAAGCAGGTCAAAAGCGTTATGAAGAAGAACAAAAAAATAAAATATCCGTGGTCACAAATCCTCAGAAAATTTATGGCGACAGTAAAGAACCCATATTTGTTCATCAAGAAATTAAAGAGCTGTATAGTAATGGCCTTTACATTGATAAAGAAAAGTTACAAACTATCCTGTCCCTTCCAAGAGAGTCTCTTCTACAAGACCTTGAATTAATTCTTAAGGATAGTATTAAACGTTTTGATCATTTCCAAAAATTGTTGGATAAAAATGGATGGAATGAAGAAACAATGAATTTTGTAATTCATGCAATCTATATCTTAGGAGAACTTCAAGCCTCTGAAAGCTTAGATTCCATATTTGATGTCTTGAGTCAATCTGAAGAATACTTTGAGCTTTACTTGGGTGATTTTATTACTGGAATGCTATGGGAGCCATTATATAAAATAGCTGCAACCAATTTACAGGCGTGTAAGGAATTTATTTTTAGATCGGGAATTGACACATATGCCCGAATTAATATTCCTGAAATGGCAGAGCAAATCGCGTTACATCATCCAGAAAGATTTAATGAAATCATAAATTGGTTTGGTGATATTATAAAGTTTTTCCTTAAGAGTAGCACTGATGACAATGTAATCGATAGTGATCTAATTGGTTTACTGATTTGTAATGTGATCGATTTAAAAGGAGATGAGTTACTACCACTAATTAAACAGTTATTTGAAAAAGGAATTGTTTCTAAAGGAATATGTGGAACTTGGATTGATGTTAAGAATGCAATTGCTCTACATGACAATTTCGACAATAGAAATGATATACTCTCAATATTCGATCGATATAAGAACATCACTTCAACATGGGCTGGATATAATGAAGAAAATAATTATTCGAACATGGATTTTAGCGATACATTTGATTCACCTTTAAAACCAATCATAGCTGAACGTAAAATAGGCCGAAATGAAAAATGCCCATGTGGAAGTGGTAAAAAATACAAAAAGTGTTGCCTGAATAAATGATAGGCTGATAATAAATTTAGGCAATGACTAACGTGTGAGACCTGTAATAACACAAAAAAGTACTTTCATCATTATCTTTTCTTTGCGCTGTGACTATTAAGAACGGATCAAGCAGGAAAGTTTTTTTAATTTGGAATTATGCAATAAAAATTCCATCACCTGAATCTTACACTTCCTTTCTTAATGGCTTGATGGCAAATCACAACGAATTATTTAGGTTCAAATATTGCAATGATAAGAGATTATGCCCTATTCTATTTTACCTCCCTATGGGTATAGTTTTGGTTATGCCAAAATGTGCAGAACTGCAAACATTTGATTTCGTCTCATGTCAGCAATTCTGCAATAGTGGTGCTTTCAAAGTCCCATCTGAAATAAAAAGAGATTCATTTGGGTTATTAAAAGGCAGATTGGTTTGTGTAGATTATGGTTAAGCTTCCTGAACCAAAACCCAAGTAGTACCATGACCACCATTACGGCTACATGGTGGAAAAATATTCCCTTTTGCTAAAGGGATTGTGTTTGTAGGATGTGTCCTACACTTGTAAATGCCACTTAATTGGCATTTCTGACCAGTTGAACCTGTCATGTTAAAATAAAATTATGTACCTTTGTCCTAACATAAATTGAGACACAGAAGTCTCGCTCCGTGTAAAGACATCGGCAGTTTAAAAAAATTATGAAGCCAAACACATTGTGTTTGGCTTCTGTCATTTACAAATGTATGGTAAATTGATAAACATTACAATTAGTACTCATATATATGTTATCTGTAGTGCTTTATGTAGTGAGTTTGTAGGGTTTTACTCTTTATGAGTAACCATATGATAAAACAACTCCAAACCCGTCTGCATTTTCTTCTTAGCCTTTGAAGTCCTAAAGCTGTTTGCATTCGCATAACCAAACATAGTTGCTATGTCGGCATCCTTTATACCTAGCTCTTTTTTAATCTGCTTGAGAGGCTTTACTTCGTGCTCGTGGTTTATGGCTTTTCGAAGATGGTCGTTGATACCACCTTCCAATCTGACATCCTTTTCTGGAATCCTAATACCACTCTTTTTTTCAAGCGCGATTCTTTCTTTTTTGGACAAGTTCATTCCAACTTAATGTTTTATTTGAGTTAGCCAAAGTTACGTCGAATCGTGAACCTTCGCTTAAATTTCTTTGATTATATCTGAATGCAGACTCATCTACATAAGCGTCTAAGTGCCAGTCAGACATGTGAAAGTAAGTGCCTACAATAGTTCTTTTGAAGTGAGACCAGAAGTTTTCTATTCCGTTCGTGTGAATGTGACCGTTCACATATTCACCTGCTGAATGCTTAATTACATAGCGTTCGTAAATCTTATCTAAAGAACCATAAGAAACCCACTCGTCCGTGTAAACCGTAGTTCCTTTTTCAACTGCTGATTCGATTATAGGCTTTAAAGTTGCACTGCTTGTATTCTTTACTGGAATAGCAAATACTTTCCCGTGACGCTCAATTATACCTAATACAGGAGTCTTTGTTTTAGTTGATCTACCTTGAGAATTTGCAGTTCTTTTATTCGAGTGCTTATTCTTTTCCTTACCACCAACATACGTCTCGTCAATCTCAACAGGCTTGTCAAAGCTTGGTGTTTCTTGCTCAAATATTACTCTGATTCTATGAAGCATGAACCAAGCAGTCTTTTGACTTACCTTTACGTCCTTTGCCATTTGGTGACTGCTAACGCCTCTTTTGTGTGAAGTGAATAAGTAGATAGCTACAAACCATTTCAACAATGGAAGCTTTGAATCTTGGAAAATTGAACCTGTTTTAACACTGAACTTTCTTTTGCATCCATAGCATTTGTACTGCTTTCTTTTGCCTTGTAATAATCCAATTCTTTTAGATTCGCATGAAGGGCATTGTGGTTGTCCGTTCCATCTTAAAGTTGCTAAGTGTTCTTCGCATTTTGCTTCGCTGTCAAAATGTATGATTAATTCGTATAGACTATCAAAGTTGCGTATTGTATCGAATTGCTTCATAATGCAAATATAGGCATATGCACATGTAATTGCAAATAAAATAGGCAATTGCCTTTAGTTTTAACACTTTTTACTAAATTTAAGAACTATGAATGCAGATAGGAAACCCTTAGACAGGAAAATTTATGATCATTACGAAAATAACGGATGCGGAAATCTATTTAGTTTTGCGTTTTTAATTGGAACTTTTGTGTTTTTTAATGGCTGTTTGAATGACTGCAAAGATGAGCTTTCAAGAGTTCGTACTGAACTTTATACTTATAAAGTGAATTATTCTTCTTGTTTGGATGAGAAAATGATGATAGATTCGAAATGGAGAGACTGTTTGAATGGTAAGGGTTTTATAACATCAGAAGAATGCTTATCTTTGATAACGGATAGACTCTCAGAGATTGACAGGCAGAATATTTTTGATTGTGTAGATTCGTACCAATGATATGAAAACCTCATTAATTATATATCTATTAGGCTTATCTGTTTTAGGTTCGACAATCTATCACGGCATAGGGATTAATGGTATTAAATCTGAAATAGAATTAATAGAAAATGAGTTCCAATCATTGATTGAAGGAAACAACACTAATGAGGAATTTACTCAGAGGGAAATTCTACTTGCTGAAGTGCTAAAGAGAGAAATAGAGAGAGGTAATATAGATATTTCAAATTATGAGATAAAAGGAAATACTTTAGTGTTATATTCTTCTTCATTTGGAGATTTATTTGATGCACATAGATTTGCAAGTGTAATTGAAGATAATTTTGAAGTTGTCGAAATTAAGAACGTAAAAAAAAAGAACTGAATCTACCTAACGACATCTACACTAACGAAATTAGCAGGAATGACATCATAATCCTTACTGATCTGTATAGTGATTATGAACATGTTTTCTATTTGGATGCTATAGAAAATGGAAGAATCAACATGCTCATACTTAATACTGTAAAAAAATATCCTGTTAGAGTTAGCGAATCATTTACTATGAACTTGGTGACAGACACAGTAGAGGTTTGTTGTGAAGACGAAATGAAGTCAATGAAGAAATTAAGCAAACTATATCAAATTTGGAGTGACACAACAACAATACCTTTTAATAACAATTATAGATTTTACCCAGACCCAAATGACGAAAATATATTTTAGTATTTCAGGTCTCACACGTTAGTCATTGCCTAAATTTATAGCCAAGCAAAATAAAAGTTGTAACCAGTACAATAAGTACGTATATTTGTCTAAATGATAAATACGTATGAATACCAAATTGACACTATCAATTGAAAAAGAAGTAATAGATGCTGCAAAAGAATATGCAAAGTCCCAAGGACGAAGTCTATCAAATGTAATTGAAGAGTATTTGAAATCGCTAACAAAAAAGAAAAGTAAAGAGAAAGAGCATAAGTTTAATTCGTTAATAGAGGAACTTAGTGGGTCAGTTAAACTTCCTGCAAATAAAACATATGATGATGTTTTGACAGAAGCACTTGTTGAAAAATATTTGAAGTAATGAAAATATTTCTTGATTCAGATGTGCTACTTGATCTATTGTTGGGCAGAGAGCCATTTCTTGAAGACATAAAATGGATTCTTGAATTGTCCTTGAACAATAAATACAAATTGTATACATCATCATTAATTATTGCTAATATTCATTTTCTTATATCTAAGACATTAAATACAACTCACGCATTTGATAAGGTGGACAAGCTGCTTAGTTTCATGAAGGTTTTAAATGTTGGTGAGAGAGAAATAAGGAGCTCGATAAGCTCAAAATTTAGAGACTTTGAAGATGGTATTCAAAATTTCAGTGCATTGAATTCAAATATGGAAATTATCATCACAAGGAACATAAAAGACTTTAAGTACAGCAAATTGTCAACATTAACCCCTAAGGAATTTTTAGTTAAATATAAAAAGTAAAGTGCTGGGCTATAACAATTAGCAACAAATGTCAATTAGGAAAAAGAGATAGTCACCGTACAAGTACAAATGAAAAACCCAAGAATCAAATGTTACAAATGCATGAGGCCTTCAATCATCTGTATTTGTAAACACATCAGTCCTGTCCAGACTAAGACTCGTTTTATTATACTCATGCACCCGAAGGAGTACAAAAAAGAAAGAAACGGAACGGGGCATATGACTAAGCTTCAACTTGAAAATTCAGAAATTATAGTTGGTATCGACTTTACCAATAATAACCGTGTAAATGAAATTCTGAATGAAGAAAAAAGTTCTTCTTTTTTACTGTATCCGGGAAAAGATAATTTCAATTTATCAACAAGAAAAGGTCCAGAAATAAATTCATGTATGGGTAATAATCCATACCTGTTTCTTCTCGATGGCACATGGCCCTGCGCCCGCAAAATGCTTAAACTTAGTAAGAACTTACAAAAACTAAAAAGAGTGAGTTTTGATAATAAAATAAAATCAAAATTTATTCTCAAGCAGCAGCCAGCATCTCTTTGTCTGAGTACTATTGAGTCAGTCTATACTGTCTTAAATTTACTGAAGGAAGGCGACTTAGAAGACTGCGAGACTAGAGATTTCCTTATTCCTTTTGAAAAAATGATTGAGTATCAACTCGATTATATTCTAGACCCAAATAATAAAAACTCGCGTTTAACTGCGAACCGAGAGATTATGCCTAAGACCATGTATAAGATAAATCCACAA
Organism: uncultured Saprospiraceae bacterium; assembly: GCA_937959275.1. GTDB lineage: Bacteria > Bacteroidota > Bacteroidia > Chitinophagales > Saprospiraceae > CALFUK01. The sequence continues at coordinate 52,449 of CALGLU010000107.1, read as the reverse complement.
CGAAGTATTGTTTTTGAACAAGAAGCTTAGGTGTCATTTTGTGAATGGTAGTTGTTAACGAAAGTGTTTTTTAATTAAATGTCTCAAATATAGAATGCACAGTGTGTATAATAAACTACACCTAGCGAAGCCCGTAGGGCTAACATCAATTAGCCACAAACACATCCCCGACCAAAGGGATCTAAATCACAAGCCGAGCTTCAGGCTTAATATCCAGTCCCGCAAATTCGCCTTTCTGAAATTTAAAGAGTGCGGCCTGCGCAATCATAGCAGCATTGTCTGTACAATACTGAAATTGTGGGATATATAAATTCCAGCCAAGCTCATGTGCTGTTGACTTCATAAGTGACCTTAGCCCAGAATTGGCTGATACACCACCCGCAATGGCAATTTCTGAAATGCCTGTCTTCTTGGCAGCTGATATGATTTTATTGACGAGAATCGTATTAATCCGATCTTGAATAGAGGCACAGATATCATTGAGATTTTCATCTACAAAATTAGGATTTACCTTGATCGCATCTCTCAGAAAGTATCGAATGGCAGTTTTTAGACCACTAAAACTAAAATCTAAGCCTTCAACTTGTGGTTCAGGAAACTGAAAAATGGGCTTACCCAGTTGTGCCTTTTTATCAATCAGTGGGCCAGCAGGATAGGGTAGACCTAACATTTTTCCAGATTTGTCATACGCTTCACCAGCTGCATCATCCCGCGTTTGTCCGATGACTTCCATCTCAAGGGAATCCTTGATCAAAACAATCTGTGTATGGCCTCCAGAGACGGTTAAACATAAGAAGGGAAGCGATGGTGAAGGTGAGTCAATAAAGTGCGCTAAAACGTGCGCCTGCATATGATTGACCTCTATTAATGGGATTTTGAGACTTAATGCTAAGGCTTTGGCAAAACTCACCCCAACTAATAGGCTACCTAGTAATCCCGGACCTCTAGTGACAGCTATCGCATCTAGATCGCGCATCATGAGATTGGCTTCTTTAAGCGCAACATCCAGTACAGGGACAATATTGACTAAATGCTGTCTAGAAGCTACTTCTGGCACAATTCCGCCATATTTCTCGTGAATTGATTGAGATGCAACCTTATTGACCAAAATGGCATCATTATGTATGATGGCAATTGAGGTGTCATCACAAGAGGATTCTATGGCTAAAATTGTATTTGACAAAGTTTTTTACGGTTTGAGTGAATAATGGATAACTCTAACGTGTGATTTCAGCGAAAATTAGTAATATTGTAACAATTCAAAAACATTTGAAATCAAAATGAAATATCTTATCAATTTAATTCTTGTCGCAGCTATCATAGGATTTGGTTATCTCTTATATGGTGGAATTAACGAACCAATAGCATTTAAGGCTGAGCAGCAGGCTCGTCAGGATGTCGTTTCTAGTCGATTAACTAAAATACGGGAGTGTCAAGAGATTTACAGAACCATTACTGGAGAATTTGCACCTGATTTTGATACACTTATCATGGTTTTAAAGACTGATTCGATTCCTTTTGTCCAAGTTTTTGAAGACCCTGAAGATCCTACGAATGAAGAAAAATATATCTATAAAACGATCTATACCAATGCTTTAGATTCTATAACGAACCTAGGTATTAATCTTGATTCAATATCTTATGTGCCTTATGCAGGTAAAACCAAGTTTGATATTTATGCAGATACAATGACTTACCAAAAAACATTAGTATCAGTGACAGAGGTTGGCACACGATGGAAAACATTTATGGGAAAGTATGCAGATGCTCGTTTTCAAAAATATGATGACCGCTATGAGCCTAATGCAATCATCAAATTTGGTGATCAAAACTCTCCTAACTTATCTGGGAATTGGGAATAAGATTTCCTCAAATAACATATGGCTGTACCTACACCTGAATCTGTAATCCTTCATTGTATTATAGAAGAACAAGTATTTTATTATGGTTTAGTAAGAGATACACACATCGTTCAGGCAGATGGTATCCGTATCAATTCAGATTTTAACTTTTTTCGTTCACCTCAGGTTATTATTGATTTTTTAGCGAGATCATTCAATATGGCATCAGTGACATCTACCCATGTCGCTATTGCAAATACGAATTACAGTTTAGTTCCAGATATAGTGTCAGATGAGGATTCTATTCATTGGGTGACACATAACCATGATGATTCTCAGAATTATCACATCGATCAGGTTCCTGGTTTGAAAGTAGCTTATCATGTCCCAAAGACCTTAGAAGAGATCCTCAGAAGCTCATTGCCTCATTCGACAATACATCATATCATGGCCACAAATCTGAATGGAGATCAAAAGCAAAATGGAGTTTATTCATATCCTATTAATGGATTTCAATTTGTACAACTCGTTGACGATCATAAAACCCAATATGGCAATTTAGTCAGCAGTACATCAACACTTAGCCGGTTGTACTTTAGTTTACTCCCATATCACTTACATAAGAAAGATGCCATGACACTGCCCCTGTATACAACTCGGGAGAAAACTAACAATCTGGCAGAGCTTAAGACTTATATAAAGCAGGTCAACACCTTAAAGTCTTCCTTGACTGTGGTGTCAGATTCTCCACTTAGCGACGAGCAGGTCTATCAAATTGAGAAATTGGCTTTATGCGCATCATAGGTGGTCAATTTAAAGGCAGGAAATTTTATCCACCAGCCAAGCACTGGCCAACTAGACCAACGACAGATTTTGCAAAGGAAGGCTTATTCAATATTCTACAAAATAGAATTGATTTTGAGTCGACTAAAATGTTAGATTTATTTGGAGGGACTGGTAATCAGTGTTACGAAGCCATCTCTAGAGGATGCCTCGATGTCACCTATGTTGACAAGTTTAGAGAAGCTGTCAAATTTGTAAAGCAAGTGTCTGAAGAATTAGATATTCTTGACGAAATCCACATTCTACAAATGGATGTGCTACGATTTATAAAACTGAATAAAATTCAATACGATTACATTTTTGCTGGACCACCTTACCCTCTCAAATGGCTAGATCAAATACCGGATATGATCTTTAAATATGGGCTTTTAGCAGAGGATGGATTGTTTGTCCTTGAGCATAATCCGAATCATAGCTTTAAGGATCATGAAGGCTATGTAGAAGAACGTAATTACAGTCAAACCATTTTTAGCTTTTTTCGGCATAAGACAGGAACAGTAGACAGTAGATAGTAGATAGTAGACAGTAGACAGTAGATAGTAGATAGTAGATAGTAGATAGTGGATAGTGGATAGTGGATAGTGGATAGTGGATAGTGGATTAGTAGATAGTAGACAGTGGACAGTGGGTGGAAGATAGTTGGAGCAACGTGGAAATTCTCGCACCGAACAAAGCGAGCGTCGGGAGAGCTAGTTAATAGTGCGAAGTTCACGTTGGGATAAAAAAAACAAATACAAATACAAACTCCTAGGTACTTTAGTGCCTTGCAACCAAGAGTAGTAATATCTATATACTTAGATTAAAAATCATAACAGCCAAGCCCAGATTTACCCTTGGATTTGCCTTTTAAAGATCGTTCACTTTGGTTGCCAAAGGGGAAGAGTGCGAGTCTAAGGTAAATATCGCTTCCTCTAAAATCAGAATTGGTAAATACACTTAGAATATGATCAGAACCAATCGTTAAAAATCCAAACCGAGCAGCAGCACCAACACGGACACGGCTATACTCATAGACAGTAATCGGTAAGAAAGCACTGATCCATTTTGACTCATATCGGGGTATGATACTCAATGTATTATCTCTGCTGAGCGAATTAGGAAATACTTTTAATCGATTAGTCAGCGTTGCCGAGACAAAGTAATTATCCTGAATGTGGAGATCGCCTTGAAGGCTTAAAGCCATGGGCAAGCCTATTTTAAAAGCACTGGCATTATCGACTTGAACATCAAAGTCGTTAACAATTCGATCTAGAAATTCTCTTGTGGACGTTAATGCATCATAAGGTGTTATGTCAACAATATTTGATTGGTCTCCAAACCGGTAGATCTCCGTACTCTGTGTAAAGCTAACTCTGCCTATGTCTAAGATAGAGGCACCAAGATACAGACCTTCACTTTCGTATGTCACACCAATATCAAATCCCAAACCTACACCAGAATCCATATCTGAGAAAGGATTAAAACTGCCAGTATTCAAGGTAGAATTCGTAAGCCCAAATTGCAAATCTAGTGGGACTCCTATTGGATTAAGCTCCATAGAATCAAAGGGGACGGAGATAAATTCATTATTTTCAATAAAAGCGCCTTCTCCTCCAAGCAAATATTTCACATTAACACCAAAGCTTAACGATCCAAGTTGCTTAGAAGCATGTAGACCTATTTCATGCCAATACATGGCTGACATCTTGGCTGGCTCAAGGTCTAACTGAAAATCAGCAAAGCGCGCCTCATTCAATTCATAAAAGCCAAGTGCTTCTGGTACACTAAATGACGATATATTCGCCTTTGCTTTCGTGAATAGGCCAATTTTGATAGTCGGATGGATAGAAAAAATCACCCCAGGTCCAATAATCTCAAGATGACTAGAGAGTTTTTTATCACCGCCATCCTCGTCAAATATGATTAAAGGTGGAGTTATTTCAGCGGGATCTGGAATCGTCGATTGTGCCTCGATGACGAAGGCATCTGCTAACCTTCCTTGTAAGTTTAAAAGGGAGGCTGTCTTTAAATGACCATAGTCCGTAAATCCAAATCCGTGAGCAGAACCCAATAATACGTCCGAGTTGTAGGGAGATCGACTACTCGCTGCAGGATTCAAATCGATCAGATTTACACCTGAATACTTGTCCAAAGTCAGACCAAGTGACTCCTGTCCACTAAGCAAATAGGCTTGTAGTAAGGCAAAACAACAAATAACGATGCGCTTTAAATCCATGTGTTGATGTAAATTCCTTCCTTAATAACCCATTTTCTTCTCCGTATATTATCTACCTTTGCTCGTCTTATTACTCTATGAACTTTATTGCTACTATACAAGAAGAAGTCGCGAATGCTTTATTGATACACTTTGAATGTGATGTCGATTCAGATTCAGTACTGATCAATACGACAAAACAAGAATTTGAAGGTGATTATACCGTCGTCTTATTCCCCTTTCTAAAACGGGCAAAGGCGAGTCCAGACAAACTTGGTCAAATCTTAGGAACACATTTAGAAGAGAACACCAATATGGTCTCTTGCTTTAACATCGTCAAAGGCTTTTTAAATGTTTCTCTCTCTAATTCATTTTGGCTAGATAAGTTGGCCGTGATTAGCACTGTAGAGAATTACGGGAGCTTGCCGCAGCGATCAGATAAAGTACTGGTTGAATATTCGTCACCCAATACGAATAAGCCTCTTCACCTTGGACATATCCGAACCATTCTACTTGGTTGGTCGATGGCTCAAATCCTAGAGAAAGCTGGATACCAAGTCACTAAAACGCTTATCGTAAACGATAGAGGTATTGCCATTTGTAAGAGCATGTTGTCTTGGCTAAAGTTTGGTGATAATAAAACACCAGCTTCAACAGGGACTAAGGGCGATTTCTTAGTTGGTGAATATTACGTCAAGTTTGATCAAGAGCTAGCCAAAGAATATACGGCGTGGCAAAACTCAGATGAGGGCGCATCAACCTATGAAAAGCTAAAAAAAGCAGATGACACAATAGAGTCTTTCTTCAAAGGCTTTAAAAATAAATACTTCAATGAGCATAGTGCCCTTGGGAGTGAGGTTAAAGCAATGTTGATCAAGTGGGAGCAAGGAGACGAAGAAGTCAAAACGCTGTGGAAGACCATGAATCAATGGGTCTATGACGGGCACGATGTCACGTATGAGAAATTAGGTATTCACTTTGACAAAGCATACTACGAATCAGAGACGTATTTAACAGGAAAGGAAATCGTCTTAGAAGGATTAAAAGATGAGACCTTCTATAAAGCTGATGATGGGAGTATATGGGTAGATCTTGAGGATGTAGGCTTGGATAAAAAAATATTGCTACGCAGTGACGGTACATCGGTTTATTTAACACAAGATTTGGGTACAGCCGATATTCGCTATGAAGAGCTCGGTACCGAAAAAATGATCTATGTCGTTGGTGATGAGCAGGACTATCATTTCAAAGTCCTTTTCGAAATCATGAAAAAACTCAAGCGACCCTATTCCAAAGGTTTGTATCATTTGTCCTACGGGATGATTGATCTACCCACAGGTAAAATGAAATCTAGAGAGGGGACAGTGGTGGATGCGGATGATCTGATCGAAGAGGTCATACAAGAAGCTAGGGAGGGAGCAAAAGAGCGAGGCGATGTGACACAGCTACCTTCTGAAGAGCAGACAGCGATTTTTAATAATATTGGATTAGCAGCTTTAAAGTTTTTTATACTTAAGGTAAATCCTAAAAAACGTATGATCTTTAATCCTGCAGACTCTGTGGACATGCAAGGGCAAACAGGGCCCTATATTCAAAATGCGTTTGTCCGTATACAATCCATCTTTAGAAAATCTGAGGAGGCTTTGCCAGCTGCAGCTTTTGAAGATTATCAGATGGTAGAGGTGGAGAAAGATTTAATAAAAACCTTGGTGAATTATCCTGTTGTTATTGAGCAAGCTGCTCTGCAATATGATCCATCAATCATTGCAAGTTATAGCTATACGCTGGCTAAGCAGTATCACAAAATGTATCATGATGTTCGTATTTTGACGGCTGAGACAGAGCTAGCAAAGACATTTAGATTACACTTGAGCAAAACTGTAGGTAGTATACTAAAATCTTCACTAAATTTATTAGGCATCAATGTGCCAGACAGAATGTAGCATATGGAAAACACCGAATACGAGTCAAAGAATTTTATAGAAGAACTGATAGAAGAGGATATACGTAATGGCAAAAACGACGGTCGAGTACATACCCGTTTTCCACCTGAACCAAATGGCTATCTCCATATTGGACATGCTAAAGCTATATGCCTCAACTTTGGATTAGCCAAGAAATATAATGGTACAACGAACCTTAGATTTGATGATACCAATCCTGCAACGGAGGAAACAGAATATGTAGAGGCCATTAAAAAAGATATCAAATGGCTAGGCTACGATTGGGGAGAAACAGAATACTATGCTTCGGATTACTTTCCTCAGCTGTATCAATTCGCTCATCAATTGATAGACTCTGGCTTAGCGTATGTGGATGATCTATCTCCTGATGAAATGGCTGCTCAAAAAGGTACGCCTACTGAACCCGGACAAAATAGTCCAAACAGGGACAGAGCAATTGAAGAAAATAAAGCTTTATTCACAGAGATGCGTGAAGGCAAACATCCAGATGGATCGCTTGTCCTTAGAGCAAAAGTAGATATGGCGTCACCCAATATGTTGATGCGAGATCCAATACTCTATCGGATTAAACGACAGACACATCATCGAACAGGCGATGAGTGGTGCATCTACCCGATGTATGATTTCGCTCATGGACAATCAGATTCTATCGAGGAGATCACACATTCATTGTGCTCATTAGAGTTTAGACATCACAGAGATTTATACGATTGGTTGATAGACAAATTAGAGATTTTTCCCTCGATGCAACGAGAGTTTAGTCGAATGAATGTCGCCTATCTAATTACAAGTAAACGAAAATTACTCAAGCTAGTGACTGAAGGACATGTCTCAGGATGGGATGATCCAAGAATGCCGACCTTATCAGGTATGCGAAGAAGAGGCTATCCGGCTGCTGCGATTCGCAATTTTTGTGATAAAGTTGGGATGACGAAAAGAGAGAATTTGATCGACTTGAGTTTGTTGGAATTTTGTGTCAGAGAAGAATTGAATAAAACGACAGATCGAGTCAATGTTGTATTAGATCCTGTCAAGGTCATTATCACGAATTATCCTGAAAACCAGACAGAACAATTACGTGCATTAAATAATCCTGAAGCAGAGACACCTGTCCATAGAGAATTGAGCTTTAGTCGTGAGATTTATATAGACCGCAAAGATTTTATGGAAGATCCTCCTAAGAAATATTTTAGGATGGGGCCAGGTCGTAATGTGCGATTGAAGTTTGCTTATATATTGAATTGTACCGACTTTAAAAAAGGAGAAGATGGGAGAGTGGAGGAAATCCATTGCACCTACTATCCAGACAGTAAAAGTGGTGAAGATACTTCTGGGATTAAGGCAAAGGGCACCTTGCACTGGGTCAACGCTCAAGACGCGATACCAATCCAAGTCAACATTTATGATCGCCTGTTTAATGATCCGACACCGGATGGTCATGACGACAAAGATTATACTGAATTTATAAATCCAGATTCATTAGAAATCAATACAAAAGCTCTTGCTGAAGCATCACTTCAAGACAGAGCGCCTGGTACTCAATTTCAGTTTATGAGGACGGGGTATTTTGCAGTGGACGAAACATCAACAAAAGATAATCCTGTTTTTAATAGAACCGTAGCCATGAGAGATAGCTGGGCAAAAAAACAAGCAAAAAAATAATGGCCAGACCACGAGTCATATTAGAAAATGTCCAATTTAAATTAACCATTGACAGGTTATGTCATCAACTCATTGAAGAATATCAAGACTTTACGAATACCTGTATCATCGGTATTCAGGAGAGAGGCGTGTTGCTGTCAGATAGGATTGTGAGTTCACTTAAACGAATCGACAAAAAATTAAAGATTCCCTATGGTAAAATAGACATCACATTTTACCGGGATGATTTCAGGCGCCGTGAAACACCTTTGGTTGCCAGCAATACAGAAATGGACTTTAATGTAGAAGGAGCGAAGGTGATCTTGATCGATGATGTTTTGTATTCAGGTCGAACGATACAGGCTGGCTTAATTGCTCTTGGTCATTATGGTCGTCCTAGCAAAGTAGAGCTACTGAATTTAGTGGATCGACGGTTTAATCGTGATCTGCCTATACAACCTAACTATACAGGAATTACAATTGACGCTATTGATGAGGCCTATGTCAAAGTAGAATGGGACGAAATTGATGGCAACGATAAAATCATATTATACCCGTTTAAGAAAAGCTGATTATGGCCATTGTCTCTTCATTATCTACAAAGCATCTTCTAGGCATTAAGTATATTCAGAAAGATGACATTGAGACCATTTTTAGAACCGCAGATAATTTCAAAGAAGTCCTAAGTCGGCCAGTTAAAAAAGTCCCTTCGCTAAGGGATGTAACCATTGCCAATCTCTTTTTTGAAAATTCCACCCGAACGAAGATGTCATTTGAGTTAGCAGAAAAAAGGCTCTCGGCAGACGTTATTAACTTTTCAGCTTCTTCATCGTCCGTCAAGAAAGGTGAAACCCTATTGGATACGGTCAACAATATCCTCTCCATGAAGGTGGATATGATTGTGATGCGACATCCTGCGCCTGGTACACCATTTTACTTGTCTCAAAACATAGATGCCAGTATCATCAATGCAGGTGATGGCACGCATGAACATCCGACTCAGGCGTTGCTAGATGCCTACTCGATACGTGAAAAGCACGGTGAAGTAAAAGACAAAAAGATTGTGATTGTTGGAGATATAAAACATTCGAGAGTCGCCTTGAGTAATATATTTTGTCTTAAGAAATTAGGTGCACAAGTAGCTGTCTGTGGTCCGGCCACTCTAATCCCTAAGCATATAGAGTCTTTAGGCGTACAAGTCTTCTACAACTTAAAGAAGGCTTTGGAATGGTGCGATATTGCGAATGTGCTTCGGATCCAGTTAGAAAGACAAGACATCAAATTCATCCCGTCTCTCCGAGAATACGCGATGTACTATGGTGTGAATCGAGATATTTTGGAGTCATTGTCTAAGAAAATAACGATTATGCACCCAGGTCCAATCAACCGAGGCGTAGAAATTAGTAGTGATGTGGCTGATTCAGAGCAATCGATTATTTTAGATCAAGTTGAAAATGGAGTCGCTATTCGAATGGCTGTGCTTTACTTATTGGCTGGTCAAGTGTCTTAATACGCTAAAAAGCTTTATTTATCGCGTTAAACTATTATTAAAGGTATGGGTGTTATGAATTTTCAGAATACCTTTAGGGTTAGAATTTATATATCTAGACTAACTATGAAAAAGCCTTTATTACTCCTTAGCCTTATTCTCTTTTGTTTTTCCTTCGCATCGGCTACCGATGGCTACCGCATTGACATTCAGGTAGATAATTACGATCAAGACACATTAGTTGCAGGATATTACTTTGGAAAGCAAACCTTGGTACTTGACACACTGCTCAAGAATGATGAGGGAGGATTCATGCTTGAAGATGATGAATCTCTAGATGCAGGCGTGTATTTATTATTACTAAAGCCAGACAATCAATTTGTTCAATTTTTGGTGGACGATAAAGAGCAACAATTTTCTATTTCTTTTGATGCAACAAATTTAATCGATGTTGATATCGAAGGTTCTTCCGAGAATACCTTATTCAATGATTATATGAAGTTCTTGCGCGAGAAAAGAGAACTGCGCCAACCTTTAATAGAGCAAAGGGATAATGAAGCGACTCCAGAATCTGAAAAAGAAGCATTAAGCTATAAAATTGAAGAGCTTGATCAGCAAGTTTCTACTGAGCAGGATAGAATCATTGTAGAAAATCCTAGCAGTATTACATCTTTAATGATTAAAGCGAATAAACCAATTGACACCCCAGAATTTGAAGGGACGGAAGAAGAAGTACATCAACAAAAATATCTACACTATAGAGCGCACTACTTTGATAATATAGAAATCGAGAATCCAATATCAGTGCGAACTCCATTCTTCAATGATAGGATTGACTACTTTCTCAAGAAATTGACCTATCAAGTACCTGATTCAATTAATAAGTCTATTGACCATTTATTAGAATCAATGATGCCAGCTGAAAAAACATACCAGTACTATCTTAGCCAAATGATCAACGAATATGCTGCGTCAAAAATAGTAGGCCATGATGCTGTTTATGTTCATATTGCTGAAAATTATTACGGAGCGGGTAAAGCGCCTTGGGTAGACTCAGTGAACGTCAATAAAATAGTTGGTGATGCACTAAAGTTGAAGCCAACACTCATTGGCATGCCAGCGCCTGATTTTACAGCTTACAACTATGATGGAGATACAATATCATTAGCAAGCATAGACGCTGATTATAGAGTCCTTTTCTTTTGGAAGCCAGACTGTAGCTTTTGCACTAAGGCCGTACCAATTGTCAAAGAATTTTATAAAAACTACAAAGACAAAGGTGTCGAGATTGTTTCAATCTGTACTAAACTAGGCAAGGACTATAACAAGTGTTGGGAAGGTATTGAAGAGAAGGGCATGGGAGAATTCATCAACTTGGGAGACCAATACCAACGCTCTAAAATTCTGAAGAATTACAATGCTGTCCAAACACCTAAATTCTTTATTATAGATCGTGATGATACAATCATCATGAAAGGGATCGGTGCTGCTCAGCTTGATGAGGTGATGGACGAGATGCTTGCGAGAGCTGCGACTAGATCTGGAGAATAAGATGTCAAATAAGATGTCATTTAGATATCAGAATGATATTGACTTTGACTCTATAGAAGTTTAGCATTGAGAGATCAGAGTGGAGCTCAAGAAAAGAGAATAAAACTAAACCAAATAAGGTCGACGTTTTACGAAAATGTCGACCTTATTTATTTACAATTTATTTGGAGCTGATAGACCGTTCTTCTTTTAACCCAAAGGATCAGCCTTCAACGTAAACGTTCTAGACACAGGATTAAGAGGCGTAGCCACTACATTACCATCTTTATCAATCAAGGTCAACTCAATTGTGTTTTCTCCCATTGGTAAGCCATTTAAATAGTAAGGCTGCCATTTGCTGATGATTGTTTCAGTACCATTAATATTGGCTTTTACTTTATAGCCATTAGCAGATAAATCTACATTTTTAATAAAGAAATCTAACATCAGGTTTTTAGTATCATTACCCACATAAGTCCCCTTTGGACGACTATAGAACAACATTGGTTCTGTTATCCGTTCTGTGCTTGTGATAGACTTATCTTTTACATTGACTTTGACGGCAATATGTGCATTCTCAGTTTTGATGCTTTCATGATAAGATCTTGATAGGAAGGCAAGTACATGGTGATCACCATCAGACACATCATGGGTAAACTGATTGACATACTTAGCCGCATACGGTGCATTATCCACGATGAGATGAATATGTTGTCCTTTCCCAGAATTAGCACACATCTTAGACTCTACGTCAGTTGATTGCTGTCCTAACGAATACGATTCGCCTCTAATCCCAAATGTGAAGACTCCATTGGTATAGTTCATCGTAGAAATAGCCGCATCGGGAAATTGAACAGATGAGGTAAACGGCTTCATCGTTATTCCGCCTCCTAAGCTTTGCTCTTTAGACATATCAGCTGCTACTTCCTTGACAACTTCTTTAGCAGTCTCTGTAGCAGTATCTACTGTCTTCGCAGCATCTTTACATGCAGAGATCAAAAAAACTAGGGCCAGTAGATAAAAAGTGTATTTCATAATATTCAAATTTTATGAAAGTTAAGGAATATCTCAACATCCTTAGGTCTTCAAACTCACATAAATCGTAATTTGCCATTATAATACTGCTTAATATGTCTATAGATGAATTTGTAAGCTCTCTTAAAAATGAAACACCTCCTGAACTGAATTCCTATTTAATCGCTTTGTGGTATGATGGTAAAGGAGATTGGAACAAAGCACATGATCTTATCGATCCTCAACCGGGCGAAGAAGCTGCACGTATACATGCCTATTTACATCGCAAAGAAGGAGATAGCTGGAATGCTGACTATTGGTATCAAAGAGCTAACGCCCATAGACCTCAACACTCCTTAGAAGAAGAATGGACAGATTTAGTAACCACGCATTTAGCTCATTAAGCATTGAGTGTTACCATTCATATCAAAGACGCCGTCATTTTTCGCTTTCAACAGAAAGTTTTAGGCCCGTTTTCAACACGCCTAGAAGCCGGTCTAAATTATATCATAACTGGACAAAACGGCTCAGGAAAAACTAGCTTACTTAAGGCCTTAAAAGGAATATTGCCGCTTAGAACCGGTAGCATCTCATTTCAAAGAGACGTCAGTGATCAGACATCTATATTTGATTGGAAGAGAAAATTTGTTGCCTTTGTTAGTTTTGATGATTCCAATCGGGATTTTCTTAATACTGAACGGTATTATCAACAACGATTTCATGCCTTTGACTCAGATGATTTTACAGTGGAAGAATATCTAGTCAAAGAAAATTATAACCCTATAGATCCTGGTCATCAAGCAATTATTGAAAAATGTGGAATCGGTTCTTTGCTTAAGGTCAATCGCATAAAATTATCGAGTGGACAAACACGTAAATATCTTATTGCTAAGGCTTTGCTCAAGCAACCCAAAATCTTGTTACTAGATAATCCGTATGTGGGATTAGATGCCCTGCACAGAAAATCTTTAAATGACTTAATTGATGACTTGAGTCAGGATGGCAGGATTCAATTTATATTAGCAGGCCAACATACTGATTTACCAAAATCAATCGCTAAGCAAATTTGTCTCGATAGACATGAAGGCCTTGATCGTGGTATTCAGGTTCCTCAATCCTTAACTGATTACTATGCACAAATAAATCATTGGCCAGCGTTTAGAGATGCGCTGAACGTACAAAATAGTACAATAGCTTATCATGATAAGACTATCCTAAAGTCTCTTAATTGGCAGGTAAAAAGAGGGGAGAAGTGGGCTGTCATTGGTGACAATGGTTCAGGAAAATCTACTCTGATTGGTTTAATCGCTGCAGACCATCCACAGGTGTACAAGAATACAGTCAAGCTTTTCGATAAACAGAGGACGCCCCGAGACAGCATTTGGGACATTAAAAAGCACGTTGGATTCAGCAGCTCAGAGTTACATGCCTACTTCCATGATCCTGAAATGACTTGCAAATCCATTGTACGTGAAGGACTATTTATAACAATCTACAACCGAAAGACAGTCACTCATCAACAAGAACAAACAATTGAATCCTTGTTTCAATATTTTGAGATTGAACACTTGTCTCATCGAAAATTTCAACACTGCTCAACTGGCGAACAAAGGCTGATTCTATTCCTTCGCGCGCTCATCAAGAATCCGTCATTACTTCTTTTAGATGAGCCATTCCAATGTCTCGATCCGCTACAAGTCGCTAGAGCCAAACTACTATTAGAAACTATATTAACCAATCACCACAGTTTAATTTTTATCTCGCATTTCATTCATGAAATTCCAGAGACGATAGAACATCGAATGTACCTTTCAGAGGAGAGTTAGTGGATCAGTAATTAGATAATTGGTGATTAAATGGAATGTGTCTATTTGACTAGTCCAACTAATAGTATCAAACTTGGCCTCCATTATTCCAAGGAACCAAACTCGTCAACCAATCACAAATTCACCAATTCACCAATCACCAATTCACCAATCACTAATTGACCAATCACCAATCACAAATCACAAATTCACCAATCATAAATCACGAAATCCGACTACTAATATATTTTATCTGCCCGTTGTGATTAGATTCATGCTCAACAACATGAAACCACTTACAGTAATTATTTGTAGGACCCCAGCCCCATCCTTCATCGACAGATAAAAGCCATTCATCATCTCGCTTAGCTAATTCCTGTAACGAATGTGATCTAACTTGTTCTAACTTTTCTAGATAATAATCTAGAGGATTACCCTTTATCATTTGCCTCCCTCGCTCACCCAGATCCATCGGCGTATCCCATTCTGCAGATATCTTCGCATCCCAAGACCCCCATCTCATATTGTCGAAGGTATTCAGTTGATAGTACTTTTCAGTTGCCGCCAAATGCAAGAGCATTGCTCCGATAGAGTTAGAGTTTTCATCGTGGATGTAATCTAACTCTTTAATTGACATGCCTCTAACCGGAGACAAGACGACATCTCGCATCCAGTTCATCATAGATACAAGTGTGCCGACTTGAGGCGTATAGCCTTTCTTAGGGCCAATTTCATTTTGATTGTCAGTCGTTTGCCTTAGCTGAGCGGCGTAAGTAGGTTGTGCAGCGGCGACTAAGCCAGTTGTGCCAATTGCTAATGTGGCTCCTTGACTAAAGAAGGATCTTCTGTTGACAGCGTGTTTCATAGTTATACGTTTATTACATAACGTATTTTGAGGTGAAATACTATAAAGCAAGTGTATCTAAAATGCAATAAGCTCATATACAGTGGGTTATAGTCAATAAAGTGTGCTGATATGCATACTTGGAAACTGTCCTAGTACTGACGGATCATGATTCAGACAGAGGGATTCCCTTTGGTCTCGATGTTGGGTGTTAAGTATTGGGTATTAGAGCGGAGTGGACATCCCTCTGTGAAAGTGATTGAATGGTGGGATTGTGTGATTTTTAAAAGCATACAACTTTCACTCTAAACGAAATCCTAATCATCATTTAATCCTAGGAATCCTAGTTCAGACAGTTGAGATATGTAATTCCACCCTCTTAATCCTCTGGTGGAACATCTGCGAGGCGAAGCCAGAGAATATGTGAATCATGGTTTGTCTGAACAGGATTCTTATGATTAGGATGATGGACATGATGTGCTCCCTTTGCTCGATTATTGAATGTGTTCAGTCAAATAAATGATGTATATCCTAAAAAACGTGTTGAGACAAAAAATCATGACTATCCAGAAATCCGATAAATCCTTTTCGAAACAAAAGAAAATCATGACTATCCAGAAATCCGATAAATCCTTTTCGAAACAAAAGAGAATCATGACTATCCAGAAAGCCTATAAATCCTTTTCAAGACAAAAAGGAAATCCCAGTAATCCAAAAATCCTGAAAATCCTGATTCAGACAATAGTAAATCCTGACCATCTTGAAATCCTATAAATCCTGTTCAAGACAAAAGGAATCCTGACCATCCTGAAATCCTATAAATCCTGTTCAAGACAAAAGGAATCATGACTATCTTGAAATCCTATAAATCCTGTTCAAAACAAAAGAATCATGACTATCTTGAAATCCTATAAATCCTTTCAAAGACAAAAGGAATCCTGACCATCTTGAAATCCTATAAATCCTGTTCAAGACAAAAGAATGGATTGACGTTGTCGATCCCTAAGTGGGGTATCCTGGCCATCCAATTTTGATCAAGCCAGCCTATGGCTGGCATTTTTATGTAAGCCATTTTTTTCATCAAAGCGAGCTTTGCTGTAAAAACTGACTTACATAAAAAAAGCCTCACTTGCGTGAGGCTTTGATCAAAATAGGATGCGGAAGAGGAGGGATTCGAACCCCCGGTGCGCTTTCACGCACGTCGGTTTTCAAGACCGGTGCATTAAACCAGCTCTGCCACTCTTCCTAAAGGACTGCAAATGTATATTCTTAATTGATGAATTCAAAAAACTGACTAGTTATTTTAAATATCAATTTTAGTTAAAAACCATCATTCTTCTAGAATCCGCACCAACTCATTCAACTTCATCATACATTCTATAGGCGTCATCGTATTTATGTCCATCTTTCCTAACATCTCCTTTATTTTGCCAATTGACGGGTCAGAGACTTCAAATATGCTTAATTGCATTTGTTCTGTCGATGCTGGAGCTTCTATACTTGAGCCTATTTCCTTCGATTTGTCCTCTATTGACTTGCTTTCTAGTTGTTTTAAAATCTCAGCGGCTCTTAGGATAATGGCTTTAGGCATGCCTGCCATCTGTGCGACATGAATACCAAAACTATGATGACTTCCGCCTTCAACTAGTTTTCTCAGAAATAGGACCTTGTTCGCTAACTCTTTAGTCGAGACATGAAAATTTCTAATACGAGGGTAAGACTTTGCTAATTCATTGAGCTCATGATAATGTGTCGCAAAGAGTGTTTTTGGATGCGCGGCAGGGTTATTATGCAAAAACTCTGCTAAAGACCACGCGATTGAAATACCATCATATGTGCTCGTCCCTCTACCGATTTCGTCAAGAAGAATCAAACTCCGCTCAGAGACATTGTTGATAATACTGGCAGTCTCATTCATTTCTACCATAAACGTTGACTCACCACTAGATATATTATCAGAGGCTCCAACCCGCGTAAATAACTTGTCGATATAGCCGATCGTAGCTGCTGAAGCTGGTACAAACGAACCCATCTGAGCCATCAGGGTAATCAAGGCTGTCTGCCTTAGGATCGCAGATTTACCCGACATGTTCGGACCTGTAATCATCATTAATTGCTGATCATCATTGTCGAGATAGACATCATTTGGGATGTAGTCTTCGTCTACACTCAGTTGTGTTTCGATCACGGGATGCCTGCCATCTTTGATATCAATAATCAGTGAGTCATTCACGAGAGGCTTGCAATAACGTTTGTCTCTGGCTGTCGTAGCAAAGGATCGCAAGCAGTCTAACTTCGACAATACTTGTGCATTTAACTGAAGTGGCGTGATGTATTCTTTTAAATCTTCAACCAAGGCCTCGTATAGCTCTTCTTCAAGTGCTTTTATTTTCTCTTCGGCCCCTAATATTTTTGTTTCAAGTTGCTTTAGCTCATCTGTGATATAGCGCTCAGCACTCGTTAGCGTTTGCTTGCGCACCCAATTATCTGGTATTAAGCCTTGATTTTTATATTTATTGGTGACTTCTAGATAATAGCCAAACACGTTATTAAATCCAATTTTCAGATTCAGTATGCCCGTTTTCTCAATTTCTACTTGCTGTATATCGACAAGCAAAGCTTTGGCATTAGAAATCGTGTTTCGCAAATCATCCAAGACTTCATTGACACCTGCGGCAATCACATTGCCTTTATGTAAGAGGACTGGTGGATCTTCAACGATCGTTTCTTCGATGCGTTGTTTCATTGTTGGGCAAAGAGACAATTGATCAGCCATTTGATTCATGCTCTCAACCGGCGATTTGGCAAGTAAATCATGTATAGGTTGTGTCGCTGTGATTGCTTTGTGAAGTTGGCGTATCTCACGAGGATTGATTCGAGAAAGGGAGAGCTTTGATATAATTCTTTCCAGATCTCCTATCTTCTTTAAGTGGTCAATGAGTACATATTCCTCATCAATATGGCCCAGAAAATAATCTACAACTTCATGTCTTTTGTGAATGGCTTGGACATGCTTTAATGGCAACACCATCCATTGCTTCAGTCTACGTGCACCCATTGGCGATATCGTCTGATCTAGAATATCAATCAAGGCTACACCAGATTCGTGATTACTACGGACTAATTCAAGATTACGAACGGTAAATCGATCGAGCCACACATACTGATCATCTTGAAGTCGGATGATATTTCTTATGTGTTCGACTTTTCCTTTTTCAGTTGTCGCTACATAATGTAGGCAGGCACCAGCAGCTATTTGTGCTTGCGATAAATGGTCAATACCAAAGCCTTTTAAACTATGAACGTTGAATTGATTTAGCAATAGTTCCTCTGCTTGATCTTCGGTGAATACCCATTCTGGAATATGGTAGGTATAAAATGCTGTCCCAAATAACTCTTCAAATTGTTTTTGGTGTGTTTTTGAAAATATGATTTCAGCAGGTAAAAAACTTTGAATAATTTTTTCGATATGCGAAAGATTACCTTGACTCACAATGAACTCTCCTGTAGAAATATCCAAGAGCGCAATTCCAATGGCCCCAGATTTATTGAAGTGTATGGCGGCCAGGTAGTTATTCGATTTGTGATCGAGTAGGTTATCATCCAGTGTTAATCCAGGCGTCACAATATCCGTGACGCCGCGCTTGACAATCTTCTTTTCTTTGGATGGCTTCTCGAGTTGCTCACAGACGGCTACTCGATATCCAGCTTTGACTAATTTTGGTAAATAAACATCCTTGGAATGATATGGAAATCCAGCCAAGGCAATATCAGAACCACCATTATTCCGACTGGTCAAAACAATACCTAACACTGCAGCTGTGATTTCAGCATCCTCTGCAAAGGTCTCATAGAAATCACCAACTCTGAATAACATTAAGGCATCAGGATGCTTGGCTTTCAACTGAAAGTATTGTTGCATTAACGGCGTAACCTTCGTTGATTTAGTGGTCTTTTTGTTTGCTTTTTTCAATGGAGATTTATCTCAAGATGGTAGACTATAAAGGTAATTTTTTGATCTGGAAATCAAAATTAAAAACAGTGACAATATCTAGAGCCATGTCAATCTCAATGTCAATAGCAATAGCAATGAGAATTATAATATTAAAAGGAAGGAGGGAAGGAGGGAAGGAAGAGGGAAGAGGGAAGATGGGAGATGGGAGATGGGAGATGGGAGATATGGGAATGGAGGAAAAGGATGGTGGGAAATGTAAGTGATCTATGGTTTGGAGATAAGAACTACAAAAAAAATGCCCAGACTTTTCTGGGCAATCGAATTTTACAATTAATAACTAAAACTTACACACTTCAAATATAAAACATATTACAGTAAAACGTAATATGTAAATGACTAATAATCATATTTTTATTTTTGAATTTATAAAGAGTTCTGGTTCAATTTTATACTGAAGCCTTATAGATTCTGTAAATTTGAAGCATGAAGTTACTGTCAGCACAAATCCTATATGAGGATAATCACTTACTCGTTGTTAATAAGCCTAATGGCGTTCTATCGCAGGGAGACCAAACGCGTGACAAAACGATTCTTGATATGGGTAAGGCCTACATAAAAGAAAAATATGATAAGCCTGGTGCAGTTTTCCTTCACCCTGTCAGTAGACTAGATCGTCCTGTGAGTGGTGCGATCATTTTAGCTAGGACAAGCAAAGCCTTGACTCGCATGAATGATTTGATTAAGCAGCGTCAGATTAAAAAAAGCTATACCGCAATTGTCTCAGGCATCCCAAAGGAAACTGAAGCCACTCTTCGCCATTTCCTGATAAAAGACGAAAAGACCAATACGGTTAAAAAGACAAAACAAGATCATCCAAAATCGAAAGAAGCAATTTTGTCCTATCAATTGATACATACGATTGACATCTTAGGTGTCTTAAACATACAGCTGGAGACTGGCAGACCACATCAAATCAGAGTTCAGCTATCAACAATCGGACACCCCATTGTCGGTGATGGCAAATACGGCTATAGATCGACTGATAAGTTAGATTTCATCTATCTTCATTGCAGAGAATTACACTTTGTTCACCCAGTTAAGAAGGAACCAGTCGCTATCAAGGCAGCTTATCCCAATACCCAACTTTGGAAAAATATTAGGTAGGTAGCAAGCTAGTCAATAGTCCGAAGTCCATGGACGATAGATGCTTGTCGGGAATACATATTTTCAATCGACAATCGACCATAGACTATTGACTTGAAAAAAAACTATCTACTATCCACTAATTAACTATCCACTATTTCCTTTCTTTCATAAACTTATCTACTTTTGCAGCTGGTGAGGGCTGTACTGCCAGCTCCTTCTGAACTCCCCCAGGGTGGAAACACAGCAAGGGTAGGAGGTTGAGCGGTTAGGTGCAGTTCCTCATCTTTTTTTCTCTCTCACTTTATAGAATTCTACACTACTTCTTAACCAGTAAACTTAGGCTTATATGCGGTTTTTTATTGATACAGCTTCATTAGATCAAATCAAGGAAGCAAAAGATTTAGGTATTTTAGATGGTGTAACGACGAATCCTTCCTTAATGGCCAAGGAGGGGATTACAGGAACAGAGAATATTGAAAATCACTACAAGAAGATTTGTGAAATCGTAGATGGCGATGTTAGTGCTGAAGTGATTTCAACAGATGTAGAAGGGATTATAAAAGAAGGTCAGCATTTATCAAACTTAGCTCCTAATATTGTTGTCAAAGTCCCCATGATTAAAGATGGGATCAAAGCGATTCGCTGGTTTACTGATAATGGAATTAAAACGAATTGCACACTAGTCTTCTCGGCAGGGCAGGCTATACTAGCAGCTAAAGCTGGAGCAACATATATTTCACCATTCCTCGGCAGAGTGGATGATATCACCTGGGATGGCATCAGTTTGATTCAGGAGATTGCAGAGATTTATGCGATTCAAGGCTATGAAACTGAAATCCTTGCAGCATCGATTAGAAATTCTCTTCATATCGTAAAGGCAGCTAAAGCTGGTGCCGATATCTGTACCTGTCCGTTAAGTTCTATTTTAGGCTTATTGAAGCATCCCTTGACTGATATTGGATTAGCTAAGTTTTTAGCTGATTATGAGAAAGGGAATAGCTAGACTTTAGGACAACATGCCACTTATATTTTAACATAATGACAGAACGAAGTGAGTAAGTATGATTTAAATGACCCCACTGACTTGGATATTATGAGAGGTCAGTTCAATATGTACTCTGCAGATGACTGGCAAGAGTATATTGATATCGCTGAAGAGAGACAACTTGGTTATAAAAATATGAACATCTTAAAAACGGCACAGCGAAAGGCTGGTATTGCTAAGTTTTTGAGTCCTAAAGTGATTCATTGGGTATTGTCGCTCGTGGATCAATTGGATATGGATGAGGAAGAGTGAGCTCATTACTCTTCAAACACCAAAGATAGTGCGGGCGTCAATCCTAGCGTCTCATGCCGATAAAAAGCAGCATCCATCCTAACTGATTGACCTAAGCGAATACCAAGACCAAAATGAATAGTTGATGGGCTCGAAGAGAAGCCAACTTTGATATCAAAGGACTCATGTGCAGCATAGGCTAGCCCATTCCTAAAATCTAGTGGAGTGCCTTCTAACTTGCTCAACTGACTATAAAATTGAACTTTGTCATCTATCCGATAGTGAAAGCCAAGACTATAGACAGATCCATATTGAGTTGTTTCATTCAATTCAGAAGAAACAGGATTCTTAATGAGTACACCAATCTTAATTGATTCAGAAATATCATACTGTCCGCCTAATTGAAAACTAAACCGATTAGATGAGCCAAATTCTGCGACATCGATTCTAAAGACATCAAAGGCAACTGCTAGACTTAGTTTTGATGACAGTGTCCTTGCATAACTCAAGGCGATTGTTTGTTGCTTGAGTTTAGACAAGCCAAACGATCCCACTGTCAGCCCAACAACGCTAGATGCATCTATCCGTTTAGCGGCAGCTAAGGAAACGACCTGTAATTCACTCAATCCAAATCGCTGCTCAGACGACAATACAACGCCAATATTACCTAGAGTGTTCATGCCTGCAGGATTGCCTTGTATTGCCATCACCCCGACATCAGTGGTATTCACAAAACCTCTACCAATCGATGAAGCTGTAAAAAAGATATCAGAATGCTGTTGTGCACCAAGCTGAACGCTCAAGAAACAACAGATGATCAGATATACAGATTGATCAATAATTTTCACAAGGCGAATATAAACATTGAAATGCTTATCTCGCATTGATTGTAAAATGTATGGATACTGTATTGAGATACTTATTTATTGGTAATTAAGGCCATTCCATATCAGTATACTAGCATAACAAGACTATTTCCTATTATTTTCGTCCTAAGTAAAATGGTATTGACGACATGACTAAATTCAGACAAAATCATACGAAAGCGAAAAGAAGTGGTAATAATTTCATGCTACGCATTGGTGTTTTCACCGCTTTGCTAATCGGTGGATTACTTTTTGGCTATATCAGCTTAGATGATCTATTGAGCTCCTCTGGAGGCGGAGGACAAACTTCATATGCTAATGAAAGTTTTAATGCACCTATAGATGAAGATCGTACATTTTTACCTACAGTTTCTGGGAAGAATCAATTAGTGAATCACAGTTATTATTCTTTGTCTTATAACGAGAAATATGAGATCCCAGAGTGGGTGGCCTACCGATTAACCCGCAAAAGCTTAGAGGCTAAGAATGTGCCCCGAGCAAAACGGTTCAGTTCAGATCCTCAGGTGAAGTCACGCTCTGCTGTACATAGCGATTATAGTCATTCTGGCTATACAAGAGGGCATATGGCGCCAGCAGGTGACATGGCATTTAACGAAACGGCAATGAAAGAAACATTCTATATGAGTAATATGGCGCCACAAATACGAGAATATAATAATGGGATTTGGAAAGAACTGGAAGAACAAACACGAGATTGGGCTTATAAAAAAGATGATCTAATCGTCATTAGTGGACCGATCATGTCAGGTATCCAAGAAAGTATTGGGAAGAATGATATTGGAGTGCCAAAGTCCTTTTACAAAATTCTTGTTGATGGTGAGGGACGTACTGCTGATGCGATAGGCTTTGTCATTCCGCACGCAAAGTCTGATAAAAGACTTCAAGAGTACGCAGTCAGTATTGATGAGATTGAACGACTAACCGGTTTAGATTTCTTCGATAATTATTTTGAAGAATCTGATGAAGAGGCTATTGAAGAGTCGTTTAATATCAACAAATGGAACTTTGACAATAAGCGATATCGCCTACGTGTAGAAAAATGGAATAATGAATGATGACTTCTTATCGTTAAATAAGTCTTAATAGTATCAATTTTGTATTTAGTTATGTCTAACCCTTAATTATTAAAACGTTTATGAGCAAAACAGAGAATTTCATTCAGCAGATGAAGGAAGGTTACACCTTTGATGGCGGCGTCATCAATATTGGTGCAGCAATGCTAGATGGTGAAGTGCAAACCGGTGCCATTGTAAAACTTCCCATCAAAATGTTTAACAGACATGGACTTATTGCTGGTGCGACTGGAACAGGTAAGACTAAAACAGTCCAAATCTTAGCTGAGCAATTGTCAGGACTCGGTATCCCGTCTATGCTTGTAGATATTAAGGGTGATCTTAGTGGAGTCGCGATTGATGGAGAAGCTAATCCCAAATTAAGTGAGAGACATACTAAAATAGGAATAGAAGATTTTGCACCAGGCAGCTCGCCCATTGAGTTTTTGACAATATCCTCAGAGCCAGGTGTTAAGATGAGAGCCACAGTCCATGAATTTGGCCCTGTGTTATTCTCTAAAATTCTTGGATTGAATGATACACAGACAGGTATCTTTTCTGTGATTTTCAAATATTGTACTGATAATGATTTGCAATTACTAGACTTCAGTGATGTCAAACAAGCACTCAAGTATGCGATGTCAGATGAAGGGAATGCTGAGATTGAGAAAGAATATGGAAAAATTTCATCTAACTCGATAGGTGTTATTTTGAGACAGATAGCGGCGTTAGAAGAGCAAGGCGCACAGTCATTCTTTGGAGAACCATCATTTGAAGTGATGGACCTGATGAAGACTAGAGGAGGGAAGGGCGTTGTGAATATTCTAAGAGTAACCGATATACAGAGTAAACCAAAGTTCTTCTCGACGTTCATGCTACAGTTGTTAGCAGAGCTATATGAGACACTCCCAGAAGAAGGCGATCTTGACAAACCTAAGTTTGTTATGTTTATTGATGAAGCACACTTAATATTTTCAGATGATACGCCTAAAGTATTAGCCGAACAATTAGAGGTGATGGTTCGATTGATTCGATCAAAGGGAGTCGGCATATTTTTCATCACTCAAAATCCTGCAGATATTGATGATGATGTATTAGGACAATTAGGTCTAAAGATCCAACATGCTTTAAGGGCCTTTACCGCTAAGGATCGAAAGGCTATAAAAGCAGCAGCACAAAATTACCCTGAAACAGATTTTTATGATGTTGAGCAATTAATCACGGAGTTAGGTATCGGTGAGGCATTTGTCACCGCGCTTAGTGAAAAAGGTAATCCAACACCATTAGCTCATACCTATATGAGAGCGCCTAAATCTCGAATGGGTACTTTAGAACAAAGTGAGATTGACATGTTTATTAACGAAGATATTTCTGGACTAATCGGGAAATACATCAATGATGTAGATCCTGAAAGTGCTGCTGAAAAGCTAAAGGCAAAAATGGACGCTTACGAAGCGAAGGCCAATGAAGCTGAAGAAGAAAAGGAAATGGAGAAACTCAAAAAGGAGCAAGAGAAAATAGAAGCTAAGCGCGCCAAGGAAGAAGAAAAGCTTGCTAAAGAAGAAGCAAAAGAAGCAGATGAAAAAGGAGAGGTCTTAGGTAAAGTTGGAAAAGAAGTAGGGAAAGGATTCCTCAATGCGGCTATTGGCTTTGGACTGCGAGCAGCAGGTGTCAAGACAAGAAGGAGAAAGTTTTTCTAGGCTCAGGTAAATAGTTGTTCAGGCTTTTTGTCTGAAAAAAAGCCGCAGACATCGAAGAAATAAATAACACTGCCATATAGCTAGGAAGGAATAAATCAGATATCAACGAGATTTGAATTCTATAACTCAGCATCGTGTAAATAAGCCCAAGGCCATCCCAAAAACCGTCTTGGAAGAGCAAATGCACGATGCTGTTTTTTTTTAAACTTAAATAATAATGTTATTCAGGCAGTAATGTCTGATGTACCTTAATCTCTGAGATCCGTTTAGATGCTATCTTCGAAACTGTCTGAATTGAAATAGAACGCGCAGGTAGGATTGGATGAGCTATGTTGGTTGAAATACTACTGCTTTAGATTATTGACCAGATTAGAATAAGACAGATAGACGTAAATTCTTAATACTTAACAACCATCGCCGAATCCAAAGCTTTTACAGGATCATATGATTGCAAATAGCTTTTCCAAGGTACAGATTTATGCAGATCTCTCGCAAAGTAAGTCATGATCTTCTTAAATCGTTCAGGACCTTTATAGCCCTCGATAGGCTGAATGACAGTAAGCTCTTCATCCATAAATACAATAGAAGGATAACTGAGTTTACCTTTAAGAATCTCCAAAGCTAATTCATGATAGCCTCGTTTGCCATACTTTACATACTTGTAAGTTCTACCATTAAAGGTGATATCCTCTTTTTGCTCTGCATTAAATTTTATTGAGTAGTAGTGGTCGTTTAAGTATTCGCCGATCAAGTCTTCCTGAAATGTACTTGCATCCATTTTTTTACACCAACCACACCAATCTGTATAGACGTCGACAAATATCTTACGTTTTTCTGTTTGAAACTTTGTCTCTGCCTCTTCGAATGTAATCCAGTTTACCTGCCCAGTTGAGATTTGGCCAAATAAGAACATGAACAAGCAGATACAGCTGAGCTTAGAGCCAATTACCTTTGTATTATTCAAATTCATCATATATTTTACTTTGACAACGCTACGACATATAAAACAACAATATTTTGACTGTTCATTCTCTATAAGGTTCGGTGTTTAATCAATTTTTAACGTTTAATCAACTAAGACCTTAAGACTCAACCTGGAGCATGTAAAATTGTGATTTTGTCACCGTCTAACTCATAATGGTCAATCATAACTCCTTGTACGCAAGGTGCTTGGATGCCTAATTCGATTTTAGTTTGACTGGTTATTATTCTTGCTTCATCCCACAAGCCTGCTTTGATAAATGACTTTAGAGTTTTAGCGCCGCCCTCGATGAGTAAGCGACAAATATTGAAGTCTGCAAAAAGAGCATTTAGAATCTGTTGTTCAGCATCTTCCTCAAAGTTAATATGAATGATTTCTGCATTCCCCAAAACGTTGCTTTTTGTGTCAATTCCTGTAAACACAATCGGTGGATTCACCTGATTAAACAGTTCACTATCTGGATTGGATCGCAACTGAGGATCGATGACGATTGGTCTTGGATTATCTCCAGGATATAATCGTGTATTCAATTGGGGATTATCAACTAACAGTGTATTGACACCAATCAAAATGCCGTCTACTTGAGCTCTCCACTTGTGAGCTTGCACTTTGCTAAACGCGTTGCTAATCCAAAATTGTTCATCAGGCTTAGCCATAAAAAAGTCCTGACTTTGAGCATATTTTAAAATGACATAAGGCCTTTTTTGTGCAGTACCAATGGTAAAGGGTCTGATTAAATGACGCCCTTCTTTTGCACAAATGCCTTCTCTCACTTCTACTCCCTTGGATTTCAAATAAGTAAGACTTTCTCCACCAATCGTAGGGTCCAGTTGACTGATGATGACATGCTTAATCCCGTGTTTTAAAATAAATTCAGAGCAAGGTCCTGTTCTCCCATGACGATTACAGGGTTCTAAACTGACATACAAAATGGCTTTTTCTATAAGATGTTGGTCTTCCTGTTTGACATTATTTACTGCATTCACTTCTGCATGTGCTCCTCCAATTTGTTGATGCCAACCTTCGCCAATAATACGATTGTTAAACACCAATAAAGCGCCGACATGTGGGTTTGATTTGACATGCTTGCCGCCGCGTCTTGCAAGCTCAAAACAACGATTGATGTAAGTAGAATGAGCATCATTCATCCTGTGAAGCTAAAGTATTCCCTTTAATTTTTCCACCAAGAAATCAATTTCTTCAATCGTATTATGATGCGAAAAGGAAAATCGAATGGCCTGATGCTCTGCAGTCAAACCAATCGCTCGCAAGACATGTGAGGCCTGCTCAACCCCTGAACTGCATGCACTTCCTGCTGAAGCACTAATTCCCAATATGTCTAAGTTGAACATGATCATATCTGTCTTCTCTGACTTTGGAAAAGCTACATTCAACAAACAGTAATGTCCGCCATCTTCAGGGCTAATAATTTTTACATTTGGTATCTGAGCTTTCAATTCTTGAATCAAATGAGAGCGGATGGACTCTATATGAGCTCTGTGCGCTTCCATTTCCTCTATGCACAACTCCAAGGCTTTACCAATTCCCGCTATTCCATAAGTATTTTCTGTTCCAGCCCTCATATTCCGTTCTTGAGAGCCGCCATGGATGAGTGGTTTGACTTGATTGTTACTATTGATATAAATAAAGCCAACGCCTTTAGGTCCATAAAACTTATGAGCTGATCCACTTAAAAATGAGATAGCTGTTTCACTCACATCGATTGGATATTTACCCATCGCTTGTACGGCATCGCATTGAAAAAGTGCTTCATGTTTTTGACAGATTTCGCTAATCGATTTGATATCAGCAATTGTCCCGATTTCATTATTAACATACATGACACAAACCAAGCATTTGCCATTCGACGCGGCTAATTCTTGATCTAAATCTTCTAAATTGATATTGCCATTCTCATCGACTGATAAAAAGCTTGACTCAACCCCCTTATCTTGAGCAATGACATGTTCGATCGTATGAAGCACACAGTGGTGCTCGATTGGTGTACTAATGATCTTTGTCACACCTAAATCACGAACCGCTGCAAGTATGGCCAAATTATTGGCTTCTGTTGCACTTGAGGTAAAGAAGATTTCACCAATACTGGCTTTCAGACTATTGGCTATTTTTTTTCTAGATTCTTCTACGACAGCTTTACATTGTCTGCCATGATGATGGATCGAGGATGGATTTCCATAATTCTCTGTCATCATAGGCAGCATAAACTCTAGCACTCTTGGATCAAGTGGAGTCGTGGCTGCATTGTCAAGGTAGATTCTCATATTAAGGTATTTATAGTCTCCATCACTAGATTCACTTTTTGATTGGCGCTTTCTTTACTTGTGCTCTCTGCATAGACCCGAATAATTGGCTCTGTATTCGACTTGCGCAGGTGCACCCAGCCATCTTCAAAGTCAATTTTCAAGCCATCAACCGTATTTAATTTTTCGTCTGCATAGGTCTCAGCTACCACATTCAAGATGTGATCGATATCCATCTCCGCTGTCAATTGGATTTTATTTTTAACGATATGATACGCAGGATAGCTAGAGCGCAAGGCTGTCATTGACACTTGTCGTTCTGCCAGTAAATTAAGCATCAGCGCAATACCAACTAATGCGTCTCTGCCGTAATGTAAATCTGGTAGAATCACACCTCCATTTCCTTCTCCTCCAATCACAGCATGTTGGGATTTCATGAGATTAACGACATTGACTTCACCGACCGCCGATGCAAAATAGTCACCGCCATATCGTTTTGTTACATCTGCTAATGCCCGTGTCGATGACAAATTAGAGACTGTATTCCCAGGCTTTTTTGAAAGGATGAAGTCTGCAACTGCGACCAATGTGTACTCTTCTCCAAAGGCTACTCCATCTTCACTAACGAATGCTAATCTGTCGACATCTGGATCAACACAAATACCTACGTCTGCCTTTTTTTCTAAGACAGCTTCACACAACTGAGACATGTGTTTAGGTAGCGGCTCTGGATTATGAGCGAATTCACCTGTCATCTCTTCATTGATTAATGAATATGAAACAGATAATGCATCTAGCAATGGTGGGATTGAGATTGCTCCTGTCGAATTGATACAATCTACGACAACACAAAACCCTTTTTGCTTTATCAGTTCCACATCGATGTAGGGCAGTTTTAATATCTCTTGGACATGTAAATCAATATAACCTTGATGCTCAGCGTACTTGCCTTGCTTATCGACTGTGGCAAACTCAACAACTTTATCGTCTATGTAAGATAATATTTGTAGCCCTTCTTCGGCGGAAATAAATTCTCCTTTATGATTTAAAAACTTGAGGGCATTCCATTCTCTTGGATTATGACTTGCAGTGAGGATAATCCCTCCCGAGGCCTTTTCAAGAGAGACAGCCATTTCAACTGTTGGCGTCGTCGACAAGCCTAAATCGATGACATCTATGCCCATCATTTGTAGGGTATTCACGACTAAATTAGAGACCTGAAGACCAGTGATCCTGCCATCTCGACCAATCACCACTTTAGTCTGAGCTGAGTCTTTAGCGTTCTGCCTGACGAAATGTCCATAAGCCATTGTACACTCTACAATGTCAATAGGAGTTAAATTTTCACCAATCCCACCACCTATAGTTCCACGAATTCCTGATATAGACTTGATTAATGCCATGTACTTATTTTAAAGCCGCAAAGCTATTGATTATACCCAATTAGTTAGAGTTAAATCTTAAGTTTATGTAGATTATCATTCATGCTAGAGCAAATATTGCAAGTCGATTCTCAGGCTTTTGAAGTCATCCACTTTCAATGGTCAAATTCATTTTTTGATTGGCTCATGCCAATACTGAGAGAAAAGACGACTTGGATACCTTTGTATCTGTTTATCATCGGATTCTCGTTTTGGCGATTCAAGCTAAAGTCTGCCTCTCTTTTAATCATCGCTTTATTCATCACTGTTGGTATAACTGATTTTGTAAGTAGTCAATTGATTAAAAAAGCTGTAGATAGGCCCAGACCCTGTCAAGTCAATTCTTTTTCAACTAAGATTCATGAATTAGCTCCTTGTGGCGGAGGATATAGTTTTCCATCGTCTCATGCAGCCAATCATTTTGGATTAGCTGTCTTCTTACTATTCTCTTTTGGATCTATATATCGTTGGATTAAGTTTCCTTTGCTCTTATGGGCAACATTGATCGCTATAGCCCAAGTCTATGTTGGGCTTCATTATCCCGCAGATAGTATTGGAGGTGCAGTACTTGGCAGTCTGATCGCTTTCTCTGTCTGGAGACTTTATAAAAATATAATTCTACAGCATAATCCATTATATTAGTGTTTTTCATATGCGTTAATTAGAAATATGGCAATTATTGATGGCAAAGCTTTAGCCGAAATTATAAAGCTTGAAATTCGAGAAGAAGTCTTACGACTGAAAGAAGCAAAACAAAATATACCACATCTAGCAGCAGTACTCATTGGGAATAACCCTGCGAGTGAATCCTATGTTAAGAGTAAAGTGCGCTCATGCGAGCATGTTGGTTATGAGTCTACCTTGATACGAAAAGATGATTCTATTACTGAAGAAGAACTCTTAGATATTGTAAAAGATCTGAATGAGGAAGAAGATATAGATGGGTTTATTGTTCAGCTACCTCTTCCAGACCATATTGATGATTCTAAAATCACACTAGCGATTGATCCTAAAAAAGATGTTGATGGCTTTCATCCTGTGAATTTTGGGAGAATGGCTCAAGGCCTGCCTTGCTATCTGCCTGCAACGCCATTTGGTATTATGACAATGCTTGAGAGACACAAGATTGAGACAGAGGGCAAACATTGCTTAGTCTTAGGACGGAGTAACATTGTGGGTTCGCCGATGAGTATCCTATTAAGCAGAAAAGCTTATCCTGGAAACTGTACAGTCACTCTTGCTCATAGTCGAACAAAAGACCTAACCGCCGAAACTCTCCGCGCAGATATCATTATTGCCGCCATTGGTATTCCCAATTTTGTATCAGGTGATATGGTAAAGGAAGGGGTAGTAGTCATTGATGTTGGTATCAATCGAGTAGAAGATTCATCTAAGAGGCGTGGATATAGATTGGTTGGTGACGTCGATTATGACTCTGTGATGCCAAAAGCCTCCTTTATTACGCCCGTTCCAGGTGGAGTTGGTCCGATGACCGTCACATCGTTATTATTGAACACACTTCGTGCCTCGAAAAAGGAAATTTATACTTAAGTTTATAAAGTATGAACAAAACATGCGCCTCTAGCTCACAGACTATTTTTAGTCAAGTCATCACATTATTAGATCTACTATCTGATGATGATTACAGAATGCCACTTGCTATTTTCAATGGTTCTACAATCGGGCAGCACTTCAGACATATTCTAGATTTTTATAATTGTGTCCTTATTGGTGCTCGTCATGGAGAATTGAATTATTCAAATCGAGAACGAAGTCCATCGATTGAACACAACACTGATATGGCAAAAGCATCCTTTCATCAGTTGCAACAGGATATTGTGCTATTAGCAGATACTACCCAATTGAAGGTCCATACAGACTTTCACGCGAATCAAAATCAAATTGATGTCATCGTCGATTCTTCAGTAGGTCGAGAACTCATGTATGCTTACGATCATGCCGTTCATCATCTAGCGATTATCAAAATTGGCATTCGTGAAAATTTCACATACGAAGGAGTAGACGAAACAATTGGAGTTGCGCCATCAACGATCATGCACGAAGCTTCACAACATTGACTAACTACTTAGAATTTAAATTTACTGGCTGTCATGTCCATCGTGACATTTTAATCGCCTTTCTTCAGCAAGTGAATTTTGAGGGCTTTAATGAATCTGTTGATGGAGAATTAACAGCCTATATAGCAGAGGACGAATTTAATAAACCTGCATTGACAGATAGTTTGACGCGTGTACCAGAATCAATTCAATATACATTTGATACCCTCCCAGATAAGAATTGGAATGAAGTCTGGGAATCGAATTTTGAACCGATTATTGTAGATGATTTTTGTTTAATTCGCGCAGATTTTCATAAGACAACAGTCAATGTAGAACATACCATAACCATCAATCCCAAACAATCTTTTGGGACAGGGCATCATGAAACGACCTTTATGATGATTCAACAAATGAGGCAGTTAGACTTAAAAGATAAATCAGTTTATGATATCGGAACAGGGACAGGCATTTTGGCCATTCTAGCTGAAAAATTAGGTGCTAAAGATATTCTTGCAACTGAGAACGATAGCAAAGCGATCATAAATGCCCATGAAAACATAGGCGTAAATGATTGCCATCGAGTCCAAATCGAGGATCATAACTACCCACTAGATACTAACCAGGCTGATATCGTCTTGGCGAATATCAATATGAATGTATTGTTTGAGTATGCTCCGATCATCAAACTCGTCACCGCAGCAGGTGGTACTGTGATCTTATCCGGCATATTAGAATCTCAACTTGCATCAGTGCTTAAGCAATATACCTTTGATGACATTCTTGTTAAAAAGAATGTGCGTCAGAAAGGGGAGTGGTGCTTGGTGCAGTTGGAGAAGAAGTAGGCTGAAGGGTGGAATGAATTCGAACCAGGAGCATATCCTCCTTGAGGAGGTTTGGAGGTGGAATAGACCATAATAGCTTCTGGTATTTTACAAATATTATTGTAAATTAGAATTGCAAGAACTACAACAATTTTATGGAAAAAGCTACAAGAGCTAACAATTATCATTACAACAAATCATTAAATCAGTTAGCAAAAAAGAATAAAAAGGAACTTACAAAATCAGCTGTTTGCATTTGGAAATATGTTTTGAGTCGAAAACAAATGTTGGGCTACCAGTTTAGACGAGAAAGGCCTATCCTAAATTACATTGCTGATTTTGTATGTTTGGAATTAATGCTAATTATTGAAGTAGATGGTATAACTCATCAAAGCGAAGAAGCTTTAAAAAAGGATCAATTGAGAGATGAAAACTTAAATGAGGTGGGATTTACTGTTCTGCGATTTTCTAGCTGGGAAGTATTAAATAGGATAAATGATGTCTCAACGATAATTATTGAGTGGGTAAATGCAAAAGTGAATTCCACCCCTTAATCCCCTCAAAGGGGAATATCTACGCGCAAAGCTAATTACAAAGTGATTTCATTAATAATCTGAGGTTAATGAAAAATAAACTTTTTTAATGAATCACCTAAAAAGACAACGAATCATTACCCATCAAAAATCCCGAATCGCATTATACACATCTCGCATAGGCAAGCCTAGAATATTAGAGTATGACCCTTCAATCGTTTGTATTTTACACCAGCCAATCCAGTCCTGAATTCCATAGCCACCAGCTTTATCATAAGGGCTATAGGTATCGACATAATAACTGATTTCTTCATCACTAAAGTCATCAAAAACGACAAATGATGAAGTGGAGAAACTATGAAGCTTATTCGCATCACGCAAGGCTACACCTGTAATTACCTCATGCTTTGTGCTTTTCAATTGGTGGATCATCTCGACTGCCTCTGCTCGATCCTGAGGTTTATTTAAAATGATGTCATTCAAAAACACTGAGGTGTCTGCGGCTAAGATTAACTCGTCATACCCCCTGCAGATATGAGTACAAGCCTTTGCCTTTTCAATAGCTAAATATTCTGGCGCCTCTCTGATCGCTAAGTCATCAGGGACGATCTCAGGAATATCTGAAGCATTGATTGTGAATTGAAAAGCGCCTTGCTCTAACAGGAATTTTCTTCGAGGCGAATTCGAAGCTAAAATAATGTGTTTGTGTTTCATTAAACGATAAATAAATAAACTAATCCAAATAGCATAATGCCTTTTACCATCTGACTAATGCGATGATAATCATCGGCCACATCCGCATGATGGTTTAAATATAAAATATATGTCATAGGCAGTGCTAATAATCCAAGAACATACATCTGCTGAATACGGTTTTCTGTTAGTGTCATAGCAAAGAGTACGATTAAGATTAATACTAGGATGCCGATGAAAAAAGCGGTTATCCCTGCTTTCACAGGACCTATAGTAATGGGTAGTGTGCTTAATCCGAAGTCTTGATCCGCATCTATATCTTCTATGTCTTTTATAATCTCACGATAAAAATTAATCAAGAAAGCGAATATCATAAAGGAATACAGGACCGACTGAATATAAGCATGATCTTCTAAAGCAATGTGTTGCTCAGCTAAAATGACAATATACATGACGGCTGCAGTAAATAGAGCAACTAAGATGTTGCCCGGTAAGCCGCGAGATTTGAGTGTTTTGGAATAGACTAACAGAAGGGAAGCTGCAAATGGATAAATCCATAATAAATGAAGGAGTCCAGTTTGAATACTAATTAGAAGACTTAAGCCAAATCCAAGGGCGATTGCAATCATCGACCAAACTAGCAATGCCTGCTTGCTCAGTCCAGATTTTACTTTATGACCTGACTTTTCATCAAGTTCAAAATCAAAATAGTCGTTGATTAGGTAACCAAATGTGGTCAAGGCAAGAGTTGCAAGTACCAACAATATGAAGTGAAAATCAGAAAACACTGATGTTTCACTATCAATATAATATGGATTTATGAGTACGTATTTAAAGATAACTTGAGAAAGCGCTACGATGAATAGATTAGGAAGCCGGATAGCTCTCAGCAACTTCATTATTGATTATCGCGCCATTCATGTACCCACTTCGCTTGGATCTGTTCTAGGTGTCCTTCACTACAATTTTCTCGTGTTCCTTCAAAATTAGGCAGTTCTAAAACCCAGTCAATCAGCTCTGTAAATCGAATCCGGTATATTTTACCTTCAGTGAATTCGTCACCAAATTTATCGTACAATTTAATCGCTACATCCTCGTGATCCTTCCATTCAATTGGTAAATCATCAAAATCTTTAAAACTCATAGTTATATTTTAATGTTCGTGACCAATAATTCCTGATTGGTCGGGTATAGTGACTTCCAAATCAGCATTTTCATCTAAAATAACACATTGACAACCAAGTCGAGATTCAATCCTTGGATTCGTCGCCCTATCTATAAAATCTTCTTCTTTATCCGAAATCTCTTGTAAAAAATCATTGCCTGTCTCGACATAGATGTGACATGTGCTGCAAGCACAAACCTCCCCACAATTGTGATTCAGATGGATATCATTGTCTTCTGTCACCTCTAATATGGAAAATCCTTTTTCCACATTTTCGACGACTTTTTCTTCCAACTTGGGATCTTCAAATTTAAATTTTATTCGAGCCATTGATAGATTGAGGTCATTGAAGTGAATTAAGAATGTGTGTGTTAAATCTTAAATCAATTCATTAATAAATTGAGCTACAAAAGTAACCCATTGACCCAATAAAACAATCGTTTTTGCTCTATTGTTCCATCTTAGGCTATTTGATTGATTTTTGAGGCCTAAAAAGTGGATTTAAACCTTAAAATACTGTAGATTGACGTTGTAACAGTTTAAAGAATTCTGTAGAAATGTCCCAGATAAACGAGCACACCGATCAAAAGCCACTAAAGTTCAAAGAACTAAAGGTTTACTCTTCAACAGAGTGGCTAGCAGAGAATAAAAAAAAATATCGTCAAGTTTTTGATCGCTTTGAAGTCACATACATCTATGCTGAGCTTTCATTTTACAATAAATTGTTTGATCGTGAGAATTGGACTGTCGATATCGACCTACGGTGTTATGAACTCAAAAAGAACCGTAAAAAGCTTTGTTCCCTAAATATTCAAAAGCAAGTTTCCAAGTTTGACAGCATAGTGTATGTTAGAGAAGGCTGGGGAAATAAAAAAGAAGGGGCGTTTTGGAAAAGCGGAACATACTATTGGGAGGCATGGATTGATGGTAAAAAGGTAGCGACTAAATACTTTTACATTGAAGATGCTGGATCAAATTATGACAAGCACGACAATCCATATGTAGAGATATCATCACTAAAGCTCTACGAGGGTCAATATGACGATGTGATTGAAGCTGAGCGGATTTACCATTCCATGTTTAGTTGTGAAGAAACAAGGTACATCTATCTCGAAATTGCATTGAAGAACTTAGTGGTTCATACGAATTGGCATTGTGAACTTTTCATAAAATTTCATAACCAAGCAAGAGAATTGAAGGGGCAGGTCATCAAATTGCATAATGTCAAGGTTGATGACGAATTTGTCAAGATCACTGCAGGATGGGGGACGAATGTTAAAGGGAGCTGGCGTTTTGGAACATATACTGTCGAGATTATTTTCATGGACAAGCTACTTGCTGTCGTTCCATTCGAAGTCGGTGATGAGTTTGTCGAAGGTATTGTACCAGTCCAGTTACCCAACGGTATGATGCCCTTACAATTGGCACAGGACGAAACGGTTAATCAATCCTTTGAAGAGGTCATGGCGAGCTTAAATGCGTTGATTGGCTTAACAGATATTAAACAGCAAGTTTTAGATCATGCTAAATACATTCAGTTCTTACAGCTAAGGAAGGATAAGGGCTTTGATGAAAAAGAAGAGATCAACATCCACTCCGTGTTTACAGGTAATCCTGGTACAGGGAAGACGACTGTCGCAAAGATGATGGGACGCCTGTATAAGAAAATGGGCTTATTATCCAAAGGACATGTCCATGAGGTAGATCGTGTGGATCTGGTCGGAGAATACATTGGCCAAACAGCGCCTAAGGTTAAGGAAGCGATTGAAAAGGCGAAAGGTGGGGTCTTGTTTATAGATGAAGCTTACGCATTAGCAAGAGCCAATGATGATAGCAAAGATTTTGGAAGAGAAGTGATCGAGATTCTTGTAAAAGAGATGTCGAATAAGGAAAATGATTTTGCTGTGATTGTAGCGGGCTATCCCAATGAAATGGATCATTTTATTGAATCCAATCCAGGTCTTAAATCCAGATTTAAACTCTTTTATCATTTTCCCGATTACATGCCGCAGGAGCTCTCAAAAATTGCAGAGTATGCTTCTGAAGACATGGAAGTCAGCTTTACACCAGATGCAATGGGTAAAATTGATGAGATCATAATTGAGGCGTTTAGAAATAGAGATAAAGCGTTTGGTAATGCTCGGTTTATATTTGACTTAATCGAGAAATCTAAAATCAGTCTTGGTCTACGAACAATGAACCAAGAGAGCCCTCATCAGTTAGAGCATAACTCGTTAAAGGAAATTATTTTGGAGGATGTCGAAAATCTTCAAATAAAAAG
The DNA here is from genome assembly GCA_937959275.1 of uncultured Saprospiraceae bacterium. Lineage (GTDB taxonomy): Bacteria > Bacteroidota > Bacteroidia > Chitinophagales > Saprospiraceae > CALFUK01. Next base: position 15,051 of record CALGLU010000107.1, on the reverse strand, counting down.
AAAAGTTATTCTACCGCGGATTCCTGTTGATTACGAATTGCTTGATGCAGCGATGCGTGAACTGAATGAATTGATCGGCATTGAAGAAGTCAAAAAGCAAATTAACGAGTTAGTTGATATTGTTAAATATTATCGAGAGACGGGGAAAGAGGTGCTGAATAAGTTTTATCTACATACCGTATTTATTGGTAATCCAGGCACCGGAAAAACGACAGTGGCTAGGATATTGACAAAAGTGTATAAAGCGCTAGGCATACTCGAGCGAGGCCATATGGTCGAAACGGACAGGCAAGGCTTAGTGGCTGGATATGTCGGGCAGACTGCTATGAAAACGGCAAAGTTAATAGATGAAGCGCTTGGTGGAGTTTTGTTTATAGATGAAGCCTATTCGCTTTCAGGTGCAAGTGGAGGAGCAAGAGGAGATTTTGGGAATGAAGCCATCCAGACTATTTTAAAAAGAATGGAGGATCACCGAGGCGAGTTTTTTGTATTTGCAGCGGGCTATCCTGATAACATGGAAAACTTTTTGAAGATCAATCCAGGTCTTAGTTCTCGATTTGATAAAATTTTAAAGTTCGAAGATTACTCGACAGCTGAGTTAGGAGAAATAGCTGAAAAGATGCTGACCGATGAAACGCTTGCTTTGACTAGTGATGCCAAAACGACTCTATTCGAGGAGTTAGAAAATATGCACATAGGTAAAGACAAGTATTTTGGTAATGCTAGAACTGTTAGAGCATTAGTCTCTGATATCATTCGCTTTCAAAATCTGAGATTGGCTGCGAATCGGACTGAAGAAGTGAAGCATGATATCGGTGAAATCCAAATTGTGGATATCCAAAAAGCGATTAAAAACAAATCTGATCAGGTCTTTAAAAAATCAACGATTGGGTTTTCGCGTGCGACTTAGCTTATCCGAGGCATTTACTTGAAGTACTTCGGATACTAAATACTCTTTTGCTTCTGAAGTTAAAGCTCCAGAGATCCCATTTGTAAGATCTTTTAAGATGCCTTTACTACCTCTTGTGGTCTGTAAAACTGTCTAGTTGCAAGTGCTGCTATTCCAAAAAGGGTAAGTGAAAAGACTAAATCACCTAACACTGTAAAAGGAAAAAAGGGTAATCCTGCGATAAAGCATTCTGTCAAACCAACTAAATTCTTTGTGTAGATTGGTATTTCAATCCAAGAAGAAAAATTAGTAACTAAGAAAAACAGGATCGATGAAAACAAGGAAGCACCCAAAATATGAAAGAATTTTAGTTTGTTTACGGAGGTACCGACGAGTACAATGCAAATCAAACTAAAATAAGTAGCTAACATATACGGTCTGAATAATATAATCCCTTGTACATCATAAAAACCCCTGTAGAGGGTATTGTTTAAGATAACATCAGATGCATATAAGGCTATCAATGGAATCAGTATAGCAAATACCTTTTTGCTTTTTAAATATGACCCGGCCAATAGTGCCATACCAGTAATAGGTGCAAAGTTATAAGGATGAGGAAAGAGTCGATATATCACTGAAAGAACCATTAGAGATATAACTATTGTAAATTTCCAGCTATTTGAAGATACTTGCATTTAAATTGAATGTTTACGTAAAAATAAAATAAATTCAGCTAAGAATGTCGATTGACGCAGATTCTCTACTATTTATGAATTTAGATCAAAAAATTAACCAGCTTCTTGAAGAATCAAAAATTGATTATCTATTGTCATTGGACACTTCTGATCGACTCATAAAAAAGTCATTGAAGATCAGATTAAAGAGGCTTGTCCAGATCCTTTTCGAGCTTGATGCGTATACCGAATCAAAGGAGATTTTAGAGGATGATGCACTTCATGTATTTCAGAAAAATATTAGGAAGGCCATTAAGGGCCTATACATAAAACCTTTATTATTAGATCGTTATGTATCTAATGTTATAAAATACATGAAGCTAGAAGGGCAGCTGCGGGAGCATATACATCCAGATTCATTCGAGTTGAATTATTTCTATTACTATAAATCAAGTCGAATCAAACTTATTAGGGCCATTATCTATCACAAACTTGACGTATTGAAAGGAAGTGGAGCTAGTGACTGGGCAAATTTAGATTTACTTAGGTCAATCACTGATGATCTCGAAGATATACAAGAAGATAAAAGTCAATATAATGCAAATCGGTTTCTATTTTCACTTGCAAATCAGGGTCAACAAGAAACGATTGATAGCTATAAGCGCTTTATACAGTTCAGGTTAGAAAAGAACACGATTCAAGGAAACGAACTTATAAAACGGGATATCACGAAATGGACTGAGGAAGAAGCCAGGCGCATCATTGAACTTCTGGATAACTATCAGAAAATGAATCCTCTTTCGCAACAAACAGAATTACCTGTTATTTATCAAAGGCAATCCTCTTTCTAAGTTATAATTTGAAGCATGGTAGAGACAATGATCACATCTATTGAAGAGAAGTATGGAAAACCCTTCCAACACTGGATAGATCTACTGCGAAGCTCGGGCCTAGAGAAACATGGCCAAATGATCAACTTGTTGAAAAAGGAACATGGATTCACTCATGGCTTTGCCAACTTGGTGGCACACAAAGCAAGGGAGTCCGACTCAGCATCAAAAGCACAAACTGTAGATCTAGTCGCCAGTCAATATAGCAAAGGCAAAGAAGCTCTTAGACCTATCTATGACAGCTTGATCAAGCAGGTTTTGACATTTGGATCAGATGTTGAAATCGCACCTAAAAACACATACGTTAGTTTGCGTAGAAATAAACAATTTGGATTGGTGCAGCCAAGTACAAAATCAAGGCTTGATGTGGGTATTAATTTAAAAGGCAAGCAACCGACAGAGAGACTAGAAGCATCTGGTAGCTTTAATGCCATGGTTAGTCATCGGGTGAGGATAAGCAATAGTTCAGAAATAGATAAAGAGTTAATTGCCTGGTTGAAAGAATCTTACCAAAATGCTTAATCTTTAACCATCAAAAACAATATCCGGTTTTATCCATGGTACCGGTCATTGACATCAGCAATGGCCTATCTACCTATTTTCTTCTTATTCTTTAGTGAGATTGTCAGTCTACGTGAGGTCCTGCTACTCGAATCTATCTATTACATCAGTGTCGTTGGTATTGAAGTTCCCTCTGGCTATTTCTCTGATCGGATTGGTCGAAAGAAAACTCTCATCATCTCAACGATCTTCTTTATCATCTCCTACTTGGTATTTGGATTGTCATACGATTTTAAGACATTAGCCATTGCTCAAGTATTATTGGCAGCAGCTATTTCCTTTCGTTCGGGAACCGATACGTCATTTTATTATGAATCATTAGTAGAAGCGGGTATGGAAGACGAGTACGGACAACGGGAGGCTAGTGTACAAAGTTGGATTCAAATCAGTAGCGCTCTTGCTGTATTGGCTGGTGGTTTTTTAGGTGCGGTTAGACTGGAATTACCCTATTATCTTTCAGTCATTCTAGTTATTCCAGCTTTGATCATTTGCTTATTTTTTAAAGAGCCGGGCTTGAGTAAAAAGGAAAGCACACCGCTTATCAAACAGTTGAGCTTGTGTTTATCTTATTTGAAAATTCCACAACTCAGGTGGTTGTTTATCTTTTCTGTGTTGATGTATGCCATGACACATATACCATATGAATTTTATCAGCCCTATTTACAACTGCTGGAAGATAGGGGAGACTTGGTTTTTACAAATGCACCAATCGCATCAGGAATTCTATACGCTGGTACTCGCTTTGCTGCGGCATATGCTGCAAAAATGAGTGTCACTTGGACAGAACGTTTTGGGATCTACAAGATTTTATTTTTTGCAGTTATTATTCAAGCTCTTATTATAGGATTACTTAGTATTACACTCAGTCTAGTCTTAGTCTCTGTTGTTTTATTTCGAAATTTCTCAATGATGCTTACAACTGCACCAATAAACGCCATCATAGCACCTATCGTGAATTCAAACCAAAGGGCAACCTATTTCTCTATTCAGAGTTTGGCATTTCGCTTGAGTTTTGCAATTGTATTGGTTGTATTGGCATACCCGTTTGGGAGTGAACATGCCGCAGATTGGGCAGCTTTATCTTGGATGCTTCGAGTCTCTTTTGTCGCATCTATTATTTTTGCAATCGCTCTGTTTTTAAGAATGCCAAAGAGTGGTGATGAATTGAAATCTTGATTTATCTTTTCTCAAATGGGTAATGAATGGCCTATTTCAAATAGATTGAATTCAGTTATACTCAAAAATGATAACCACAATATGAAATCACAAAGCTTCAGCAACAACAAATGTACTACCTCCAATAAAGATGGTATGATCTTTTTTTGCACTTCGCAAGGCAGCTCTTTCTGCGCCTTTTACTGATGTGTATGCTTTACCTCTATAGCCCAAGGATTTTGCTGATAGCTTTAATTCACCTTGGTCTAAGCCGCGGATAATACTTGGTTTACAAAAATAAAATGTGGCTTGCTGGGGAAACATGACCAGTAAATCCTGCCATTTTTTATCCTTTACAAATCCGAGCACGATATGCAGTTTATCAGTAGGTACTGTCTTAAGAAGAGCGGCTGCGTAGGCAATCCCTGCCTCATTATGTCCACTATCAAGTATCGTTAACGGGGCTGTTCTTTTAACATGCCAACGCCCAGTATACTTCGTTAATTCTTTGATGTTCTGCAAGGCCATTCTTAGTTGGCCTTTCAAAATGGGGAACTTGTTGATCTTTTTATAAATCGCATAAGCACTCAAAGCAGTCCTCAAGTTATAGGCTTGAAAGGGCCCTGACAATTCAGTATTAATGGTGGTTGTTAATTCATCAATAGAGATCTTATATCTGCTGGTTAAGTGCGTTGAATTGAGTAATGTTACTTGGCAAATGGCTTCCGCATATTGCAATTTTGCTCCGACATCTTTGGCTTTTGTTTTGAATACGTGTTGGATGCCACGCTGCTTCTCGCCAATCACTATGGGGACACCCGATTTTATAATCCCTGCTTTTTCGTGAGCAATTAGAGCTAAAGTATCCCCGAGCATATTTTGATGATCTAGACTAATATTAGTAATGACACAAAGCTCTGGTCGAATAATGTTAGTCGAATCTAATCGACCACCTAGGCCGGTTTCAATAATAGCGATATCTACTTTTTCTCTGGCAAAATAATGAAATGCCATAGCTACTGTAATTTCAAAAAACGAAGCTTGTATGGTAGCGAGGCTTGGTTGTATTAGATTGACAAAGTCGATCACATCTTTCTTAGAAATGAAGCGGCCATTTATCTTAATTCGCTCTCTGAAATCTTTATAATGAGGGGATGTATAGAGACCTACTTTTAATCCTTCCGCTTGAAATAGGCTACTGAGAATGTGAGATGTTGTTCCTTTTCCATTTGTGCCGGCGATGTGAATAGACTTAAATTTTTTCTCGGGATTGCCAAGCACAGTTGTTAGTGCTTTTATGTTGTCTAAATCTTTTTTAATAGCAGATTTCCCTACTTTTTGGTACATCGGGAGTTGCGTATAGAGAAAATCAATGGCTTCAGGATACCTCATAATATGTCATCTGAACTGCAATTTAGTAACTTTTATATATCACTATTCAGTCTATTTCGTTTAACATATATGAAACAGATTTTAGTCTTCATAAGTGCTTTAAGCCTAAGCTTAATAATGAGCTGTTCTGCAGATGAGCCTGAAAGTAATATTGAGGTCTCTCCAGAGTTTAGACCATTTGTTAGATCCTTTGAAGCAGAAGCAGCAAAACGGGGGATTGCTTTTGATTTTGAGGAGACGGGATTAGAAATTTTGTTGGGACCGACACGGGTAGATAATGCGGCAGGAGTTTGTCGATTTAGCGATCGAAGTATTGAAATAGAGGTGACAGTCTGGGACAATTTGAGTGAGGCAGGCAGAGAGCAGTTAATTTTTCATGAACTAGGCCATTGTGTGCTTGATAGACGTCATCGAAATGTCATCTTGCCAAATAATGAATGGGGTAGTATTATGAGAGGTAGCCCCATTCCAGAAGATAGGGGAGTTGCTGTGAATTATAGTGGTCAGCGTAAAGAGTATTATATCAATGAGTTGTTTGATGAGACGACGCCATTTCCTGATTGGACGAGCATCTCCAGGAATTATGATGAAGATCAACCAATAGACACGATTTTGACTGTCGAAGAGTCAGCTGAGTTAAATGAAACTAAGTTTATCGATGTTGGCCGTCATTTTCAAATTGAATTTGATTTAGACAATAACGGATTGGCGAGAGCAGGATTTACATGGGGTGGTCAAAATCTGAACAATTCTATGCACATATTGGTCAGTCAAGCGAAAAGTTTTCAATATTCCACTGGTTTTTCGAATGATGGTTTATTGCTGAATTTTGAAGAATTGGATCTTTTAAATCCTATTTCTAATAAATTAACAATTAGAAAAATAGATGATCTGTATTACTTTTTTATCAATGAAGAATTCATCTATTGGGCTGATTTTGTGAACTTTAGCGGTACAAATATGACGACATTTGCTGCTAATAGCGCAGGTCGGCTCGAGGACAACTATGATCTCCTTATACGAAATTTAAAGATATCCTACCTGAATTAAAAATTTTAAAATCAAGTCGTTATTGAACTCTAAGTATAGCCTTATTTACATACATTTATCATCGAAACCCCAAGAGCTACGCTCCAATTATTCATCAAATGCTGTAATAAATGGGATGGTTCAAGAGATTGAAAGACGGAATACAGACGAAAACTAAGTCCAAACGGGAAGCCCCGGATGGTTTATGGCATAAGTGCAAAGATTGTGGCAATGCTAATACATTTAAGGAATTGAGTGAAAATTACTTTATTTGCCCTAAATGTGATTATCATACTCGTATTGGGTCTCATGATTACTTTGATCTCATCTTTGATGGTAAATACGAGCTGCTTCACGAAAATATCCGCTCCAAAGATTTTCTGAATTTTAGTGATTTAAAAACCTACAAGGAGCGCTTAGAAAGTGCATACGAGCGTACTGAGTTACCAGATGCGATATCTGTCGCTACAGGTAAAGTAAAAGGTAAACCAATCACGATTGCTGCTATGGACTTTACTTTTATCGGTGGGTCAATGGGCTCAGTAGTCGGAGAAAAAATAGCAAAAGCCGTCGATCATTGCCTTGATATTAAATCTCCATTGATGATCATTTCAAAATCAGGAGGGGCACGTATGATGGAGTCCGCATTCTCATTAATGCAAATGGCTAAAACTTCGACTAAGTTAGCTCAGCTCTCTAGATCCAAACTTCCCTATTTTTCTTTTATGACTGATCCCACAACAGGTGGTGTCACTGCATCCTTTGCCATGCTAGGAGATGTCAATTTTGCTGAACCCAAAGCGCTCATTGGATTTGCAGGCCCTAGAGTCATTAAGGAAACGATTAAGCGAGACTTACCAGATGGATTTCAAACATCAGAATTCCTCTTAGATCATGGGTTCCTCGATTTTATTGTAAATCGAAAAAACTTAAAGTCGAGAATAGAGGATTTACTTGACTTATTCGTGATATCAGCTAATTCAAAGAACTGATTGTTAGGGAGTTAAGATTTATCAGCCACATTTTATATTTAAACAGTACTTATTTAACGTTTTAATGGAGTATGAGTCATTTCAAAAGACAATTCAGTTAAAACCGCAACATGGAATCAAAACAATCTACACCTGGAGAGCGCATTCGATCTAGTCGCGAACGAAAGAACATCTTAAAAGAACTAGAATTTAAGACCATTGAGATATTATGCTCCAAAATGCCTTCTTGGGTTTTTCCGGACCTACTAACTGCTGTTGGCCTTTTTGGCAGTGTTATCATTTTTGGCGGACTGATCTTAGGGATACAGGATCGTTGGTGGTTACTCCTATCTGTATTTGGTTTTGCTGTACAATGGTTTGGCGACTCTCTCGATGGCCGCTTGGCCTATTATAGAAATACGCCTCGGAAGTGGTATGGTTGGTCTTTGGATATTAATGCAGACTGGGTAGGTATTTGTATCATTGGACTTGGCTTTTACTTTTATTTTCCTGATTTTAAAATCATTTCGTTCATTTTTGTTGTGGCATATGGAGGCTCTATGATTGTATCATTAATGCGGTATAAAATTGCCAATGTTTATGTTATTGATGCAGGTCTTTTAGGCCCTACGGAACTTAGAATTATTATTTCGATCTTTATGATTGCTGAAATCTTCTTTCCTGGTGTGCTTCAAATTTTTGGACTTGTAGGTTCTGCACTCTTAATGATTATTAATCTACTGGATTCGACTAAGGTGATGAAGCTGGGTGATGAGAGGGACATTCGAGAACGAAAATCGAAGAAGAACTAAGAGCTTTATATTTATGGATTCATGAAGAAAGATTCCTTTCTCGCTGTATTTGCCAGATCTCAAGTCGCTGCATTTGTTGGCGGTCTTGTAGACTATGGCGTTATGATCCTGCTCACCGAGCTCTTTGGAATACACTATGTCATCTCGATAGCAATTGGCGGGGTGGTAGGTGCCGTGGTTAATTATACTATTAGTCGATATTGGGCATTCAATTCTACAGATGAACCGAAAAAAACACAAATTCCGAAATACATCGCCGTTGCTTTTGGCAGTATTGTTTTGAAGTCAGGAGGGACATATGTATTCACAGAATTTCTAGGGATAGATTATAAAATATCAAGAATCATTGTTGACGCCTTTGTGGCATTTGGATTCAATTTTACGCTGCAGAAATATTGGGTTTTCAAATAATAGAAAATCAAGATTAGAATCAAAATTAAAAGCTCTTGCTTTTTAGAATAAAGCAAATAAAACTATTACAACTACAAAAAAAGGGTCGTGTCACTCATGTAACACGACCCATTATTCTATAATAAACACTGTTAGTAACCGAGAGCTTTATTCCCTTTAGTACTTACTGGAGGCTCGTATTTAGGCTCTACAACTTCCTTAACTTCTTCGACGACCTCTTTGACTTCCTCTACAACATTCTCTACAACATCTGCAGCAGTTTTTGTTATTGTTTCTGCTACTGGTGGAACTGTCGGTGTATTACATCCTTTACCAATTAACCACCACAATAATGGAATTAATAATAAGAGTAATAACCATGGCCAGTATCTCATACATCCAGCAGCTTCTCCACCACCTCCTCCGACAGCAGCCGCTGCAGTTTCTCGTTCGCGTACAGGCTCTTTAACAACACGTTCCTTCTTCTTGGTTTCCACAACTTTTTTAGGTTCCTTTTTCTTCTGTACTGCTTTAACAACTGGAGCTGCCGCTACTGCGCTTGCTGCTACTGCCGCACCAGGTAGCCAAGCCGCTGCTCCACTTTTCATTGGACAAGATCTTGCGATTTCATGGCCTCCTGATGATTTAAGAACAACATATTCTAAACCTCTTTTCTTCTCAACACTGAATCGATCGCGATTATCTTTGTTTTTAAGGACTGACTCTATACCATTATCTCGATAAGACGCTTCAGTATATCCTTCACTTCTTAAAAAGACTTTCCCGTCTTTAATCAAAGCAAAATAATGTTCTCCATTATCAGCCTTAAACGTGATGAATTCAGGATATTTTGAAGAACGTGAATCTTTAATCCGACTTTCATAAACACTACACACCATGTAATCATCGTCGTCTCCTTGCTTTTTCGTAGTCCCCATAGATTCTGTTTTTGATGATTCACCTGAACCTTTGGAGGATGCCGCCATACCCACGGCGCCTGCACCTACTGCGGCAGCAGCTGCGGCAATCTTAGCTTTTTTGCTGGCAGCTTCTTGATCTGCTCGAGCTTTAGCCTCGGCATCAGCACGAGCCTTAATCTCAGCATCTGCTTTTGCCTTCGCTTCTGCAGCTTCTCGCTCTGCTTTTGCTTTGGCTTCGGCATCTGCCTTTGCTTTTGCTTCTGCGGCTTCTCGCTCTGCACGAGCTTTAGCCTCGGCATCAGCTTTTGCCTTTGCTTCTGCGGCTTCTCGCTCTGCTTTTGCTTTGGCTTCGGCATCTGCCTTTGCCTTTGCTTCTGCGGCTTCTCGTTCTGCTTGTGCTTTAGCCTCGGCATCTGCTTTTGCCTTTGCTTCTGCGGCTTCTCGCTCTGCTTGAGCTTTAGCTTCAGCATCTGCTTTTGCCTTTGCTTCTGCTGCTTCTCGTTCTGCTTGAGCTGTAGCCTCGGCATCTGCTTTAATTTTCGCTGCTGCCGCTGCAGCAGCTGCTGCTGCCGCCGCTGCCGCTGCTGTTGCAGCTTCTCGCTCTGCTTGAGCTTTAGCCTCAGCATCTGCTTTAGCCTTCGCCTCTGCAGCTTCTCGTTCTGCTTGAGCTTTTGCTTCAGCATCAGCTTTAGCCTTCGCTTCTGCAGCTTCTCGTTCTGCTTGAGCTTTTGCTTCAGCATCAGCTTTAGCCTTCGCTTCCGCTGCTTCTTGTTCTGCTCTAGCTTTAGCCTCGGCATCAGCTTTTGCCTTTGCTTCTGCAGCTTCACGCTCTGCTTGAGCTTTAGCCTCGGCATCTGCCTTAGCCTTCGCTTCTGCAGCTTCACGCTCTGCTTGAGCTTTTGCTTCAGCATCAGCTTTTGCCTTTGCTTCTGCAGCTTCTCGCTCTGCTTGAGCTTTAGCCTCGGCATCAGCTTTAGCCTTCGCTTCTGCTGCTTCACGTTCTGCTTGAGCTTTTGCTTCAGCATCAGCTTTTGCTTCAGCAGCTTCTCGCTCAGCTTGTGCTTTAGCCTCGGCATCAGCTTTAGCTTTCGCTTCGGCTGCTTCTCGCTCTGCTCGAGCTTTAGCCTGGGCATCTGCGTTTGACTTAGCTAGTATACCTAAAGCACCAACAGCGCCAATACCTGCAGCTCTATAGCCTGTCCAGCCTTGTCCGCCGATAGGACCTGATCTTGCAATTTCTTGACTATTACCTGCTTTTAGGATTACAAATTCATTGCCCCCTTCTTCTAGATTCGCATATCTCTCTTCCTGATCTCGGTTCTTCTTAACTGATTCTATACCATTATCTCTACCGGATTCGGATGTATAGCCCTGGCTTCTCATATAGACATTGCCATCTACCATCCAAGCAAAATAGTGTTTGCCATCTTGATCAAATGTGATAAAATCTTCATCTCCAGAAACCTTATTTCCGCTATGTGCCGCGTAGGATGGTACTGGTAAGTATTCATCTTGACCTTCTGCTGCTTTAGTTGGCGCAGCGCCTCCGCCTGCAGCTTTTGGATCTCCTGTCCCGATCAATAAGCCAACTGCTCTTTGCATGTCTTCCTCTGATCCAAAGAATATACTTTTTGCTACATTTTTTCCGTCATCATCTTTCAGGTAGAACCAGAACTTACCGTTCTTAGTCGCTTTCCCTTCATAGTTTGCTTCCTTAGGGCCAAACTCTTCAATACGTTTGATTGCCGCTTCTGCATCTGCAGGATTGTCATAGCCTCTGACATCACTATTCATCAAGATCGTTTTCCCATCTGCAGGATTCTTGTATGAGAAATAGTGCTGACCATTTCCACTACTCTTATGAATATGATAGCTGACGTTATTATAAATATATGTACCATCTGATACTGGTATCTTCTCTGCTTTTGGCTTCGAACTCGTTCTTTTCTTTCTCTTTTTCTTCTCGACTCCAGCATCTTCAGTCGCAGGAGGAGGAGGGGCGACACCTATATTTGCAATTCGACCAGTACCCGCGCCTCCGCCTTTACCTGTCAACCTTGCTAAAGCGCCATTTGCTTCACCTTCCGAGTTAAACCATCTGCTTGTTGCAATTTCTTGGTTGTTTCCTGCTTTTAAATTCAAATACCATTTTCCATTTGGAAGTTGATTGACAGAGAATCGTCCTTCATCCTTCATATTCTTCTCAACACTATTGATCCCGTTATCCCGACCTTTATCAGAGGAATAGCCTTCAGAGATCAGGTATACTTGCCCATCAACACTATAACTGAAGTAGTGCTCACCATCTGCGCTAAACGAATCAAATCCAGATGTGGCATTCGTATTCTTTTCGTAAAACTCTAATGGTTTATAGTCATCTGACGCGCCTTTTGGGGCATAAGGCTTCATTGCTTCATTTAATGCATCATTACGTGCATCTTGTTGGCTGAACCCTTCACTTTCCATTTTGACATTGTCATTGTCATCCATGATCTGGAAAAAGAATTGTTCCCCTCGTTTAAATTTCCTGGACTTCATATAGATGTTGGTTAATTATTTTAGTTAATATTTAGTCGTAAAACTTACTCAATTGTAACGGTATTACAGAAGAAATCTTAAGAATATTCTAAGAATACCCGATTTAATGCCTTAAAATAGGCTTAAAACGGAGTTAAATTGGAAAAATATAGTGACGAACAAATTTTATTCGAAACAACGTTTCTCATATGAACGCAGTAAGTTTTACAGATTTGAGACATTTTTCATCTAATTTCTGACCATATTGCGCCTCTTTTGATAACCATTCAACTCATATTCTTGTTTTAAAAGCCTATGTCTCGTAGATCCAAACATAGTATCCAAGACGACGATCTACCAAAGGTCAAAATGTCTAAAGAACTCTTATCGGAGGGATCTAAGATTTTTTCTTATATCAAACCTTACAAATGGCAATTCATCATTGGACTCGTCTTGCTAGCCATATCAAGTGTCATTTTTTTAGGTGTTCTTAGGCTAGCGGGATTAATGGTTGATATAGCCTCTGGCGAGAGTGAGGAGTTTTGGTCATTAAACACAATTGGCCTGGTTCTTATCGTCACCTTTTTAGCGCAAGGCATAATCTCATTTTTTAGAATTTACTTATTTGCTATCGTTAGTGAAAATGGAATTGCTGCCATCAGAACTGATCTCTATTCTAAAATGATCACCTTACCTGTCGTCTTTTTTGAGAATTCTCGAGTTGGAGAGTTAATTAGTCGAATCACTTCTGATGTGGAGCGACTGTATAACGTCTTTTCAATCGTATTGGCAGAATTTCTACGTCAGATCATTATGCTGATTGGGGGGATTATATTTCTCGCCTACATCACACCTAAGTTATCGTTGATTATGTTGGGCACATTTCCATTCGTGGTTATCGGCGCTATATTTTTTGGGAGGTTTATTCGATCTCTTTCAAAAAAACGACAAAAGGCACTCGCAGATACCAATGTCATTATGAATGAGACAGTAACCAATATTCGTTCTGTCAAATCGTTTACCAATGAGGAATTTGAATCAAAACGTTATTCTTCGGCCATCGAAAAAGTGATTGAAATCTCGTTGTCCTATGCAAAATCAAGAGGTATTTTTGCAGCCTTCATCGTTACCGTTTTTTCAGGTGCCATTGTTTTTGTGATCTGGTCTGGTGCTAAAATGATACAAACAAACGAGCTCTCTGCTGGTGAATTATTAAGCTTTGTGTCTATAACTGGTATCATCGGGGCGGCTATAGCAGGGATTGGAAATTTTTATACTGAATTAATTGGAGCACTCGGAGCGACAGAGAGAATCAGAGAAATAATAGGTTCAGTGTCAGAGTTGCAAGATGTTGATAACGGCGTTCGCCAGCCAATCTATGGCAAAATAGAATTTAAAAATGTCAACTTCAATTACCCCACGAGAAATGATATTCAGGTACTCAAAGATCTAAGTCTGCACATAGAACCAGAAAAAAGTATAGCACTTGTGGGAGTTAGCGGTTCTGGTAAATCAACCATCATGGCTTTACTTCTTAGGCTATATGAGTTAAACAGTGGCGGTATTTTCATTGACGATAAAAACATAAACGATTACGATCTGCAGGCTTTTCGACGTAACTTTTCAATCGTCCCACAAGACGCCATTCTGTTTGGAGGAAGTATTCGAGATAACATTAAGTATGGCAAATTAGATGCGACGGATGAAGCTGTGATTGCAGCAGCAAAACAATCTAATTCTTGGGAATTTATTGAGAGCTTTCCAGAAGGCCTTGATACCTTAGTGGGGGATCGAGGCATTAAGCTCTCTGGTGGTCAACGTCAACGTATTTCAATTGCTAGGGCTATCCTTAAAGATCCTGCAGTGTTACTTCTTGATGAAGCGACTTCTGCACTTGATACAGAATCAGAGCGGCTTGTCCAGAGTGCATTAGATACCTTGATGGAAGGTCGGACATCTATTATTATTGCGCACCGACTCAGTACAATTAAAAATGTTGATGTCATTTATGTATTAGAGGATGGCCAAATCATAGAGACAGGTTCACATGAAGAACTCATGAACGTGCCTTCTGGTAAATATAAAAATCAAGTTGAATTGAGCTTTTTGGAATAAATATAATCCATTCGCTTACGCTTGGACAACTCAATTCAAACAACACTTTAGCTACTTAGAATTAGCTGTCACTTATTTTTATCTATAAGGGCCTACCATCCAGAATATTCTCAATATATTTTTTCGTATGAATTAGAGAAGTAAAGTATGCCAATGAGGGTATGCCTTGTTAAGTGATCGCTTTATATATCATTTGATATTTTGAAATTAGAACTCCACTCAAGTCAAATTCGTTCTCCTTTAGAAGCCTAAATCCATTTCTTTTAAAGAAAGGAACTGCTGTTTTGCTTACATCTGAGCTTAGACTTTTGGTTCCATATTCTTCAGCCTTATTCTTCAATGAGTCTAAGATTCGATTAGCTATCCCTTTTCGCAAATGGTATTTGTGAACATAGATTAAGTCTATGTAGTTTTCATTTTCTAGAGACCCAAATCCCACTATTTCCTGATTTAACTGTGCAACAATAAAATATTGGGTTCTTATTTTGCTTTCCCATTTTTCATCTTTTTGAGCAGAGGATGTCCATACTTTAATTTGTTCTTTTGAATAGTCATTTTTGCAAGTACTAGTGCTCTGTCAAGTATATATTGACTTGTTGAATTTGAGTGTAGTTTGTGCATGAACTAGGCGCAGGTTCGGTCTGATAGCCTAGCTATCAAGGCCGGTTCTGTAACGACGTACATGTGCAAAATACGCCAAAAGCACGAGTCAGTTATGTCTTGACAGAGCACTAGT
>CALGLU010000106.1 GCA_937959275.1 uncultured Saprospiraceae bacterium | reverse complement strand
TAGGCACAAGTACAGTCAACTATCTGATTACAGACGAAGAAGGCAATACAAGCATGTGTAGTTTTGATGTTGTGGTTGAGGATTGCGAAGCACCAAGTGTGATGTGTAGCGATGTACTAGATGTAGAATGTGGTTCAGAAGATTTAGATGCTTGGATGGCGGATATATTAGCCACAGCAGAGGATAACTGTACTGCAGAAGAAGACATCACAATCAGTCGACAATTACTAACAGACTTTAGCAGTTGCGGCACGACCTTTGAGCAAGTGTATCAATTCACAGTCACAGATGAGGCAGGCAACAGCACAAGCTGCTTAGCAACATATGAGACAGATGATACAATGGATCCAATGATCACAGATGCTGCGGACCTACCCTTGCAATGCGATGGCACAAATCAAAGCACCGCTTTATTGGCGTGGCTAAATAATAATGGAGGAGCGACCTTTGTCAGTGATAACTGTAATGGCCCAGTGGTATGGACAAATAATTACACAGGTAACCTGACAATCGATTGTGGAGCATCAGGAAGTGTAGACGTGATGTTCACAGCAACAGATGGCTGTGGTAACAGTAGTACAACTATAGCTACCTTTAGTATCTCTGATATGGCACCACCAGCGCTATCAGTACCAGCCAACATAACATTAGAATGTGCAGGCGAGCTCAACGAAGTGATCATCAATAACTGGCTACTCACAGCAAGTGCCATAGACGCCTGTGACGGGACAGTGGCAGTGACGAATAATTTTTCAACAGCAGTGATGACAGATGGTTGTGGCTTGACAGGCGTGACAACAGTGACATTCACAACTACAGATGCTTGCTTGAATACAATAACGGAAGATAGAACAATTACAATAGAAGATTCGACAAACCCAGTGATCGAAATTGGAGCACAAGATTTACCAGTTGAATGCAGCACAGATAATACAGCCGCAATAGCGAACTGGTTAGGGATGAATGGAATGGCAGTTGCCAGCGATCTCTGTGGAGGGATAACTTGGCTAGCCCCAATTGCCTCAGCCCCAGTTCCAGGAACATGTGGTGACAACACAGTGACGACATACATATTCACAGCCCAAGATGATTGCGGTAATACAAGCACAACAACAGCCAGTGTGATCACCTCAGATACGATGGAGCCAACGTTAGTGCTACCAACAGATCAGTTAGAAGAATGTGGCGATATACAATTAAGTTTAGCAGATTGGTTACTGCTGGCAAGTGCCACAGATGATTGCGGTTCAGCTACAGTGAGCAGTGAATTATTAAGTGAAGAGCTAGGCTGCGGCGGCACAAGAGTCTTGACGTATGTATTCATAGCAACAGATGATTGCGGAAATGAATCAACAGGCACAGCAACATACTCAACAGAAGACACAAGTGACCCAACAATCGTATGTCCAACTCCATTACTCTTAGAATGCGGAGATGCAAATAACGAATTATTAATCTTACAGTGGTTATCCAGTGCCACAGCCACAGACGAATTTGGCTGTAGCGAGGTAACAATCACCCATGATTATGACAACAGTATTCCAGCGCTGAATTGTATTGCAGGCGCAAGCTTAACAGTGACATTCACAGCCACAGACGGTTGCGGTAATATAGATGTGTGTACACAAACCATCACCATAAATGATACAGTAGATCCTTATTTTGTTAACTGCCCAGCCAATCAAACAGTGAATGTAGATCTAAGTGATTGCACGAGCAATGTTGTGTATTCCACACCAGTGGCACTGGATCACTGTGATGAACAAGTCGCAGTGACATTTACATCAGGCATAGAAAGTGGAATGACTTTCCCAGAAGGTCCCACAGATATCATATTCACAGCCACAGATGATTGTGGTAATGCAGTGACTTGCGAATTTACAATAACAGTATTCGATAGTGCTGATCCAAGTATTAACTGCCCAAGTAATGATGTGGTTGTGTGCACAGATGCTGGTACCTGCGAATGGATAAGTGATGACAGCACAGATCCAATATTCAATGACAATTGTGCAAATATAATTGTGACATACACAGTGACAGCAGGAGGAGTAGTAACAGAAACTTCTGGCACAACAGGCGTCAATACAATAGCCGGAGATAATATTGTTTTCCCTCTAGGCACAAGTACCGTCAACTACTTGATTACTGACGAAGAAGGCAATACAGCAAGTTGTAGTTTTGATGTCGTTGTGCAAGATTGTGAAGCACCAAGTTTGATGTGTAGCGATGTGTTAAACGTAGAGTGTGGCTCAGAAGATTTCGCTGTATGGCAAGCAACAATTTTAGCAACAGCTACTGATAACTGTAGCCTGAATGCAGACATCACAATCACAAGACAACTGATAACAGATTTCAGCAGTTGCGGCACGACGGTCGAGCAAGTGTATCAATTCACAGTGAGAGATGAGGCAGGCAACAGCACAAGCTGTTTAGCAACATATGAGACAGATGATACAATGGATCCAATGATCACAGATGCTGCGGACCTACCATTGCAATGCGATGGCACGATTCAAAGCACGGCTTTATTGGCGTGGCTGAATAATAATGGGGGAGCGACCTTCGTGAGTGATAACTGCAGCGGTCCAGTCGTATGGACAAATAATTACACAGGTAATCTGACAATAGAGTGCGGCGCATCAGGCAGCGTTGATGTCACGTTCACAGCAACAGATGGCTGTGGCAATAGCAGTACAACGGTGGCGACCTTCAGTATCTCTGATACGGCACCACCAGCGCTGTCAGTACCAGCCAACATCACATTAGAATGTGCAGGCGAGCTTAACGAAGTGATCATCAACAACTGGTTACTTACAGCAAGTGCGATAGATGCCTGCGATGGGACAGTGGCTGTGACGAATAATTATGACACATCAGTGATGACAGATGGTTGTGGCTTGACAGGTGTTACCACAGTGACATTCACAACAACAGATGCTTGCTTGAATACAATAACAGCAGATAGAACGATAACAATAGAAGATACCACAGATCCAATTATAGAAATAGAATCAGAGGATTTGGTCTTAGAATGTGCTGATTCTGGGAATCAAGGATTGATGGAAGCTTGGCTTGTCAATAATGGCGGAGCGATCGCTTCAGATGATTGTGGTGATATTACTTGGCTGGCTCCAATAGAAGGCATTCAAGCAGTAGGTTGTGCAGGCAATACAAGCACTGAATATACATTCACAGTTGAAGATGAATGTGGCAATAGCTCTACAACTTCGGCAAGTGTTATTTTCATAGATACGACGATACCAATTGTGTCACCACCAAGTGACTTAACCGTCGAGTGTGACGGGAGTGGAAATCTAGTGGATTTACAAAATTGGATAGATAGTGCAACTGGCAGTGACCTGTGTAGTTCTATAGTGACTGTCACAGAAGTGATTGTCAATACGATCAGTAGTTGTGGTTCTACAAATGCAGTCGTTTACGAATTTACGTCTACTGATGATTGTGGTAACTCAGCTTCTGCACAGGCCACGTTTACAATAGAAGATACGACTCCACCATTGCCGATGTGTTGTCCTGACTTTACAATTAGTATTGGGAGTTTAGGATTTGAAACATTCTCAGTCAATGACTTTGATTGTGGAAGTACAGATGTTTGTACCGTTCAAGATCGTTTAGATATTCAGATTTCTAAAAGCTTATTTACGATTGATGATTTAGGTGCGAATGAAGTCACACTTACCATTACAGATGAATGTGGTAATAGCTCAACGTGCACTACAATCGTAACTGTTGTTCAGGATCCTGCGATAGGAATTGCGAAGCGAGCAGTAGATGTCGTGAATAACCCTGATGGTAGTTCTATCGTTACCTATGAATTAAATATTGTGAATTATGGAGATGTAGATTTGACCAATGTCCAGGTAATGGATGATTTGGGTATGACATTTCCAAGTCCTTGCATGTTAGAAGTTGTTAGTATTTCTAGTGCAGAATTTATTGAGAACTTATCTTTCAATGGTACATCTGATATGAATTTATTGGAGGGTAATAATAATTTGCCAATCGGACAAGGTGGTTCAATAACCTTTGCGGTCTTAGTCTCGGATTGTGCGACGACAGGACCTTTTGCAAATTCAGCGACCGTGCAGGCTAACGCGCCCAATGGGGATTTAATTACAGATATATCTCAAGATGGAACAAATCCTGATTTAAATGGTGATGGTATTCCTGTCGAACAGGAGCCAACAATTGTGAGTTTTGAAAGTGTACGTGCGTTAGGTATAGCCAAGAATTTGGTGACATCAAATTTGAATCCAGACGGATCATTCAATGTCACGTATGAGTTCAATATTGAGAATTTTAGTAATACGACATTGACAAATTTACAGGTAACTGATGATCTCATCGCTACCTTCCCTCCAAGCTGTCTTGTCACAGTCGTATCACGGACGAGTAATAGTTTTTCTGTTAACACCTTGTATAATGGAATAGGCATAAATGATTTATTGACAGGTACTGATGATATAGATCCAGGAGAAACGGGCTCTATTAACTTAGAAGTGTTTGTTGAAAACTGTGGTGACTTTTTAGGACCATTTGAGAATACTGCGCAAGTACAGGCACTTGATCCGCTTGGTGTTCCTGTCACTGATGATAGTGTTGATGGGACCGATCCCGATCCAGATGGGAATAACAATCCTGATGAACTGTCACCAACCATTGTTGACTTTAATGCCAATCCAGGTCTTGGGGTAGCCAAGCGCGTTTCACAAGGACCTCTGCCAAATCCTGACGGTTCATTTGATGTTGTCTATGAAATCAGAGTTGAGAATGTAGGAGATATTGATTTAGTTGTTGATCAAGTCCTAGATACATTGTCAAATACGTTTATGGGGGCAGCTGGATTTGAAGTGATCGGTGTAGAAAGCGAAGAGTTTGTTGTGAATACGAATTATGATGGCGTTTCTGATTTCAACTTGATTGTTGGAGACGAGACGCTTGTGCCAGGAGAAGAGGCAACAATTTATATAACAGTCAATGTAGAGCCAGGGACGAATTTGGGTCCATACTTTAATTCAGTTACTGCGAATGGTTTATCAGCCGTTGGAGGTGTCTCTGATGTCTCTCAAGACGGTGCTGAAATTGATCCTGATAATATTGATGGACCTGGTAACAATAGTGATCCAACTCCAGTCTCATTTGAATGTATTAATATGATCGTGTGCCCGAATGTTCAGGATACGATTCGACAACCAAATGATCCAGGATGGTGTCAGGCGATTGTGAATTTACCACTTGCAGAAGCTAGAATTTGTGCTGGCTTTCCAGAGCCTGTCTTTGAATATCTCTTAGAAGGTGTTGGCGCAGATGGAGTTCCGATTGATACATGGGTGGAAGGCCAACCTGGAGGATTACAATATCTAGTTGGTATCACTAAGGTGAATATTCGATTTGGTTTTGAAGATCTAACATTAGGATTTTCTGATACCTGCATGTTCCATATTGAAATCCTCGATAAGGAAAAGCCAATATTTACTGCTGGGATCCCAGTTGATATGTTCCTCTCGTGTGAGGAAGTATTAGACACCTTTGTCATGACACCAAGTCAGGTGCAAGATAACTGTGGAGAACCAACAATCGAATTTGAAATTATATCTGATCGGGTTATGGATCCAGCAGACTGTGGATACTATAACTACATAGATACCATGCGTTATATCTTATCTGACGATGCAGCGAATACTTGTTTCTTTGATCAAGTGGTGACATATTCAGATTTGACGCCACCGTTATTGATCCTGCCAGCTGATACAACCATTGCTGAATGTCAGGTTGCTGAAGATGTAGTCTGTCGAGATTCAATATTTGAAATAGGACAAGTAGATACGACATTATTAATTGGAGAAGAATGGGTCATTACGACACTCGTACTCAAAGACACAGTACAGCTATGTGATACCTTATTATTTGATGCCAACGATCCAAGTTTGGGAGCTTCATTGGCGACTGCTATAGACAATTGCGCACCGCTTGACGTATTAAATATTTACTACACGGATTCCTTAGATATCCTTTGTAAAGGAGATAAAGCCGGAATCATTTATAGAAAATGGTTTGCAGAAGATCCTTGCGGGAATATAGATTCTGCCATCCAGGAAATAACAATACTAGATAAGAATCCACCAGAACTAATTTGTAATACTGAAGCCACAGTCACTCTTGGTACTGATGGCACTGTGACCGTGCAAACATCAGATGTTGTTGCTAGTTTATTTGATGCCTGCTTTAGTTATTCGGGCAGTCTGGTCAGTAATATTGATGTGAATATCACACCACCACTTTTTAACTGTAATGACTTAGGTCAACATACAGTTTTAGTTTCAGCGACGGATCCTTGTAACAATAGAACGTCGTATTGTGAGGTCAGCTTGACTGTGGTAGATGAGGTAGCACCTGTATTAACCTGTCCAACAGATCCAATTACCTTAAATGTAATAGAAGGCAATTGTCGCGCGACTGCACCAGAGTTAAATGATATTTTAGGTGTAGGTGATTGCAGTGTTGTCCTGAGTACTGAGCCGGATTTATTCGTCGGCTTGCCTATTGGTACACATGATATTGTCATTACAGCGACTGATGCTGCAGGTAATCAATCGTCTTGCGTTGCCACATTCATTGTTGATGGAGAGCCTGTTGATTTCTCATCAGCATTAAGTTGTAATAATAAAATTAATGCCTCGCTCGGAGGAGAGTGTTCATTGGTCATCACACCTGACATGGTCCTTGAGAATGATGGTGCCTTGTGTACAGATTTCTTGTGCCTTGAGATAGAAGGACCGGACGGTGTGTCTCATGAAAATTTCTTTGACATCACAGATATCAATACTGAATTCAAAGTAAGAGTCGTCGATTGTAATGGCTCACAAAATTCGTGTTGGTCAACTGTCTTGATTGAAGAAAAGCAACAACCTGTGATTGAGTGGCCAGAAGATGTAGATGTGCTTTGTATTGAGCCGACAATCCCAGATTATTTTAAAGTTGGCTATCCAGAGATTTTAAATTGTGAATCTGAGGTTGATATGAGCTATGTCGATACATACAAAGAGTTCGAGCGCTGTTTAGACATTAGAGCATCGATTGATCGTCTGTGGACAGTCGTTGATGATGAAGGGAATTCTCAATCCTATACTCAGATTATTAATATTTTGCCATTCTCTCTTGAGCATGTTTCATTCCCTGTTGACATTACGATACAAGAGCCGATCAACTGTAATGATGTGATGTTAGACAGTCTATTACTTCACCCAGATTCTACTGGTATGCCATCGATTTTTGGTCTACCATTAGATCAGAATGGGGGACTCTGTTTATTCTCCATGTTGTATGAGGATCGCATCTTTGAGATTTGTGATGGTTCATTTGAAATCCTGCGTACTTGGTTTGTTAGAGATGTATGTGGTACCGTCGTTGTTGGTGAAAATCCACTAGAACATGTGCAAGTGATTACTGTCTTTGACTTTGATGGACCTACTTTTGAATCTTGTGGAGACACAATTCAAGTGAGTGTGAATCCATGGGTATGTACCTATACGGGATCATTACCAATACCTGATATGTTAATGGATAATTGTAGTGATATTACGATTGAATCTTATGTTACGAATGGTGGCTATATAGACGTATCGGGGACATATGCTTTAGGCAATCTTCAGATCAATGCTATCAATATTCCTTATGGTATTCATGAGATAACGTATATCGCTAAAGATCAATGTCGCAACGTGAGTATTTGTAACTTCTCGGTAGATGTTATCGATGAGGTCGCACCAAATGCGGTCTGTAAAGAAGGACTTACGGTGACCTTAAGTGGTAGTAATGATGGCATCCCTGTTGCGAAAGTATTTGCTAACCAACTGAACGTTGGCAGTCATGACTCTGAATGCGGCCCAGTTAGCTCAACAGTCTTACTTAAAGCGAATTACGACGCTGGGCAAGTGTATCTTGATAGCGGCAGTCCGCTTATTATTGCTGGGTTAAAAGCCTATCATTTCGTCGAAGGCTGCGAGCCAACTGGTGAAATTAGAGATACATTATTTGATAAGGATAATGAGATTGAAGAGATTGAGGTTATTCCATTTGTCTTAGCAGATGATTTTATAAAACTATGCTGTGAAAATCAGGGAGTCGTTACAGCTACACTGATTATTACAGATGAAAGTGGTAATGAAAATACTTGTGATACCGACTTAACGATTGTTGACCAACTAGGTTCGACGATAGTGTGTGAAGATTACGCTGTTGCTTGTGTGGATAATATGGTTCTTGATCCAAAATATCCGAGCTTATTTGGAGCCAACTGTGGTAGTGAAATAGCCATGCAATATATCGATGAAGAATTTGATGCTAGCACTTGCTCGAATGGTTACATTAGTCGGACATGGTATTTAGATGCAGACGCTAGTGGTGATAGATCTGATACAGAGGTGAGCTGCATACAGCGAATATCATTTAATGCTGTGGATTCTGCGTTTGATCCATTCACAATTAAGTGGCCAATCCACTATAAGGATGGCAGCGAAGCTGGTAAGACTTTGGAATGTGAAGATGATGCAGTCACAGCGTGGGAAAACCCAGAAATCGCCATGGGAGGCTCGATTAGTTGCATGGGAGAGGTCTCAAACACGTCTCCAGTTTGGTGTGAGCAAAGTTGTGGCCTTGTTGGCTTGAGTGTTGATATAGATACATTAGTTAGTGGGGGATCTTGCTTGAAAATTGTAAAGTCATGGACTGTAGTTGACTGGTGTGTCTGGCAACCCAATTCATCGCCTGACGTAGATAGCAATCCAGTCGAAGCGATTCATGATCAGACGGAAGGTGTTTGTTCTTCATGCCCTAATGCTGAAAGTGCATCTCCAGTGCCCGATTATTATATGAGATATATTTCAGCAGATCTTGATGGTTATTATACTTATGATCAAGTCATTGAGATATTAGATGATACCGATCCTGTTTTGAGTCTTGAAGATTCCTATTCTCTAACAGCAGGGCTTACGAATTGTACTGTCGAATCCTCAATCATATTGACAGCACAGGATTACTGCGATGGTAATTTATCAACGAATGACTTATTGGCATGGACTGCTGAAGTCTATAATGACCTAGGTGAACTTGTTTCAGTAAAGTCTGATAATGGCTCTTCTTTCGAATTGAATTTTGCTGGACAGACGGGTCAGGTGTTCATCGTTGATATTACTGTTTCTGATGGTTGTAAAAATTCAGATTCTGGAAGAACCACTGTGACGATCGTAGATGAGCAAGAGCCCTCTGCAGTCTGCATAGCTCTTATCACGACGTCCATTGATCCTACAGCAGGGCAGACGATCTTGTGGGCTAAAGATTTTAATGTGAGCAGTTCTGATAATTGCACATCAGTCGACGACTTGAGGTATTCAATTATAACAGAAGGTGTTGATCCAATACGTCCTGGTCAAGCTGGATTTAATGGTCAAGCGAATTATATCATATCCTGTGATGACCTTGAGCAATCACTGGTACAATCTGCGGATATGTGGGTGTGGGATGAAAGCGGGAATGGCTCTTTTTGTACAGCGACAATTCGACTAGATACGCTTTGCGCCGACATAGAGACAGGCTTTGCAACGATTGCCGGTCACGTCTCCACTGAAACTAATCAGAATATTGCAGGTGCCACGATTCGATTAAATACAAATCTGTCTGAATACCCAAAAACACTTTCAACCGATGATCAGGGTGAATATAGTTTTCCTAATAATCCAATTAACGTCAATTACTTAATTCGGGCTGCTTTTGATGATGCGTATCACAATGGTGTGACTACTGCAGATTTACTGTTGATTCAAAATCATATTATTGGTAAGACTACTTTAGATTCACCTTACAAAACCATTGCTGCAGATGCAAACAGCAACCAAGAAGTATCGATTGCGGATGTCTTGATATTAAGACGGATTATTTTAGGTATTGATGTTGCTATTGAATCTAGTCCATCTTGGATTTTTATTCCTCGTGATTTTGATTTCGTAAATGAATTGAATCCATGGCCATTTGAACCACCTATATCTGTAAATCAACTTCTGGATAGTGAATTAGACCATGACTTTATTGGCATTAAGTTAGGAGATGTGAATGCAAGTGCTAGTTTGCCTTCGTTTATTGATTCTGAGGTTCGAAATAAAGACAAAAAGTATTTTACGATTGTCGACAAACATCTGTCAAAGAATGAAGTCACGACGATACCAATTTATGGTGATGCATTTACAGACATAAGAGGCTTTCAATTATCTATGGATCTAGCGGGGATTGAAATAGAGGATATCGTATCTGGACAAATTCAAATTGACAATTCAAATTTTGCGATTTATGATGATGTGTTAACCATGAGTTGGACAAGTGAATTGCCGATTTCTAAGACAGAGGAAGATGTTCTTTTCAGTATTCGTATTCGATCAAAGAAAGCAGGAGATATTCATCATCTTATCAACTTAAACAAAGTCAGATTAGAATCTGAAATCTATGCTACAGATGCAATTGTACCCTATGATCTTGAATTCCAATATGAAGAGTCTATTGATAAGTCAGACCATACTTTTGAATTATTACAGAATGAACCAAATCCATTTGTTGACCAAACGACTATCGGATTTAGCTTGCCATCTGCGGGACAAATTGAGTTTAGCGTATATGATGCAGTTGGTAAAGAATGGTATTCAGAACAAAAGATGTATGAGGCAGGTTATTCTGAAATTTTATTGGATAAATCACAACTGATGGAGTCTGGTATATATTATTACAAATTAATATTTGATAACAATGAGGAAGTGAAAACTCTCTTTGTGTTATCAAATTAACTAATATGTAAATGGTATATCTATCAAGACATATTTAACAGTCATTGGTAATTAGATTTGATTTGATCTATAGAATTGCTATATTGATTTAAATAAATTGTGCTAAGTATCTGATTTTGTGGTATTTAGCACATATTTTTTATAGCAAATGTATAGGCGTAACAATATCAATATTTTGTACAATCGGATTATTTATAATACCATAATTTGGCTATTCTGCATAGCAGTAAGCTCTGGGATCTATGCTCAAAATGGAGTAAGTATAGAGGCACCTAATAATTTGGAGCTGAATTGCTTGAATACAGATTTTTCTGTTATTACGAGTTGGCTTAAGGATTTTAGCTTTACGAATACTTGTCAAGGAGATGTTCGAGTGACTAATGATTTTGATGGAGTCTTGCCAGGTATTTGTGGCGAACCAAAGTTTGTGAAGTGGATTATTACCAATGAATGTAATCAAATAGACTCTGCTGGTGCTATACTGACTATCGACACAGATTTAGTATCCTTTGGTTTTGAATTTTGCCCTAGCTCAATAACGGTACTTGCACGGGTTGATAGTTGCGGTGCGGATGTGACATTTCCTCATCCATATGCAAGGAATTGTTTTGGCCCAATGGATATTAGACAATCTAGAAACTCGAATAGTGAACTTATCCTATCCGGTAGTAATTTTGAAATAGGGGAAACAGAAATTGTGTTTATTGCTGAAGATGAATGTTCAAAATTAGATACATGTTCATTTGATATCATTGTTATCGATTCTGATGATTTAATCAGTTTGTATTGTCCAGATGATGAAGACATAAGAGTGTGTTCTAATATTGATGGTTGCGGATGGGATTCGACTGGTGATCTCATCAGGCCTGGTACAGCATTTTTAGATTGTTCTGTTGCTGATATTGAGTATAGGTTAGAATTGCCAACAGGAGAAATAATGACCTCAGCAGACTTAGAAGATGATGATGGCGATGCGACAGGATTCCTCTTTCCATTAGGGGAGACGCTTTTATGTTATACAATAAGTAATTCAGGTGGAGCAAGAACTTGCTGCTTCAATATTATCGTTGAAGATTGTACTGTGCCTACACTCATCTGTCCGAGTAATGCTAATTTTTCATGTGATTTGGCAGTTAATCAGTCGACACTTAATGAATGGATCGACCAAGCGATTACAGATGATAATTGTGACAACACAGTTTCTATTCGAACAGTCATTTTGGATACAGTTGGTATATGCGGGGCGAATGAAAGAATTGAATTTTTATACATAGCCTCTGATGGATCAGGTAATGAAAATGCGTGTGTCACCAGTGTCAATCTAACAGATGATATCGGACCTCAAATCACAGTGGAGCGTCTACCAGATTTTGTTGTGGAATGCAAAGGGATTGTCAGAAATCAAGAAATGCTTATTGATTGGTTAAAAACGGATGGAGGCTTTAATGACTCTCATGTCATCAATAATTGTCCCTCAGATGTCAGTTGGACATTCGATCCTTCAACTACAAATTTTCAAAGCGAAACTGGTGCCTGTTCTTCTAATGTGGGATTTTATGATGTTGAGTTTATGGCGACAGATAGATGTGGTAATGAAAGTAACACCGCTAGAGCTCGTCTAGTGTTTGAGGATACCACGCCGCCAAGCGTGAGCTTCCCAGAAGGCTTGTCATTAGATTGTGATTTAAATAATCTAGAAAGTAGTGTTGAGATGTTATTGCAGAATATTATGGCGATAGACAGCTGTAGCAGATATACAGTGCAGTCTAGTTTTGATCTCAACGTAATAGAATGTGAATTAGGGGATAACGAATTAGAGGTGAATTTTACAGCAGCAGATGACTGCGGTAATGAGAGCATTACCACAGGAATAATTAGTCTGACTAAATTTGATCGGTCTTTTATCACTGCTCCTGACGATTTAGTTATTCGTTGTGGACAAGGTGTTGATACTCTCATCAACCAATGGTTAAATAATTTTGAAGTCGAGGCAAGATGTGACAGTGTAGAAGTGATTAATAATTATCAGGAATCTCAAGTCGATATTTGTGGTTCAGTGCAACAAGTGATTTGGGTATTACGAGATACATGTGGCGCGACATCTACATCGACAAGCCTACTTACGATTGTTGCTGATAATAATGCACCCGTGTTTTTAAATTGTCCTAATAATGTGACATTGAATGTGGATAATGCAAATTGCACAGCTAATTTCTTATTTGATTTCCCTAGAGTAGAAGATTGCTCAACAGCTGATATTTTAATTAGGCAAACGCAACCTGCTGCACCTCAACAAATTCTTTCCAGTGGAAGTGATTTTCCTATTGGCACGACAACTATTATGTTTACAGCAACGGATAATTGTGATAATACAAGTGAATGTGTATTTGATGTGACTGTCAGAGAAGATGCCATCTGTACGCAAGGTGGACTCACATTTCAAGGTAATGTTAAAAATCCTACAGGTACTGATCTGAGAAATGTGAATTTAATTATGTCAGCAGCTTTAAGTGAATTTCCTCAAATAAGAACAACAGATACGAATGGTGATTATTTGTTTTCTAATCTACCAAGTCGGATTGATTACCAATTGAATTTGGAATTATCTGATGATGTTGCAAATGGACTATCAACAGCGGATCTGGTTCAAATAAGAAATCACATCATTGGCAATTCCATTTTTAGTACGCCAATAAAAACCATCGCTGCTGATGCGAATAATGACGCTACACTGAGTGCGGTTGATGTTGTTATTTTACAGAATATTATTATCGGTTTTCAAGACACATTGCCAAATAGTAACGCTTGGAAATTCGTCAGTGAAACTGAAATTGAAAACACAACATTATTACCTTGGCCTCAGATAGACCAATTCAGTTATCCCAATCTTTTACAAAATCAGATTGAAAATTTTATTGCCATAAAAGTAGGTGACGTCAATTATAGTGCAAGGTTACCAGGTATTCAACCCCCAGCTGAAATTCGGTCTAAGTCTAGGACATTGACCACCAATAACAAGAGACTCCAGGCAAATCAAGAATATAACATCGACTTTTATGTGGAAGACTTGATAGATGCTCAAGGGTTTCAATTAGAGCTTGCTTTACAAAATATTGAAGTGGTAGGACTTAGCTCTGATGCTTTCAATATTAATGAGAGTAATATACATGTTACTGAAGACAGGCTCATATTGAATTCGATAGAACCAATTGAAGATTTTGAAGAAGGACAATATCTACGACTACACATTCTTGCTCATAAATCAATCATGTTGGAGGATGCAATTCGTATTTCCAAACATACATTGAATTCTGAAGTATATGAAGGAAAGGCATTAACTGTAAGAAGTCTTGCCTTATCTTTTACCGATTCACAGCTAACTGAATCCATAAATATTAAGCCCAATCCGTTTTCAGATGAAGCTGTGTTACAAGTTCAAGTAAATGCAGAAGGATGGGGAACCTTACATGTGTTTAATTCGTCAGGATCGAAAATCAAAGCCTCTAGGTTATATTTTTCTGAAGGGCTTAATGAATACAGACTATCCAAATCAGAATTCGAACAATCAGGAATTTATTTTTACTCACTTCAATTTGAGAACCATATCCAATCAGGTAAATTTGTTGTGCTCGACTGATTATACTCGACTTCTTATACTTAATTCTATATACTCAACTGCTTGTACTTTACGGCTTGTACTTGATTGCTTGCGCTTGAGTAAATATCGAATCGTAGAGGCTAGCTACAGTAGACCAATCATATTTACGAATCCAAGTATAATCAATGTCGGGAAGTCCGATTAGGAGTAATGTTTTTAGCTTATCGTTTAATTCATCAATGTCTTCATAAAGCATAAGGGATTTGTATTGTGCGGGGATATGCTCAGGGTATGCGAGTCTGTTGGGCAGCAATGGGAGTACACCTGCGCCTATAGCTTCCACGACACTCATTCCAAAAAAATCTTGCTTGGATGTGACGGGTAAAATATCTGCTGATGCAAGAAGCTCATGATAACGTTGCCGATTTTCACAATATCCAAAATGGACGATTTCTTTATGCAAGCGCTCTTTGGCTAAATCAAAAATGGGTAATTGCTTTGTGGTTGATTCGCCAGCAACAATTAATTGAAAAGGGACTCCTTCATCCTTGAGTCGAAACAAGATGTTGAAAAATAGCTCAGGATTTTTATCATACTCCCATCTGTGATTCCAGAGTATCGTTTTACCCTGTTTGGTTTGTGCGGGAACATTATTGTCTTGATTCGTAAAATCAAAACCTATTGGTAATACAGACGATTTAGCTAAAATCTCTTGAGTCGTTTCCTTGTTTTGGTAATCAGGAAATTGACTTAAGAAGGGAAGTAATGCATCATTAAATGATTGTAAATGATAGTGTGAATTAAAGTAGATCTGATCTGCAACCAAGGCTGACGTATAATTAATAAACCCGTAGTGATTGTCTCGTTTTAATGCAGGGTCCTGATCCGTACTTGACCAGGGATAGGTCAATTGATTTTCATGGAAGTACACCAAAAGAGGCTCCTTACACTTTGCTGCAGCAATAGACTTAAACAAGCTCACATCCATCATATCAGTACACATAATGGCATCAACGTGATCTGGAATGTTTAAGAATTGTTTGGCTAGTGTAATTGCTGCCCCATGCATCCTCCACTTCCAATGTCTTCCTGGTAGTGACAATATCGTTATTCTATGCTGGCTATGTTTTTGAATATCCAGCACCCAACGCTTGTGCGAGCCACTGTTAAAACCTTCAACTATGACAATATGTAGGGTTTCCACTAATAAAAATTGTGAATTTAGAGTTTTACTTTTACACACAAGACTTTAGAGAGCCTGTTTTCAAATAACCTTACTATGTCCTTAGTCAAATTTGTTGCATGCCTTGTCTGTAATGCTATCATTTTTTCAATTTATGCTCAAGGTGTAATAGATTATCACTGGAAGCAGGTTCCTTTAGGTGGTGGTGGCTATATCATTGGTATGCAGGTACATCCAGACGATGGGACTGTTCGGTACTTTAGGACAGATATTGGTGGTGCTTATCGATGGAATGAAGCAAAGCAAGAGTTAGAACAACTTATTTTCTTTGGAATTGAAAAATCACCCTATTACGGAGTAGGCGGCATTGCACTGGATCCAAATGATGCGGATCGTGTCATTCTAGCTGTTGGCAGATATTGTGATCCTAATGAAACTGCCATATTAGTTTCGAATGATAGAGGATCGACGTGGTCCCAAGAGATTATACCAGGTGACAGTGGCTCCAATATTTATTTCGCATCGAATGGTGCGAGAGGATGTGATAATTCGGTTCAGGATAAAGATCGACAAGGCTCACCCATAGTACTTAACCCAAATAATCCCAATGAATTATTTATTGGCTCCAGAGGCACTGGTCTTTGGAAATTAAATATTGCTGCTGAACAATTTACCCAGATCGGTTCCCCAACGATTCCTACAAATGTATTTCCTAACAGTATACGAACCCTAGAATTTCATCCTGTAAATTCATCTGTGCTCTATATTGCCTATGCAGGACAAGGTATATTTAGAGGAGATGTCAATGCTAATTCGTATGAAGCATTAAACACAACAGCAGATCTAAAAGAAGTAAGTGATTTATCCATTTCTAAAGATGGAGACTACATGCTGATGGCTTGCAAACACAAAGGGATCTATAAGGCTGACCTGAGTATAGCTATGCCTAGTTTTGTTAAAGTATTGGATTATACAGGTGTCAATCGACCAGATGATGAAGCTTTTCTTACTGTTACATGTAGCCCAACTGTAAACGATTTTGCAGTCACTGCCTTTAGTGATTGGGCAGCTTTGAGTACAGTTAGAACGACAAGTAACTCTGGTAATAGTTGGACAAATGGCCTTACAGGTCAAACCTATGATAATTTATATCCTTGGCACACTTCAGGTGAAGGCTCACATATTTCTCAGCTCAGATTTGATCCAGACAATCCAACAGGCTTATATTTTACGTCTTGGTTCACAACTTTTTATACATCAAACTTTACTGCCAATCCGATCCAATGGACGAACAAATATTCCAAGGGTCATGAAGAAGCTGTCATTACAGATATTTCAGCATTCCCGATTAATACTGAAGGTAATTTTTTAGGAATCACTGGAGGAGATCAAACTGGGTTTTTATATTCATCCATTGCAGAATTTGATTTTCCAGACGACGAAATCAGCGAAAATTTTGATAACAGCTCAGAGCAAGTAAAAGGTGCAAGTATTGATTATTGCTTTTCTAATTCAGACCATATCGTGATCTCAACTACTAAACATTGGGATGATAGTGTTGATGGCAATGGTGTCGTAACTCGGGAAAATACAGGGAATATATTTCACAGTTCGAATGGTGGAAAGGATTTTTTTAGAAGTACTAATTATGATAAGACACTTGGTAAAAGTATTGTAGCAATCGCATCAAATAGCCCACAATACGTTGTTATTTCGACACAGGATGGATTGATGTATTCGACAGATTATGGTGCAAACTTTAGTGCAACTGCCAATGCGAATACCGATGCTCAAACGAATTGCACCGCAGGAAACCCAATCCCCTCAATAGGTGTAGGAAATGTAACTTCTGGAGCCATCAATACAAGTGTCTTTTCTGGTGTGAGGCCGTTGGTAGGTGATAAAGTTATGGACTGTTTGTTTTATTTCTACAACAGAAATGATGGCACATTTCATGTCAGTACTGATTATGGGGCGAGCTTTTTTAAGGTGTCCTCAGGCTTGCCAACGTTTGTAGGAAATAGGTGGAGACACAAGACAAGAGTAACAACCATCCCAGGCAAAGCCAAACACGTCTGGATAAATTTTAGAGATAACTTATATTATACAATTGATGCAGGAGTAAATTGGCAACCAGTTTCAAATGTTCAGAAAGCAGAAACAATTGCTGTTGGAAAACAAATGGGGATTGGGACGTATCCAACAATCTTCTTATTTGGTCGTGCCAATGGAGATCCGCTTTTTGGGTTCTACAGATCTATCGATATGGGTATTACGTGGGACTTGATTCATGATCGAGCAGACGGTGAGTTGTTCGGTAGTGTCAAAGTGATGGGAGGCGATATGAATGTTGAAGGCCGACTTTATTTTAGTGGAGGAGGCTTGGGTTTGCAGTATGCTGACGATGCAAGTGTAGTGGGGGATTGTGATCCCCAAAATATATTGACGAATCATAGTTTTGAGTCTGGATTTGCAGATTGGCAAACGCGGACATCAAGTCCAGGGAGTGCAAGTTTTAATACAGTTTCTACTCCTAATGCTTCTGATGGAACTTTGAGTGCAGAAGTGGCTGTGAGTAGTTTGGGTAATAATCACTGGGACATTCAAATTAAAAGTAGCCCAATTTCGGTTGTTGCTGGCAAGGCATATACATTAACATTTGACGCAAGAAGCTTGACGGGGACTGCGACTCTGAAATATGGAAGTAATACTGTGATTGGTAATAGTTATGTGATGAATGATGTGGCGGGTCTGACCAATTCATGGCAGTCATTTGCTAAGACGTTTACGCCTACCAGTAGTGGTGATATTTATCTTGCTTACAATTTTGGAGATATACTTGGGACTTTTTATATCGATAATGTTATTCTAAGTGAACATTGTCCATGTCCTGATCTTGATAACGATACTGTCTGCGATGACGAAGATGTGTGTCCGGGTTTTGATGATTTGGCGGATGCGGATGGAGATGGTATTCCTGATGGCTGTGAAGTCGCTCCCGATTGTGAATTAATTGAGAATGGTGCCTTCGATCCGTCTTTGGACCCTTGGGAGTTAAGGAACTATAGTACAGCCAATGGATCAGTATCGCTCACTGCATCAGGCTTTGCGAAAATTGAAATATCATCAGTAGGTGCGAGTAATTGGCATTTGGGTTTGCGTCAAAAAGGGATATTGTTACAAGAAGGTAAGACATATGAAGTTACATATACCGCCTATGCAGATACGCCAAGAGCCATTGATGTCATTATTAGTAATTCGGCGGGTTCGCAATATTCGTATCATTCAAAATCCTTGACGAGCTCACCGACAACATACTCCTATCAATTTACGATGCCTACCCAAACGAATTCAAATGCTGTGATCAATATGAATGTTGGTTCAAATATGACTAGTGTATATTTTGATAATGTGGGTATTCAAGACCTTAGTTGTGATGGCTGTCTGACTGATTTACAACTGAATAATCATGACATTTATGATGGGGTGTATCAAGTTGAAACCTTAATCGAATCAAATGGTCGAATCATTTTACCGAATCAAGTAAGCTTTGAGGCAGCAGAAGTTTTATTAAATCCAAGCTTTGAAGTTATAAATAGCACTACTTTTGAAGTCGTGCTATCACCTTGTAATTAAATAAGATCACTTAATCACCTTTGAGATGAATCTGTACAAATTTATTGTTAATCTGTATTGTTGCTTTTTAATCATCCCCTTAGACATAAGAGCACAATGTGATCCAACGAACCTGATCAATACGAATCATAGTTTTGAATCGAATTATACTGATTGGAATCCTCGGCAAGCAAATGGGGGAGTAGCCACTTTTAACACAGTCTCTAATACATTTACGGATGGTGCTTTTAGTGCAGAAGTTATAGTCAGTGCATTAGGTGCTAATTTTTGGGATATTCAAGTCAAGAGAAATACGATTCCTTTGGTTGCAGGGATCACTTATGAATTAAGCTTTGACGCACGCACCTTGGTCGGGACAGAGGATATGCGATTTGGAGTAAATACTTCGGCGACTAACTCTACAGTCTTTGGCGGCACAGAAACGTTGACCAATACGTGGAATTCTTATAGCTTGAATTTTACTCATGGTACATCTGAGGATGTTGCTCTCTTTTTTAATTTTGGAGATATATTGGGGACATTCTATTTGGATAATATTCAGATAAAAGAATTTTGTGCGATGGGACAAAACAGTGCCTCTTTTTGCAAGACGCTGAATGCTCCTGGCATCAATGGGTCTGAAGGAGATATTTGGACGCCGGCAATCCAGTATGATATAGCGCAACCCATTGAAGGCAGTGCGTCTAATGCTGGTGATTTTTCAGCTTATTATAAAATCATTTGGGATGCTAATAATCTGTACGTTGTTGTTAATGTTACGGATGATTTTAAATTCAATGATTCACCTGTTGGAGATGCTGCATTTGATGATGGTGTAGAATTGTATCTAGATATTGGTAATGATAAGTCTATAAGTTATGATGGTGTGGATGATCACCATTTTTTATTTAGGTGGAATGATCCAGATATACATCATATCTCTGCTGGCCAGATAAATCCTGCTGGGGCTGTTGCTGATTATATAGATACTGCGAATGGGTATACCTACGAGATAGCATTAGCATGGTCTTTAATTGGTGATGGGATTCAAGGTAATTCGATTGGTGTGGATGTGCAGGTCAATGATGATGACAACGGAGGGTCTGATCGGGAAGCTCGAATTGGCTGGAATGCAACAACAATTGGAGTCGATACCAATCCATCTTTATTTGGAGAAGGCAGACTAAATTTAATTCCTTGTACAAAAACACTTCCGGAATATGAACCAGAGCTATGTGCGGATTTGACAACAGATGTGTATCATGCTTCAGGGCTTGTTGTTAATCACTATGGCAACATGTGGACGCACAACGATAAACAAGGAGATAATCCTCCTAATGATAGCATCCTTTACGAATTTGATGAAAATGGAAATATCTTGAGGGAGGTATTTTTAACAGGAATAGAAAATGTTGATTGGGAGGATATGACTGTAGATGATGACGGTAATATGTATGTTGGAGAATTTGGAAGTGGCAATGGTCCTGATAAGGATCTTGAGATTTATAAAATAAAAAATCCTCAATATTTTTGTGATAGTGATTATACAGCAGAAATTATCAATTTTAAATACCCCAACGATGGGAATGGCGGTGATACAGAATCAATGTTTTATTGGAATAGCGAGATTTATTTAATACCCAAAAACAATAAATCTGATCCTAATAATGCTCAGGCAGGCAAGGCACATATCTATAAAATCCCTGCGGCGCCCAATCCTGGAAGTCAGTATACAGCAACACTGTTGTATACGATTGATATTAATACTGATCCAGCCGAACCAATAAATACTTACAAAATTGCGTCAGCTGATTTGAGTCCAGATGGCCAGACCTTGGTTTTGCTGTGGGGCAGACGATTTTGGTTGGTGACTGATTTTACACCAGGTATATTCTTTGATGGTGCCATAACGGCAATTGATTTTCCGGCTGGCTTGCACTGGCAACGGGAGGCAGTTGCCTTTGCAGATAATAACACAATTTACACCATAGACGAGAACAACAATGACAATCCAAATCGAGGAAAACTTGGTAAGATAGAACTCTGTGATATTCTACCTGATCATCCCGCTTGTACTTGCGATGAGCAGCTAACCACAGATGCTGCAGCAAGCTCTGCAGATAGTGCAGAGGAATATGCTAATGGGACTGTTAACAATGGTAGCAGTGATCTTGAGTTGACTTATGATAATGGCACGACAGGCAATCAAATTATTGGTCTTCGATTTTCAGATTTGGGCATTCCTCAGGGAGCGACAGTCCAAGATGCTTATATTCAGTTTGTGGTTGATGAGACCGATATTTCGCAAGCGAGTAATTTGACCTTGAGTGGTGAGGCATCCCCGAATGCAGCTCCCTTTGTCGTAACTCCAAATAATATTCGCCAACGCTCTAAAACTGCCACTTCTGTCAATTGGAGTTTTGCGGATTGGACAGTTAAAGATGTTGCGTTTGCAGAGCACAGGACAATTAATATTTCAACGGTTGTGCAGGAGATTGTCGATCAAGCAAGTTGGGCGGACAATAATGCTATGGCATTTATAATCGAAGGGACAGGGAGTCAGACGGCAGAGCGACATCCTAATTGTGTCAACTCAGCGCCCAGATTATTTGTCAAGTATTGTGCGAATGATGTCGGATGTCCAGCTGTGTTGACATTTAATAATCAAATCATTCCAAGTAATACGTATCAAGCAGGCGTGTCGATTTTATCAAACGGCCAGGTATTAAATCCACAGCAAGTCAATTTCAAAGCGAATACTATTTGTATGGAGCCAAATTTTGAAGTCGAGCAAGGTGCTACTTTTCATGCAGAGATTGATCCGTGTTTGTAGATAATATTTTGAATTCTGTTTGTCGTAAATTTAAATTTAGTTACGAGGTTTTGTACTTTTAAAAACATGAATAACCTCTTCTTATTTATAGTTGCACTAATTTTATTTGTTTCTACTTCTTGTTCGACGACAAGGACATTAAATAAATATGAAGATGATGAAAGTTGGGAAAGTCTGTATAATGGAAAGAACCTATTTGGTTGGGATATAAAATTTGCAGGAGAGGAACTAAATGTCAATTATAAAAATACGTTTTTGTGTTTGGACAGTATTTTACGTATTCAATATACTGAGTACGTAAGCTTTAATGACAAGTACGCACATTTATATTACAACAAGTCTTATTCACATTATAAGTTGAGGTTTGAATATCGTTTTTTGGGAGAACAGGTTGATGGTGGAGCCAGTTGGAATGTACGAAATAGTGGTGTGATGGTTCATTCGCAATCTGCTAGTAGTAATGATTTTGATCAAGATTTTCCAGTGTCAATTGAGATGCAGTTATTAGGCGGCTTGAGTAATGGAGTTGAGCGGCCGACTGGCAATATGTGTTCGCCTGGAACGAATGTCGTGTATCGAGGTGAATTAGATGAAACACATTGTATCTCATCTCAGTCAAAAACCTATCATGGAGATCAGTGGGTCGCAGCAGAAATGATTGTACTTGGAGACTCTATTATTCATCATATTATTGAGCGGGATACTGTTTTGACATATACTCATCCACAAATAGACGATGCGTTTATTGCGAATAACGAGTCTGGCAACGGGTGGAGAGATTTCGGCGTATTTAGCGCAACATGGGATGGTCGCGATGGAGAATTATTATCATCAGGATATATTGCGCTTCAGGCTGAAAGTCATCCGATTGATTTTAAAAATATCAGACTTCTAAGCTTAAAAGGTTGTATGGATAAGGAGGCGATGAATTATAAATCATATTATTTGGAGTCTGACTCCTCAAATTGTATTTATACTAAGAAATAGTCATAAAAATTCAAATAATGAAATAGATTAAATACATCTGTTTATGGATAAATATGCTCAAATCTATAGAGATTCTGCAATACCAATTATTTTGGTGTCAATGCAAAATCTTATTTTAGAATTAAACAACTCAGCGGCTGTACTTCTTGGGTATTCTAAGCAAGAGTTGATTCATCAGGATGTTTCAATTATTGATTATCCTGGAGAAGATCCTAATCCAGAAGTTGTAAAAGATATACTCCTTCATAATATTGGGAAAAAGCTTGAAGTTGAAAAACGGATGGTTCAAAAAAATGGAAATGTTATATGGGTTAAATTATTGGTATCTGTTATTCAAGATGATGTCGATAATGAACCATTTTTTATGGCTGTTATCGAAGATATTTCTGACTCTATCATAATCTATAATCAGCGTAAGTATGACACGCTCAGAAGAAATGAACGGATACTTCGAAAAGCGATTGAAACAACTGCTGTCCAAATCTTATTAATAGACTTAGATGGTAAAATTATTTATACAAACAATACATTTCCCGGCGTAGATAAAGAAGAATTAGTTGGTACTAATTATTTTAATATTTGTCAAAGAGATTTGATTGAAGTGATTAAGGTAAATATGTTATTGGTTGCAAGTACTAAAAACGCAGTCCAATATGAAAATAGCTTCGTTGATGAAATTGGGCAAATGCGCCATATGCATAATGATATGAGTGCTGCGTATTCAGGGAATGAGGTTATTGGAGTGTCAATCGTTAGCACTGATATTGCCGTCGTTAAACATTTGGAAGTAAAGTTAAAAGAAATAGAAAGATTGTTATTTGAGGCTTTGAATACAAGTCGGGCAAATATGACAATACTTGATTTAAATGGAATTGTGATCTATGTGAATAATGTTGTGCCTGGGATTGATAAGGATGAATACATTGGTTCGATTGTTTATGATTACCTGCCAGCTGATCTATCAATTAAAGTGAAGCAAAATATGTCTACTGTTGTCGCTACAAAGGAGCCAATACAATTCCAAACTACCTTTATCGACCCGCT
Source organism: uncultured Saprospiraceae bacterium (assembly GCA_937959275.1). Classification (GTDB taxonomy): domain Bacteria; phylum Bacteroidota; class Bacteroidia; order Chitinophagales; family Saprospiraceae; genus CALFUK01. Next base: position 10,301 of record CALGLU010000106.1, on the reverse strand, counting down.
TAAACAAACACATTATTATGTTCACGATATGAGCCCTATCATATTAAATGGTGAGGTTAATAGAATATCTATCGTATCTAATGAATTGGAAACAAGTCAGTCAAAGCTTTAGACTAATTTGCTACTTTTTAATTCTCTCTGCATTTAGCCAACTTCTATATTTATTCGCATTATTGATATGCTCCACATCAGTACTTGCAAAAGCATGCTCAGAATTATAGCCTGGTTTAGCGCACATGTAATAATAGTTATGCTGTTTTGGATTTAAGACAGCATCTATACTTTTAATGGATGGCATATAGATGGGGCCAGGAGGCAGTCCTGTATTCCGATAGGTATTATACGGAGACTCTATTTTCAAATGTTTATTAAGTACTCGTCGAATACCGAAATCGCCGACTGCAAAAACGACAGTCGGATCAGCTTGTAACATCATCCCTGTTTTAAGACGATTGAGATATAGGCCAGCTATGATTGGTCTTTCATTACTTCGAATTGATTCTTTCTCTACAATGGAAGCAAGTGTATAGACTTCTTCTTTTGTCAATCCTAAATCTGCTGCCTTTTGAGATCGATTATTTTTTGACCAAAAGGTTCCATGTTCTTTCTTCATGCGATCCACAATATCTACAGCGGTCATGTCCCAAAACAAATTATAGGTGTTGGGGATGAAAAGGCTCATGACATTTTCGGGAGTTAATTGTAATTCATCTAGAAGCTCAGGGTCAAGGAGATGATTTAAAAACTCAAGTGAGTCTGGCTCTAAATAAGATGTCAGCCGACCAGATAATTCTTGTACCGTTCTGACATTATTAAAAGTAACCTTCATTGGAGCTTGATTCCCTGATCTCAGGTGTCCGATAAGTTGTCGATTATTCCAGTCCGGCTGAATTTTGTAGATGCCAGAGGGGACAATGTCTTTTTCATACTTCATCCATTTTGACACTCGATAAAAAGACAAGGTATCTGTTAGTATCTCATTGGATTTGAGAATAGAGTAGGCTTTTGCAAACGATGATTTAGATGGAATTTTTACGGATAATTCTTTTGCCGCTGGATTAATATTGGGATTATAAACCGCAGTATATACAGCATAAGTCACATACAATCCAACGATCAATAAAAGTAAAAAACTATAAAAGAAAAGTCGCTTCATTAATACTGCTCATTCTCATTAGGAAAGTCACCAGATTTGACATCGTTTATATAACGCTCTGTCGCTGCTTTAATGTCTTCGTACAAATTTAAATATCTTCTTAAAAATCGTGGATTAAATTCTTTAGTCAATCCTATGACATCATGCAGTACGAGGACTTGACCATCACAGTGAGGTCCGCCTCCTATTCCTATAGTAGGCATCCCAATCGACTCCGACACTTCTTTCGACAATAGAGCTGGAATCTTTTCTAAGACGACACCAAAGCAGCCTATATCATCTAAGAGCATTGCGTCTTGCAAAAGTTTATTTGCTTCTTCGTCTTCCTTTGCTCTGACCTTGTACGTTCCAAATTTGTAAATCGATTGGGGAGTCAAACCCAAGTGGCCCATCACAGGAATTCCAGCTGATAATATGCGTTTGATCGACTCAGCTATTTCTTCACCTCCCTCCAGCTTGACAGCATGCGCCCCAGATTCTTTCATGATCCGAATCGCCGAATCCAAAGCTTTTAATGAATTACCTTGATACGTCCCAAACGGTAGATCCACAACAACCAATGCTCGTTTGACCCCGCGAATGACAGACTGCGCATGATATATCATGTGGTCTAATGTAATCGGTAGGGTCGTTTCATGTCCTGCCATTACATTAGATGCGGAGTCACCGACCAGTATAATGTCAATCCCCGCGGCATCAATCACACTTGCTAAAGAAAAGTCATAAGCAGTTAACATAGAGATTTTCTCTCCTTTTTTCTTCATGTTTTTCAAGGTGTGGACAGTTACCCGTTTCACTTCACTTTTTGCTGTAGACATATCCTAGTTTTATTGGGTGTAAGGTAATGTATTGTCAATTATTTTTGACTTACTTCCCCAAGTAATTATCAAACCACTCAATTAGTGCATTATTGCGTTGTTGGGTATGAGATCGTAAAGAATGGTCGCCTTCTTCGAAGAATATAGATTTAAAGGATTTATTCAAGCGTGTGAGCTCTTTTTCCATTAAATAGGCGTTTTTTGGTGTCACGCGCCAATCATCTAAGCCATGCATGATTAATACAGGCTCATTGATTTCTGATGCCCATTTGAGAGGAGATCGATAATCGTAAGCTGCTTTGTTAGTAATTGAATCACCAATAATCTCTTTAAAAACTCGATTATACATTTCAGGACGTGAATCAAAATCGAGCCTTGGATCCACAGGTGCACCGATGACAGCAATCGCTTTTATTTCATCCGTCAAACGTGATATTTGATATGTGTTCATACCACCTCGCGAAATCCCGTACATACCGATATTGCTTTCGTCCATAAAATCAACGGACTTGGCAATGTCAATTAAGCGTAAGATATCATTCAGATCTTTCCCGCCCATTTCATCCTGCCCATCGCTAAATTTATTTCCTCTCAATTGTGTAGCGATCACAACGTAGCCCTTAGATGCGATCTCTTGAGCCAAGCCAAAACTGTTTATCGAATATGTACCAAAATCTCTATTGCCTCCTCTAGTTGTTAACAGAACTGGATACTTACCTATGCCCTTTGGTTTGAAAATGTAGCCAGTAATGGTTAAACCATCGGACATGTAGGTGATCTCATAATTTTCAACCGCATTAAAAACTGATTCTGGAATGTCAAATGAGTGTTGTGTTTCAATAAGTGGAGAGAAGGTTTGGTGTGTATGCTTATCTATTGTTTGGCAGGAATAGCATAAAACCAATGTCAGGAAGACGAGTAAACATCTTGAGTCATTCATAGCTTAAATGTAATGAACAAGGTAGTTTTATAATAGAGACAGACAAATTGACAGTTGAAAAATAGACGAATCGTATATAAATGACAGACTAACTGGTCTTTTTGACAGAATATATGACTGACTTTGTAATGGCACATGTATTGACATATAGAAGTAGATTTTAAACAGAAAATAATACATACATGAGCAAAATAATTGGAATCGACTTAGGAACCACCAATTCATGCGTAGCAGTCATGGAGGGTAACGAACCAGTTGTCATCCCTAATGATGAAGGCAAACGAACGACACCTTCCATCGTTGCATTCTTAGATAATGGAGAACGTAAAATTGGCGATCCAGCCAAGCGTCAAGCGATTACCAATCCAACGAGAACAGTGTCTTCTATTAAGAGATATATGGGAGATCGGTTTTCAGAAGCTAAGGATGAAATAGGTAAATCCGCCTATAAAGTAGTCAAGGGGGATAATGATACTGTCCGTGTCGAAATAGATGGCCGTAAATACACGCCACAAGAAATATCTGCTATGGTTCTTCAAAAAATGAAGAAGACAGCAGAGGACTTTTTGGGTACAGAAGTAAAAGAGGCGGTTATCACAGTGCCTGCTTACTTTAATGATTCTCAAAGACAAGCGACTAAGGAGGCAGGTGAAATCGCTGGACTTGATGTCAAACGTATCATCAATGAGCCAACCGCTGCGGCATTGGCCTATGGGATGGATAAGAAAAATGTCGATCAGACGATAGCAGTGTATGATTTAGGAGGCGGTACATTTGATATTTCTATCTTGGAACTAGGCGATGGTGTCTTTGAAGTAAAATCTACGAATGGAGATACACACCTTGGTGGTGATGATTTTGATCAAGTGATTATTGATTGGCTAGCATCAAGCTTTAAAGAGCAAGAGAATATCGACTTACGAAAAGATCCAATGGCACTTCAGCGCCTCAAAGATGCTGCGGAAAAAGCAAAAATTGAATTGTCTTCTTCAACAGAGACAGAAATCAATTTGCCTTATATAACAGCTGTTGATGGTGTGCCTAAGCACTTAGTATTGAAGTTAAGCCGTGCTAAATTCGAGCAATTAGCTGATGAATTAGTGAAGCGAACAATTAAGCCTTGTCAAGATGCTTTAAAGGATGCTGGTTTATCGAAGTCTGATATCGATGAAATCATATTAGTTGGAGGATCAACTAGAATCCCAAGAATCCAGACAGCAGTTGAAGAGTTTTTTGGCAAAAAGCCAAATAAGAGTGTGAATCCTGATGAAGTTGTTGCTGTAGGTGCATCAATTCAAGGAGGTGTATTGAGCGGAGATGTGCAGGATGTATTGCTATTGGATGTGACACCACTGTCTTTCGGAATCGAAACAATGGGTGGTGTGTATGATGTGGTGATTGAAGCGAATTCAACCATTCCAACTAAGAAGCAAAAGACATATTCAACAGCGGGAGATAATCAACCAAGTGTTGAAATCCATATTCTCCAAGGGGAGCGACCTATGGCTAGAGATAACAGATCAGTTGGTCGATTTATCTTAGACGGTATACCACCTGCTCCTAGAGGATTACCTCAGATCGAAGTGACCTTTGATATTGATGCGAATGGTATTTTGAGTGTCTCCGCAAAAGACAAAGGAACAGGAAAAGAGCAGAATATTCGAATCGAAGCTTCAACTGGCTTATCAGATGAAGAGATCGCAAAAATGAAAGCAGAAGCTGCAGAAAATGCAGATTCAGATAAAGCAGCTAGGGAAACTGCGGATAAGCTCAATGCTGCGGATACACTGATTTTCCAAACAGAAAAGCAGATTACTGAATTTGGAGATAAGGTGCCAGCAGATAAAAAGGAAGCTATCGAAAAAGCTTTAGTAGATCTTAAAGAAGCTCATAAAACGCAAGACTTAGCTCAAATTGATCCAGCCATGGAAGCGTTGAATACGGCATGGCAAGCTGCTAGTGCAGAGATATATGCGGCCCAGCAAGACGCAGGTGGTGCTGGAGCAGGTCCAGATGCAAGAGCTGGTGATACGGCTGATACTGGTGCTAAAGCCGGATCGTCAGAGGATGAAGTGACAGATGTGGAGTTTGAAGAGGTGGACGATAAAGCGTAGCATAAAAAATAGCTTATTGATAACGACTAAGACTTGAAAGGCTGATTGCCTTTCAGGTCTTTTTTTTGTGAATGAAAAATGTCTGAATTAGGATTTTTGGGATGAGAGGATTATAGGATTTATAATTTGTGCAGGTACCGTGGTGAGATTCCGAATCAAGTTCGATACATCTCCCGCAGTTAATCTACACTTTGTCATCCTGAACTTGGAAGCATAATGGCTTCCAGGTCTTTTTTATTAGATCCTAAATCCATAGCTTAACTGTCTGAACTAAGATTTGTATGATTTTTGGATTTGTATGATTTGGTTTACTGGTTTAACTTTTGCTTTTTTTGGATCCTTGAGGTTTTTAAGCTCAATGAAATACGATTGAATAAAAGATAGGGTAGACTTCTTAAATCCTATAGCAATACACCAGATTATTTAAACTCATCAGATTCCTAAGGTTTCTAACTAGTGCTCTGTCAAGATATAACTGACTCGTGCATTTGGCGTATTTTGCACATGTACGTCGTTACAGAACCGGCCATGATAGCTAGGCTATCAGACCGAACCTGCGCCTAGTTCATGCACAAACTACACTCAAATTCAACAAGTCAATATATACTTGACAGAGCACTAGCAGGACTTCATAGCAGATATGATAAATTACTGAGATAAAAACCTATATTCTGCATCGAAAAAGGGACAAATTAAATCATAATAGCCATTGGCAACCATCACTTTCATGCTAGTGTTTCGTTTCATTGTTTCGGCAAGTTTTCTAGCGACATTAGGCGCTGATGGTTCCCAATACTTACCATCTGGCACTGTTCTCCATCGCCATTTCGCTCCGATGCTCCTGTTAGATGTTAGGTATGGTCTATCCATTGTAACTTTCAGGGTCTGTATCAAATAATGATTTAGACTTGCGGTGTAAGCAGATGAAATTTGATAACTAGATGGATCACCGAGATGAGGTCCCTCTGATACTTTGTCGAGCTCATCTCCCATGTATCGACCATCAAGCCTGCCTACAGAAAGTCCTTCGTAAGCGAGCAGTTGCTTTTGAAAGCGAGGCATTAAAATGCGAAGATCCGATCTCAAAACATAATCTTGGTCTAGTCCGGTGAAGTAAGAAAGTCGTTCTGCAATGTGATCCCGATCTGTTTCACTGAGTAGTGAACCTTTGTATAGTGCTGCGGCATATGTATCATACGTAAATGATCTACATTCTTGAACGAAGGATTCTAACTCTTTTCCAATACCAGCCTTCTTGTGATACCAAGCGGTAGCCGCCATGCTCGGCAGATAAGTCAAGTAAGACGTGATGTTGTCATGTGCAGATGTGGAGCCAGCATAATCTAAGGCTTGCGAAATGAGGATGAGTCCGTTTAATGCCATATTCTGCCCGCCACCTTCTAGGGTATTTGCGACCGATGCAGCTCTAGTTGTACCAAAGCTTTCTCCAGCGATATATTTTGGAGAAAACCATCTATTGTGTTGGCTTATCCACAGCCTTATGAATTGTGCAATCGAATTTGCATCTTCATTAAGCCCCCAGTAATCTTCCACTTTACCCTTGCCAATAACTCGACTGTATCCAGTCCCGACAGGATCGATGAAGACTAAATCTGTTAAATCTAAAATGCCATGATCATTCTTGACAAGTCTATAAGGAGCTGCTCCATCGTCTTCAGTAGCATCTGTTTGGACTTTCACTAAGGACGGTCCAAACATACCCATATGCAACCAGACCGAGGCAGACCCTGGCCCACCATTAAATACAAACGTGACAGGTCGGGTCGATGATTCTGTTAGATTCTGTTTTGTATAGGCGACAGACCATATTGAGGCCACTGCTTCATCTTTATCATTTTTCAGATAGGTCTCTGAGGCAGTAGCTGTATAGTTAATTGTTTTGCCACCGTTTACAATTGTATGATTCGTGACGAATGACATCGCAGGGGAAACTAGCTTAGTCGTGTCCTTTTTTTCTTGTGCATACGTCGTCAAGTGTATAGAAAAGAAAATGACTGCAGCCAAAATATATATATTCTTAAACATCTGATTTTGATTATGTTTTACACCATGGGTTATAAAAACTATTGCATTGGATCATCTCTAATAATTAAAGTAGAACTTGTTGCCTTGCTACCATGTTTCATCTTCAATTTATAACTGCCTGCAGTAGCCTTTGGTATTAGGAATTTAGTATCAATTGGATATCCAAGGTAACCTCCAGTTAGGGACTCTAAAAATTTACGTCGTTTGTAAGGGTCACTATCACCTTTAAAGTTTTCATAAGCTTCTAACACTCTTCTACTGTTTGCAGCTTCGACGAGGGATTTGAGAAAGCCATCTAATTCTGCTTCTTCAGAGGCTGAATATGCGTCGGCCTCAAACTCTCTGTTCCAAATGAAGCGGTGGACTCCAGAAGTTCCAGATACTTTCAAAGTCTTTGTTTCCGTATTTAACATGTTGCTGATTAAGAGATCAATACTATCGCGTCCGGTCCCATTGGAATAGTAGGTGATAGCAGCATGATTCTCAAATTGGGCACGTGGAATACTGCTCGTATTGATAATCGTCTGTGGATTATCTCCTGCCCACCAAAAGTGTCCTCTTTGACCACCTCTGCTTACATTATGCCATAAAGTATTTATCTTCTGGTCATATAAATGCACACTTGATGTTGATACCTCTTCAGTCATCTGTTGGAGAAAGGATATGTCATCTAATATCCAAATACTTCTGCCGTGGGTTCCTACGATTAAATCATTTTCTCGCGGGTGGATTTTTAAATCATAGACGGAAACCGTAGGCATGTTCAATTTTAATCGTTGCCATGATTTGCCTTGAGAAAACGAATACCAAACACCTGTTTCTGTTCCAGCAAATAGCAGATTAGGATTTTGGAGATCTTCTCTTATCACTCGCACAGTTTCACCTGTTTCAAATCCTGACGTTATTTTTTGCCAGGTCTTGCCACCATCTTCAGTCACAAAAACCCACGTACCAAAATCATCACTTCTATGTCCATCAAATGTCACATACGCCCTATCTGAGTCATAGCGTGAAGATTCTATCCGACTAACCCACAAACCTTGAGGGACTTCAGGGATATTTGATCTTACATTCATCCAGTGATCACCGCCATCAACAGTGCACTGCACATTACCATCGTCCGTACCTATCCAAATGACATCCTCATCCATTGGAGAAATAGATATCGTATGGATGGCACAATGATATTCTGCACCAGAATTATCTGGAGTAATACCACCACTGATTCCTCTTTGCTTTTTCACTGGATCATTTGTCGTGAGGTCAGGACTGATGATATTCCAAGTTTGTCCTTTGTCTATTGATTTAAAAAGATGGTTGGCACCAACAAATATGTGTGACGGATTGTGAGGCGACATCACTAAAGGTGAAGACCAATTATAACGCAACTGATCAGGGGCTTCTTCAAAACTGCCAAAGCTTTCACTGAAACCAATGGTGTTTAGACTGTTAGGACTGATACGCTTTAACTCTCTAGTTTTAGGATTGTATTTGAAATAAGTGCCTTTTTCCATAGATGAATAGGCGTCTGTCCAATCATAAGGATTAAAGGCAGAGTCCTGGCCATCACCCCAATGCATTTTCCAATTGTCATCACTTAATATGCCTCTCGCGTCTCGGGTAAAACTAGCTGTTGCGTAGGAACCATTGTCCTGCAATCCGCCATACACATAATAGGGATCGCGCATGTCGTAGTTGACTCGATAGAATTGAGCGATTGGTAAATTGTCAATTAGGGTAGTGGCTGTTCCGTGATCATGGGTCATAGATAGACCTTTGTCAGCCCCCAAATAGTATCGATCTTTATTCGTTGGATCTATCCACATAGCATGATAGTCGCCATGGACTTCATAGTCAGGACTTCCGTTAACAAATGTTTGACCACCATCTTCAGAAACCATGTATGTTGTTGTTAGGAGATACACTCGCTGATCATCACTTGGATTGATTCTTATTTGGCTATAATAAAATGGGCGATTATTGTAGGTGTTGACATAGTCCCACGAATCACCTCCATTTTCAGATCTATAGACACCACTTCCCTTTGTTTCGAGTGTTTCAGATTGCTCAGCTTCTACTAAGGCCATGACGATGTCAGGGTTTTGGTCATAGATCGCTAAGCCAATTCTGCCTGTTGGTCCACTTGGCAGTCCAACTGAGAGTTTAGTCCAACTGGATCCATTGTCTGTAGATTTGAAAATACCTCCAGCTTCTCCACCACTATGAAAATGCCATGGCTGTCTTAATCTATGATACATAGCAGTGTACAATACATTTGGGTTTTTAGGATCTCTGATGATATCTGTACAACCAGTCTTGCCATCATCGGGTAGGCCATTGATTGATTTATGCCATGTCTTCCCGCCATCTTTTGTTTGGAATAAACCTCGCTCTCCACTATATCCCCATAGATGACCAATAGCACATACACATATATCGTCCGAGTTCTCAGGGTTAACCAATACTCGCGCAATTTGATGTGTACTCTCTAATCCCATATTGAAAAAGGTGGCTCCGTCATCTTCTGATTTGTAAATACCATTTCCCCATGACACGCTATTGCGATTATTCGCCTCACCTGTGCCTACCCAGATTGTTTCCTGGTTGTTAGGATCAAGAGCAATATCTCCAATGGAAGCAGTCTGATAATCATCAAAGATTGGTGTCCATGTATTACCAGCATTAGCCGACTTCCAAACCCCACCAGAGCCTGTCGCAATATAGACTTTCGTAAAATCATCCGACCGGGCTTCTATGTCGACAATACGTCCACCTTGATTCGCAGGTCCAATGTTGCGATATGCTATGCCGTGGAATTCGATCTGATTCGTTTGCCCGCTCAGTAAATAAGAGCTCGTAAGGCTAAGGAATAGGATGATGCGTTTTGATGTTGACATAGGAAGTATAATTTATTAAGAACACAAAAGGTAGTAAGAAGGACTGTGAATGTCAAAGAGCGCTTAGCTAATCTTAATCTAAAAAAAATTTATCAGAGTGTGATGCGTAAGGGAGTAGTTAAAACCCAATGTTAGATTAGTTATTCTTCTAATGGATCATGACCCAATGTCATTTAGTTAAGGATATCATGACACCATAGGTGTCAAATATTGGTTGCACGGCACAAAGTGGCGTGCATTATTATATTAAAAGAGGCTAATTTGGCTGGATTTTTTGTAAAAATCGTGACAAATTAATGTTTCAATACATTAACCTGTGTTATTAAATTA
>CALGLU010000105.1 GCA_937959275.1 uncultured Saprospiraceae bacterium | reverse complement strand
GACTTATACGTTGACCTTGTTTACGCCTATGATCTGGGATTTGCGAAAGAAAATGAGTTAATGATTTCATATGAAGTTTAGCACAACATATTAAATTATTTTGTCATATATTAATAATTAGAACTGTTTGACCCTGCCTGAGGAGGGAGATGATACTCGAAGGATTCAGACTGCCATAAGTCTCGTCGAAGCACTAGATCCTGATGAAAATGGATTTCGAGGAGTCGTATTAATTAAAGCGGGGCATTATAGTCTAGAAAATATCTTGGCAATCAGAGAGTCTGGAGTCATTTTGAAAGGTGAAGGGCAAGGATTAAACGGCACTGTTCTTCATTCGAATCCGCGAGTTGATCATACGATTATTAGCATTTTGGGCTCAAGTGGTATCAAGATTGATGAACATTCGGAACAAACTATTACAACCAATTATGTACCCGTAGGATCGTATTCTTTTGAAGTCGAGGATGCAACAGATTTTGAGATTGGTGATAAAATTGTGATCACTAGAACACCAAATCAGGTCTGGATCGATACATTAGGCATGGACCAGGAAACACTATGTGAAGGAGACACTGACTGTCGTGGCTGGACACCCAGTGATTATACTATTGATCATGAACGAGTGATCACTGCGATAGCTGGCAACACGATTTCTATAAATATACCTATGGTTGATGTTATTGAAAAAGGATATGGCGGCGGTTCAATTGCCAAAATTCAATCATCAAGACGCATTAGCAAGTGCGGTGTAGAAAATATGAGAATCCAATCGTTCTATGATAGGAATAGTGACGAATCTCATGCTTGGACTGCAGTCAGACTAAAAGATTCAGAAAATTGTTGGGTGAAACAAGTCACAGGTCAATATCTTGCCTATAGCACAGTCAATATTGAAAGTGCTAATTTCACAACAGTTCAGGATTGCGCCTATATTGACCCTAAGTCTCAAGTTACAGGTGGCAGAAGGTATCCCTTTGCTATTCAAAAGGGATTGGGCAATCTTTTTCAAAGATGTTATGCCATAAACGGGCGACACGATTTTGTAACAGGATCCAAAGTCACAGGACCGAATGTGTTTTTAGATGGGCTGGCAGAGAGCACCAGATCAGATATTGGTCCGCATCATAGATGGGCTACCGGTACCCTCTTTGACAATCTTCGGGGAGGTTCTACGAGGGTTTGGAATCGAGGCAATTTTGGTACTGGACATGGATGGGCAGGTGCTCAAACCATGTTTTGGAATATAGCATCATATACCGGAGAGTTTCGAGTAGACAGTCCACATGGCTCAATGAATTGGGGTATTGGCTGCGTCGGTACAAATCAGACAGGTGAAGGCTATTGGGAAAGTTGGGGTTCTCATGTGCAACCAAGGAGTCTTTATGTCCAGCAGTTGGAAGACCGCTTAGGCAGGATTGCCCTTGATAATGTATTCATACCTGAGCAGAAATCTGATGATATATATGATTTGCTAGCTAGATGGGCCGGTCAAGGAAACTTTGCTGATGGAGGATTTCAGGGGGATATTCCAGCTGTGAGTTTTATAAATCCAACGAGCGACATTGACGTATCAATTTGGGACGGAAGTGATATTGAAATTGAGGCCTTTGATCTTGATGGAACAATTCAAAATGTAAAATTGCTGATCAACGGAGAACCAATTGCAATGGATAATGACGCACCATACATCTTCACAAATTTAACCTCTACAATTCAGAATCTTTCTCATGAAGTCCATTATTTACAAGCTATTGTTACAGACAATGATGGGAATACAAATGTTACTAGAGTCGCTATTATAGGTGGAGATCCGCCACCGCCTGAGGAGTTAGAAGTAGAGGAAGAGCGTTTGCAAATACGAGTATTCCCAAACCCAACGCAAAACAGAGAACTCACGATTGAAATGAAAGAGAAGGGATCCTATACAGTCAGAATTTTTGATTTGCAGGGTCGGAAGGTCGATCAGTTTATATTTGATGGCATTGATCATCAGCACACCTTTAATGAATTGGCTACCGGAATTTATATTTTGGAAATTCAAGAACAAGAAGAAGTCCTTTTCAAAAGGAAGTTGTTGATTTTGTAATAAAACCCATTCAATAGCTTAACAGTAATCTATTTCGTAGACATTGATAGCGGTCATAATACCAATCTATTTTGTACTGAATTTCGAATGTTAAATCCAAATGTTAGCTAATAAACAAAATAATGAAAAATTGTTTGGTTGAGAATTTGTATAACTCTAAATTGGGTGACCAATTAGTGGTTGACCAGATATGTAAGTGTGGTTAACTATGTATAGATTGGGTGAAAGCCGCCCATAATTTCGAGCAAATGCCTTTCTCATTTATTTAGTCAATCGAGCTAAGGATATGATATATGAAACATTTCAATGAAATAGCATTTTTAAACAGTGCAAAATCGAAAAGCATCATTATGATGAATATGGACGTTTCTAAGATCTACATTTGACCTTACAGAGGTGTTTTGTAATTAAACACTTGCTAAACTTTTTATTATTTAAATAGTTATAAATGAATCATATGCAAAAAATATTTACTAGACAATCCGCGCGGGTGACTGTATTCCTTGCTTTATGCATCTGCCTGGCGTCCATGAGTGCAAACGCACAGGAGGTCATTAATGGTAAGGTTACCGATATAAGCGGTGAAGCTTTAATTGGTGTCACAGTTCTTGTCCAAGGAACAAATTCTGGTACAGCTACTGACATAGATGGTAGTTTCAGAATAGAAGCTCCTTCTGATGCTGTGCTGGCGATATCGTATACGGGTTATGAATCGAAAATCATCCCTGTAAATGGACAAACCAATCTCGATATCGCCTTAGATATAGATGCAGAGATATTAGACGAAGTTGTCGTCATCGGCTATGGGACTGTTAAAAAGAGTGATGTGACTGGAAGTGTCTCTTCTGTAAAGTCTGAAGACATACAAGCTTTCCCACTACTAAATGCTGGTCAAGCACTTCAAGGTCGTGCAGCTGGAGTTGCTGTTCAAACCCAGAATGGAGGTGAGCCTGGTGCAAATATTTCAATTCGAGTTCGAGGTAGTTCTTCACTTAATGCAAGCAGTGATCCACTTGTGGTGGTTGATGGTTTTGTTGGCGCTTCTTTTCCGCAACAAAATGACATTCAGTCTATAGAGGTTTTAAAAGATGCATCTGCCACTGCAATCTATGGATCAAGAGGGTCAGGAGGCGTTATCTTAGTAACCACAAAACAAGGTAAATCTGGGAAAGCGATCATAGAGTTTAACTCTAGTTATTCTTTACAGCAAACGACTAATCGATTGGACTTACTGGATGCAAATGGATTTGCTCAATATCAAAACATGATCCGTGCAAATGCAGGAGATCCTCCATATGCTCAAGGGACAGAAAATACAGACTGGCAAGACGAAATTTATAGAGATGGCTATACACAGAATCACCAATTATCAGTTTCTGGAGGCAGTGATAATGTAAACTATTATGTATCTGGTACGTATTTTGACCAAGACGGAATCGTTGTAAATTCTGACTTCGACAAAATTCAATTTTTAGCCAATATAGATATACAAGCTACTGATAGATTAAAAATTGGCATGAACAGTATTGCGAGTCGAAGTGAGCAAAATGGTGTTTCAACTCAATCGACGGGACGAGATGCTATTGGTTCTGTAAATGGTGGAGGAGACGATGTGGTCGCTTTAGCTTTCAGATTTTCACCCGATGTTGGACGATTTAACGATGCAGGTAATTTCTCTCAAAATACTGTCGGCGATGATATAGAAAATCCTTGGGCTGTGGCAACACAAATCAAAAACCAAACAAAATCAGATAATGCAAGAACTAATGTGTATGCTGATTTTAAGATATTGGAAGGACTGAATTTTAAAACGACGTTGGGCTACAGAACACAAAATAGTACTGAAGGTTATTTTAAACCGCAAACGTTTGTGCTGTCTGCGGGTGGAGCATTTTTAGAATCCGTAAAAAGAACAAATTTGCTTAATGAAAATTATCTCACGTATACCAGACCATTTGGGCAAGGAAGTGTAACGGCAACTGCTGGTCATTCATATCAAAAAAATACGACAGAAGGACTAGAAGCAGGTGCCAGAGGTTTATTGAATGATGCCTTTGAATTCTATAATTTAGAAGCCGGGCAGATTGACCAACGATCTATTGATTCTCGTTTCTCTGAATCGGAAATCGAGTCAGTTTTTGGACGCCTTAATTTTGAATGGGCAAATAAATACCTACTGACTGCTACTGTTCGTAGAGATGGCGCATCAAACTTTGCAGCAAATAATAAATATGCAACTTTCCCTTCGGTTGCCTTTGGATGGAAGGTTTCAAACGAGAGTTTTTTGGCTGATAACAGGACGATATCCAACCTCAAATTTAGAGCAAGTTTTGGTTTAACAGGAAATCAAGCCATTGGTCCATATGAATCGCTAGCGACGTTTCGTGTGCAGGCACCTACAGAGGTGGGTGGAGCTTTTGGTGTAGACCTCGCTCGTGAAGCAAACCCAGATTTGAAATGGGAAACTTCAACTCAGACAAATATTGGAGTGGATGTTGGTTTATTTGAAGATAGAATCACCTTTAGCGCAGACTATTACAACATCGACACGGATGATCTTTTAGCTGTAGACAGAGCTTCAAATTTTTACTTAGGAACAACTGATTTAGATGTTCTTAGAAATGTTGGTGCTATTAATAATCGTGGCTTTGAGTTTACACTAAGTTCAAACAACATCCGTACAAATGATTTTAGATGGACTACCAGTATTAACTATGCAAGAAATAGGGGTCAAGTCGTAGCGTTGTCATCGGGAACAGAACTATTAGGTAGTGGAGCCCCGGGTTATTTCGCTGGTGGTAATACTTACTTGTTGCGAGAAGGTGAAGCTCTGGGTCTTTTTTGGGGATTAAACTACCAAGGTGTATATCAAGGGGGCGCTATTCCTCAAGGTACAGCTTTGGAAGCCGTATCTTTTGATGAAAATGGAAACGCAATACCTGGAGAGTCTTTATTCGCTGAAGTAGCAGATGAAGAAGGTAATTTTAATGGAATCATTGATGACAATGATAGACAGATTGTCGGTGACCCAAATCCTGATTTTACATTTGGAATGGCCAATACATTTACTTACAAAGGCTTTGATGTAAATATCTTTTTTCAGGGTGCTGTCGGTGGAGATATCTACAATTTAACGGCTGTTCAATTATACAATGGAGACAGTAATGGTGTCACAGATGTATTAAATTCGTGGACACCAGAAAACGCAGGTAGTGATATACCTCGCGCACGTATCAGAGGAAGAGAGCGATCATCTCGTTTTGTAGAGGACGGAAGTTATGTAAGACTTAAGAATGTAGCTTTAGGCTATAGCTTGCCGACGATTGGTGTGTTAGAAAATGTAGGATTGAGCTCAGCAAGGCTTACTGTCAGTGGTCAGAACCTGTTAACATTAACTAATTATTCTGGATTGGATCCTGAGGTGAGTTACTTTGGTAGTGGTGGCGAAAGCAGTGGAGATGATAATGTAATACAAGGACATGATTATGGTAATTATCCTAATCTAAGGTCAATCACTTTTGGTATCAACTTAAAATTCTAAATCACTTGAAAGATTATAAAATGAAAAAGTATACATATTTATTCACGTTGTTGATCCTTGGTTTATTAATTGTGGGATGCTCTGATTTAGAAGAGGACGCAAGAAGTCAATTAGAGCCAAATGAACGAAGGACCGATTTGGAAACAATCGAGACCACCGTTGCTGGTGCATATGGTCATTTATCAGCTAGAGCATTTGTATCTAGAGGATTAGGCTTAACACTTATGCTGCGTTCAGATATGGTAGATATCGGTAATCCGACTACTGCGTCTGAAAGAATTGAGCACGATCAATTTACTGTTTCTGCAACGAATCCACTGATTTTAAATCCATCTAATCCTGAAAGAAGTTTCTGGCCTCGATTGTATCAGGTTGTCAGAGGTGCCAATGAGACCCTTCGAGAGCTAGAGGCCTTAGAAGGACAAGATGCTGGAGTGACAGCAGAGATAGCAGGCCGAGCACGATTCATCAGAGGTTTTGCTTACTACCATTTGGTCAGACTATTTGGAGACGTTCCTTATTTGGACGAAACGACAGCTACCGTAGACGCTTCAGTATCGCCAAGAACAGACGTAGAAACTGTTTATCAAAACATCATTGCAGATTTTAAATTTGCTAAAGAGTCGTTGCCAAGTACAAGAATTGATAGATCCCTTCCTGGTAAATCTGCTGCTGGAGCTTTTCTTGCCAGTGTATATCTCACCAGAGGAGAATATCAATTGGCCTATGATGAAGCTACTGATATTATCAATAATGCAGGAGCTTATGATTTGGCATTGGAGTCAGATTATCGCAATATCTTTCATGCCGTGAATACCGATGGATCTTCTGAGCCAATTTTTGTAATAGATTTTGTTGGCACGAATACAAATGATGAAGACAGAGATTATCTAGCTGCTTTTACAGGTTTCTTTGGCCAAGCAACCTACTACCCTTCTGGAGGATGGTCTGTTATGGTACCAGCACAAGCTGTATTTGATACGTGGGATGATGGAGACTACCGAAAGGAAGTCAATTTCGATGCTGAAGCACTTGATAACAGCGGCAATCTGATTCCTTATACAAATTATTCAAGCCTAGATGGTCGAAATGCCAATCGTCCGCATATTTCAAAGTACACAGCGATGGCTGGAGATTTGCCTCAAGCAAATACGAGTGGGCGAGATTCGCATTCCAACTATCAAATGATGCGTTATGCCGAGGTGCTTTTAATTGCCGCTGAGGCTGCTATTGAAATTGGTAGAACATCAGAAGCTGATGGATGGATAAACATGATTCGGGAACGAGCAAGAAATGGTAATGGAACTACTGATCCAAGTACTTCTCCTGAGGATATCTCAGGAGCCACTGTTGCTGATGTACTAGAGGAAAGAAGATTAGAGCTTGCCTTTGAGCATAAAAGATGGTACGATATAGTCAGAAGACAAATGGGAGATCAGGTGTTTGGACCTAATGGTTTTGAAACAGAACTACAAGGCACACGAAACTTTGATCCATCCAGGGACTATTTGTTACCAATCCCACCTTTGGAAATAACGAATAATCCAAATTTGACCCAAAATCCTGGTTATTAAATTAGCTGATTAATTAAAATTATATTGAGTCTTTCATCTGTAGGTGGAGGACTCTTTTTTTATCAATTAATCGTATTGGTCACCAAGTAGGCTAACCAAGAGTCATTTGCCTAAAGGTGCTTGACAAATCTCCGTTAGAAAACCACCTCGTTCCCACATTAAATGCGGGACCACTCCTCCGTTGAAAAACCACCTCGTTCCCGCAATTAATGCGGGACCAATCATCCAAAGTAAAAACCAACTCGTTCCTGCATTAATTGCGGGACCACTCCTCCGAAGGAAAAACCAACTCGTTCCCGCATTAAATGCGGGACCAATCCTCTGAAGGAAAAACCACCTCGTCATTCGCCTTTCTGCGACTGCCACTCTTCTGCAGGAGGAGAATTCTCCTCTGCATTATGCAGAGACAAGGTGGTTTCTCTCAAATCGAAGGAGTAGAAATACGGTAAACCATATAAACCAGTGATCTTTACATAAACGCCATTGGCCTAGTCTATAATTGATCCTTTACTGAACGACGCTTTACACAGAAAATAGGCATTCTCTGAAACATTCCCAATCCAAATCAGGTTCTAAAAACGTAGTGAAGTCTTTAATCTAAAACGTCATTCTTAAAACCTTATTTATTGGTCAAGTGTAAAGCTAGGCGCAATTAAATGTATATATTAGCAAATTGGTCGACCAATTTTTTTTGTTGACCTATTCCAAAATTGGCGAATGCTCCTGAAGGCACATGTTTTATAGCTATTTAGTGTTGGACCGGATATTTTTCATTCATGATTTTGGTATTTTTTTTGATTTTTTTCAATGATTTCAATTATGAAAGTGTCACTTAATAATAGATTCTTAGGCTTAGGAAAAATTGAATTTCCTTCTATTCCTTCTTACTCTCGATCCATAGTGCTGTTGTTTGTATCGATTCTTTTTTTGAGTTCTGTTAGTGCACAAGATTTAAATCCAAATGTTCCACCTGGAGAAAATTTCGATCTTTCATACTGGAAAATTACTCGTCCAAATCAACAAGAACGGGATCAAGACCAGTTGACAAATGGCTATGAAATTGAAGGTGAGTTCTATACCGACCCGATGACTGGCGCTATGGTGTTTTGGTGCCCCAACGATGGCAGAACAGGCGGTAGCACATATCCAAGAAATGAGCTAAGAGAAATGATACGTAGAGATAACTTCAGCATCCCCACTCAAGGAATAAATAAAAACAACTGGGTTTTTTCTTCTTCTACGATGGCTAATCAAGAAGCTGCTGGAGGAGTAGATGGCGTCATGACTGCCACAGTAGCCGTGGATCATGTGTCTCTGACTTCTGATGAATTTCGTAAAGTCGGACGTACGATTGTTGGCCAAATACATGCCTCTGATGACGAACCTTGCCGAATTTATTATCGCAAATTACCTGACCATACAAAGGGCTCTATTTACTTTGCTCACGAACCCACTACAGGCCCAGAACAATGGTACAATATGATAGGCAGTAGAAGTGATAATGCACCAGATCCAGAAGATGGAGTCGCTTTAGGTGAAAAGTTTAGCTACGAGATCAAAGCAATCGGCAATATGCTGACCGTAAGTATCATGAGAGAAGGTAAGCCTGATGTTGTCAGAGAAGTAGATATGACTGATAGTGGCTTCGCTGATGATTGGATGTACTTCAAAGCCGGAAACTATAATCAAAACAACGCTGGAGATCCAGGCGAATTTGCACAAGTATCTTTCTTCGCATTAGATGTTACACACTTTGCTCCAACGCCACCAACAGGTTTTTTTGCTCCATCAGAGATACCAAGATTTCAACCATTTCTTGCAGAATGCAAGCTCCAAGCGCCCACGAGTTCTACCCTAGCCAGCATAGATAGACTTAATAGTCGGTATACACATCCTGAGTATTTCTATGTCGTAGATGGTGATAATATACGCTTCAATCAAACTGGTGATAGCAGACGAACAGAGCTTCGAAATGAAACGAATTGGGACTTGACAGAAGCCAATAGATCGCTACACGGAAGAATTGATATTGTAGAACAGACTTGTGATCAAGTGACAGTCATGCAAATTCACGATGATGCAAATGCAGGTCCTGGACCGAACAAACCATTACTAAGAATCTATAAACATAATGCCAAAGACCCTGTAAATCACCTATGGGCAGCCATCAAAACAGATGACGGAGGGTCAAACACGACCCATGTGGATCTTGGCGAAGACCCTGGAGGATATTTTAATTGTGATATTCGACTGGTTGATGGAAATATGATCATTGATTATGAAGGTGAAGAAAAGGTGAATATGGATGTCTCTTTCTGGACCTTTCCTAGTTATTGGAAGGCAGGTGTTTACCTTCAGGATGATGGCGAGGCGACTGCGCATTTTGATCAACTTTTTGAAGCAGATGGTTCTCAACAAAACCGATTTCCATCGGTGAGCATTACATCTCCTTCCAATAATACGAATTTTGAACCAGGGGAAGACATTATGATTACTGTTGACGCAATTGACTCTGATGGTACAATTACAACGGTCGAGTTTTTTGAAGGTGGTAGTCATAAACTTGGAGAAGACAATACCGCTCCGTATTCATTTACATGGACAGGTGCAGCTGAAGGAGAATATATTTTAACAGCGACAGCAACGGATAACGAAGATGGATCAAAGACTTCACTGAGCACTGCGATTACGGTTGGTGTTCAAGTAGATCTTACTGGAGTGGATCTAGCTGCGGTCGATGATGTTGCTGTTGGCGGTACGATGCAGTTGGACGCAAGCCTTATTCCTGTTGATGCAACAAATCAAAATTTAATGTTTGAGTCTGATGATACGAGTATAGCTACAGTGAGTGAAAGTGGCTTGCTGACAGGGGTTTCAGAAGGTACAGTCATGATAACAGTTACGACTGAAGACGGAGCGTTTAGTGACACAGAAGTTGTTCACATTCTTGCTCCTTCCTCTGAATTTAACTGGGCACTATTCCAGCCAGTTGTTGGTACAGGCACTCCAGATGGAGCCAATGTTGAAGCTAATCTTGTAGATGACAGTACTGGTACGCGATGGTCTGTGCAAGAGTTTCCGCAGTCATGTACTGTCGATCTAGAAGCAGATATAACGATAACTCAAATAGAAGTTACCTGCTATGAAAACAGAGCTTATCAGTTTATTATTGAAGGTTCGCTTACCGAAGAGGGGCCATTTACGACTATCATAGACAGGTCAAACAATACATCACCTGGCACGCCTACTACGCCAATCATTAATGCCGTTGACAGTATTGTAGCTAGGTTCGTTAAAATTACCGTATCAGGAGCGGATGTTTACGACGGAGCTTGGTCTAGTCTTACTGAGCTGAGAGTATTTGGTGAAGGTGAGCGAGAAACTTCAAGTGTGTCAGATGAGTTTCAACAGAACGTTCGGTTAAGTCCCAATCCTGCCACATCTATCCTGACGATAGAAGGTGTGGAAGAATACGATTATGATACTGTGACCGTTTATGATCAAACAGGCAGAAGGGTCATCCAAAAAAAGATCAATAAAAATAAGTTTGAAACACTAGATATCAGTGACCTTGAATCAGGTAGTTATGTAGTTAAGCTTGAAGGCACAGGTAATGATAAGCCTCACGTTTCTCAGTTGATAAAACACTAAGTAATCCATGTAAGAGGATCGGTGTATTCCTTTTATTCGTTAAATTATATACATATCCACTTTTCTTACTTAAGTAAGTGCTGATCACTAGATCATAT
Organism: uncultured Saprospiraceae bacterium; assembly: GCA_937959275.1. Classification (GTDB taxonomy): domain Bacteria; phylum Bacteroidota; class Bacteroidia; order Chitinophagales; family Saprospiraceae; genus CALFUK01. The sequence goes on along the minus strand of CALGLU010000105.1, from coordinate 114,138 downwards.
TAATCCGACTATGAAACTTCTTCTTCCGTTTCCATTTCTACTGTTTAGTTTTCTGGTAAGTGCACAAACCCGTTTTGATGTTTCGTCTGGTGTAGAGTTCAATGCGGCTCAAGAGTTGGCAAGCGTAGGTGATTCAATCGTTTGGGAGCAAGGCACTTATACTGATACTCGTATGGACATGAATACAGACGGTATAATCGTGACCGCAGAACCTTACGGAACTGCATTGTTTACAGGAGCATCTAGAGTTGTCATAAATGCTGATGACGTTACTTTCTCTGGCTTTCAATACATAGGAGGAGCTATTGGCAATTTAGATGTCATTAAAGTCTATGGAAGTGATGTGTTGATCACTCACGTAAATATCCAGAATTATACGAGCCACAAGTATCTCAGGGTGTATGAAGAGTCTAGACGAACGACCATCAGTTATTGTAACTTCGAGAATCGGCTTAACTTAGTTGATCAGAATATACTTTCCATATTAGTGGATGATGAACCCGGCTATCATAAGATCCAATATTGTTCCTTCAAAAACTTTGATGGTATAGGTAAAGACCAAGGTATCGAACCAATCAGAATTGGGTTGAGTTCTCAGGGAGATTTAGATAGTCGTACGCTTGTGGAGTATTGCTACTTTACACAATGCAATGGGGATGGTGAAATAATCTCGCATAAATCTAGACAAAATGTGTATCGCTATAACACCTTCGAAAACAACCCGGTAGCTGAGTTCGTACTAAGACATGGTGATGAAGGAATCGTATACGGCAATTTTTTTCTGAATAATATGGGAGGCATTCGAGTACGAGAAGGGTCGGATCATTTCATTTATAATAACTATTTCGAAGGGCTAAACAAAAGAGCAATTTATCTGATGAACGACCCAGTTGACCCTTTATCTAACATTCACATTTATCATAATACTATTGTCAATTCAGAAGAAGTAATATTTGGAGGAAGTGGAAATAATCCGCCCACCAATGTCATTATCGCTAATAATATTTTTACAAATCCAAGAGATGTATTATCTGTTGCGAAAACTGGTCATGAAACTTGGATTAGAAATGTATCATTTGGTGACTTTGGAATTGATTTTCCTTCTTCTGGAATTATAGAGACAGACCCTGAACTTTATGAAAATACTAAAGGATTTTTTCAGCCAGAGGAAAGTAGTCCGGTAATAGCAGAAGCTGGTGATGGCTATCCATTGGTTCCTCTCTATCCAGGTATGGACTATGATAATGAAATAGTATTTGATTTAATGAAAGAAGCTAGACCTATCTCAATTACTGATCGAGCGATTGGTGCTTCTGAATTTTCATCAGCAGTCAATGTCCAACCACATGCTACTGAGATGAACACTGGTCCGTCTTACTTATTTGATAAGCTTGTCGATTACATAGCTTCAAATACAAGGCAGCTTTTTATTGGAGAAGAAGGAGAAAGTCGGTCTATTATCGTTTCCAGCAATATAAATTGGACAGTCATGAGCAGTACGGACTGGATATCAACTGACCTTTCATCTGGATCAGGCGATACCCTACTCAATATAACGATTGACTCAAACGCAGAGAATGTAGAACGATCGGGAACAGTCACAATTACTGGTGAGACGCAATCGGTGACTATTGACGTGTCTCAGGATGCTGGTGAGGTGGTCAGTGTTCTGGAAAATCATGACAGTGAGATGCTACTATTTCCAAACCCAACAACTGGAAGCATAAAGTTGAGTCATTTGCCATCAGGAATAACAAGTTCGCTTATTGAACTAATTGATCCAAATGGTAGAAGTATTTTCACCAAGGTGTACCAAATAAATAATAATGAATTAGTAATTGATTTAGATAAAATGATGGTTGGCACTTATCTCTTAAATGTAAAATTCATGAGTCAAAACAATACTGTTCACTCTGAGATGACCCGTAAGGTGGTCAGAAAATAAGCAATTGTTTTTGGTTTTGTCCATCCACCATTTTTACTCATTTTTTTGTCAGATTTTAAACATCTTAGTTTTTAACAAAAGTTGAGCTAAAGGTTTTTATATCAGACAAATGGTGCTCCATTGCTTTTTCTGCACCTGTTTCATCTTGCTGAGAAATCATTTCCAGTATTTTTCGATGCTCTTCTATTGTCTTTTTGTTATTTGTGTCACTACACACTTTGAATTGAATGAAATTATTGACAATGTCTGGTGTGATAATGATCATCAACGACTTCAAGACTGTGTTTCTACTTGCTTCTGCAATTTTGATGTGAAACAAAAGGTCTTCTTCTACAGCATCATCAGTCTGAGCTAGTTTCTTCTCGTACTGACTCAGTGCATTACTTAGTTCTACGAGATCATCTTTCGTTCTGTTTTTGGCTGCTAATCGGGCAGCTTCTTTTTCAAGAAGGATTCGTGTATCGATAAGTGATCTAAAATCCACATTTTCGATCTTCAAAATATCAGTAATGAGTCCTTCCAAAGCAACAATCCCAATACCAGTGACTATCGTCCCACTTTGAGGTTGTACTTTAACGATTCCATAGAATTGAAGCTTATTGATGGCCTCTCTGATTTGGCCACGACTAACACCTAAATGTTCTGCTAATTTTCGTTCGGGAGGAAGTTTTTCGCCAGGTTTTATAGCACCAGAACTTATTAACTCTCTAATCTGTGAGATAATAAGTTCTACAGGATTCTTAATCTGTATCTTATTTAAGTTTTCAAGCATATTCATCGTATTTTTTGGTCAACCAATTTTGGTCAACCAAAATGGGTCAACCTCAATATAGGTCATAGTTTTAAAAAAAAGAATTTTATCGGTTTCTTTTCCAAATTTGGGTGTCTCATTGTGTTTAGTGGAGCTTGATTCTTAAAAATAATGCAAATAACTAAGGTTCATTCAGTAAACATAAATTTATGATTTCTATAAAAAGATAGGGACCAATTGAGTGAATCTCTTTAAAACTGTTCACTTTGAAACACAGCTTTTTCACTCAAAACTGCCCAATGCCTTAATATAAGAATTTGTAGATAATTGGTCTGAAACTTATGACCTGCTAATTCTAGCCAAAAAGGCTTGAAAATTAAATCTTGAATCTCGTACTGCTTTGTACGTAAAGACGATAGCGAAAGGTAATAACGCAATGTTAGGCAACCAAGCAGCAATGTAAGGATTGAGAACACCGCTCCCTTGTAGTCGGCTGCCCATTATCCTCATAATGATAAAGAGCATGAAAAATATGATGGATATCAATAAGGGAAAACCATAGCCACCTTTACGGATAATTGATCCTAGAGGTGCACCAATAAATAAGAATAAAATACAAATAAACGCCTGACTATATTGCTGATGAAGTTTATAGATGAATCGTTTCTTTTTAGCAATATTGATTTTAATTTTATTGTCGTTGTTTAGGATTTGATTGTTCATATGATTTGCCTTTGTATAGGCAGACTTTAATACTTTTTTCCGCTCATCAGCTTTAATCAGGTTAAGAAATGAACTGACTGAGGCAATGTCAACACTATCTACTAAAACAGACTTATACTTTCCGCTTTTCGAATACCCCGTTGGTCTAACCTGTGAAGTCGACGTATTGATAGATCTTTCTTTTTCAACTGCTTTTGATTCTTTGGCAGTGCGTGACTCGTACACTTTAGACTTCGTATCATAGAGGTCATTTTCTATGGAGAGCATATCGTCAAAATTATAAATATTGCGATCCCTAATTGCTATCGCTTCAGAGCTCACTGAATCAATTGAATATAACAATTGAGGAGTATTCATTAAGTCAAAAGAATTGTTGGTGGAAATATTACCTTCTTCTTTTAGTTGAAATTCACTCATATCAAATGTCTTCTCCCATTTCTTGAAGGTAGATCGAGTCAAGGGAAATTTCTTCACTCCTTTATTCTTCGAAAGATTTTCTTTTAATTCTCTAACTTGCTCGCCGTCAAACAAAGTCATTTTAAATAGTTTACCATCTGGGGAGGTTGACATTTCACCAGATTGAGCAGTAATAATATTGATCCGTTTTGAATCTACATTCTTCTGATCATAAATCTTTATATCTCCGATTGTCTTGCCATCTTTCGATTTATGGCCAACATATATTTTATAGTTAGTAAAATCTTCATTAAACATGCCTTGCTCAATGACCAAAGCTGGCTTGTGTTTTTTGATCGCATTAAATCCTTTAAAAAAGGAGTAATTAGCTTTGGGCACAATCAGATTAGAAGCAACGACTGATAAGAGAGCTGTTAAGATGCCAATCACAATTCCCATTCTGACAATCCTAAAAAATGATATCCCTGCGGATTTTAAGCTTGTCAGTTGAAATGTTTCTGACATATTGCCAAAAACAAATACGGAGGCTAATAAGATCGTAATAGGTATAGCTGTAGGGATTAAAGTCAATGCAAAATAAAAGACCAACTCAAGTATTTCAAAGATGCCAATGCCTTTTCCCGTGATATCATCTATATATTTCCACAAGAACTGCATCACCAAAACAAACTCAGCTATGACAAATGCCATGACATAGGGGCCAACAAATGCCTTCGCAACCAATGAATCAATCCGTTTGTCAAAAATCATAACACAATGATATTCAATAATTTAGAATAAGTTAGAATAAAAAATGTGATAAAATGAGATCATATTGTAACAACTATAACGAATAAAGCGTCCTCCTTGTGTAATGCAAATGAACGAATTAGTACATATCATTTCTCCTTTTCAGAATAAGCTGTTTAGATACGCGCTTCGAATCGTGGGAGATCATATGGAAGCTGAGGATGTAGTCCAGGAATTATTGATTAAAATCTGGAAGAAAAAAGATCAGTTTTTACAAGTTGATAATAAGGAAGCTTGGTGCATGACCTTGACTCGCAATATGTCAATCGATAAGACCAGAAAGAAAAAATATCGTACTGCTAATATTGATGATTTCCATTTTATAAAGGACAGTGCGTCTAGTCCATATCAAACACTGGAAAGCCAGGATAATCTAGGAAGGATTGGCTCAATCATTCGTGAGTTAAATGAGAAACAGCAGACGGTCATCCACCTAAGAGATGTAGAAGGCTATAGTTATAAAGAGATTAGCGAAATATCGGGATACACTGTAGATCAGATTAAAATTTACTTACACAGAGCCCGCTTACAATTAAGAAAAAAAATAAACAGAAGTGATTATGAGTAAATCATTCATCGATGCACTACTAGATAAATACTGGGCTGCAGAGACAAGCCTCGAAGAAGAAGCGATACTGATGGCCTACTTCGAATCAGATGGAATAGATCCTGCTCATGCCAGCTATCGCTCACTCTTTAGCTATTATAAATTGAGCTCAGACGTAGAGCCCGTCAATCCAATCGAGCTCACTCCTACTCTAGTCCAGGATTACAACAAGCAAGACAGTCTGGTTGTCAGATTCAGACCATTGTTAAAATATGCGGCTGCCCTTTTAGTTTTGGTGATTGGATACGGAGTCTTTATGAATCAATACCCTATACCAAGTGCAGAAACTCAATACGCAGGTAAATACACAGAGTTAGATACAGCAGAAGATGCAGAAGAAGCCCTTGCTATCACACTTGAAGCTTTAGGCTTCCTGACAGCAAAAGTCAATAAAACAGAAAATACAATCATAGGAAATTTAAAACCTATACAAAATGCGATTCGGGTGATCCAATGATCACATCAACATAGTTATGCTTAAAAGTGATTTAAAAATATATTGTTAATTATTTTGCATGTCATTGCTCCTTAATACTTCTGCTTTTTCTCGATCCATAGCTAAGGCTATGCACCTCCAAAAGAGCATTGTCTTAAAAATCAAGCACATACAAACTATTTTAACATACATTTCTAAAGCACTTCATAGCATGATCAATATCATTTTATAAAAAAAAAGAAAAAAACAATGAAATATTTAAGTGCAATTCTATTTTTTCTATTCATAGGATCTAACGCTTTTGGACAAGCAGATGCGATCGAGAGATATTTCTCGAAGTATAAAGACGACGAACGATTCACTATGGTGTACGTCAGTCCTAAGATGTTTCAGATGATTTCCAAGTTAGGCGAATCTGCCGACGAAGACATTGATCCTGAAATCATACGTATGGTATCAAATCTAAAAGGATTAAAAATTCTAACTACAGATCATAATCCAAAAGATATGTACCAAGAAGCCATATCTGTAATTAATACAGGCTTATATGAAGAACTCATGACAGTGAGGTCCGAAGGTGATGATGTCAAGTTTATGGTAAAGGATAGTGACGGCGGCAACATTGTACAAGAGCTGCTGCTACTCGTCGGCGGAGATGAATTTGTGATGATGAGTTTTGTAGGCGATATAGATCTCAGAGTCATGGGCAAGCTCGCCAAATCAATCGATGTCAAAGGCGCTAACCATCTTGATAAACTAGGACAAGACTAAAACTATGAAAAAGCTATTTACCCTTATATGTTGCCTAGTACTATGGGCTGGACTATTAAATGCTCAAAAATCAGTCGATAAATTTATCAGTAAGCATCTTAAAGAAGATAAGACGATTGCTATGTCATTTCCAGGTTGGCTCGTTGGATCGTCAATGAACTTTATTGCTAACATGGATGAAGATCATGAACTGGAAGACTATGCAAAATTGGCAAAGCACATCAAGAACATTCGGATATTTGCTGCGACTGATAATCACAACATTCCGACTGACGAAGTCAAAAAGCTCATGTCAAAAATGACAAATTCAGAAGGCTATGATGAATACATCCGAGTCCGATCTGGTGGAACCACAGTTAATCTATTTGCCATTGAAAAGAAAGATCGAATTAAGCAATTAGTTTTTCTAGTTGATGAGGCTGATGATAACTTTATTCTCGTCAGACTGAAATTGGATCTGCCTTATGATGTTTTTGCGGATTTGAATTACAAGTTGCAGCAGGAGATTCGGCCATAAGCTGAATTCTCACTAAACTAAATTTAAACAGTGTCTTTGAATTCTATCTAAAAGATATTCAAAGACACTGCTTTAGCTTAATACGAGTGCTCAGTCAAGATAAAATTGACTTGTGCTTTTGGAATATTTTGTGCGTGAACTTCGTAACAGAACTGGCCTTATTAAATACATATTAAATGTGAAGGTATGTCATCGACTAGTGCCTCAAGAACTAAATATACAGCCATATTAAATTGTTCTTTTCCGCCTTCTCTGCGTTACAGAACTGGCCTTAATAGCTATGGATATCAAAGCGAACCTGTGCCTTGAGTAGACGAAAAATAACTGCTTTCATACAACCATTTATTTAGTGCTTGAGACACTAGTGCATAGGAGAAAAATAATTTATTCAACAAATCATTCGACTATTCGTTCTTTAAATGTTGTTATCGATAGAGAACTCAATATTGACATGGCTTTATCCCTTTTTCAAACGATCCTTTCATCGTCAAAACGGCACTAATCAGGAGTAGCAAGGCCAAACAAATCAGTGCCCATTCTCCAAGTGTTGGAATAGGAATAAAACAATCGCAAGTCTCAGAAAATACTGACTCAGGTGCCTCTATATCCATCCCATTTCCAGAGATCACACTTAGGCTGGTCTGCCCAGTTGTGGTTTTCCAAAATCCAAGTTTGTATACACCTGGAGATACTTCTGGAATTTTTGTTCCATCAACCAATCCAAAACTCGGGACTTCAAACACTTGATTTCGGCAGTCTACATTGATATAAAAATCTATAGCATCAGCTATCCGAATATCTAGCCCTGTTGCCAGTGCACCTACTGCTGGAATACGTACACTATCATGTACAAACGTCTGCTCTGTTATCAAGGAATAACAATTATTAACATTATCACATTGACATGGATCACCAAGCCTTAGATAATTCTGGCTGGCTATAAGTGTCTCAGGAATGATGAGTGGACATTCCAAAGCTGGTCGTATCTCTACCAACTGCGTTGTACTTGTTTGACAAGCCCCATCCGTTATATAAGTAATTTCATAGGTTCCCACTTGGCTATTCGCTAAGTCAATTCGCCCAGTAGTCAAATCAATAGAGATCGGCCCTTCACTTGTGAAACTACCTCCCAGCAATCCTGTTATCTCAGGAATGGGATCTGCCATAGCTTGACAAAATACTTGATCAGAATATAAAAATGATGACTCGTCATTGGCTATCACTTCAATATTCACAGCAAAAGAACCACAAGGCGATTGTGTGATAGGCGTAAATGTATATGTTCTGACACCAGCTACTGAGGTATTTATCTCATCAGGCGTCCAAGTCCCTTCTATTCCATTAAGCGAACTCATCGGCAATTCAGGTGGAATCGAATTTTCACATAGAGGTCCTACAGCATCAAATGATGCACAGTCGCCACACAATGCAAAATTGTCCATACCAAATCCCCAAGCCCATTGTCCTCCATCATTATACTCGATATGAACTGTCAGATTTTCTAAATCTAAACCATCAGGGATCAACTCACTAAACGTGCCTCTCGAATCACTTGTTAACCATGCTACCTTGGTCTCTGCCCAGTTATTGCCATTAAAATAAACTTGCTGCGTATTATCATACACTGAAACAAATACCTCACTAATAAATCCTTGGTCTATATAGTCATAATCAAAACTCAATTGCAAACCTTCGACACCCAATACATTGTAGGTAGCTGATGTGAGGCTTGCGATATTTCGTTCGATGTTTGGCCCATTGATATCATCATCGTAATAGATCCAATTGCCACTACCCGGATTATTGGCCAAATATCCACTGAATGGGAAAAATGCAAATGGTTGGTCATCGATGATCCATTGGGGCCTATCTCCACCACCTATCACCATCGCAGTCCAGCCATCAGGCAAGCCTAACTCAAAGTCTTCATCTACAAAACAACTTCGACAAGCAGCCGGCAAGGTCTGCCCACTGCCTGTGCAAGCAAAACTTGGGAAGCCATTATTGATCTCCATAAGATCATCACCGCACTCTCCAGATATGATAACCAAAATTGGTCCCGTAACTGTAGAGTTAAATGTAATTGAACAATCATTGGCAGTGGCAATAAAATTATCTAGCGTATCAGTAATTGTGATTGTTGCTGGCCAGACCAATGGATCATATCCATCACAAAACTCAAATGTATATTCAGCCCCCTTTGATAAGCCATCTATCAAATAAGATTCATTGGCCCAGACTTCTTCAGTCAGTCGAATTACTGTCTCACATTTAGGATAACAACTCACCTCATTAAAATCAACAAAAGGGCCAATGCCGTACTCAAAACATGGGCTCACATCACTGCTTGTAAATGACTGCACACCACTCCAGGGACCAGGCACACAAGCACTGCCACCTCGAACCCTCCAATAATATGTTGTATTAGCTAAAAGGCCTTGCGGTGAAAATGAAATCGCTCCGCCAGTCAATGACGAATCCACAACTGTTTCGAATAGAGGATCTGTTGCAATGTGAATATCGTATCGAGTTGCAAAGGTAACCGGCGTCCATTCGAAGACGCCTGGTAATTGTACAGGATTTGCTTGATCCATTGGCTCTCTCAATTGAGGTGCACTAGTGACAATATACTCTACCTCCAGATGAATAGCCTGTGTAAATTTATTACCATCTTGATCAGTCGAAGTCATATTAAATCGATACGTATCTGGCACTAAGATTTCAAGGTTGTCAATATGGACTGAATAATTGCCAGAGCTTGTAATTGTATCTTTTGAAAATGTACTGATCAATCCCTCAGGTAAATCATCAATCGATAAGATCACCGGATCTGAAGCTAAACCGACATTCGTCATGGTAAAATCATACAAGGCACCACCTTCATAACATGGACTCTTATTTGGCTGATTCATAATTAAAACATAACCGTCTGTATTACCGACAGGAGAACGAATCAAACTTGATCGTCTGACACTCTCTTGTCCCGTACATCCTAAAAATGCGCGCATCCGATCAGTTTGACACATTGTAAATATATTCATACAGGCATCATCGCTATAATCCATGTAATTCTCAGCTTGATCATTGCCTGGATCTAATGGACAACTATCACGATTTGGACATCCTGACGATGGTGCTGCAGCATTAGGTGTGTCTTGACAAAAATCGTCTACGCTACAATCTCCATCCCCCCAAATATGCAGAAGGCCAAAAAAATGACCGGCTTCATGAGTCCAAGTCCTACCTGCGTTGTAGGGAGCACCGCCTGGAAAATTTAATTCGGTACTTCCCATTGTCCTATATCCAACAACAACGCCATCAGTTTCAGGCCCCATGCCAATACCTACTAATTCTGGTGTGTCTGGATATTGAGCATAGCCCAAGATGCCTCCAGCCAAATCGACAGACCATGTGTTAAAGTACAAATTCGGATTCCAGATTGTGGGTGGCTTAATACTTGTTTCAACTGTTGATATTGCATATGGCCCAGAGCCAACGTTTGAACGTATATCTATTCGATTGATACCTGGTTCTGGCATTATATTGCCTAATGGGTCCACTGTTGCGAGTACAAATTCAATACGAGTATCAACACCTGCACCATCACCACTTGTACCTACTATTTTTCTAAAATCATTATTGGCTTGTTTGATTTGTTCTACAATGTAGATCGCATCAACATTCTGACCAGTACCAATTGGATCGCCATCATGTATAATATGAAAGACAACAGGTATTTGAAGAATATCATCAGAACCTTCACATTGGGACTGAGATTTTGAGACAAAGTTATTGCGGCTATTTCGCATCTTTTGCACTTGAGTACCAAGGCGATTAACTTCTTGTTGGTAAGTTGCACACCTCGATATCCCATCTGCATTTCGATGCAGCAAGCCTTCTTGTTTTTGGTTGACTAGAACCCTTTTTTGTTGATTGATAAATGATTGATCAACTTGTTTTTGAGCCTGAATTTTAGAATTTGAACAAGAGAAAAAAATATAGACTATGATAAATCCTAATCTTAAAAACCCAAGAGTTATGTTGTTTCTTTTTGGAATCATTCAGAAGTTTGTTAAAAATAAAAGTAAAGTAATCTTTTGTATTATCCAGTAAACCTTTAAATATAAAAAAATCCACATATCTAGTATGTGCCAATACAAATATGTTTTATTCTCTTGTTAGATTAATTTGTATTTTGCCCATATAAATGACATCAATGAAACGATCAATTGCCTTATTCCTTTTTTTTTATACCTGCCTACTTCTAGGACAAACACCAACAACATTTACTGATAGGCTGAAAAGTGAAAATCTAAAAAATTTAGACAACAATCCTATTGCCCATATCCCTTTCACAAATATTGGCCCGACAGTGTTTAGCGGCAGAGTTAGCGACATTGAAGTCAATCCAAATGACCCGACTAAATTCTTCGTGTCTTATGCATCAGGAGGGCTATGGTATACCAATAATAATGGCACGAGTTTTAATCCAACATTTGACCATGAAGATGTGATGACTATAGGCGATTTTGATGTCAATTGGGCTGACAGCACGATATGGATTGGTACAGGAGAAGTGAACTCAAGTCGATCTTCTTATGCCGGATTAGGTATGTATGTCAGCTACGATTTTGGTAAATCTTGGGCAAGAAAAGGATTAGAAGAGACGCATCATATTGGAAAGGTATTAATCAACCCGCAAGACCCAAACCATATACTTGTCGCAGCATTAGGTCATCTCTATTCAGCTAATACCGAACGGGGAATCTATCAAACAAAAGATGGAGGAACTACATGGTCACAGACTCTGTATGTCGATGAGAATAGTGGAGCAGTTGATCTGGTTAGAGATCCAAATAACACTGAGGTCCTCTATGCAGCTACATGGCACAGAGAGAGACGAGCGTGGAACTTTGTTGAGTCAGGAGATGGTTCTGGGATTTATAAATCAACAGATGGCGGTAACACATGGGAATTAATGACAAGCGGATTTCCACAAGGAGAAGGTGTTGGACGAATTGGATTATCTATTGCCACCGTTAATAATGCGACACGTATTTATGCGCTTGTTGACAATTATGACAGACGAGCACCTGAAGAGAAAAAGGATGATGAAGGGCTTTCGAAAAATGACTTTAAAACCATGAGTGACGAACAATTCAAGTCACTCAAAAAAGAAGATTTAGAAAAATACCTGAGTGATAATCGCTTCCCAAAAAAGTATTCTTCAGAGAAGGTAAAATCTATGTTTGATACTGGTAAAATTAAACCCGCCGACTTAGCCACTTATTTAGAGGATGCGAACAGTTTATTATTTGACACTCCAGTTATTGGTGCTGAATTATATGCTAGCGATGATGCTGGATTAACCTGGTACAAGACTCATGAAGAGTATTTAGATGCCGTTTATAATTCGTATGGTTATTATTTTGGTGTCGTACGAGTCAATCCGTCTGATCTTGACGAAGTATTTGTGCTTGGTGTACCGATCATCAGATCAGAAGATGGCGGAAAAACATTTAAAAATATAGGCGGTGACAATGTGCACTCTGACCATCAAGCTCTATGGGTCAATCCGAATCGAGATGGGCATATCATCAATGGAAATGATGGTGGCATCAACATCAGTTATGATGATGGAGCACATTGGACAAAATGTAACTCTCCATCAGTTGGCCAGTTTTATCAAATCACTGTGGATATGGCTAAACCATATAATGTGTATGGTGGCTTGCAAGACAATGGTGTTTGGTATGGATCGAGCACAACTAGCCCTAGCACACGGTGGCACTCCACAGGTCATAACCCCTTCAAATCCATTATGGGTGGCGATGGGATGTACACTCAAGTAGATACTAGAGATAATGTGACTGCATACACTGGTTTTCAATTTGGTAATTATTTTAGAGTCAATACAAAAACAGGTTCGCGAAAACGAATTACGCCGTCACATGAATTAGGTGATGCGCCATTGCGCTGGAACTGGCTCTCTCCTATTCACCTTTCGGTTCATAACCCAGACATTTTTTACATGGGTTCAAATAAGTTATTTAGGTCATTCAACAAGGGTGATGACTTTGAAGCGATATCAGATGACCTGACTGCTGGGGGTCGGAAAGGAGATGTTGCTTATGGTACATTGACGAGTATTCATGAGAGTCCTAAGACTTTTGGATTAATCTATACGGGCAGCGATGATGGGCTTGTTCATGTTACAAGAAATGGTGGATTTCAATGGGATAATATTTCTGCTGGCTTACCAGATAGTTTGTGGGTTACGCGCGTACAGGCATCCGCGCATCATGACAGTAGAGTTTATGTGAGTCTGAATGGCTATCGTTGGGATGATTTTAAACCTTATGTCTATACAAGCGATGACTACGGAGTCAGTTGGACACCTATAGGAACAGATCTACCTCATGACCCCATCAATGTGATCAAAGAAGATCCAGAGAATGAAGACATTCTGTATGTTGGGACTGATTATGGTGCTTACGTATCACTTGATCGTGGAAATCATTTTTTTAAATTGGCAGAAGGATTACCTCATGTCCCTGTCCACGATGTGGTGATCCATCCACGTGAACATGACTTACTGATAGCAACCCATGGTAGGTCGATTTACAAAGGCAACATAGACATGATTCGATCTTATGATGACATCAAGGATAAGAGCTTACATGTCTTTGCGATCAAAGATCAAAAAAGTAGTCAACTAGCAGGACGTAAGCGAGGCTTTTATGAATCAGAAGGCAAGCCAATCTCTGTCACTGTTTATGCAAAAGAAGGTGGTAATGCTCAAATACAAATCTTGACTGAGAGTGAAGACTTATTGCAAACTCACAACATGAGTCTTAAATCAGGCTATAACCTGGTAGAAATCGATGGCACCATCCATGAGAAAATGATCAAATCATTAGGCGATTCATATGAGGAACCATCTGAAGCCAGCGATGGCAAATACTATTTACCAGAAGGCTCATATGTTGCTAAAATAAAGTTAGGCAAAGCAGAAGCTAGTGAAAAAATGAAGGTGGAATAGTTGCAATACAGAGACAAATGTCGTAAATTGTAGGTCAAATGACTTTATTATGAGCTATAAAAAAGCAGAAAGTGGGAGACTGGATTTTTTAAATGAGCCAGCAATAGCCTATGCATCTACACCTAAATACTATACAATTCGGACATTCTTACTTGATAAGATGAATCTTGTTCAATTTATACAAGATGGTATACCCTATCGCTTTTTTGACAAGTTAAAATCACAGTTACCATTTAGCACACAAGAATGGACAGATATATTAGGCATATCCCTCAAGTCATTACAGAGATATCAGAATGATAACCGAGCATTCAAGCCTATTCAATCTGAGAAGATCATCAATATCGCAGAGGTTGTTCAATTAGGCATTGATGTGTTTGAAGACATGGATACCTTTAAGCTCTGGCTAGACACTCCCACATTTGCACTCGGCAATATGAAGCCCAAAGACCTACTTCATAATTCATACGGTAAGGATCTTGTGTTGACAGAGTTGATTGCAATAGAGCATGGCATTTTTGCATAATGTTAGTCTATTGGTTAACACGAGCGAAGTATAAGGATCAGCTTTCGGGAAAAGGGTCAGCAATTAAAGGTGGTCGATGGAATAGTCCAGGTATTGAGATTATATATTGTTCAACGAATCGCTCTTTGGCAATGGCAGAGGTGGCAGTACACTTGACGATAGGTACCTTGCCCAAGGATTATTATGTGATCGAAATTGAGATTCCTAATACCATAAAGTATCAGACTGTTTCAGATTTGCCTATGAACTGGAATGTATTTCCGCATTCCTCGATTTGTAAAGATAGTGGTGATGCCTTTATCTTGGAATCCAAAGAACTCATTTTAAAAGTACCATCAGCTGTCACACAGGGAGACTTCAATATCTTAATCAATCCAGCTCACCCTCACTTCAAAAAAGTGAAGATTAAAACAGCAAAACCATATTCATTTGATCGGAGGTTATTCTAAATAATAAACTGTTCCTTTTCTTTCCACGATAACACCGCCTCCCATATCCATGATAACTAAATAGACATACGTCCCCGCAGCACATGGACTATCACCACAATCGCCTTGCCACCAATCATCAAATTGGGCAGCATCAAAATTATTCCTTTTATAAATCAGATTACCCCATTGATCATAAATTAAATAATCCAAAACAAAAGGATTTAAAGCTTCATCAAAAAAGAGTTTGAACTCATTATTATTCCCACTTAAAGTCGATCCGATTATCACATTTGGTATATACACATCACAGTTTTCTGATGGGACAATCAAGATTGAATCCTGTCTAATATTTTCATTTAATACAGCCGACAAGGTATATTCTCCGGCGCTTACATTTACATCAATCGTAGGTCCAACTTCAATAGACTCAAATACTAGCGTACCGCTACCAACATACTCTGCTCCAGAACTGCCACTACCAGTAATGGCTCCCAGTATTCGTCCATTCTCGCCTAGACAATTAGCAGGCAATACTTCAACAAAATCAAATCCTATATCTTCTTCGGGCATCATGCTAAAATCAATTGTATGATGACCAGACTCATCTATTATTTTTATCTTATGACTGCCCACAGTCACCTCTTCCCATACAGAAGCAGTTGTAAATTCATCACTATCTAAAGCTGCTAAATAGGAAACACCAATTTGCTTTGCAATAATTGTAATGCCGCCAGATTCCCCAAAACATTGAGGCTTAGAAATATTAAGTGAATATTGACTTGTTCGTTCCAGCATCTGATCTTGTGACAGTAGCCTATTTGCAAATAACAGCAGTGCTAGCGTAACTAAGCCCGATAAAAAATATACATACGTAATGCGTGTTCTCACACCTTGGGTAATTAAATTGGAAGTTTATCCTTATTGCGCAAGAGTCATACAACTCAAGTTATGAGCGACCCAACAATAATTTTTGATGGAAGGCCCACAAACAAATACCGGCACAAACTGATACGTTAAGAGAATGCTTCGTCCCGAATTGCTGAATCTCAATCGCTCCATCTAACGCTGATAGAATGCTTTCACTTACACCTTCAACTTCGTTACCTAAAATCAACGCGATCGGTGCATTCGGTATTTTATCAATATCCGAAAGTTCTATTGAAGTTGTTGTTTGTTCTATAGCAAATGTCTGATAGCCTCGGGTTTTAACATGCTTGACGCAATCTTCTACTGACTCCATATATTCCCATTCTACACTTTCTGTCGCCCCGATTGCTGTTTTTAAAATTTCACGATGAGGTGGTGTTGAAGAAATCCCTGTCAGATAAATCTTCTCGATTAAGAAGGCATCGCAAGTTCTAAAGACAGAACCGATATTCATACCAGAACGAATATTATCTAGGATAACAATTATTGGAAGTTTCTTTGTCCCCTGATAGTCTTGGATTGACTTTCGATTGAGTTCTTTTAGTTTTAGTTTTCGCATAGATGGCTCCATTAGTTAGAGACTAACTCTTTAGTGGCGCTCGCATGTTTGATCACAGCATTGATAAACTCAACAAAAACTGGATGTGCTCTTTCCACCCGACTCTGTAATTCAGGATGAAATTGAACGCCCACAAAAAATGGATGTTCTGGGTATTCTATAATTTCAACCAAGCCACTTTCAGGATTCACACCAGATGCTATCATACCATGAGATTCCATCTCCTTCAAATAGGCATTGTTAAATTCATACCTGTGTCTGTGTCGCTCTACTATTTCATCTTTACCATATATCTGATGTGCCAATGTGCCTTCTTTAACCAAACATTTATAGGCCCCAAGACGCATCGTCCCCCCTTTCTGAGAGATTACTTTTTGCTCTGCCATGAGGTCAATAACTGGATCCTCTGCTTTTTGATTGATTTCAGTTGACTGCGCGCCTTCCAAACCCACAACATGTCTAAAAAACTCCACAACAGCAACTTGCATCCCTAAACAAATTCCAAAAAATGGGATTCTGTTTTCTCTAACATACTTCACTGCATTCAATTTACCCTTCAATCCACGTTCACCAAAGCCAGGTGCAACTAATATACCATCTAGGCCACCAAACATCTCCGCAAAGTCAACATCACCTTCCAGTTTTTCAGAATGAATTGGAATCACATCGACCTGACAATTATTGACAGCACCAGCATGTATAAATGACTCATAGATTGACTTATAAGCATCTGGCAATTCATTGTATTTACCGACCAAGCCAATCTTTACAAAATGTTTTGGATTTTCTAATTTGTATAAAAACTCCTTCCAGCCATCTAAATTCAATTCCTTCTTTGGCTCTAAATTCAACTTATCTAAAACAATCGAATCTAATTGCTCCTTAAGCATTAAAATAGGTACGTGGTAAATTGAAGATGCATCAATAGCCTCAATAACTGACTCATCCTGCACATTGCAGAATAAAGCTAATTTTTTACGAATGTCTTTTGGTAATGGATGCTCAGTTCGGCATACTAATATATCTGGCTGAATACCCGTCTCCTGTAACTCCTTAACTGAATGTTGAGTAGGTTTTGTTTTAAGTTCTTTAGCAGCCCTTAGATACGGAATCAATGTCAAATGGATCGACAGTAGATCTTCCTTCTTTAAATCCCTGCGTAATTGTCTTAATGCTTCTAAATATGGAAGCGACTCGATATCTCCGACAGTCCCTCCAATCTCAGTGATGATGATATCGTACTCTCCTCCCATCTCCAACTGCAACACACGTCTCTTAATTTCATCAGTAATGTGCGGGATAACCTGAACTGTTTTACCCAAATAATCACCATGTCTCTCTTTATCAATAACGGTTTGATAAATTTTACCAGTTGTTACATTATTCGACTGAGAGGTTGAAATATTAAGAAAACGTTCGTAGTGCCCTAAATCTAAATCAGTTTCTGCACCATCATCTGTCACATAACATTCTCCATGCTCATACGGATTAAGTGTGCCTGGATCTACATTAATATAAGGATCTAGTTTTTGAATGGTGACAGTGAAGCCGTGTCCTTGGAGTAGCCTGCCTAGAGATGCTGAAATGATTCCTTTTCCCAATGAAGAAGTAACACCGCCCGTAACGAAGATATATTTAGCCATAATAGAGGTTTTTCGGTAACAGAAGTCATGACTTCGCTACGGGATACAAAAGTAACAAAAGCCTGCAAACAGTCTAGGACATATTTGATTATTTCCTAATTCTTTATGAAGATTAGTAGGATAATTCTGTTTTTGGCCAAGGAATCGGCAATTAGAAAGTGAAATGCCGCCAACTGAGCCCTATGGCATCTACTTTTATTTGTCAGCCAGAGATTGATCGGCCTCGGGCTGAGATTTGGATTTTAATTCTTAAAGGTCGCTGGACGTTTTTCCATGAATGCCCCCATTGCTTCTTTGATATCATCAGACATAATATAGGCTGCATTCCAAACAGACATCATGTGTAATGATTCATCCACACTATGATCACGAGTATATCTTATCATCTCTTTAGTTCCTCTAATGACCACGGGAGATTTTGCAGCGATTGTCTTAGCCGTATTCATAACTGACTCCATCATTGTCTCTTTATTTTCAAACACCCGATTGACAAGTCCACATTTCTGAGCTTCGTCTGCAGGCATTTTACGTCCAGTAAAGGCCAATTCACTTACTAAACCTTGAGAAATTAGTTTGGGTAAACGCTGTAAGGTTCCAATATCAGCTACCAAGCCCATGTCTACTTCTTTAATTGTGAAATAGGCATCTTCTGTACAAAAACGCATATCTGCAGAAGAGATAATATCAACGCCTCCGCCGATACATGCATTATGGATCGCAGCGATAACTGGTTTTTGACACTTCTCTAAAGACGACACATCATCTTGCAATTTAAGAAGGCCAACTCTAAATTCTTCGCGTTTTCTAGCCTCACAGTCACTCTGGTAGCCTGTCATATCGGCAAGCATGGCTACATCAATGCCAGCGCAAAACATCTTTCCCTCACCACTAAGCACAACAACTCTGACTTCAGGATTAGTCGAGCAATGTTCGAAGACCTGTCTCATCTCATCCCATGCTGCTTTGTGAAGAGAATTGCGTTTCTCTGGACGATTAAAACTGACATGTGCTACATGATCTATAATATCAAACTTAAATGAGCTGAATTCCATTTTACAATATATTTTTGGCAAATATAAACAGTTTAGCCAGTGATACCCGCCCTATTTTAGATATCGAGCCCAAATTGTTAAATGATTGACCAATGCGCATAGGAGACAATAGTTGGCAACTGAAAATAATTAATTTTAAGATCAATCGACGACTATGAAAACCAAGCATATACTTTTACACATCTGTTTAATTCTCGCTCTGCCTTCATTAATTGCTCAGGTGAATATAGAGCCATTCAGCTCATCCATACCTGTAGATCCTTGGAATCCAGCATGGGAAGCTAACCAAGCTGTTCAATTAGGCTATTTCCCAGTTACCCTCGTCGGTGCCACGCCAAATGATGATTCGGATGATGACGCGGACGCTATTAACAAAGCAATTCGGATCGCAAGAGATCATCGATTCGTCTGTTATTTTCCAGCCGGAGAATATGTGATCGACAAACAGATAAAGGCGATGATTCCTTCTCATTGGATCAACAATCAATTTCGCAATAATAGAGAATATACGCCCAGCCTCGTTGGCGATCCAAACAATGGCGGTGTCATCATCAAAGTAAAAGCCAATTCTAATAATTTCAATACAACAACTTTAGGTCTACCTACCGAAGAGACAATTGTAG
This sequence comes from uncultured Saprospiraceae bacterium, assembly GCA_937959275.1. Taxonomy (GTDB): domain Bacteria; phylum Bacteroidota; class Bacteroidia; order Chitinophagales; family Saprospiraceae; genus CALFUK01. The sequence goes on along the minus strand of CALGLU010000105.1, from coordinate 94,379 downwards.
CAGCGGTTCAATTATGGGCCCAACCGACTACGGGATGCAGAGGTCAAGATGGTCGACCCAACCAAAATGATGATCAAACATATACAGTCTCCGAAGACCCAAATCAGGAATGCCAAGGCATTGGATTCAATTTAGCATTGAAAAATATGACAATTGATTTGAATGGTAATTCCAATGCTGTCGGAGTTAGAGCAGCAGGAGCGCAAGGCTCTACGATTGAAAATGTAACGGTCATCGCAACTGGAGCTTATGCCGGATTTCAAAATGGATTCGGAGAAGGTGGTGGCATGTTTAACATAAAGGTGATTGGCGGTAAACACGGCTTAGTGATCACTGACGCAGAGCAGAGTCTCAATCACCATATTGCAGGTGGTGAATTTATCAATCAAGAAGAATCAGTCTTTAGAGGCACATCTTGGGCACCTTCAAGCTTTACAGGTATACGGATTATAAAAGAGAAGCCAAGTCTATTTTCTGTGATTAGCTATGCCAATCCAGCTATACCCAATCTGACTACTGGTGGACTCCCCTATAGAAAGGGATTGAGTATTATAGATGCTGTTATACATATTACCAATCCTGAAGGCAGGACTGATGAAGTCTTTGAATTGTGGAACCAAAATAATTTCTATTTAAAAAATGTATTTATCAAGGGTGTGACAAATCTGATAGGCTGGGCTGGTAACACCAATGCAGTCACCTCTAGTTCGCCGAGCCTGTATGCTCACATCGAAGAGTTTATTCATACAGGTAATACGTCTCAAGACATCAGTTTATTAGAAGGTGACACATCCATCCTGAATCAAACTAAACTAGGTGCTTACGTGTCAAATCCCTATTTGGGCAATCCCATTCAAAAACATATTTGGCAAACTGAGCCATGGCTAGACCCTGAACAATTGAGTGATGATGTTATCGTGATCGACACATTGGCTGGTAGAGATGGTCTTGCAGATGATGCTATCTTACAACAAGCCATCAATAACGCAGGTACGTCAGGGAAAATATTTTTACCCAGAGGGATTTATTATATCAATAGCCCCCTCGTCTTGAAAGAGAACACACAATTGTTTGGCGTTGATAAAATGATGACGATCATAATGCCTGGACCAAATTTTCCAGACAATGCTCAGAGTTTTATGATCACAACGGAGAATCGTGCAGCTGCACAAACCAGCTTATCGAACATCATGCTGAAGAAGAACATGCTCGCCAATCAAAACACCTCTTTTGTTCACTGGAGAGCAGGTGAAAATTCTGTTGTTCGAAATCTTATCGTTGGGGCGACGGGTTTCGCGACGAGCGGTGCTCCATTTCATCCAAGCAGGTTTTATCAGATTGACAATGAAGGAGGTGGCCGCTGGTATGCAGTGTGTGCAGAATGGGAAAAACTAAAAGTATCAACTGAAGATGATGATTTTAGAATGGTATACATTAATGATAACCAATCTCCGTTGAGGATGTATGGATTGAACACAGAGCGTAATTTTAGTGATGCTCAAGTGGAACTCAACAATGCGCAAGATGTTCATATTTATCACTTCAAAACAGAAGCTGGGAAGTTACCAGGGGCACCACCGAGTATACCCTTGCTCATCAAAAACTCAACAGATATAGAAGTGCATACAGCTTATGGCTTGGTTGAGGACAACAACGCACTTCCAATGGTCAAGATTGAGCAAGCAGATAATACTTGCATAACAATTACCAATCTAGCCTCCTATCGGAGCCATCTAGATCTCGCTGATTTAAATTATAATGTCATTGAAACAGACGGGTCTGGTGTGTCAGCATTAGGCCCCAAAACAATATTGGGCACGTATAAATCTTGTGGTGAATCGATCCTAGAATGTGGTCTAATTAAAAATTATAACTTTGGGGATGGCTTGTCGTATTATGACACCTATGTCCACCCTACTACTGCCGGTATTCAATTTGACCCTAGCGCTGACTTTCTACAAGTGGACCAGCAAGATGGCAGTGATCTTGAATGGAAAGTGAGCTTTAGACAAGATGAACTCTCTATTCATCAAGGTAGCACTTACCGATTGAGCTTTTCAGCTAAAACAGATTTGCCGAGACTCATAAAAGTCAATGTCGCCAATTATCAAAATGGCTTTACATCCTACCATTATCAGCCTGTAAACTTGACGACAGATTGGGTGGATTATGAATTTTATTTTACCATGTCAAGTGCAGATGATGCATTGGCAACGCTACAATTTGGAATTGGAGGTTACCTCAATAACTCTACCTTGTTTAGACACATTTGCTTAGACGAGATGAGTTGTCCTGATCATTTAACCTTGGATAATTACCAATTCGACATTGATCAACATTCGGCTAACATCCATATAGAATCCAATAGTCTCGTTAATACAAATGGCAACGTGACCTATACAGCTGGAGATAATATTTTGCTTAAAGTAGATTTTGAAGTAAAACCATTAGCAACATTTGAAGCTAGTATTGAGGGGTGCCAATAGTTCAATAGTTCAATAGTTCAATAAAAAGTTAAAATCAAAATCAAAATTAAAATTTTAATAATCAATGAGGCTTCGGAGACATCAACGCCTTCATGGGTTTAGAAATAGCGGCACAGATATGAACTCACACCTCTGGCGACAACCTTAAAGCTTGTTCCAGAATTGACAATAAAACTATCGCCTGCATGATATATTTTCCAATCACTTTCACCAGGCATCAGAATATCTAATTGCCCATTTACGACAGTCATCTCTTCATTGGATGATGTTCCAAATTCATATTCTCCATCTGCCATGACACCAATGGTGTATTTTCCCCCTGCATTCTCATACGCTACAGATTTGACCTTTCCTTCGAAGTATTCGTTTGTTTTAAACATGATTTGCCTTATTTGAAATTGATTAAACAGCTAAAGATAAAAACAACTGTCCATAAAATCGTTCGCGACCAGTTACATGTTACCAGTTGTCTTAAATGGATTTCTGTTATATCTCCGGCAGTTATTTTCTTATGCATGGGCACGAATTGTGAAAAGGTTAGAATCCAAACCAATATGATCAATATACTACTGGCTATGCTATAGACTGTCTGTTGCTGTGCCACCTGAATGCTACTTGTCATAAATTGCCCAATCATCAAAGGAATGACAATCATAGCTATTTTGCTTGTGTACTGATCATGCCACCGTAATAGATCTTTCTTTTGATAAAATAGAAAACTCGGATAAATGATCAGTTGGACGATCCAAATAAGAACGACCAATCCAAAGTCAAATAGGAGTCGTAGTACATCTATATTCATAGCTAGAAGAATATCACTTCAACTCGATTTTATCAATTAGAAGTTCAAATGATTCTACTTTCTTATTCCCAATCAAGAAAACAATTTCTTCAAAGCTATCATGAGCAAAATTGGACATATCTAACTTCCTACCGCGAAAAGATGGATACATGTCCTTTAATGGGATTTCGATTTCCTGCCATTCACCGGATGTTTCAAAGGATGTGATATAGGAGTAATAATTTCGTGCCTTATCTTTTACCCTAAATTGATATTGCTTACCATCTCCTTTTAAGCGGATCACGACATGGCTCTCAGGCGTGACATTCACTTGACCACATTGATACCTAACAGATGAGAACCCGCCATTATTCTCCAAAGAAATCTGTCCTTCGAATAATCCATGTCCATCTGAGCTTAACTTAAAGCTACCATTCGATCGCCCACCCATGACGCCATCGTCTACTATTCTCCATGCATGTATTGATGTATTTTGATCAAAGTCAATGATGATTTGAGGATTCATTGTGGCGATTAAAAGAAGGTTGAGGAAAACATATTTCATGATTGAATGTGTAAACAACTATATCTAATGATTGTTTTCATTAGATATACTATTGGCAGTTTAATGACTCATTAGAAAGATCCATTCTTCCTAAATGATTGCTTTGTATCACATTCAAAACTCAACACTTAACACTCAACATTTCTTCAACCCCATCTCCTCCCCTTTCCGCACCATATACTCTTTCGCAGCCTCAACAGTATTAGGAATGATACCGTCCAAAATAGCTTCTCGAATCGCATCTTTAATTGTCCCCACATCACGGCATGGCTTGAGATTAAAATGTTCCATAATCATCTCCCCGGTGACAGGTGGCTGCCAGTTACGAATCCGATCGTTTTCTTCTACTTCGATGAGTTTTTGTTTGACAAGCTCATAGTTCTTTTTAATCCGCGCTACCTTATTTTCATTCTTAGAGGTGACGTCGGCTGTACACAACAATAACAAATCTTCAATATCATCTCCCGCATCAAACAATAATCGCCTCATCGCCGAATCTGTAATGTCTTCATTCGTCAAACTGATCGGACGTAGATGAAGCCTAACCAATTTTTGTACGTACTTCATTTTATGATCAAGCGGTAAGCGCAGTCGTTTGAAAATCTTAGGGACCCAGCGCGCTCCAACCACCTCATGACCATGAAATGTCCAGCCATGATCTGGCTCAAATCGCTTCGTTGGAGGCTTTGCTATGTCATGCAAGAGCGCAGCCCAGCGCAACCATAGATTATCTGATCGCCGAGCAAGATTATCCACAACCTGGAGCGTGTGATAAAAATTATCTTTATGCCCCTTACCATCTCTATACTCTACGCCTTGCAGCGCCGACAACTCTGGCAATATAAGATCTAACAATTTGGTATCAAACAACAATTTAAAGCCAATCGATGGCTTGTCTGAAAGCAATATCTTATTTAACTCCGTTGTGATTCGTTCATTTGAAACAATCCCTATTCGGAATCTATATTTTTCTATTCCCTCCAAGGTATGTTTATGAATCTTAAAGTTAAGCTGCGCTGCAAATCGGATCGCACGCATCATCCGTAAGGGATCATCAGAGAATGTTTTCCCAGGTTCTAAAGGTGTCTCTATATTCTTACGCTCGATATCATGAATGCCACCAAATGGATCGATTATATGTCCAAAGTCTTCTTCATTCAAAGAGACTGCCATGGCATTAATGGTGAAGTCTCTACGATTCTGATCATCCTCAAGAGATCCTTCTTCGACAATAGGCTTTCGGGAATCGTGCTGGTAGGACTCTTTTCTAGCACCAACAAATTCGATTTCTAAATCCTGATGTTTTAGCATCGCTGTCCCAAACCGTCTATAGACTACTATGCGCGGAATTGGTCGCAACTTGGCAGCTAAGGCCTCTGCTAATCGAATGCCACTGCCGACACATACGATATCCATATCTTTGGACTCTCTTCCCAAAATCCGATCTCTTACATAACCTCCCACTACATAAGTCGGACAATCCAGCTCCTTTGCTGTCAGCGAAATCAACTCAAAAATCTTTCTCTCGTAGGGTTTAATTGCAAAGACCATTATATCATCACGGCTTCTTCTTGTGAATAGACCTCTTCGATCTCAGCTAGAATATCGAATAAATTCGCAGGATCTAAATCCGTGACTAACTTTGCTCTGTATTGCTTAATATGTCTAAGGCCTCTAAAATAATTACTGTAATGGCGTCTCATTTCTAAAACACCTAAACGCTCTCCCTTCCATTCGATACTGTGGGTTAGATGTTGCCTGGCAGCAGCTACGCGCTCAGCGATGGTCGGTGGATCCAAAATAATGCCTTTCTCCACAAACGCCTTGATCTCACGGAAAATCCATGGATAACCAATGGCAGCTCTGCCGATCATGATGCCATCCACATTGTATCTGTTCTTATACTCGACAGCTTTTTGAGGTGAGTTAATATCCCCATTTCCAAAAATAGGAATGTGGACTCTTGGATTCTCTTTGATTTTACCTATCAGGCTCCAGTCAGCTTCACCTTTATACATTTGCTTGCGCGTCCTGCCATGAATACTCAAGGCGCGAATGCCAACATCTTGTAATCGCTCTGCCACCTCCTCTATGAACAAGGTATTGCTATCCCAGCCTAATCTTGTTTTCACTGTAACCGGCAAATTAGTCGATTTAACAATCTCATCCGTTAGCTTGACCATACGATCGATGTCCTGCAATATCCCAGCCCCAGCCATCTTACATACCACCTTTTTGACAGGACAACCGTAATTAATATCCAGCACCTCAGGCTTCGCTTCTTCGACCAACTCGGCAGCCCGCTTCATCGAATCGATATTCGCACCAAAGATTTGAATACCGATCGGACGCTCTTCATCGTAAATATCCAGTTTTTGGACACTTTTATGGGCATCTCTGATCAAGCCTTCCACCGATATAAATTCGGTATACATCATATCGCAGCCCTGCTCCTTACACAAGGCTCTGAAGGGTGGATCGCTCACATCCTCCATTGGTGCTAACAACAAGGGGAATTCACCTAAATCTATATCTGCTATTTTTGCCACTTTATTTTCGTTTTACTATCGGTACATTCTTCACTACCATCTGCAAGGTATTACTCAATCGCTCCTCAAACAAGACGATCTTACCTTTTTTCAGTTCATCGACAACTTCTTGATTAAAATGTCGAACAGTAATTAGCTCTTGTCCATGGTCCACAACAACCTTAAACTCAGTAGCTAATTCCTCTTTTAAGCTATTTAATTTTTCTTGATCATCAAAGGTGCATATCGTGAAGCTAATGGCCGTATTTCTCATCATATTAACCTTTACCCGATATTTGGTAAAGATATCAAACAACTTGCTCAAATGATGCTCTGCAACAAATGAAAAGTCTCTTGTAGAAATATGAACCAAAGCCTGATTATCTTCTACGACTATCACTGGTGGATAATTCAATTCGATCTCACCAGAGATCATGGTTCCCTCACCATCAGGCTCAATGAAAGACCTCACATGTAATGGGATATTCTTATTTTGAATTGGCTTAATGGTCTTTGGATGGATGACCTTCGCTCCATAATAGGTCATCTCAATGGCCTCCTTATAGGAGAGTCGATCAATTTTAGTCAAGTTTTCGAAACGTCGGGGATCTCCAGTCAAGATGCCTGGTACATCTTTCCAAATACTCATTGATTCAGCATCTAAACAATAGCTAAAAATAGAAGCTGTATAATCTGAGCCCTCTCGACCAAGTGTTGTCGTATAGCCTTCTGGAGATTGGCCAACGAAGCCCTGTGTAACGATAATATCATACATATCGCTTAATGCAGTAAGTTGCGTTTTGATCTCCTCCTCCGTTTTCGTCCAATCTACATTGCCTTCCCGATACCGATTGTCCGTTTTTATAACATGCCTAACGTCGAGCCAGGTGGCACGCAATCCAATCTCTTTTAGATGAGCAGCTATGATCTTTGTGGATGCGAATTCGCCTACTGAAACCACCTGATCATAATCCTGATCATAATCTGTCTTATCAGAAGAGGATAGATGTGAGAGGATCGATTCGAAGAAGGGCATGATATCTTTTATGACCTGCTCTTCATTTTCAAATAAAGGTATAATCTCCTGTATGTGATAGGACTTGACTTCATCTAAGGCAAGATTAGCAGCTTCTAGGCCCTCTTGATAAAACGCATTGATCACCTTTTCGAATGCATTCGTCATCTTCCCCATAGCTGAGACCACAACAACTAATTTCCCAGCATTTGTCGTCTGAATGATGTGACCAACATTCCTAATGCTGCCTGCATCCTTGACTGATGCACCTCCAAATTTGTAGACTCTCATAATCTTCAATAAAATCGACACAAAAGTAAGCACAAAATATTGATTGCCTATGGAATTATTAAATCGGTTTTGCCGTTATTTGACTGTGTCTCAGACTGATTTCTGAGATTAATCCATTTTATAATTTAAAATACATATTCAAAACATGGGACTATTTTCTTTCTTAAAGAATGCCGGAAAAAACACAAGAGCCGACAAAGCCGAAGAAGCTGCTGAAGCGAAAGATCGCGTAATGGAGAAAAAATTAATTGAAGTTTTTTACGAATACAAACTTCCAGTCAATGATTTTTCTGTTGAAGTAGAAGATGACGCAGTCATTGTATACGGTACTGCGGATTCTCAAGCGGATAAAGAAAAAGCAATTTTGACCATAGGGAATGTCAGAGGTATCGCATCAGTTGATGATCGCATCTCTGTATTAACGCCAGAACCAGAAGTTGTTCAAGCCAATTTTTATGAGGTGCAAAGTGGTGACTCCTTGTCAAAAATTGCAAAAGCACATTATGGAGATCCAATGAAGTACATGTTGATTTTTGAGGCTAACCAACCAATGTTGTCAGATCCTAACAAGATTTATCCAGGACAGACTCTACGGATACCAAACCTATAAACAAAGTATTTAAGGCTTGGGGTGTAATCATTTCAAGCCTTTTTTTCTGTTTCGAATTAGCATATGAAATCAATCATCTGTATCATTTTATTTCTGACAAGCTGGACTTTGAGCTTCGCTCAACAGCCATTCCCAGTTCAAAGCAAGCATCGGATTAGCAAAGAATTGATTGACATTCAAGTCACGCAAACTGATGGTCAAACCGTGCCTCTGTCCACCATTATACCAAAAGACAAAAACTATATTATCAGCATTATGGCTAGCTGGTGTGGACCTTGTCGTACAGAATTGGATGCCTTTCAAAAGGTAGCAGATGAATGGGCGAAAGAACTCAACACCGAAATCGTTGCTATATCTATTGAAAAACCTTCGGACACTTACAAACTTATTGACTTAGTGAAGAAGCAAAACTGGACTATGCAGGTTGTCCATGATAAGATGGCTTATACCTCCAGAGAGCTAGAAGTATTCGATATCCCTCATACCTATTTGGTGGATCAGTCAGGTGAGATCGTCTATCATACAGAAGGTTATGCATCGAATCTAATTAGTCAATACAAAGCAGAGATAGAGAAGCTCTAACGACTTGGCTGTTGTTGGTCTCCGAACCAATAGATCTCTCCTATTTTCAACATCAGAGTTTTACGATTAAAATTCAATCATATTGATTCGAGGTTGAAAACCCCGAATATCCGTGACTTGGCCGTTGTTGGTCTTCGAACCAACAACATTTGAATGGATCTCTGATGTTTTCAACGTCAGAGGCTTATGATTGAAATTCAAGCATATTAATTCGAGGTTGAAAACCCCGAATATCCGTGACTTGACCGTTGTTGGTCTCCGAACCAACAACATTTGAATGGATCTCTGCTATTTTCAACGTCAGAGGCTTACGATTGTAATTCAAGCATATTGATTCGAGGTTGAAAACCCCGAATATCCGTGACTTGGCCGTTGTTGGTCTCCGAATCAACAACATTTGAATGGATCTCTGCTATTTTCAACGTCAGAGGCTTACGATTGTAATTCAAGCAAATTGATTCGAGGTTGAAAACCCCGAATATCCGTGACTTGGCCGTTGTTGGTCTCCGAACCAACAACATTTGAATGGATCTCTGCAGTTTTCAACTTCAGTGGTATATGATTGAGTAACAATCGCATCACTTCGAGATTGAAAACCTCGAAGATCCGAGTTATATTCATTTACATCAAGTTCGCTAAATTCTCCTCCAGAATACGAAGGCGATCCTGACCATCAGCTAGCTTTTTACGCTCATTCGCCACGACAGCCTCCGGCGCATTCCCCACAAAACGCTCATTGCTCAACTTCTTCTCAACAGATTTCAAAAAGCCAATTTGATAGTCGATCTCTTTTTGGATATTCTCCTTCTCCGCTTCGACATCAATCTCCTTATCGATCAGCGCCACATACTTATCATTCCCAGAAAGAAATGAAATCCCATTACTCAACTCTGTATTCGGCGCTATAGATTCTAAGGAGCTGATGTTGGCCATCTTGGTAACCATCTCCCCTGCTCCATTCAAACTAAACAGCGAATCAGAACTATCAGATTTCTCTACTTTTAGATCTACGGCTTCTTTCATACCCATCCCATTCTTATTCCTCAAATCGCGAATGCTCGTCACTAGATTCGTCAAGCTTTCTACTTGCTTGATCAACTCGACATCATATGCTGCTGTCTTAGGAAAGGTGCTAACGATACAATCCGCTCCCTCTGCCCGCTCTTTCAAACTACTCCAAACCTCCTCAGTAATAAAAGGCATATACGGATGCAACACAATCATCAATTGCTCAAATATATCTACCGTTTTTTCATAAGTCGCCTTGGATAAAGTCCCTCCATATTCTGGCTTGACTATCTCTAAGTACCAAGAACAAAAATCTCCCCAGATAAAAGAATACAATGACGTCAACGCCTCTGACAATCTAAACTGAGCCATCTCCTTCTCAACAAGCTCTACGATTTGCAAAAACTTATTTTCAAACCACACAATCGCCAATTCATCCACCTTGCTCGACGGCTTATCCTCTAGCTGAAATGACTTCACAAGTCGAAGCGCATTCCATATTTTATTACAAAAATTCTTACCTGTCTCGACTAACTTCTCATCAAACAACAAATCCCCACCTGCAGGCGAACAGCTCAACATCCCATAGCGCACGCCATCTGCACCATAATCGGCAATCAACTTCAACGCATCAGGTGAATTACCCAAAGACTTACTCATCTTACGTTTTTGCTTGTCACGCACCATGCCTGTGAAGTAGACATGCTTAAATGGATAACTCTCTTTTTCAGGCACTAAAGTTGGTGCCCATTCGTAACCAGACATGATCATCCGCGCCACCCAAAAGAAAATAATATCCCATCCTGTCACTAAGGCATTCGTCGGATAATAATACTCTATCTCCTTAGACCCTTGGAAACCGTGAAAGGTTGAGAGCGGCCACAACCAACTTGAAAACCATGTATCTAGCACATCTTCATCCTGCTTCAAATCGTCCATTGTCAATGCTGGATCATCAGCCTGTGCTTGTTGCAACGCTTCCTCAGCTGTCTCTGCCACATACACCTTATCTTCATAATACCAGGCAGGTACGCGCTGGCCCCACCAGAGTTGCCTAGAGATACACCAGTCTCTGATCCCTTCCATCCAGACTCGATAGGTCGTTTTATATTTCTTTGGATGAAAGACGATTTCGTCATCCATCACAGCCTTCAATGCAGGATCTGCAATCTTCTTCATATCGACATACCACTGCAGAGACAACTTTGGCTCTACGACAGCATTGGTTCGTTCTGAGCGCCCTATGCTACTGCGATACTCTTCTTTTTTGACTAACAGTCCTGCCGCTTCTAAATCTTTGCTGACTAATTTTCTAGCTGCGAATCGATCGGCTCCTACATGGATTTGAGCTGCTTCGGACATGGTCCCATTATCATTAATCGTATCGATCACCTCTAGATTATGTCGTTTACCGATTTCATAATCATTGGGATCATGTGCAGGTGTAACCTTCAATGCGCCAGTCCCAAACTCCATATCGACATAATCGTCAAAAATGATCGGGACAGATCGATTCACTAACGGCACGATGACTCGTTTGCCTTTTAGATGTGCATACTTTTCATCATCAGGATGGACGGCAACTGCAGTATCACCCATTATCGTTTCTGGACGTTTTGTGGCTACAGTTAAATATTCATCTGATCCTTCAATCTGGTATTTCACATGATACAAATGAGAATTTTCTTCAGCGTGCAGCACTTCTTCATTCGACAACACTGTCATTGCTTCTGGATCCCAGTTGACCATGCGCAGTCCACGATATAATTTTCCTTTTTTATAGAGATCAACAAAGACTTTATACACAGATTCAGTGCGAGGCTCATCCATGGTAAAGGCCGTTCGCTTCCAATCACATGAAGCACCTAGCTTTCTTAGCTGCTGTAGTATGATGCCACCATATTCCTCTTTCCATGCCCACGCATGCTCCATATATTCTTCACGTGTTAGATCAGACTTCTTGATGCCTTGCTCACGGAGCTTTCTGACCACTTTGGCCTCAGTGGCGATTGAGGCATGATCTGTCCCCGGCACCCAACAGGCATTCTTTCCATCAAGGCGTGCTTTTCTAATCAATACATCTTGAATCGTATTATTCAGAATATGGCCCATGTGAAGGATACCTGTCACATTAGGTGGAGGTATCACAATGGTGTATGGCTCCCGATCGTCAGGGGTCGAATAAAAATACCCTTTGTCCTCCCAATACGAATACCACTTCTCTTCTACAGAAGAGGGATCAAAATGTTTTGCTATCTCTGTCATAATGTTTCTGTAAAATATCTTAGCTGTTTAACGTCTGAACTTCCATCTTTATGAATCACGACTATAATCAGTCGATCATATTCTGTTTCATCCATAGCTTTAATCTCAGTATCCCCAGCTAAGAACGAGGCTAGCTGAGGCGTCGTGTTAGAGTGTCCAGCGATGAATGCTGTTTGGATCATTTTATTTTGTTTGAGCTGCTCAGCAAAAGCTTTTAATTCGCTAGGATTGTAAGGTCTGATCGTTACGCCCTTAGCATCGGCAAGTGTCTCTGCAGTCCATAAGGTCCGCGTGTACATGGTAGAATAGATTTCATCAACCCGTGTTTGTCTAAAAATATCTGCAAGTGCTTTTGCTCTATCTTCTCCTTGAGCAGTCAATCGTGGATTATCTTTTGGAATTGTATCTTTTTCAGCATGCCGAACCAAATAGAACACTTTGTCTATCTCCTGATCTGACAGAGCGAGTCGACTATCATCACTCATGACAGCAGTCATCTGTTCAATGTGATCTATAATGTCTGATTGGCTCTGCTTTTCTTGGCATGCTATAATACCTAAAGCCAATAATAACATAGCGGCTATAATTCTCATTGTGCTTCTTTAGATTCTAAAATTTCTTTTTGCTTTTCTCCATTTAACAATGTATTGAGGAGATCTTCACCAGCCTTTAGTGTAGGCTGTAAGATGTCTGCCTCAACTTGATTGTGGATTAGATCATTCATGGTTTCTCTCTTTCTAATCAAGAAATCTTTGCCTTGATAAATTAATACTTCAGGCGGTCTAAATCTTGAATTGTAATTAGATGCCATGGTAAAACAATATGCACCAGCATTTTTAATACATAGGACATGGCCTTCTTGAATCGTATGAATTGATCTGTTTTCACCAAAGGTATCCGTCTCGCAAATATAGCCGACGACATTATAGATATTCTTCGTTCCTTCTGTCTTAGACACATTAATGATCGAGTGATAGGCATCATACATCATTGGTCTGATCAGATGATTTAATCCAGAATCGATGCCCGCAAATTTTGCAGCCGTGGTTGTTTTTACAACATTGACTTTAGAAAAGAAAAATCCACTTTCACTGACCAAGTACTTTCCTGGCTCAAACATGATGGTCAAATCACGACCATATTCTTTACAGAAAAAATTAAAGCGCTTGGAAATTTGCCTGCCCAAATCTTCGATATCCGTCTCTATGCCATCATTCTTATAGGATACTTTGAAGCCACTTCCAAAATCCAGATAATCTAGATCTCTGAATTTTTTAGCTTCGGCGAATAAGATATCTGCTCCACGTAGGAAGACTTCTGTATCTAAAATTTCAGACCCCGTATGCATATGCAGCCCTTCGATCGTTAATCCAGTTGCTTCGACGACACGCAGCACATGTGGGATCTGATGATACGAGATCCCAAATTTAGAATCAATATGACCAACAGATATTTTAGAGTTACCTCCCGCCATGATATGCGGATTGATTCGAATGCAGACTGGGTAATCTGGATAGAGCGCTCCAAATTGTTCGAGGATCGATATGTTGTCAATATTGATACGAACGCCTAATTTCACCGCCTCTCCAATTTCTTCAATTGACACACAATTGGGTGTATATATAATATTATCAGGAGAGAACCCTGAAAACAATCCTAATCTGACTTCTTGAATAGACACGGTGTCTAGCCCAGAACCAAGATTATTCATCAACTTCAAAATATTAATATTTGACAATGCTTTGCACGCATAATTAATCTTGAGTTTCTTGACTTCGAAGGCAGAAGTCAATCGTTTGTATTGTCGTTCTATGATACTATAGTCATAAACATATAGCGGACAGCCATACTTTTCACATAATTCCAGTGCTGATATCCCTCCTGGAAATTGGTAAACACCATCTTGTAATTGCATAAATCAATATTATCTCACAAAATTATACTTTCTTTTGTTGATCGACACACCAAAATGATTTAATATACCATCTTAGGAGTAAGACAAAACATGGAATGAATCTCTCAAAACTCATAACAGGTTGCAAAAAAGGTGACAGAAAATGTCAAAAGCAGCTGTATGAGTCATTCGGACCAAAATTTTTAAGCGTTTGTCGAAGATATATGAAAACCAGTGAAGACGCAGAAGATGCGTTGATTCAAGGGTTTTATAAAATTTTATCTAAGATAGACCAGTATTCTGGCGAAGGTAATTTTGAGGGTTGGATGCGGAGGATCATGGTGAATGAGTGTTTGATGAGCTTGCGGAAGAAAAATAATTTTAAACTTCAAGTCGAGATCACGAATATAGAAATCGAAAATCCGGTCACTGTTGAAGACGATTTAGCCTATGAAGAATTATTATTAGTTCTTGAAAAATTACCTACTGGTTACAGAACTGTCTTCAATCTGTATGTAATCGAAGGCTATAAGCATAGAGAAATAGCAGATATTTTAAACATCAGTATAAATACATCGAAGTCTCAGTTCCTCTTGGCAAAGCGGAGATTAGCTGAGATTATCAAAAAAAAACATAAAGCATATGTCAGTTAATGAAGACGAGTTAGATCAAATCATTGAGCGAGCTGAACATACGAAAGACCTTCCATTAAATCCCCAATTATGGGATCGCCTTGATGGTAAATTAGAAGTTGATCGACATAAGAAGCGATCTGCTAAGTATAAGCTATATAGTATGATTTCTACAGCTGCTTGCTTCGTTTTACTTTTGGCTTTTTTCTTTAAATCTATCTGCATCACCACAGATCCTAAGGCCTTTGTTATCGAGTCATTGGATGAAATACATCCGAGCAATAGTGTTTATCAGGTAGAGGATATTGATCTGTTGCATCGAAATACCTTTTCTTGTGCACCGTGTTAGGTATGCCTTCAGCAGTGTTGAGTGTTGAGTGTTGAGTTTTGAGTTTTGAGTTTTGAATGTTGAATGTTGAGTTTTGTGCCTTCGGCAATTTTGCATGTTGAATGTAGAGTGAAAAACATCCTCTGCTTCTTCAATATAATATCCCAGAACGTTCCGTCATTCTGAACCTGACTTGCCGGCAGGCGGGCTTGATTCAGATTCTAAAGTTTGCTTGATAAATTTAAAGTGTGGTCTAATAAAATGAGTTTCTATATTTGAAAGAACATCTTCCTTATTCATAAATTTAGAATAGTTACTTTTTAAAATTGTGACTTTATTATTGGCACCAGATTCCTTAGGTGATGCCTCTGACAACAAATAATGATCTTCTTCTAAAAATATGGCTAACATTGAATAGTAGTCAATATTTCTGCTCTCAAGCCTTCTGAATTTTTCAAAATTGATTTTCGCTAAAATTAAATCAGAACTTGCATTTGTCTTTTCTTGGATAGTATCTACAATTGAGGGCAATCCTGAATTTGGCAGGACTTTTTCTCCATCAATAAAAACTTCTATTTTAATATTTTGATAGAAGCCTTTAAAATCATCATACTGATTAAAATACTCAGTCAAATAATCTGATAAAAAATGATCGAAAGCTGCATTAATTGACTCAATAGATTTAGTTACTTTCACATAATTCTTATCATCCTTAAATTTCTGTTCAAGCAAAGCTAATTCCTTTTTAACATCACCTACCTCTTCAATCTCTCCTCCCTTTGCTCCACGAAGCATAATCTCCAAAGAATGATTCAAATTGTCTGTGATATATTCTACAAAAGGAGTAAGCGTCCCTGCATCCGCTTGCTGCAATACTGAAAAGTAGTTTGCTTTGTCCTCCGTTTTTATAACGACTGGCGGATACCCAAATTTCATAAGGATAAAATTCATTAGTATTCGTGCAGTTCTTCCATTTCCGTCATCAAAGGGATGAATGCGGATATACTTATAATGAAATTCTGTAGCGAGTAGAATCGGATTTATATTATCGATTTTTAATTCTGAATAATACCAATTCATCAAATCAGTCATTTTTGCAGGTGTTTCTTCTGCAGTAGCAAAATAGAATATTTCGCCAGTATTCGTTTTGACGTGATTATTAGAGGTCTTGTACTGACCTACCTTGATTCTTTTTTTTGTCGGATTTCCATCTGGTGTTATTGAATCGACTTCATAAGATTCTTTTAAAATCAACGTATGTAGTTCTCTGATAAAATTCTCTGTCAAATCTCTCTCCCCATTCACAAGATCGACTACCCATTTTACTGCCTCATTATGTCCCGTAATCTCAAAATGGTCCTTTAATGGTTTTCCTTGTGCAGTAATATTATGAAGTATGAGGGCCTTTGTCTCTCCAAACGTTAATGAATTCCCTTCTAAATGATTCGAATGGTAATTCCAATCTAATCGGAATTTATCCATGATTCTCTTTTCAACTTCAGGACTCAGTGGTCTTAAAGCATCTAGCTCTTTCTTTAACTCAAGCGCTTTATTAAAATCATTCATGTTGTAAAATTAACGATCAATGACAAGAAATTTGGTTTCGGCGAAAATTACTTGATTAATTCTTACAATTTAGTAGTAATAAATAGACCATAAGGTATCATCTATTCTCAATTCATATGATTTCATCGAAAAAACTCAATTGATTTGTAAATTGACTTTACATTCGAGATATGAAACATATTTACACTCTTATGATACTAAGCTGCTCGGCACTTTCGGCATCCGCTCAATTAGAAGAAGACATCACTAAAAATATCGAAAATCGGGTTAATTTAAAAGATACTCCTAGTATCGTAGTTGGTATTATTGAGAATGGAGAACAACATGTTTACGTCCATGGTAAAACTGCTTTTGAAGGCGGACAAGATCTATCTCAAGAGACCATTTATGAAATCGGATCTATATCAAAGGTGTTTACGAGTTTGCTATTCTCGCAAGCGGTGATTGAGGGAAAGATGTCCTTGGATGAAACCATTCAGGCATACCTTCCCGCACATATCACCGCACCACAGCACAACGGAAAAGAAATCACACTACTCCACTTAGCCACGCATCGATCAGGCTTACCGGGCATGCCTGACAACTACGACTGGAGTTCAAATAATCCCTACATATTTTATGATGATAGCTTAATGTTAGATTATTTAAATGGGTATACATTAACACGTAATCCAGGTGAGTCTTATGAATATTCGAATTATGCCACCGGCTTACTTGGCTATCTAGTTGCCAAGGTGTACGATACGACTTATGAGAATTTATTCAAATCCAAAGTAAGTGTGCCACTCAGAATGACTGAGACGACGATCACGCTCTCCCCTACACAGCAAGCTGCAATGGCTCTGGGTCATGCCAATGGCAAGGCAACCTCGAATTGGGATTTTGATGTGCTAGCTCCAGCAGGCGCTTGGCGATCAACAGCAATAGACATGCTTGTATTTATGAAAATGCAAATGGGCTTGATGGAAACCAATCTTACTGAAGCCATTAAATTAACACAGGCTATACATGTAGAGTCAAATCCAAAAATGGGCTTGGGGTGGCATTACTATAATGACTTCTTGTGGCACAATGGAGGGACAGGCGGCTTTAGAAGTTTCTGCGGTATTGATCTTGAAAATCAACGAGGCATTATTGTTCTGTCAAATTCAGAATCCTCTGTGGATGATATTGGATTGCATTTTCTTGATGAATCAGTACCATTAGTCGAGCCCAAACCAGTTATTGATGTTGATGAGGATATTCTGAAGGATTATCATGGACTGTATTCATTATCAGGCATAGTCGATTTTAATATTTATAATCGAGAAGATGGGCTCTACGGACAACTTGCGGGACAAGATGCTTTTAAACTATATTCTTCATCAAAAACATTCTTTTTCTTAAAAGTAGTCGATGCCCAAGTTGAATTTTTCCGCAATGAAGTAGGAGAAGTCAGCCACCTCATCTTGTATCAAAATGGCATGGAGCAAAAGGCAGTTAGGAAAGATTAATACTAAAACATCCTTTCCCAACTGCGAAAAATTACATTCCTTATTAATGAGTGCTCTAATTGCAACTAGCAATATGAGCATGAAAGGCTGCACCTATCTGCACTTCAAAATTTTCCATTAACTCAACAAAGTCGCCTGCATGAAATTCAACATCATTTGGTGCAACAATTAAGGCATCAGAACTCAATTCTAATTCAGCTTCATATTCGATAGCTGATATAGGGCTGCCCACATACAAAACTTGCTCGCATGATCCAGTTGGATTGCAATTACCATCCGTCACACTCACATCATCGATATAGAGATTAGCAGTATCATTCCCAACAAAAAACTCAACCGTTCCATTCGTGACAGAAGGATCAGTCATCGCAAATGAAAAGCTATAATTTGACATCGTAGTCGTGACAGGTATTTGTTCGTAGATATATGTTGTCGCACCTCCTAGTGTAGATACTTTTAGAAACATATCTCGATTCACATCAGCAGAAGCATCAAAGCTAATTTGATATGTTCGACCAGTCTGATATGTTACATTTTGATTCGCAAAGCCAGCATCCCATTCAGCAGCACCTTGGATGATAGATAGAATATGGGCCTCCCCACTGACCTGCTGCGGAGTACATCCCCAATACGCCCAGTTGGAGATATCTGTATCAAACGTACCATTCGTCAATAATTCAACCTCACCATTTGGACAGTTAGAACAGCCATCTTCTGTAACACTAACATCATCTAATGTCACATCAGCTGTATCACCACCCAACTGAAATTCAACTGTACCAATTGTTGTACTTGAAAGTGCATTCGTAAACGGAATTGAGAAAGCAGCCATCGTCTGGGTAAGATTTACGGTTGTGTATAGAATAGCTGTTTGATCCGCATCGCCTAATCCTAATTTAATCGTCACTATTCGATTCGCACTAGCTGAAGCATTAAATGTCAAGGTATAACTTGCCCCGCCGGTATACGAAACAGGATTTTGCGCAAAGGCACAATCCCATGGATTAGCTCCACTATTATTCGTCAAAGAGACTTCGCCATTATTCTGAGTAATTGTTGTTGTACCCCAGCTAAACCAAGAGCTAGCATCTGTATCAAAGCTTCCGTTGGTTATAACTTCGCAATTGGGAGTCGTTGGGTCTTCGCCAAAAATCCCTTCACATAAACAAGCTCCATTTTCTTCATCATTATTGGTCAATGGATCACCATCATCGCAAGGCGTCCCTATGGCTGGGCAATCACCCTTACAACCACAAAAGCCATCCTCAACATCTCCAGTTGTCTTAGGGTCTCCATCATCACAGCTCGTACCACTCGCAAGACATGATCCAGGTGCAGAGCTAAACGCTGCTAACAACCTCACATAACTCGCCTGATAATAAATGGCTGGTTCTGAAATCTCCCAGGAAGGCGCCGCAGTCGATGAGGTATTAAAATCGAGATATGATTTTTGCTGAGGCTGACCAAAAGGTGGAGCAAGAGGAACCGAAGTAAACACATTAGGCCCGCCTGTCACGTAGCCTGGTGCAGGTCCATACAAAGAAGTCCTTGCATCGTCCCAATCTGAGTTATCCCCAAACCATTGATGATACATCTGGTTAACGCTATTCTCTGCACCGAGATGACACATATTTGTCAGATAAGTATAACCCATAGGATTCAATCCGTGAAAATAATGGACATGCTCTTCGGCCTTTGCGACATAGGAAGCGTTATTAGCTGGAACGATGTTATATTTTTCAAGCAATAAACTCGTCTGACCAAATGTGCCCTTAATTTTATTACTACCCCAATGGTATTGATTATTTGGCATATAAGATCGGTACAAATCGATAGTACTCATGCCAAAAAGGACAGTATTATCGACACTATCGGGATCGGGAGGAGGAATGAATCTAGTCACATAATCTGCAAAGGAATTTCGGATAAGATTTATTTCAGTTGTGGACACACCAGGTAGCGTTGTGTAATGTAGCAAAGCATCATTCAGTCCTCTACTGTAAGCAAACCAATAGCCATTACCGACTTGCTCTGTGCTGCCTAGATTATTAGATATATACGTTTGGTACGTTGCTTTACCAGTTAAATCATAGAGATAGATTGCAGCTTTAAGCGCGCTATACAATTGAAGGTTAGCATCTACATCGGCATCACCCGATATGATTTCTCCCTGATCACATGTCGTATCCAAATTATTAGCAGTAATCTTTGGTAAAACATAGGCCCATGTTGTCTCGGCTCGTGCTTCCATATCTTGTGCATACGCGCTGAGAGCTGGAAACTGTTCGAAGACAAGCGCTGCCTGAGCGAAGACACCAGCAGTTACTATTTCAGCCGAACTACAGGTAGGACCATAATATCGCGTATCAGTATTAAGACTTGGTGGTGTCTGTGTATTATCGCTATAATTCTGACTTCCCATTTTGAGGTGAGTCGAACCATCAGGATTATTCATTTTCATAAACCAATCCAATTCCCATTTCAATTCGTCAATGATATCGGGTAAGCCATTTCCAGATTCTGGGATGTCCCAATTGTCAGTAAATAGACTTGGATTTTCAGTATAGGCCCACAATAAGTCATGCATTGTCGATTCTGCAAAGGTGATGTATTTATTAAAATCACCTGCATCATACCAGCCTCCTGACAAATCCTTTTCTAAAGATGCATTGGATTTATCAAAGACATCTCTTGCTTGTATATCCTGTGTAAACGAAGTCGCATCCGTCCACGGACTCTGCGCGTATGGATTTTGCTTTGCAATCCCACATCTATTATAAAAAAAGACCCTCATCGCTGATTTGAGGACATGTGTATAGACATCATCATCAATGATAAAGCGATGTGATCTGACATTATTCGTTGGATCAAATATATAATACTCGCCTACTACACTGATTGATGAAAAATCGAACCACCAACCAGCATCTCCAGATTGGTCATGCACAGCTCCTCCATTCCATTGTTGGATGGTTGAGGAATAAACAACTGCATCAGTAAACCAATCCCTAAGTTCATAAGTGGCTCCAGGAGTAAACCCTAACACATCATTAAATCCAACCTGAGGATCACTAATCACTGCCACTTTAGAGGCGTCCTCTCTATAGCCAAACTGATCAACTTTAATATAGGAAATTGCTGGTGTCGATGGTTGAGCTGTCAACACACAAGAAACACATATGCATAGGATGGTCTGAAATATTTGTTTCATAATGGAACTGTGAATTAAGGATGTAGTTGGATTTGAATTCATACTGTAGATACGTTCGACCGAGAGGTAACCCTACTCGATTGTCTTAGTTTTTTTTGAATTGTAAGTTTACAAGTGCTCGGATACCATAATGATAATCAATATGATCCTCTATACGATCATAATACGTACTGCCAAAAACAGACAAGCTAAAATAAGGGAAGGGAACTGTATCGTAAGTTAAAACATTTGTCCAAATTCTGCGCATTGGCGCTAAAAATACGGCGTTATTGTCTGCTATGGACGAGAATAAAAACTCACCTCTGGGGGAGACAAATGAATTAGACAGCCAATAACCAGTCGTGACACTAAACTTGTGAACCGTCAGATTTAATTGAGGATAATGGGAGTGGCCAGCATCGAAGGGTATATAAAATTGGCTTTGACGATCAGCGACTTGCTTTGTGATAGATGATTTATAAAACAGGTATTTCAATGTCATCTTAAACTTCTCACTTTGATTATAGCTTAGCGATGGACCAATTGCATAGTTTAAGATGGTTCTGTCAGGATTGTCATCAGCATCGATCTGGCCTCCCAGATGTGAGATGAGCAATTCAGAATTCATATGAATCGAAAATGACTTCATCTGAGAGAGTAAAATCTTAGTTGTATTTCCCGCATACACTTCTTCGGGGAATGGATCATCTTTTTTGATAAATTGCTCCCAGTGAAGCCACAAGTCTGAGCTCATCCAATCATAGTCAAACAAAGATTGAATCCCATATTCGATTTGATTTTGATAATCATTGTCAATCCGATAAAGTGGTTCTGACAGCTTATGCTTTGCACCACCTTGTATAGCGCCCAATAGGACAGTCCATCCTGGTTTAAATGTGCTGCGAATCGTAAATAACGGTATGGCTTCGCTAAAAGAATTGAGTCCAGAATATTTTAAAAAATGATAGCCTAATTCGACAGCACTTCGCTTATCAATCTGATAGTTAGCACGAGGTTGTATGATAACCCCTATACCTGTAAAGCCTTCTGTGTGAGGACTAAAAAACTCATTATTCTTTAGGAATGAATCGCCTGTAAAATGAAAGCTTAGCTTATGCTCTACGCTGTCTTGATACGCTTGTGCGGAGACGGAGTTCTCCAGTCCGAAGTAGATGAGAAAAATGAATAAGAATCTCATGAAGAGGTAATTTATGAACAAATATTGGAATCATATTCTTCTAAGTAGGTTTAGGCCTCTGTAGGTTAGTTCGGAATAACTATTTAACACAAAAAAATCATTTGAGGTAAGATTCGAGATGTGATGCGACTATAGAACATTGATCACTAATAAATTTAGTTTTTGTTATGAAATACAAATTAATATTTAGCATTTGGATGACTTTGTTGACAGTATCCGCTTCATTGTATGCTCAAGGCTATGGGCTAAACGATAACATACCAGTCGACGAAGAGAATAAGATCGAATTTGAAAAAATAATTACAATTGATGGGGATGAAAAAGAAGCATTTAATCGTGCAAGAGAATGGTTTCTTAATAGTTATGAAAAAACAGGTGCATACCCTTACACTAGATCAAGGGACGATGGTAGAATGTCTGGACCTGGGAAATTCGACTTTGAATTTGGTTTGCTATCTGTGACTTGGCAATATCAAATCAGCTATGTTTTAACAGTTGATGCCCAAGACAAGAAAGCTAGAATCAGAATGTCTGATTTCATCATTAAAGAAAAAGCGAATAAAACCAATAGTTGGAAATCAAAAGAGTGGCCTGCTGAACGAAATATATCGGACAGTGTATGCTTTAAGAAAAACGGAAAAGTTAAATCAAAATGTCAAAAATTTAAAACTCCAATTGTGGATTTCGCAAATCAAATCATCTCACATTTCGAAAAAGCCATGAAGGCTGATCATAGTTTTTAGATTGATACCCCTTGTTGTTAAAACTAACAGCAAGGGTTTTTTTTATCCTATGTTGATGTGGATCTCTTATGGAGGAGAAGTACACATTTTAAATAGATTACCAATCGTGTATCCACAAGCGCAAATATGATTTTTTAGCCAAAATGTAAAATACACTTTACATTATGTAAATTTTAGTTTACTTTTGCATGAAGTTAAACTAGCCACTATGGACAAAGAAAATAAAAGCTCTACTTGTGAAACGGAACACTCAAAATTAATGCAAATCATCAATTTCAGGTTTCCACACACTTATAAAAGAATTGGCCTCATCGCAGCAGGATTGATATTAGCTTTTCTAATCGTTTATAAATTCGCTGGATACAATGATCTGGTAATCAAAGATTTATTACGGACAACAATGTTATTTTGTCTACTTGTCGCTTCATTGAGCAAGGAAAAGTTTGAGGACGAATACATTGATCATTTACGGGCTCAATCTTATGTATTGTCTTTTGTGTGTGCCATTGCCTACTCTATATCATTACCACTCATCGCGATCATACTCGACGTACTTATCACTAATATAACTGGAGATGGCAGTGTGAATGTTCATAAAACATCTGGTTTCGAAGTCATGTTTATATTGATCTGTTTCCAATTGATGTTTTTTAAAATGCTAAAACTATTTGGGCGTGCATAACAGATTAAAAGTAGAACGAGCAGAACACGATTACACCCAAGAAGATCTTGCAAAGCTCATAGGCGTATCAAGACAGACAATTAATTCGATTGAAAAGAATCGGTATGTGCCGTCGACTGTATTGGCGCTGAAATTATCAGTGTTGTTTAAAAAGAATGTGAATGAGCTGTTTATATTGGAGGAAGGCGATTAGTCAAAGACCTTACTTAATATAAATGCTTGATCACTAACCTATCCTCAGATAGATTTGATCATTTGAATGACTGCATAAAATTCATCCCATTGTAGCTCTTCAAAAGATTCACCTTCTGCAAAGACATTTTTCGCGATTGCTTGCCCAAGAACATGTATAGGAACACCTCTATATTTACGTAGACTCCCCATTAACAATGGTTTGAAAAGTGGCCAAACTTTCAATACAACTGCTTGAGATAATCCGTACCTATTTGTTGGTGTTAGAATCATTGATGGCTTAAAAATACTGAGGCGATCAAAATCTAAGGCCTTTAGCTCATCAACCAATTCACCTTTTGTGCGCAAATAAAAAGAAGATGACCTTGAGTTAATGCCTACTGAGGACAACAATTCAAAATGTTTAACGCCTTCCATCTTGCATGCTTTAGCAAAATCTAGCACAGCTAGTTTATCAATTTTGACAAAATCTTCTTTGCTGACTTTCGAAGGTTGTCCGACGCCTAATGTACAAATTGCTGTGTTGTGGTCTGACAAGTAGTGCTGGTAGGATTCGGGATCGCTGACATTGATTTTATATTGCTGGACAAAATTAGCTTCTAGATTCGGAATCGGGCTCCTACCGAGCAAGGTGAGTTTTTGAATATTGTGGCCTTTAAGAAGCGCATGTAAAGTTGCTGTTCCTACCGTACCACTCGCCCCTAACATGAGAATAGATTGTTGATTTGAATGCATTATCATAACTGAGTATTGGATTTTGTATTCTCCTTATTATCAAATTGGAATGTAGTTAAAATAATAATTAGAAATGACATTGATTCTGCAGACAAGATTGATTACTTAGTTATACGAAGTCAATAAAGTCTTTAAGCGAAGCTATATTTTTTTGATTCTAAATCGTAGTTTACATTAGCCTAAATAGGTTTGTCGCTGCCGAAAAAACTAATTATGAATTCAATTCAAATTTCCTTGATTTTTATTCTTGCCACTATTCCATTGCAAATGAACGCTCAAGAAGACATTATTTACAATGAAGCGAAAGTACCTGAATACAAACTACCTGATCCTCTGGTTATGCAAAATGGTAATCAAGTTGAACATGTTGAGGATTGGATAAATCTTCGTCGACCAGAAATCCTCAAGCTCTTTCAACAAGAGATTTACGGACAGGTGCCAACACCTTTGCTAATGACTGATTTTAAAATCCTTGAACGTAGCGATATAGCTTTAGAGCAAAAAGCAATTCGCAAACAAGTAAAACTGACTCTTGAGCTGCAAGGCAAAACGCTTGATATTCATATCCTAATCTACTTACCAAAAGATATTGAAAACCCTCATATATTTCTGGGATACAATTTCTATGGCAATCAAACGATCATTGATGATCAGGCAATTCTTATCACTGATGCTTGGGTCAAAGATAGCGAGGCAATTGGCACTTCAAACAATCAAGCATCTGAGGATTCGAGAGGCAAACGACATCATCGCTGGCCTGTAGAATCAATCATAGACAATGGCTTTGGATTGGCAACGATCTATTATGGCGATATCGATCCCGACAAAAATGATTTTTCAGATGGCGCACATGCTCTACTCTATCAATCTGGTCAAACAAAACCTGCATCTCATGAATGGGGCGCTATATCTGCGTGGGCTTGGGGCTTGTCAAGAGCTATGGATTATTTGCAAGTCGATGCAGAACATACAGAGTCAAAAGTAATTGTGATGGGCCACTCTAGATTAGGCAAAACCTCTTTGTGGGCAGGTGCTCTTGACGAACGATTTGACTTAGTGATCTCTAATAATTCTGGTAGTGGTGGTGCAGCGCTATTTAGGCGAACCTATGGTGAAACAGCAGAGGTTTTAAATACAAATTTCCCTCATTGGTTTTGTGACAACTTTAAAGCCTACAGCAACAATGAAAATTCGTTACCAATAGACCAGCATATGCTCATAGCCTTAATCGCTCCTCGGCCTGTCTATATTGCAAGCGCACAAGAAGATCGATGGGCTGACCCGAAAGGCGAATATTTATCTGGCTATCATGCTGGACCTGTTTATCAATTGTTTGGTAAGGATGTACTTTCAAATCCTAACCCTCCGCCAGCCAATGCTCCACGACATACATCGATCGGCTATCATATAAGAGATGGCGGACATGATGTCAAAGACTATGATTGGCAGCAATTTATAAAATTTGCAAAAAAGCACTTGGAATGAACTAAAACCAAAGTAAAACCATTTACTTTGTACCAACACCCCTTCCCTCATTCTTTCAAACCTAAGTCATGAAAAGAGTCATCTTAATCAGTAGCTTATTATGTGTAGTCAATTCTTTATTACTATCCCAAACACCTCATCTTACTGTTGAAGGCACACTTCAAGTCATCGATGTGCCAGCAAGCTCTCAAGCCGATTCGGTATTGACAAGACAGGCTGATGGCACGATTACCCAAATGCCTATTGAATCTATGAATAATCGAGATGCTGGCGCTTGCAGTTTAGGCTATCATGTATTACCAGTAGATTTTGATTTTCAAAATATCCCAAGCAACATGTCTTCGTCAATCTGGGAGATCAGACATTGCCATGACCTTCAAAATAATACAGTGACTCTACCGAGTCATGTTATCCTCACCTTCAAAGGGGGGCAGCTAAAAAACTACTCCAATATCATTGGTGATCAAACGGGAATCGATGCGCAGAGCACGCAGATTTTTGATGGGGCAGCCCTATCTGGATCTTGGACTCTAGAATATGTCAATGTGTGCTGGTTTGGTGCCAAAGCTGATCCACTTATTAATAGCAGTCCTGCCTTCACAAAAGCAACATCATTTTTGACAAACCAACAGATCAGACGATTATTAATTCCTTCTGGCAATTATCATCTAGAAGAGTTTTGGAAAATCACCGGGGCGGCAGGGGCATGGAATCCTACTCTTATAGATGGCTATGGTGCGGTGTTAGACAATACGGTTTGCGTGGCAATGTTCAGTGTAAGTCTTAAAGGTTTGGTTGTCGATGGAGCCGAGAGACATGGCTTCGTATTCTTACGTGGGCAAGGAGCACACCATGAACATTTATTGGCGCGCAACTGTGGGTTGGATGGCTTTTATTGCGGGATTGATGCGGGAGGCAATGACTACGGAGCTAATTTTCAAGTTACCCGATGTGTCTTTTCGGGATTAGTCTCTTTACAAAATGGACGACATGGTTGGCTGATGGAAGGCAACTCAACGGCAAATCGGTCTTGGTTTAATGCCAACTCTGTCGTTAGTTATGGTGCTGTGAGTAATGCCGAGAAAGGCTTCACATGGATTGGCGGCACCGGGCCAAACGGTATTTCTCAAATGAATTACAATACCTATATGAATATGAACTGCGAAGGGAATGGCGATATTTCTGTTGACTTGCCTGAGAGTAAATCCTCGACATTTATTGGTGGTCATTTTGTTGATAAGGATGTAGATGGTTTTGCGTTTAGGTCGCCTGGTGGATTTAATGTGAATTTTGGAGGTCGCTATGTGGGTGAAGTAGAACGATCATCTTTCACCTATGTCAACACCGACCTGACGGGCGAGGGAGGCATCATTGGCCGTTTTGAAGGTGTAGATGATATCCAAACTAAAGATTTGACAGTAAGCAATGAATTGACGGTTAGCCAAGAGCCTTTTATGCCCTTAGCTTGGTCAATATTTCCAAAGTCTCATGAAGTGGACATCATCGCTGCTGACAATAAGACGAATCATCAATTCACCTTAGACCTTCAAGATATGCCAAGCGCGGATGCTCTGGTCATGCGTATATCCAGATTTGGAAAACGAAATCTTTCAGGAGGCTATCAACAAAAATATGCTTACTCGGTATTAGCCAATATAACCAAGGATACAGCTGGCAATTATCATCTGGACTGGAACAAATTAAATGATGAACAAAACTGTACAATCAATACAGTTACCATTAATCCTGCTGGAATTGTCACGATTGATTATAATACGACTTATCTCATGCTTGGAAGTGGTTTTGGAGTCACAGAATACCAAGATACGAGGGATACAGATTTTAGATAGACTATTTAAAAGGCGTTCGTGGCTTCCATTCTTTGACGGGGACCATGACTTTTAGAAGCCTTGGAAGCATAGCGTTTTTCCATCCTGATTGGTGCTTCAAATAGCAAAGCATATCATATGGAATAGCTCCAATGGAACTTTTAATTTCTAAAGCCGTCCTAGCGAATTGTATTTTATTGACTTGATGATCTATGCCTTCTTTGACAAGATCGAAGAGCATATTTAGATAGATCTGCCGCTGGCCATTTTTTGATTTATCATAACCTAAATAATGAGCTTCCATATATTCTGTGTTGAACAGAATCGTATAGTAACCGATCATTTCACCATCCATAAAATAACCAACGATTTTGATTTTGTCTCCAAGATACTCTGTCAATAATCTGAAGTAATTCACCGGCAAAGTAAAAAGATTAAAATCTGCCTCACTGGCTGTTTCGATATAGAGATCAAACAGGCGTTGTTGGTATTGAATAATGTCTTCTGGTGTCAAATGCCTTTTAGTGACTTCAGGACCTAATTTCTTAAAGGCTCGTTTTGCCCTCACACGATATTTTGATTTAATCGCCTTGAGGTAGTCATCAAAGCTTTTCCAATCTTCTTGAATATTGAGGATCATATTCGGCTGGACAGCAAACTCACAAAACTTGCTTTCATTTAGATTATTTAAGGCAAATTCTTTGTCCTTATAGTAATCCTTCATTAGGATGGGTCCAGATTTATATCCGTGCTTTTTGAGTTGTTTTGCAATCGCATTCAAGGCCATCTCTACGATATTAAATTGGTCCTTGTATAAAATCGTTTTGTCGCTGAAGTGGAAACCATACTCCCCAGTCAACAACACATTACCACAAATAAGTGTATTGAATGTTGCCAATTTCGCTGCCGTTTTTCGAGTTGACACCGAAAGCTTCTGAAAGGCATTTTGTTTTTTGAAGCCTTCGTCAAAGTTCATACTTTCAGACAAATCAACTTCTTTCATCTGGAGGCTTAAGACCCCTACAGCAAGACCGCCGTCTTTATACAATATGGCATAGAATGGTTTTATGCCATGAGGCGGGGTATGTTCGACCAACTCAAGAAATGGAATTGAAAAGAAGATATTATCTGGAACAATATCAGTCCATTCGTCGGCTTTTGATTGAATTTCGTCAAAGAGTACAAGCGAATACCCATCAAGAAATTCAACGGGCTGAGTAGATAGTGATTGTTTCTTCCTCTTTTTTTTCAATCCGACTTTATGACTTTTAACTTTACACTCCACAAGAATGGCTTATGATTCAATCAATTGTTCTAAAACGAAAGCAGCTGAGTTTTCGTTTCCCCAAGATACATTTTCTGCACAACCCATACCGCATCTATTTAAGATCCAAAACTCTATAATGGATTTAACAGCAATATGTTTCGTTACCAGATCCGAGAAATGATCTATTGTGACACTTTTCAGGTCTGGATCCGTTGGGATTGCAATGATATAATTAATTCCCTCGCCATGTTCTTTCGTTTTGAATACAGCGATAGGTTTGATGGCTATCCGACTTCTAGGAGACATTTGTTTAGATAAGAGAATGCATTGGACATTATCAACTTCTAATCCACTGATATAGCCCATATTAAAGGGATAGTTCAAATAGGCTATTGGCGTTTCAAGATGGGAATACAAGTAATCATCACCTGCAGCGTGTTGAATCACAACTTCGTAAGAGCTATCCTCACTCTGCTTAGCCTTGGATTGATCTTGACAAGCAGATGACAAAAACAATAAGTAGAATCCAAAATATATAACAAATCCGTTACGAAACATATTACAAAAATACATAATATTTATAAGACTTAATGTTCTACATTTTTCAATTTCTGAGGGGAATGAAGTACACACTCTTAAAAGGGAAACCACATCGTTCCGGTATAAAATGCAGGACTACTCTTCTGCAGGAGGAGAATTCCCCTGCTGCGGAGTAGTTGCAGAGGCCTAGAGTTGGGTGACGAGGTGGTTTTTTCTATGGCAATCCATCATCAGACCAGTATTGATTTATGAATGAATATGACCCAATTGAATACCCTATCCAAGACTTTCGGAAAGATATGTCTTAAGTAATTCACCCAATCATATCAATATGTTTTGGACACATTTCCATCATTTTCAATATTATGATTACCTTAATCTCCTGAAAAACTGAAAACGAGTAATGAAAAAACCTTTCTATACACTATTACTAATGAGCTTTTATCAATTCTCATTTGCTCAAGGCCTAGACGAACGTATTAATGAAGCATTCAGACCTTTTGCAAAAGGTTGGGAACACCTTGTATTCTACCCTTTTCCTGGGACAGGAGCTATCATAGAAGGAGGGATACCTACAGTTATCATATTATTAGTATTTGGTGCAGTCTTTTTTACTATTTATTTCAAGTTTGCCAACATATTGAAGTTTGGGACGGCCATCTCCGTTGTTCGTGGCAAGTATGATGAGATTGAACAGTATAGTGGCCCTGACAAAGCAGCGGTCAGTATGCCTGATGGTGATAATCCAGATACGATTAGAGATGAGAGCGCGGACGGTGAAGTCAGTCATTTTCAAGCATTAGCGACTGCCGTGAGTGGAACTGTAGGTTTGGGGAATATAGCAGGGGTTGCAGCCGCTATTACTATCGGTGGTCCTGGAGCAACATTTTGGATGATCATCTGTGGTTTATTAGGTATGTCTACCAAATTCGTGGAGTGTACTCTAGGTGTCAAGTACAGAGATATTGGACCAGATGGAACGGTGTATGGTGGACCGATGTATTATCTTTCTAAAGGTCTTAAGGAGCGCGGTTATGCGCGGATTGGAAAGGTATTGGCGGTCATCTTTGCTGTATTGTGTATTGGTGCTTCGTTTGGTGGAGGTAATGCTGCACAATCGAATCAAGCCTCTCTTCAGTTAGCATCCTTATTAGGTATGGAAGGCGGTAGCGCAGGAACGATAATCGGTGCTGTCTTAGCTCTTATAGTGGGTATAGTCATAATAGGTGGTATTAAGCGGATCGCTTCAGTCACAGAGAAAGTAGTGCCATTGATGGCAGTTATTTATATTGTTGCTTGTCTTGTGGTTGTGTTTAGCAATTTTTCCTATATCGATGATGCATTTGGCTTGATCATTTCTGAAGCCTTCTCTCCATCAGCTGCAGTAGGTGGCTTTTTTGGAGTTCTGATTCAAGGGTTCAGAAGAGCGGTCTTTTCGAATGAGGCTGGTGCTGGTTCAGCAGCAATAGCTCACTCCGCCGTTAAGACGAATTATCCTGCATCTGAAGGACTCGTTGCCTTATTAGAACCATTTATTGATACAGTAGTGATCTGTACGATGACTGCTTTAGTCATTATATTTTACAACAGTGGCGGATACTTTGAATATGGAGCAGCTGGTGGAGTAGTCGAAATCGATGGTGTCAGCTTAGAAGGTGCGACATTGACATCAAGGGCATTTGGATCAGTTATTCCTTGGTTTCCCTATGTATTGACAGTAGCTATTATACTTTTCGCTATATCAACAATGATTTCGTGGTCTTACTACGGCTTGCAATCATGGAAATACCTATTTGGAAAAAGTAAGGCCGCTGATATAACATACAAAATTCTGTTTCTTGTCTTTATCGTTATTGGTGCTGCTGCAAATATGGATGTCGTATGGGGATTCTCCGATGCCATGATATTGGCGATGGTATTTCCTAATATGATTGGTCTATTTTTCCTCTTTCCAATTGTGAAGGATGAATTAGCTAAATACCTAAAGGCCATCGGCAAATCAGCTTAATCCGTGGCAAAAGTCTATCTCGGATTAGGTTCTAACGAAGAGCCAAAAGAGGAGTACTTGGAAACTGCAGAGCGGTACATCCAACAATTTATCGGTACAATCGTGGCATCATCTTCTGTCTATGTTACTGAACCTTGGGGCGAAGTCAATCAAGACTCATTTATCAATAAGGTCATTCTTATAGAAAGCTATCACAACCCGCATGCAATCCTCTCATCTATTGAAAAAATTGAATTTAGTATGGGCCGTAAGCGGGTTCAAAAATGGGGCGCTCGTAACATCGATATTGATATTATATTCTACGAGGACTTTATTATTGATAGCCCCAAATTGACAGTACCGCACCCACTCCTACAGGATCGCAATTTTGTCCTAGCTCCCATGAAAGAAATTAATAATATGTTTCTACATCCAATCCTAAAAAAGACCATCGAAGAATTATATCTTGCCAGCCTTGATCAATCGGCCGTGAGAATCCTTGGAAAATAACCCATTCCCATATAATTACATTGTTATAGAAGGCAACATTGCTTCGGGCAAAACGTCGTTCTGCGAAAAGATCGCAACAAAGTACGGCTGCCGATTAATCTTAGAACAATTTGAAGACAATCCCTTCTTGCCTCACTTTTATGAAAATCAAGAGCGGTTCGCATTTGCCGTTGAGCTTTTTTTCATGACTGAACGGATTAAGCAGCTTCAGCGTAACTTGATCAATCAGGATTTGTTTTCTGCCTTTACGGTCGCTGACTATGCGTTTGTCAAGTCCCTATTATTTGCTCGAAAAAATCTGACAGAAGAAGAATTCAGAATGTTTGCCAAAATGTTCAATGCCTTTAGTAGCTCCTTTCCTAATCCCGATATATTGGTGTATTTCCATAGAGGTGTCCCCGAATTAATGGATAACATTGATAAGCGAGGGCGTGGATATGAGCAATATATCCAAGCAGACTATCTCCAAACGATACAGGATTCGTATTTCGAGTACTTTAGAAATATTTTATCCTTTCCACTACTGATTGTCGATGTGAGTCGAGTTGACTTTGTTCAGAACGACACCCACTACGATACAGTAGAAAGCTTGCTGAAGAAGCAGTACTTGCCTGGAGTGCATCGGATTAGTTTGTCGATTTAATCTATAAAATTTAGGCTATTCTTGATACAAGATACACTCATCGATCATTTCAGCGCAGAATGTATAGTCTTTTGGAACCTCAAATCCTGATTTCATTTCAATGTAATCCACAGCATTATAAATTGGACTTAGATTACAACTAAACAGTGTAGACGACTCAATGAAACTCGCTGAACTTACATCTGAATTTAGATTTGTGATGACATCCTCTCCTTGTCATTGCATTGATACAAAAACATAGTGAAAGAATTCTAAAATTGTATTTGTAAAACATTGTTTTGATCTTTTGGTGTAAGCAAATCTAAAAAATAAATTAAACTTAAAATTCAAAACCTCACCAATCCATCCTAGTGTTCTCCTTATTAAATAGCGACTCTTCGAGGTTTTCAATCTCGAATTATTTCGATAGCTACTCAATCATATGCCATTGAAACTAACCATCTAAACACTTATCCGCAAACCATAATCGGTTTTTATTTGCACAACAATACTAATGCGTTAAGATTTGAAAGCGCTTTGCGTTTTATCGGCATCATGATTTTTAAAGACCCAATAGATCAAATATAAGGCGACAGCTAAATCAAAACCTAAACATAAGCCTGGGTATGATTCTGGTGCAATTGAACTCGGAGAGTGCAGTATAATATCCCAAAGCACATGTAGCGACCATCCCAAAATCAGAAATATTGGATTATACTTATCGCCCAAAACAGCTAAAGCTCCATAGCCAATGACACCTAATATTTCTTGTGGGAGAGAATCCCAAGCTAGATGATAGCAAGCGAATCCTATGTATATGAGTGCTGCAATCATTAAACTGTTACTCCATAGTTTGAGCTGCTTTCTCGGGTGCCAACTTGATGAGAAGAAGACAATTATAACAGCAGCTAGTATGCCAATCAGTATTTCTAAAAACATATCATGATCGCATTTCAATTTGAAAGTTTCGGTATAAATAGTGAATCTTCTTTAGAATTTTAATCTCAAGTTACTACCTATTTGCGGTATCCTTATTAAATACCGATATTGAGAGTTCTATAGACTTACATCTAACATGCAAACAATAATCGCTCTTATCTTCCTCGTCCTCAGCTCTGCTTTTATAGCCACCTTATTTATTGGCCTGTTTAAAATGCTCAGTCGACCATGGACTGATACAGACAATATGGGCAAAGAGCTTTTGAATCTGTTTAAGTGGCCACTCATCATATTGGTACTCTTCCTCATCTTTGTAATGGGGATCCTGCCTCGTATGCCTCAGTAATCGACACTTATCATCTCTAGTTATCCAAGATTTTTTGTATCCAATCAAATACAATTTCTCCAATAGCCGTTTGATAATGGCTTGCCATATAGTCCAATGTAAACTCACCTGACGCGCGCAAGGCCATTTGTTGTTCTCTCGATTCAATCATAGCCAAGCCATGTTCAGCCTTTTCTACAATCCGCCACTCGCCTTTACCTGGATGATAGGCATTCACAACATCAGCCTCATACTTTGCCCACTCTTCATCAATGGAGGCAATGTCAAATTCGCCTTGCAATGCCAACGTGTGTGTTGCCGCATTTTTAAGGGCTGCAGTGATATCGACACTATTGATCTCAGGCATAAAATCAAAGTGCCGCATCATGACCTTCCCGGATTCACTGATATGCGGCAATCCATCATATAGATGACTAGCATATGCAGGATTCGACTGGAGCGACTCTAGAGAATGTCGCTTCACTAGATAGTCGTATACGATAGGCCCTCGAGTTCTCACTCGCTCCTCTATCGCCTGATAATCCATATCAAAAAACAACGACTGCTCTCGCATCATCTTCATGAGATATTCATACCAACTCGTCGAGACACTACCATAATTCACCATGCCTCTGACAGAAATTTGCGCTGCTAATTGAGGTGCAGTAATCCCGCCCAGCGAATGCCCAAATAAAAAGACCCTTGTCGAATCAATCCCGTCTACCCTCTTCAATGCCCGCAAGCCTGCAGCAAATGCATCAACCTCTAGATGATACCCAATCTCATCACAACGCAAGTCACCCCTCGAATCACCAACTCCCGGCTTCTCCATCCGATACACCGCAACGCCCCGCCTCACCATATCCTCCACAAAGACCTTAACAGGATGCGGTGAATGATAATAGTCCTGCGACGCACAGCCATAGCCTTGCAAATAAAATAAAACCGGTGGATGGTCTACCCCATGTGGTCTGATTAAAATACTGCGCAATTGATTCTCATTAAAATCAACATGCCCATAAATGACATCACCAAATTCGGATGTTTCTTTTGGCTTAGCAACCACGGCCTCCTTCGCTACATAATATGTATCATGTCGTTGGTAATCCAATTGTATTGTGTCACCTTCTCTCCAGTGCTCTGTCACAGAGATAAGATCAGACGGCAGCTTTAGCTTGACACCATCCGCACTAACGACCCAATCATTTTCCTGCAATCCCAGCTTTTGCGCGGTGCTACCCGGCAAGACTCTTTTAATCAATACCGCTGTTGAATCTGCGTTAGCTTCAATAACTGCGCCTAATGAACCTTTGCGCTCCAGCACCTGTGCGCCAATTGGCACCATCAGTAATACGCAGATGACAAGAAGTATTAGCTCTCTAATCATAACTCCTTCTTTTTATTAATTGGCTTAATAATTAAACGTAATGACTGATCATAAGTAAAATAATTCCATATCCAATTCAAAAACACAAAGACCCTATTCTTGACCCCAACAATGGCAAATAGATGTACAAACAACCACATGCCCCACGCAAGAAATCCTGCCATATTACGCTTCCCAATATCGGCTACTGCCTTATTCCGACCAATCGTAGCCATAGACCCCAAGTCCTTATACTTGAAGTCAATTGTCTTGCCTGTCTTAAACTGCCTTGCTAAATGCTTGGCTTGCTGAATCGCCGTCTGTGCAACTTGTGGATGGCCATATGGATACGCCTCACTTGTCAGAGAGGCAGCGTCACCAATCGCATACACATCTTGCAATGACTTTACCTTGAGTTGCCCATCAACACAAAATCGATTATTCTTAGTCACGCAATCTGCCTTAATGCCCGGTATCGCATCACAGGTGACTCCAGCTGCCCACACCACCTTTTTACATCTTATTTTTTGACCGTCTTTTGTGTGCACAAATTTACCGTCAAAACCAGTGACTCGCGTACCCAACTGCACTTCAACACCTAGCTCTGTCAAAAACTTCAAGGCTTTCTCACCAGCTTTCTCTGACATGCCTGGTAGTAACCGCTTGCCACCCTGCAGCAGAAATATATCAACTTCTTCTTGGTTCAGTTCTGGATAATCTTTGGGTAAAATATATTTCTTCATCTCAGCCAATGCACCTGCCAGCTCCACACCTGTCGGTCCACCGCCAACAATCACAACATCAATATAGCCCTGCCGATCTTCATATTCTCTTGTGACGAGTGCCCTCTCCAAATCTTCAAAAATATGATTTCTCAAATGCAGCGATTCGCCAATTGACTTTAAGGAGAATGCATTCTCTGCGATCTCGCTATTTCCAAAAAAATTAGTGACAGCTCCAGTAGCAATCACTAAGTGATCATAATTGACCAGTCCTAAATCAGTATACACACACTTTTGTTCAGGATCGACACGCTCAAGCTCTGCTACTCGAATATGCATATTCTTCTCGCTCTGAAATGCTTTGCGCAATGGGAATGCAATCGAAGACGGCTCTAAGCCTGCCATCGCCACTTGATACAGTAAAGGCTGAAACTGATGAAAATTATTTCTGTCAATGAGGACGACCTGATATTGGGACTTCTTTAATTTACGTGCTAGCATAAATCCGCCAAATCCAGCCCCAATAATCACAATTCTCTCTTTTTCTGTTTCAGGAATATTAATTGGCATATATGCTTATTTGTTTTATTTATCAAAATTAGAATTTTAACTTAGAAGTTCTATTATTGACCATGGCAGAACTTATCCCTATTTTTCCATTAGAATTAGTGTTATTCCCAACAGAAAAACTCAATCTACACATTTTTGAATCTAGGTATCGGCAACTAGTCAATGATATAGACATTCAAGACATAGAATTCGGAATTCCATTTTTTCAATCAGGTTCAGAAATGAGTTATGGAACAATGGCTAGTCTGGCACAAATATCAAAAACATACCCAGATGGAGAAATGGACATTAAAACAGTAGGTTCCAGTGTATTTAGGATTCTAAATATCCATCAATCTTATCAAAACAAATTATATAGTGGAGCCACTGTAGAAATCCTTAAAAACGAACATGATAGTAATGCGGCTCAAACCGAATTACTGAGTGCATCCGTAAGGAATCTATATGACTTAATGAAAATCGATAAACCCTTACCAGGCTTTGATCATCAATTCTTTTCGTATAAAGTCGGGCACCATGTCGGGCTTTCTCAAAATCAAGAGTTAGAATTATTGAGACTTCGATCCGAAAAAGAACGACAAGAATTTTTAATCACACACTTAGAAAATCTGATGCCAATCGTGATGGAAATGGAAGATTTGCGTAAAAAAGTTGAAATGAATGGACATTTTAAAGATTTACAACCACCGGACTTTACGTGATAACTCCTATAAGACGAATTATAAAAAGATTGGCAATTAACTATTAGTTTTTAATTGCGCTTTTATATTTTACATAAGATTAAAGACTGACAGTTTTTGGTATCGTCTTGATCAAACTATAATTACCCCTGTTCATAACCAACCTTATTAAACCTAATAACAGTCTATCATAATAGGGAATCACCACTTTTTAATCGTCAATGTTATACTATGAAAAAATTATTCACTTTTCTCTGCTGTTGTATCTTTTTGATCCAATCCTCCATCTGTCAAAACAGGATAAACTGCTCAGAATCACTTGGACCTGATGAGATCGCTAAAAACATTGCCAGTCAATTGAGTGATATGTATGGGATTGTAATCTATGAGCATTTCGGTCAAGACATCGGATATTTTTACGAAGCAAGGAATATGTGCCCAAGACTACCCATTGATGACCGCCCATTACCTCCCGGCTTTGATGCTTTTGCTGGTTCATTTTACACCTGTGACGGCACTTTCATTTGTAACTATGGTGTAGATCGTCCCGTATCATGTATCCCCTCTTCCAGTGGTGTCAATATTGACATATCTAAGTCGACACAGAGAAGCTTTGTCTTTAGCTCTGCTTGCAGCTATGAAGGATCGATCATCTCAATTTGCGAAGGTGAAAGTGTCGCATTAGACGAAGATAAATCGAGGCCCTCCTATCCTTTTTTGACAGGCTTACCAACGGATCCTGAGTGCAGCTTTACAGAGGCTACAGTAACGATTAGAAAAGGCAATCCAGAATCACTCCAAGGAACTATCGCCACTCCTAAAGAAGCATCTATATACGCTTATAGATATGAGTCAGCAGATCCATCATGTGGACCTGTAGAGTTCATTTATACAGTTGAAGTTAATGCAGGGTGTGGCGAAAACTCAGCAGATCAACCAGCTTTATTTTCTAAATATGAGTGGTTATCTAACCTTGTTAATTATGCAGATTGTGACGACTCTAGTGTGGACGAATATGATTTAAATGGCAACACATTCATTTTTGTCAGAATAGGTCAAGACTATACTTTATATGATGCTGAAGGACTTTTGTACTGCAAAGATTCGCCTTCCTTTTCTTGCTTGCGAAATTATGGCTTAACTAATGTTACAGATAGTTGGTTTTGTATAAACGAAGAGTCGAATGTGTTTGCAGAAATATGTGCAGGCGACCCATTGCCCAACTTGCAAGCGCCTTATCCCAAAGGCCCATTCGCAGCAAGCCCTTGCGGTCCAGCAGGTCCTGTTGGTTCACCACCCCCTGTTTGCGATTGTACTTATATCGCTGCTGTAAACATAGAACCAAAGGAAGGCGTCACCTCAGACCTGATTGATGATCAGTTTTTTTCGGTCAACCCTGAACGCACGACAACATACACGATCACATCAACATCAGGAGTCTCAGCACCCGATGCTCCATGTCGATCACAAAGTTTCACTTCAACATTTACAATCATCGTCAACCCAACAAGTGAGTGTAACTCTAATCCTGGATGCGCATGCGATGATGTTTATGATCCGGTCTGTGGGAGTGATGGACTAACATATTCAAATAGCTGTCAAGCTGGATGTGCTGGAGTTGACATTCTTGGACAGGGAGAGTGTATGTCTAACAATACATTACCTGCCTACTTTGAAAATTACCCTATTTTAAATAAATCAATTGACCCAAATGACTGCACTGGAACAAGTCTACAGATATTTGACAATGGTGCCTTTGCTTATATCTACATATTCAGAGATGGCATTGGAGAGTTATATCTG
Source organism: uncultured Saprospiraceae bacterium (assembly GCA_937959275.1). GTDB lineage: Bacteria > Bacteroidota > Bacteroidia > Chitinophagales > Saprospiraceae > CALFUK01. The sequence goes on along the minus strand of CALGLU010000105.1, from coordinate 54,950 downwards.
GATGAACAATTCTATTGTCGCGATACAGAATCCTATAGCTGCATAGCTGCCTATCGGCTATCTGCACCTACACATGAATGGAGCTGTGGAGATACCGCCGCTTGTGGCTGCCCTCGAAATGTAGACCCTGTCTGTGGCGCTGATGGGAATACCTACACAAATCGATGTCAAGCAGAATGTGCTGGTGTTCAAATCCTCAAAGAGGGTGCGTGCGAAGAAGACTGTTTATGTACAGAGCAATACGAACCAGTATGCGGCGCGGATGGTAATACTTATGCCAATGACTGTTTTGCAAGATGCGCAGGTGTAGATATTATCGATCAAGGTGAATGTAAAATTGACTGTAATTGCACTCAGGAATACGACCCTGTGTGTGGTTCAGATGGTGTCACTTATGGTAATGCTTGTACAGCAGCTTGTGCAGGTGTTGATGTTATCGGAGACGGTGAATGTTCGGATGATAATACGTGTAATGAAGAATCCGGGACAGTGTTTTTTGAACGATGTGATGATGGTACATTATTCTATTTTATCAGGACAGATAATGATGAAGTTATTGACCCGTATTTTAGTGAAGGTGTAGACTTTACGCCTGAAGAAGGGCAATATGTAGAATATAGTTTCACCCTTGCTGACTTTGAATCTCCATGTAGTATTGCGATCAGAGCAGTTACGATTGACTGCATTACTCTTATAGAGGATGCGCCTCCAGCGGATTGTTATAATCACTTTGGTACGATTGTTTTTAGGGATTGTGATGATGGGACTCCTTTTTTCTTTATCGAATCAGATAGCAAGCTGTATGATGTATATTATGCAGACGGCATTAGCTTTGATGAGCAGGATGGCCAGCCGGTTCGATTTGATTTTGAAGGTGCCGATTTTGAGTCTCCATGTAGCTTTGCTGATGGTGCAATTACGGTGACTTGCATTGAAGAAGATATACCTGATGACTCCTTGTTAGGATTAGGAGAACTAGTCAAATCCTATATTGACCCAGACAATTGTGAAACAACAACCGTTGAAGTCTTTGAAGGCGAACGTGTAGATCTAGTGTACATCAAATCGAATGGATTTGGGACTCTCATTGATACAGATGGTGAGTTTTATTGCGCAGATGGCGGAGCAATTAGTTGCCTCTCCACATTTGGATTAGAGATCCCGTATTTAAGTTTGGACTGTAGTGATTTAGGGATTGGAACTAGCAGTTCTTCCTATAATCCATTTGATGAATTTTCATGGCTGAATGAGATTATTGATCAACAAAATTGTGGCACTCATACAATCCAAGTATTTAATAACACAGGTGCTTTCTCTTACCTGTTCGTAGAAAATGATGACGGGGCAATACTATACTTTGAAGATGGAAGTATCTTTTGTAACAATACAGAAAACTATTCCTGCTTAGAAGCATATGATTTACGTACACCTACTGATAGATGGATATGTCCTGATCTGGTTGACGGAATAGACGGAAGTACATTCAATCAAGAAATCCGAGTTTGTCCAGGTACTTCTGTAACAGTTAACGTACCAAAGGTAGGCTTGTTTGGCAATGACTCAAACATCGATCCAGGCTGTCCACCTCCGCCGCAGTCAGGTGAAGGCCTGCCCTGCCCTTGTAGTTTAGTAGGATCTGTGACTGTATCACCTGAAATTGGTGTATTAAGATTTGATCCAGAAGAAGGTATTCTAGAGCTAAATCCAGAAGGTCAAATGTCCTATACAATTGAGGTCGAAACCATTCCTTCAAACCCAGAGGTGAGTTGCATTCCTGATCGATATGAGATGGTCTATACAATCATTCCAGACGAAACATTATGTGCTGGTCTAACGGATCCAAAAGGTGAATTGCGTTTGGATATGGCTGTAGAAAGTTACGAGCTGAGCATAACACCAAATCCAGCCGTTGATATGATCACAATACAAGGCATCCCCTTAGAAGATGGCACCATTAGTATTTATACAATCGTTGGCCAGCAAGTCAAACAACCACAACAACATATAGCAAGAACTCAAGTTGATATTAGTTCATTGGAGAGCGGATTATATGTCCTTGTATGGCAATCGGAAGAATCGGTAATCAGTCGAAAATTTATAGTCGAATAGTGCGATCTACAGACATTCCTGTCTGTGAAAAAAAACGTACCACAGGCATTCCTGCCTATGAAAAAAAACGTACCACAGGCATTCCTGCCTATGAAATAATAAGTAGTACATACAATTCTGTGTGAACTATATGAACTCAGGCAAGATACCTGAGTAACAATTGCTTGACTCAGGCAAGATGCCTGAGTAACAATTGCTATATTTATTGCAGAAATCTATAAGCTCTATGAAATTTATTCGCCTTGCTAGTATTGTCTTGTTATTCTGCGCGAGTTTTATCACTTGCAAATCCATTAAATCTCCTGCATATACCTTTACAAAGTCAGTGACTAGCCAATCGGTTGGTATTGCAACTGCACATCCAGAAGCGACAAAAATTGGCTTAGCCATTTTGAAAAAAGGTGGAAATGCTATAGATGCAGCTATTGCTACACAATTTGCTTTGGCGGTTTGTTATCCTGTAGCAGGAAATATTGGTGGTGGTGGATTTATGGTTTATCGAGACAAGACTGGATTTGCAACTACACTAGATTTTAGAGAGATGGCGCCAGCTGCTGCCTTTGCGGATATGTATCTCGATGCGAATGGAGATGCGATATCAGAATTAAGCCGGGCTGGACATTTAGCTTCTGGAGTCCCTGGATCTGTAGGTGGTATGTGGGAGGCATTTCAAAAATATTCTAAACTCAAAGACTGGAAGATGCTAATCCAGCCATCTGTCGATTTAGCTAAAAAAGGATTTAGAATAACAGAAGCTCAAGTCAGTAAATTCAATAATAGAAAAGAAGAATTTATAAAATACAATACAAGTCCAAACCAATTCAATTCAGATAAAATCTGGACAGTGGGCGATAAATTGGTACAAGAAGATTTAGCAAAGACACTAACAGCTGTGCGAGATAATGGCAGAGCTGGTTTTTATCAAGGTTGGGTTGCAGACCGCATCGTAGACGAAATGCAACGAGGCAATGGCATCATTACACATCAAGACCTCAAAAACTATAAGGCTGTATGGCGTGACCCGATCATTGGACAATACAAAGACCTTAAGATCATATCTATGCCGCCGCCGTCAAGTGGAGGTATATTCTTAATCCAGATGTTAGATATGATAGAGCCGTATGGTATTGCAAACCACAAGATGCATTCTCCTGAAGCAGCCCATCTAGTTGTCGAATCAGAACGCAGAGCTTACGCTGATAGAGCAACACATTTAGGTGATATGGACTATTATCCTGTACCAATAAATGAACTCCTCGATCAGGCTTACATCAAAAAACGAATGGCTAATTTTGATGCACAAAAAGCATCTATTAGTGAAGATATTCAAGCAGGGGATTTTGCTGAGAGCGAACAAACCACACATTTTAGCATTGTTGATGATGAAGGAAATGCTGTGTCGCTAACAACAACCATTAACACGGGATTTGGCTGTAAAGTCGTTGTCGGTGGAGCTGGTTTCTTTTTAAACAATGAGATGGATGATTTCAGTGCAAAGCCTGGGGTGCCTAATTTCTTTGGCTTACTTGGTGCTGAAGCAAATAAAATAGAACCCGGAAAACGAATGCTTAGTTCAATGACACCAACCATAGTAGAAAAGGATGGTAAGCTGAGCCTAGTCGTAGGCTCTCCTGGTGGCTCTACGATTATCACCTCTGTCTACCAAGTCATTGTGAACATTTTCGATTTTAAAACTTCAGCGACAGATGCTGTCCAAGCACCACGGTTTCACCATCAATGGAAACCGGATATTGTTATGCACGAATCAGCATGTTTTGACGAGACGACTCGAAAACAACTCATGTCAATGGGACATACACTTAAGGATCGGGGTAAGATCGGACGAGTAGAGGCTATTTATGTGAAAGCAGACGGGAGCCTGGAAGTCGTGGCGGATAAGCGCGGGGATGATCATGCGATGGGTTATTAAAGGTTTACTGTTGAAAGAAAGGACTTGAATTAAGTTCTTACTTAGTGCTTTACATAGTCGAGTAAACTGTCATTTAGAGAGGAGCGTCAGCCGAGTCCAGTATTGCTTTACATATTTGAGAACACTGTCATTTCGAGCCCCTAAAATCCCTTCGGGCTATAAAATAATACTGATGACAAATAGAATGTAAATAATTAAGATGCCCATGATTTCGACAAGGTTCCAGCCTTCGGAGCGTAGATGTCCCCATTGAGCCTGTCAGCCTCAGGATGAGGGGATAAAGGGGGTGAAATTACATTTCAGCCCAATCGGAGTTCAGAATATACCTTGTTTAAAAAGAAGTAATCTCTTTTAAGAAACAGTATTAAGTATAGTGCTTAACTCAAAGAAAAGAAATCTCGCAAGATTATGTCACCAAGCATCTAAACAAAGGAAAAGAAGTGAATAAAACCAAATCATATAATTTAACAATCTGATATTCAAAGGGTTGTAAAGTTGTCATAGATAGCGAGGCGTCAGCCGAGTCGAGAAATACTACGAACCATTTAAACCCATTTCGACCGAAGTGGAGAAATCTATTTTCAATCATGATTCAAAAAGAATATAGCCAGATTCCGGATCGAGCCCGGAATGACAGTTGTTTTTATTTGTCATTGCTTTAATTTTATTGGTGCGTAGCGGAAATTGGTTTCTCGGAAAAACGCGCACGTTTTAAATGCCACAATCGAAGTTGGGCCATCAATCTGAGCTCGATTCAGAATTTCATCTCGCCCTTCACAACTCTGCCAATAACTGTCGCCCATAACACATCTTTAAAAATCCACATGTTTTCTGCCTACTCAGTTTAGGGAGATTCCATTCTTCATTCTTCTTTTCTGTGATACTATGTATTTGAAAAACCTAAGTAATTAAAATGATTAAGCTACTAACCAGCACTTTGCTGCTTTTTTGCATTAGCCTTTCTAACGTTAACGCCCAACAAATTTGTTCTGAGGGTGAAGTTATTGTAACAACACCCAATGGTAAAGTCACATTTACTGATCAAACAGGAAATTTTGACCCTTTAACATATTCCATTTATCATAGCGATGGCAACCTTCGCTTTAACCTGAATTCTCCTAATGGACCATCTAATAATCTAAGACACAATGGTGCTAATTTATATGTTGGTGAAGCTGTGATGGGCCCAGGTCCAAGATTATATGTGGGCTCTGCTGGAGACGGTTCATCTGCCATCGCGAATTCCTATATGCTCTATTCAGACAGACGTTTAAAAACCGATATTTTTTCACTACAACGAACTGAAAATCAAATACTTAAACTACGACCTGTCAGCTACAACTGGAAGGAATCTAAGGCTGAAGATGTTGGTTTTATTGCACAAGAGTTAGAGGCAATATTTCCTAATCTGGTACATACAGATAAAGATACAGGATTGAAGCATGTTGACTATATGCGACTCATACCCTATTTAGTCGACGCACTTCAAAAGCAGGACGAAGAAATCCAGCAATTAAAAAATGATATCAAGCAATTAAAGGAATAAATCGAAAATCCTAAAGTCAACACCTTCTTTCTATAATACGGGTTAATTATTAGGCAATCATCAATGCGATGGTTGCCTCTTTTTTTTAGCCACCATTCTATACAATCAATATCATGTCGACCATCCATGATCTTTTATTGAATTATTCGTGGTGGTGTTAAACCTTTTGGACTCACATTGGTCTTATTCCTATTATGTATAAATTCGATATGAAAAAGCTTTTTTTAGTACAACTTCTAGTCCTAGGAATCATCGTTTCAGGAATATCTCAACGACCAGGCGGTGGAAATCGTCAACGCGGCGAAATGCCCAAGCTTAAATTAGTTGGCCAAATCACAGATGGGTCTACGAGTCAGGGTCTTGAATTTGCCACAGTTTCAGTCTTTAGCAAGCGAGATTCTAGTTTAGTTGGCGGTGGCATGACGGGATCTGATGGCACCTTTAGTGTTGATATAAAACCGGGGCCGATGTATGCCATTATTGAATTTATTTCATATGAATCAATAACAAAAGATGTAGAAATTGATCGGGATGCAATCAAATCTGGAAATAGGGAGATTGATTTAGGAACCGTTGCTCTTTATTTAAATAGTACTCAACTAGATGAAGTAGAGATCAGAGCTGAGAAAAGTGAAACTCAATTTTCATTAGATAAACGTGTCTTCAATGTTGGTAAAGACCTTGCGAATAGAGGTGGGTCAGCAGAAGATATATTGGACAATGTTCCATCTGTGACTGTCGATATAGAAGGAGCTGTCAGTTTGAGAGGAAGCGGAGGCGTCAGAATCTTAATCGATGGACGGCCGTCAGGATTAGCCGGCGTCGATAATACGAATGGCTTACGGAATATCCCAGCAAACATGATTGAACGAGTTGAGGTGATTACGAATCCTTCGGCTCGGTATGAAGCATCTGGCATGGCCGGCATTATCAATATAATCTTAAAAAAAGACACAGGACATGGATTTAATGGATCTTTCGATTTGACTGGTGGTATCCCAGAGCAACAAGGCATTGGTGCAAACCTAAATTACAGAAAGAATAAATTGAATTGGTTTGCGAATTATAGCATTCGAAATAGGACAAGTCCTGGTAGTGGATTTACATACACAGAGCGAACGGTTGGAGATTTAGTAGAAATACTTGATTCAGATCGAGATCAGGACAGAGGAGGCTTGTCGAATAGCATACGCTTTGGAGCAGATTATTTTTTAAATGACAAAACTCAACTAACGGCTTCGTTTAATTATCGGATATCTGATGAAAATAACTTATCTACGATTACCTACGATTCTTTAAGCAGAGCTGTCACTAGTATTACACCTGAACGATTAAGTAACACCTTACGGACAGATAATGAGAAAGAAGATGAGTCGAATCTCCAATACAGCTTAAATTATAGAAAGGAATTTTCTTCTAGAGATCATATGTTTAATGCAACCATTCAGTACAGAGATGAGATCGAGTCAGAGGCATCGATTTTTGATGAGGTCTATACACCTGTGGGAGAACCAGGTATTTCTAATCTTTATCAGGAATCGAGCAATGAGGAATTAGAGAAAGTTTGGCTAGCTCAGTTCGATTTCTCAAGACCTTTGGGTGATGATCACAAATACGAGATTGGGTTTAGGACGTCTTTTAGGGATTTAGAGAATGATTACATCGTGCAAGACAGAAATGCTGATGGTAGCTTTTCTGTCTTAGAATTAAATGGTCAATTATTCGACGATAAATTTATTTATGATGAAAAAATACATGCCTTGTATGGTATATATGGAAATAAGTTTGGAAAGTTTAGCTTTCAAGGTGGTTTAAGGACCGAGTACTCTGATGTATTAACAATTGCGGATGGTATATCAAATCCAAGAACCTATTTTGACTTCTTTCCAAGTGCCCACCTGAATTACGAATTAGCTGAAGGTAGTGCCGTGCAGATTAGTTATAGCCGTCGAATTGATCGACCGAGATCATTTTATTTAAATCCATTTTTCACACTTAGTGATCGGATTAACTTATTTGGAGGAAACCCTAACCTGGATCCAGAATACACTGACTCGTATGAAATTGGTAATATTAAATATTGGGATAAGCTGACCTTAAGCACAAGCTTATTCTACAGACATACGGAGGATAACATTCAGCGGATACAGTCTCTAAATATTGATGGCACGACAACTCGAAAACCTCAAAACATTGGTACAGCAGATGATTACGGTTTGGATTTAAATCTATCGTATTCAGGCATTAAATGGCTCAGACTAGATGGTAATGGTAACTTTTTCAAAGCCACAAGTAATGGCTTTTTTGAAGGAGAAGAATTTGATCTTGATAATTTCACATGGTTTGGTCGAATGACTGCTAGGATTACAGTATTTGATTCGGATATACAGTTAAGGGGTAACTATAGAGGAGGACGACGATCAATACAAGGCTCTAGTCTAGGTGCTGGCTCTATCGATATTGGTTGGAGTAAAGACTTTTTTAATGATCGTTTTACACTCACATTATCTGCCAGAGATATATTGAATTCTAGAAAGAGAATCGGCACAACAGAGTTTGAAAACTTTTTTCAAAAAAGCGAATTTCAGTGGCGTGCTAGGTCCACTACTCTAACAGCTAGTTACAGAATCAATCAAAAGAAGAAGCGAGGTGGTGGCAATCGTGGCGGCGATGGCGGTGGCGGTGGCGAAGAATTTTAAGCCTATAGTGCTGTCACCAACATGAAAAGTTATCCATTGTTAGTCTAATCACTGCACTTGTTAGGTTTATCACCAACAAGCTACCTGTCGAAAATGTCGCTGGTCTTGAGACTAAACGGCAAGAATTTTATATCGTTGGTATGAGACCAACAACGGCAACTAATTTGACATTGACATTGACATTGACATTGACATTGACATTGATATTGATATTGATATTGTATCACATTTCTAGCCCCATAATTTTTCAGGATAAGCTCCACTTTCGATTAAGGTATTCAGTCGTTTGATGACATGAGGCTTGTCATCTTGGTAAGTGACTCCGAACCAATCAGATTCAGATTCCAAAACTTTAAGTTTGACGTCACCTGCCTTAATTAATACATCCAAAAAAGTAGGGATATAGAATTCGCTTTTCAATTCCTCACCATAAGCTTCTAGAAAATCTGAAAACAAGCGATCGAAATGATCAAAATAGGAAGGGTAAAATCCAAACATGTTCATTGAGACTAGGGTCCTGGCATCAAGACTATTTTTGTCCTCGCTATCTTGCGGATATCGGATAATACCATCCTCTTCTTTAAATATTTTAACACATTCTACGATCGAATCTAAATAACCTTCGCTATCCATAGAGCAGACACCACGATTTACCGTGCCATATTCAGATAACGTACGCTCAAGGAAATACCCTATGATGCAATATTCACTAAGGTGATTATCAGTCGCATTAAAGAAATCAAATAAAGTCTGGTAAGCCTCTTTTCCGTAATAATCATCCGCATTAATAACTGCAAATGGACCATCCACCTCATCTTTCGCCATCTGAACAGCATGTGCCGTCCCCCATGGTTTCTCCCTATCCGGATTTAATGTGAATTTTTCAGGTATATGATGTAATTCCTGAGTAACAAAGGCAATTTCAATCTTCCCTTCAAATTTATCTTTGAAAAAGGATTCAAAATCATTGCGAAAGGAGTCTCTTATAATAAAGACGACTTTTGAAAATCCAGCCTCTATCGCATCAAATATGGAATAATCAATGATTGTTTCCCCATTTGGACCAAAAGAGTCCATTTGTTTTAAACCTCCATATCTACTGCCCATTCCAGCAGCTAAAATCACTAATGTTGTGTTTGGCATAACAAATACTATTTCTATACTAAAGATTATGGTTTTCTAACGACGATTTCATACTTTTGCATGTCTGAACTATCAAGTTATTTGAAACATATGATATCTTTATATTATATGTGAGATTAAATCCATTATTCGATTTGTGTACATGAATTTGAAACCGATTTTATTACTTTTTAGTGTGAGTCTTATTTTTGCCTGTACAAAGGACAAAACATCAGACTCATTAGAGTACGATACTGAGCTCAGAACTTTGGTCAAAGATGCATCAGAAACTGGAGAAATGTCCTACTACATTTTCCCTACAGCAAATGATTTAGACAATATTCCTCAAGATCCAAGAAACAGACTGACTCGCGAAAAGGTAGAGTTAGGTAAACAGATCTTTTATGATACGGGCCTCGCCATGGATGCCGTTAAGCAATCAGGTATGGGTACATATTCTTGTGCAAGTTGTCACCTACCCTCTGCAGGTTTCAGACCTGGCAGTGCACAAGGTATAGCGGATGGAGGTGTTGCTTACGGTCTAAACGGTGAGGATAGAGCAAGAAATACTGAATATGAGGAAAATGAACTTGATGTACAAAGTGCTAGACCACTCAGTTTACTTGGTGTTGCCTACGTAACTAATACCTTTTGGAATGGTCAATTTGGCTCAACAGGTGTTAATGTAGGTACTGAAGATATCTGGGATCTAAGAGATGACACAGACCTAAATAATATCGGTTTTCAAGGAATTGAAACCCAAAATATTGACGGTTTGGAAGCCCATAGGATTACCATCAATAAACCCTTACTAGACCAGTATGGCTATACGCCTCTTTTTGATGCGGCATTTCCTACGGTGTCTCCAACGCAGAGATATACTCGAAACTTTGCATCGCTAGCAGTATCTGCTTACATCAGAACATTACTTGCCGATGAGGCACCATTCCAAAAATGGCTTAAAGGTGATGATAATGCGATGTCCCTAGATGAAAAGAAAGGAGCAATACTCTTTTTTGGTGATAAAGGGAATTGTAAAAATTGTCATTACCGACCCAATCTAGGTTCCCTAGATTTTGAGGCGATCGGCGTGAAAGATATGTATCAATCACCTTCATTTAATACGAATGAATTTGATCGAAGAAATCTAGGTCGTGGGGGATTCACACTTAAGGAAGAAGATAATTACAAATTTAAAGTTCCTCAACTGTACAATCTTGCAGATGCGCCATTCTTCTTTCATGGTAGCAGCAAACGATCTTTAGAAGAAGTCGTTGACTATAAAATCAAAGCTCAATCAGAGAACAGTAACATCCCTCAAGAAAAACTGTCTATAAAATTCAGAGAGTTATCCCTTACAGATGAGGAGAGAAGTCAGTTATTACTCTTCTTAGCAAGCTCACTAAGAGATCCAAATTTGGAACGTTATGCACCAGATGAAGTGATGTCTGGATTCTGTTTCCCTAATAATGATCCTCAATCTAGGATCGATTTGGGTTGCCAATAAATAAGATAGTGTTTGGTGGTTAGTCAGCTAGTAGATTAGACAGCTACTATGATCTATCCTTATATGTGGTGAAAAACATGCCTCAAATTGTGAGTCTGCGGAGGGATGACACACCCAATGTCGTTTAGTTAAGGAATATAAGCGCTGAAAGTGCGACATTATTGTAGCGCGGTACGAAGTGCCGCGTGGAATGGTTAGAGAAAGTCTCCTTTTGGCGGGATTTTTGGTAAAAATCATGACAAAAGGATTTTAAATTGAAATACCCATACACTAATTAAACGGCATTGGATGACACACCTTTACTTCTGCTCGTTAAGATTTTAGAGGCTTCTTCCAAATCAAGGTATTCTAATCTATACCGATGTCTATGAATCTATCCTTCTATGTGGTGAAAATTAGACCGCAATGTTTGATTTAAAACAGTAAATACGTAGTGGATACACGCTAAACCTCCTTAACTCAGAAATAAACAATGGAAATTTGACTGAAGTTTATGCTACTTTAAATAAGCCACTTCGAATCCAGGAATCCTGTACCACGCTTTGGGATCGATATCACTTCGAACAGACTGTATGAAATCGACTAAATCAACTTCAAGACAATCGAACACAAGTCCGATGCGGTTAAGACCATTATGGTATTCATCAAAAGGCTGATACCCTTTCGCGATGATTCTATTTCTCATGCGCAAAGCATTCTTAGCATTCTTAAACGAACCGACCACGATCACACAGCCTTGATCTATGATTTCTTGTGTCAGTACATCACTATATTTACCAGTATAGCCTTCTTCATTACTATTATCGCCTGCTAACGCACCAGTTGCCTTATTAACGACTTCATCAGCTGTATCACCAACAGTATCTCCAACAGTGTCTACAACTTCAGTCGTCAAAGCTTTACCTTTATCTAGAAGACCAAAACAACCTGTTTTGAATGAGAAGAAAGTAATTGCAGCAAGCAAAAGTATAAGTAGCAAGGGAGAGCCTATTTCTGAGAATAGACCTTTGTCATCTTCATAGTAAGGATCTTTTCGATTGTTATTAGTGTTTTCCATCTTGATAGATTTACTCGAGTCTAAGCCTGTATTTTTAATAGGTGCAGGCTTATCTACCCTATCTATAGCAGAAACTCTACCAACTTTCTCAGATGGAGCTAAAGTTGGCTTTATTTCCTTCTTTTCTGCCAAAATCGGTATTAACGGAATGGCAGGATAAAACAAGTAATCTTGATGAAAATTTCCTTCTAAGGGCTCAAAAAGTAGGCGCTCGCGTTCAGCTCTTAAACTCCCTAAACCAGGTATTTTAACACTTTGTCCCTCGAATAAGCTCTTTTTTAGGTCTTTACTGAAGGTTTCGATGAGAATAGACGCTCTATCAAACGAAACATTAAACACTTTAGATAAATGCTTAATAAATTGAACATCTTTCCTAGGTTTTGGATCAAATGTTAAAATTTTGTGTGGTGGATGTAAATAACCACTCTGTTTCGTAAACTCTTCGTTACGATTTTGTGTATATAGGTATCCAATGCCGGGAATTGAGACCGCACCATTCTTCAGAACATAAGCCGCTATGCACTTCAAAAATTCTAATTGCATACCTTTGACATTGCGATGGCAAATTAACTAAATTCAAGAGAGATAGGCATTAGTTTATGAAATTAAAGAGAGACAAATCAAATCAGTTGTTTCAAGAGGCGAAGCAATATTTTCCAGGAGGCGTGAATTCACCAGTGAGAGCCTTCAAATCTGTACATGGGGCTCCCCTATTTATTAAGCGTGGAGATGGGGACAGAATTTATGATGAAGACGATAACAGTTACATTGATTTTTGTTGTTCTTGGGGACCTCTCATCCATGGCCACAATAACGAATATATCAGACATGCCGTCTTGCAGGCGGTAGATAAGGGATTGTCCTTTGGTACACCTACAAGGCAGGGAGTTGAAATTGGTAAACTAATCGTAGATAACCACAGGTATATCGATAAGTTGCGGTTTGTTTGTTCAGGTACAGAGGCTGTCATGTCTGCTATTCGACTAGCGAGAGGCTTTACCGGTAGAAAGAAGATTATCAAATTTGATGGCTGCTACCATGGACACGTAGATAGCCTATTGGTCAAAGCGGGTTCGGGCTTGGCGACATTTGGTGTATCAACTTCTGCAGGGATTCCAGAAGAGTTAGCGCAAGAGACTTTGGTCCTTCCACTTAATGACTTGGCTGGTGTAGAAGAGACATTGAAGGCACACGCCGACGATATTGCCTGTATCATCATCGAGCCAGTACCAGCAAATAATGGCTTGTTATTACAAGACACTTCGTTTTTGGTCTGGCTGCGTAAGCTCTGTGATGACCATAAAGTCTTGTTGATTTTTGATGAAGTCATTTCAGGATTTAGGCTTGGTTTTGAAGGCGCTGCTGGCTATTATAATATAGAACCAGATTTAATCACCTTTGGTAAAATCATTGGAGGCGGTATGCCTGTCGGTGCCTTTGGTGGCAAAGCAGAGATCATGGGGCATGTCGCGCCTGACGGGCCCGTATATCAAGCTGGTACTCTATCTGCGAACCCCATCGCCATGGCTGCGGGTATGGCATCTCTTGAATTACTTTTAAAAGAAGGATTTCATGAATCACTAGCAGCGAAGACCCAGGGATTTGTAGATACGATTCAATCACATGCAGACGGCAAGGGCTATGAGTTTAGCATTCAAAGTATAGCATCCATATTCTGGTTTGCCTTTACAAAAAATAGAGTAGTGACTGCGGACCAAATAGACCCAAACTCCATGTCAAAGTTTAAACAATTACATGGTGAGCTACTTGAAAGAGGCATCTATCTAGGCCCTTCAGGATATGAGGTTGGCTTTGTGTCCGCTGCACACACAGAGGAATCACTTGCGACAGCCGCCTCACATATTTGTGAAATTTTGGATCGGATCCATGCAGCATGATCTCTAATCGCGTTAGATTCATATCATTCGTTTTGATAGCTTACATGGTGGCAGCATTGGCATGGTGGACTTTATTACTGTATAATAAAAATGAAGAAGTCTATACATATCAACAAGCCATCATTCAACAAGAGGTCATTGATGATCTTCCAGATTTGGCAACGATACAGGCTAAATATGATAGGCAGAAAATCATGATCTTGGGTGAAGGTTTTGTATTTGCAATTCTACTTATTATTGGAATTCTGATTATCAACAGAGCCGCAAAGCGTGAATTTCAAATAGCAAGTATGAAAAATAATTTTCTACTAAGTGTCACACACGAATTAAAATCCCCTTTGGCTTCCATTAAAATGATTTTAGAGACATTATTGAATAAACCTAAGCTAGATACGGATAGACGCACCAGCATTAGCGCCAATGCTCTTAAAGAAACGAATCGTCTAGAATCGATGATTAATAAACTTCTACTCTCAACTAAAATTGAAGATCATTACCAATACAATTATGAAGAAGTAGAGATAAAAGACTTCTTTTTGAATGTCATTTCTCGCTATAGATATCAAGGAGAAAGTCACCGTATCCAGTTAGATTGTCAAGACGGCATTATTGCGGAGCTTGATAAAGAAGCCATTCAATCTGTGATTACAAATTTAGTAGAGAATGCGATCAAATATTCAGAAAAAGATGACAATATCACAATCCGAGTTGAGCGTAAAAACAATGAATTGATCATCGACTGTATAGATCAAGGTAGCGGCATCCCAGACACAGAGAAAAAGGAAGTACTCAATAAATTTTATAGAATAGGAAATGAAGAATTCAGGACCTCAGAGGGATCAGGTCTTGGCTTATTTATTGTCAACAAAATAGTAGATTCGCACAAGGGTCGTTTTGAAATATTGGACAATCAACCCAAGGGGACGATCATGAGAATTCAATTGCCTATACATCAACAGACACCAATTGCATGAGGATCTTACTGGTTGAAGATGAGAAGAGCATTCAGGACATCGTTAAACTAAATCTTGAAATTGAAGACTACGAAGTTGTCGTGACTGAGAGCGGTAAAGAAGCCCTTCAATTTTTTGAGCAACAACATTTCGAACTTGTTATTTTAGATGTGATGTTGCCTGACATTAGTGGCTTGCAAGTCTGCGAAGCCATTCGAAATAAGAATTCGATAATTCCAATTATTATTGTTTCAGCAAAAGATACATCTAGCGATAGAATTAAAGGCTTAAAATATGGAGCGGATGATTATCTTATCAAGCCATTTCATCTTGAAGAGCTTGTACTACGAATTGAAAAATTAATATCACGCAGCCAAATCCAAGAAGATGATATTATCGTTTATAATTTTGGACCACATTATGTGAATCTTAGTACGTATAAAGCCTGTGGAGTAAATGGAGAGTTCACTTTAACGAACAGAGAAGCGTTGCTTATGAAGCTGTTTATCGAGCGCAAGGATAAAGTGCTATCTAGGCAACAAATCCTTAAAGTTGTTTGGGGATATGATGTCTACCCTTCTACGCGTACTATTGATAATTTCGTCTTATCACTCCGTAAATATTTTGAAGCAAATCCAAGGACCCCACAATACTTCCATTCCATTCGAGGTGTTGGGTATAAGTTTACTCCAGATCAAGAATAAACTGACTCAAATCGTCTCATTGATTCTGTCGTGGCAGCAGCAGTCGCTAGCGCAGGTGCTAAGAATAGACCGACGACTGGAATAAGTAAAATAAGTAAAAAGATAGCTCCATTCCCGATTGCAAAACCTTTGTTTCGTTTCACAAATTGGCGACTGGCCCGCACATTCGTGTGGCGTTCAAGAAAATAATCAATATTCCCAAAGCCCGCATAATACGCCTGAACGATAAATAAAAGGACCGGGGTAAAAATTGTCATTAATGGAAAAAAACCGACGATAAAAATCAATACAGTCAGGCTCAGTTCTCTGGTCAAATTACTGACGGCGATTCGCAAGCCTCTCAGCAAGTCTCTTATCATTTTAGGTATTGAAAAGGACTGAGGGGTATAGTGATAAGACTCTTGTCGTTCTATTTCTTCTGACATCATACTCATAAATGGAGAGACAATCACCATGATGATGTACTTGTACAGTAAAAAACTAATGACGAACATCAATCCACCAGCTAGAAAATCAAGAAATCGGTTTACATATGAACTTAGAAAATCCCATTTGTAAAATCCAGAAATCCAATCTCCAACTGAGTCTGCCGAATTCCAAACTGTGTAAAAAATAAGTAAACCTAATCCTAAACTTACAAGACCTGAAAGTAAGACATACTTCCATAGTCTATACTTCTTAATGATACTAAATGAACCTAAATACGATGATGCTCCATCTATTATGCCAGAAATCATAGAGTAAACTTAAGATGTCTAAAGGGAAAATAGTAATTGTTTAGATGAACAGTTGATATCTATAGACAATCATAATGGGCAAGTAGAAACACTTATTCAGCCTTCTTCTTTCTCCTAGTCTTAAAGAGTTCTACGACTTCTTTTTCATTTAAGAATCCAAGATCCACAAACGAGGTAGATACAAACTTCTTAATGTCTTGATAATCACGACCTCTTTTATCAGGATAAAATTTAATCAACTTTTTAATGTAAATCATGCAAGCTGCCTTAACATCTTGATTAAATTGTTCATTTGAGAAGATACTAATATAAGTAACTATTGTTTTTTGGAGATCAAATAAAGCAGAATATTCTGTTTCTTCTAATTTACCTATAAAGTTTGAAATGTAATTCCGTATCACATTTCGAACACATTTATTTTGAACAGACAAGCCAAGGTGTTGATCATAATAGTTTTTGACTAGTTCAATCACATCTTCATGCACATAGCCTTTCCCATGCACTTCATTCATCAATTTAAAATAGCGACTGACTTCATCTTCGCGTGACAAGTCAGCGACAGCAGCAAATGACAGATCTTGTTCTGCAGTATATTGCATAGCAGGGTCTGCTTGGATAGTATTTAAAAATTGGAATATATGCTCTACTCCTGCTTCAGAACTTCTGTGCTCTTTAAACCGTTTTTGTGTCAGGTTATTCAGCTCAGCATCGCCATTCAAATACATCATGAGAATCATAACTAATTCGTACAATTCGTTCTCACTTTTCAAACTATCATTACTGACAAATTCCTTAACGTGAGGTAAGAGACTCTCGTTATTAGAATTATTCTTTGATCGATAGACAAAGAATTTCTTAAGGCCATTTGCAAATAGCGACAGCTCCGAAATATTTTGAGGCATGCCAGCTGATAAGTAATTATAATTTTCAAACTGCTTTTTATACCGAGTATAAGCTGTCCGTCTATCCCGTATATCTCTAAACTTATTAGAATATAGCGATTCAAGGAAAGCAGACACTCGTTTGTTTGATATCTGAGCAAGTAAATTTGTAATCCAAATATTAGAACTCAAAGCAAAACCAACTTGAATCGTTTGACCGATTCGGGTCTTGATGCTTTCAAAGTTAGCGGAGTTACATATTGTTAATAGAATTTGCTTGAAGTGTGCTTGAGGTCTAACGTATTTATAATTATCATTGATTTGACCTCTCATGACAGAGTAGCCTAAAATCCTAGGAAGATAGAGTCCTTCGAATCCATCATCAAGTAGGGCATTTTCAAAATTCTGAAGTTGTAAGGGATGGTTTTCAGCCACTGCAATATGCAAATCATCTATGATGGGTTCAAACTTTAGTTGAAACTCCTTAAAGATTTCTTCTTCCTCCTCGTCTAGAAACTTGGCTAATAATTCAGAATCTTGAATGTCCTTTTTTATTTGCTCGAGCTGGTCAACATATATTTGAGCTAATTCCTTCATGATAAATAAGTTAAGTCAGTGACTAGGTCATCTGATCTTCCTCAATATCAATCGCCCTCCTAGTCACATGTGTTAAATAAAACCCTCCTTTTGGAGAAAATATTATTCTGCGTCTTTTTCTGGTGCAGCTTCTTCTGCAGCTGGTGCAGCTTCTTCCGCAGCTGGTGCAGCTGGTGCAGCTTCTTCTGCGACTGGTGCAGCTTCTTCTGCAACCGGTGCAGCTTCTTCTGCAGCTGGTGTCGCTGCTGCTTCTGCGGCTGGGGCAGCTTCTTCTGTTATATCAACATTTTGAAACTGTTCAGCAGCTTCTGTAGCAGGTGAAGTATCTTCAGCAACATCTACATTTTGAAACTGTTCTGCTTCTGCATCAGCAGCAGTATGTTCTTTTATAATTGCTTTAGGAGTACCAGAAACTGCAGCCAAAAATAATGCTCTCTCTGCTTTAGTTGCTTCAAATCTAGCAGCTACTTTAGCTTCTTTGGATTCAATGTAATCCTGATACATTTGATCGGCTTTTTCTTGATCCATAGCGCCTTTATCAACGCCTCTCGCGAGGTGTTTTCGGTATAGCACTCCTTTGAATCTTAGAATGGCTCTTGCGGTTTCTGTAGGTTGTGCACCTTTCATTAACCAATCGAACGCTTTGTCTCGGTCCAACTCTATTGTTGCAGGTTTTGTCAAAGGATTGTATTTTCCAATCTCTTCAATAAATTTACCATCTCTTGGAGAGCGGGCATCTGCTACGATAATGTGGTAAAATGGGGCTTTTCTACGCCCTCTTCTGGCAAGTCTAATTTTTACTGGCATGTTACTTAAATTTATTTGGATTAACCATACCCTACTCCATCATCATTGATCATAGGGCTTTAGCGGCGCAAAACTACATATTTTTTAACATATAAAGGTGTTTATAGACCATTTGCTTTCAGTAAATCTAAATTTAATGAAATTAGTATCTAACGGGAAATGCTATCTGAATGACATATCTCTCAGATAATCCATTATATAAGGTTCAATACAAGCATTAATAAACGATAACCTGACTGATAAACTCAAATTAATACTAAATTTGAGAGTTCTATAAAATTTCTATTAACTATACTAAGGCGGTATGATACATAGTGTAAAACTATTGAGCTTCATTCTATTTAGCTCGTTTGCTTTCAATTCTTGGAGTCAACAATCACAAGAAATAGCAAGTAATTATTTACTACAAAATCAAAGTAAATATCAATTTAAACTGACCAAAGAAAATCTGATTATATCCTCTAGTCACACAAGTCAGCAAAGCGGATTAACCCACATTTACTTTAATCAGGCTGTCAATGGCATTAACATTTATAATGCTATTACAAATGTTGCCGTTGATAAAACTGGTAAAATAGTACATGTTGGGAATAGATTTGTTGATTACAAATCCATAAGTAGTTCGAAAGCTCTGATTGATCAATCTCAAGCAGTGCGTTCTGTTGCGGATCATTTTAATTTAAAAACAGAGCAGGAATCTAAAATAATACAACAAAAAACGACTTCATCAAAGGAAACCGTATTGGTGAATACAGATATATCTAATCGAGATATTAAAGCGACTCTGCTTTATATAGAGCAAGATGGTCAACTCATACTCACTTGGAGTATCGCAATAGAAAAAGCAGACGATCAATTTTGGTGGGATATCAAGGTAAATGCTGCGGATGGTACAATCGTAGAAAAAACAAGCTTCACATTGGAGTGCAACTTTTCTCACAATGATGAATCATGTGATCATTTGACACATGATCACTCTATCTTGAGTACGACAGAATACCTCGTTAATCATAATATAACAAGCAAAACAACAGAATTTGTAGATGGTGATTATAACGTATGTCCCATACCTTTTGAGTCACCAAACCATGGCCCGCTTTCTATTGTCAATTCTCCATGGGTTAATAACCTTGATCCAGCTGCACATCCATTTGATTGGCACAATGATGGCGCGACAACATTCACAACAACAAGAGGAAATAACGTGTGGGCAGTTGAAGACATAGATGGTAACAATAATCATGCAGCGGCAACTTCACCTGATTCTGAGCTAGCAGGTACAGGACAGCAGCAATATACTTTTATTCCTGATTTTAATGATACACCTAGTCTATATCAAGATGCAGCAATCACTAATTTATTTTACTGGAATAATATTGTTCATGACATCATGTACCATTATGGCTTTGATGAAGCTTCTGGTAATTTTCAGGAAACAAACGATACTGGCAATGGTACAGGAAATGATGCTGTTTTAGCAGACGCTCAAGATGGTTCTGATTCAAATAATGCCCGATTTTTTATAACTGCTGAAGGAGTTAATCCGAGAATGGAAATGTATGAGTGGACGCAGCCAGCTGGTACAACATTTGAAGTCACATCACCAATTCAAGCAGCATATGAAACTATACCGGCAAGCTTTGGACCACTAGCTACTTTTTCAGGAACTGTTATTGAAGTCGATGACACAACTGGAGGTACCCATGAAGGCTGTACTGCAAATCCGCTATCAAATGGAGCAGCCCTAAGCGGCAATGTTGCCTTGATAGATAGAGGCACATGTACCTTTGTTGAAAAAGTAACCAATGCCGAAAATGAAGGCGCTATAGCTGTTGTCATTTGCAACAATGTACCAGGAGGCGCAGCAGGCATGTCAGGTACAGGAACAACTATTCCATCAGTTATGATTTCTCAAGAAGATTGTGCAATACTTCGTGCTAACCTGCCAGCTACTATAGATGTTGTCACAAGTACAGTTGCACCTGTCAATAGAGATTCTGACTATGACAATGGAGTTATTATTCATGAATATGGACATGGTATATCAACTAGATTAACAGGAGGAGCTTCTAACGCTGGCTGTCTATCTGGTGACGAGCAAATGGGAGAAGGTTGGAGTGACTACTTTGGTTTAATATTTACAATAGAACCTGGGGATACAGGTCCACAAGGGAGAGGAATCGGCACATACTTGCAAGGACAATCAATAACTGGAGGTGGAATAAGACCATTTCCTTATTCAAGTGATTTCGGAATCAACCCAATGACATATGCTTCTACTGCTAATGTTTCGATACCGCATGGTGTAGGTTCTGTTTGGTGTACTATGCTCTGGGACATGACGTGGAAGCTAGTAGATCTATATGGCGTCGGAACTGATATTTATGATAGTAATTATGCAAATGCAGGAACACTTGGAGCACCAAGTACTTTTGGTGGACAAAATTTAGCACTCCAGCTCGTTATGGAGGGCCTCAAGTTACAACCATGTAGTCCTGGTTTCGTAGATGGTAGAGACGCGATTATAGCAGCAGACGAAGCGCTATATGGCGGTATCCACGTATGTCTCATATGGGAAGTTTTTGCAAATAGAGGCTTGGGTGTCAGTGCTAATCAGGGATCAAGTGGGAGTATAACTGACAATATAGAAGCATTTGATGTACCATCGATTCAAATTGAGAAATCGGTAAATCTAAATCTTGTCGCAGAAGGAGATCCTGTCAGTTTTGATTTCACAATTAAAGCCTGTGGGTCAGAAGATAATATAGAACTTACAGATATCTTTGATGCTGCATTTACCATTAGCAGTGTGGTCTGCCCTAGTCCAGCAACATATTCTACAAATGCCAATACTCTCACAATTAATCATCCTGGCCTTGCTGCAGGAGAGGAATTTACCTGTACTGTGATTACGACAATCGATACAGCTATGCCTGGTTCATCTGAAAATTTATTATTAGATGATGTTGAAAATGGAGGGGCTCTTTGGACCATCAATGATTTTGGAGGCGGAATTGCAGATGCGTGGTCAATCGCTAATACTGCTGCTCAGTCACCAACAAATTCTTGGTTTGTGTCCAATACTAATGGGCCTAATAAAACTTCGGCATTAGAGTCACAAGTCTTGACATTAACAGATTATCCAATTATGAGTTTTTATCATCAATATGATACTGAAGGTGGCTGGGATGGCGGATATATAGAAGTGTCCATTGATAATGGTATCAATTGGAACCCCATTACAGCAGCTGCATTCATTCAAAATGGATATAACAGTGTCTTAGGTGCTAATGGTAGCAATACAGAAATCGGAGGTAAACAAGCTTGGTCTGGCCAAAGTGGTGGATTTATAAAAACGATTATCAGCCTGACTGACTTCGCTAATGAAGATGTTATCATTCGCATTGTTTTCGGACAAGACAACAATACAAATAATGTGGGTTGGTGGATAGATGATATTTCTATAGATAATGGATTTGTATCCATAACGAATACGGCGTGTGTCATATCCGACCAAACTACAATTGCAGTTTGTGACGATGCAGGTCTTATTGTTGAGTTAATTGGATGTTCTTCAAGTAGTATTACAGTCATGCCCAGTTCAACTGATGTAACATGTCATGGTGATCAAGATGGAAGTGCAACTGTTGTACCAAGTGGTGGCTTAGCACCTTATACGTATGCATGGTCAACTGGAGGTTCATTGCAGACTGAATCTGGCCTTGCTGGAGGAACATATGATGTAACAATTACAGACGCTAATAACTGTGATGTATTGACAACGGTCATTATTCTTGAAGATCCACCAGAATATACAGCAGCCAATGGTAATATGTTAACTGCTACCCAAACCATTGACGAAGACTATGAAGTTGATGGTGCTATAGAATCAGATCAAATCATACAAGGCACACCTAGTATTAATGTAGACTATGATTCTGGCACATACATAGAACTGTTATCAGGATTTGAAGTCGAACTATCTAGTGTCTTTCATGCATTTATAGATGGATGTGGAGGGGTGGAATAGTTTTGAGTGTTGAGTTTTGAGTTTTGAGTTTTGAGTGGTGAGTGGTGAGTGAAATGAAAAATCGCCCATCGTTGTTGGTGTTCTCATTAACAACTTCATAAATAAATGTATACACTTACGGTAATTCGAATCTATCTACCTTTAGTCTATCTGAAGTGAATCGCGCTTGACCGCAAGAAAGTCAAAGTAGTATTTTTGGAT
Source organism: uncultured Saprospiraceae bacterium (assembly GCA_937959275.1). GTDB lineage: Bacteria > Bacteroidota > Bacteroidia > Chitinophagales > Saprospiraceae > CALFUK01. The sequence continues at coordinate 32,172 of CALGLU010000105.1, read as the reverse complement.
TGTAGATGAAATATGAAGAGTGTCATTCTGAAGCATTCTGATCTTATATGTTGCGTCCAAATCCCCAGTTTGCTCTATATTCTCTCCATCAATGATCATCTGAAACCGCTGATCATCGCCATAGATATTCGTTTCCATTTCACCACTTTCGAAAAATTTAAAGTAGCCGTCCTTCAAGGTACTCGTTAATCTGTTATTTCGCTTTGCTGCGATGACTTCCCAATTACCATAAATATTTTCTTGCTCAATCTTGGAGTCTGATACACAAGAAACGACAATCATGATAGATAAACTGAACAATAATATGAATCGAGATCGATTGACTTTCATACTAGACATTCAACGAATAAACCCAAAAAATAATATGAATTGCTGAAAAGATATTGAAAGAAATAAGCATATGAACGTTAACTGTATGTTCAACAACAATCTAGACTTAGTTGTGCCTAAAATCTATTACGATCACGAATAGAATTTGGAAAGAGATAAACAGCTTAAATCTACTTTAACTGCTTTTCCTTGATTTTCGCTTTCTTACCTACTAAATCTCTTAGGTAATAGAGTTTAGCTCGTCTAACTTTACCTACTTTGTTGATCTCCACACCTACAATTGCAGGAGAGCTAAGAGGGAAAATACGCTCGACTCCAACATTACCAGAGATTTTTCTCACAGTAAACATTTTAGTGGCGCCTTGACCTTTAATTTGAATCACATCGCCTCTAAAGATCTGAACACGCTCCTTAGCTCCTTCTACGATTTTATAACTCACAGAAATATTATCACCTGGTCTGAATGATGGTAATTCATTCTTAACAGCCAATTGCTCATGTACAAACTTGATAGCATCCATTATAAAGGAATTTGATTCAAAATGAGTGCAAAGATAGGATTAAACAATCAATTTAACTACATATGATATGATTTATTTTACTAAATCATAATCTCGCCTGACCACACAAATTAACTTCATAGCCACTGCTGGTCTCCGAACCAACAGCACTTAACCAGTATTTCTTGTTAAATGCTATGGATGTATTTATAACCTTATTGAATCAGAGTACAACGAGGCCGAGCTTTCTTTAAGCCTACCGTAATAACATCACCGTTCCAGAGTCGCCTCCTTCCTCCATCCGACTGCCTACTATGACTTCATACATGTATTGATAGATATAGACCCCATTCGGCAAATCTATGCCTACGTTGTCCTTCTTTCCATTCCATCCCTGCTCAAAATCAGTCGTTTCGAACACCTGAGCACCCCACCGATCAAAAATCGCCAGTCTATACGAAACGAAATTATCAAACACACTTATAGGCTTAAATTCTGAAGACCTGCCATTCAAAGGCATGAAGGCATTAGGAAACAATGGCCTCCCTGCAGCCGTCACCGGTATCTCTATTGAAGCAGTATCAACACAACTATTAATAGGAGAAAAGGCTAACAGTTGAACATTGAATACACCAGGATTTTCAAATGTATGACTGATATCTTCATTAAACGCTGGTGGTGTACCATCACCAAATCGCCATTCATAAGAGCTAGCAGCTGTCGACGAATTCGTAAACTCAACTTCCTGCCCCGGACTCGTTAATTCTTCCGGAGTCGCCACAAAGGCCGCAGTTGGTGTTTCAAGAATCGTAATCGTCCACGGAAACTCCTCAGTCCTCGAACATCCCGTGCCTGATGAAATATCCAAAGTCACCTGAAACTCTCCTGCACTTGTGTAGATATGCTCTGCATTCAAATCAGTCGATGTAGTCCCATCACCAAAGTTCCATTGCAACATATAAGGCGCAGCATCTGTCAAGGACAAGTTCTCAAACGCGATCACCATCTCACCACAAGCTTCAAACTGACTCGGCAAGGCTCTTATGCCAGAAGGCAAAGGAAAATAATCAATCGGACCCGAAAAGGTTGTATCCGTACAGCGACCCCGCTCCACAGCTAGCATAATTTCATACTGACCTGGCATCGCATAACTGACTTGTCCTGGATCAATCTGAGTTGACGTACTGCCATCCCCAAAGTCCCAACTGTAACTGGCATTCGGGTCTTCTGCTGGAGCTGTTATGGCTATTGGTTGTGCCTCGCATTGCGCACCTGCATTCCCAATATCAAGAGTAAAATCTGATATGAGTGGTGCTGTCACATTCAACTGCATCTCACAAAAATCCTCACAGACTAAACCTGGGAAAAGTGTTAGCCTCGCTATATATCGACCAACCGGTAAATCAAATGCTGGCTCCCAGTCCGCCTCATTACGCAAGACCTCCGTCAAGCCATCCTCCTCATATATCGTCCATCGAAAAGAAACCCGATCTGGATTGGCATTCGCAAAATTTTCAATCCGCACGACTGCAGCTCCACAAGGATCCCACTCATCTATAATCATCATCGATGCATCATTACACTGCAGCTTTAAATTATCAATCTGACCTGCACTGCCCGGTGGACCAATCACAGCCTCTTGATTACAGGTCGTCACATTTAGATTAAAATCTCTGGTCACCTCCCCTATCTTGACTCCTCCTCTAAATTCCTCAACCAACACGCCGATCACATACACACCTTGCGCTGATGCCGTACCTGATATCAAACCAGTGCTCGGATTAATCGCAAAAGGCTGATCTGCTGTCACAGGGTTATCAAAGCTGAACCCTGGCTGATATTGCACTGTTGTAAATAAATCTGGCCTGCAATTTCTAACACTCGGTATAATACCATCACACTCAGCAGTACAAAACTGCATCGGATCAGAAGCAGGACATGGATTCGTCACTGCATCACCTCGCGAACCACCAGCTACAAGTGGTGTGGTAAACGAGTAAACCAAATCATCTCCATCTGCATCTGTAGCAGCCATTGCTATCACCTGAGGAAAGCCAACACAAATGACATTTTCTGGATCAAAATCAAAAACTGGACTAGAATTTTGTAAGAGCTGCGCTTCAGGGCTAATGATAACTTCAAACACTAAGCCTGTCTCATCTGGAGAAATAATATTGTTGATGGCTGCACTTCGACAGCATCTCTGCGCAGCAATACGGTATTCTGTATCAATGACATCTAGTGTTATATTCTCCAGAATATAAAATGACTTATCGGTGCTGAACACTGGCAATACACTCTCATCAAAACAGTCATTACCTTGTAAATTAAGCGGTATTTTATCTGGTCGGACAATGGGAATACCCTCGTAAATATTGCGCTGATCATCGAGCTCCCAAGCGCTTCCATTTCGCTCATAAATAGCTAAATCGATTCCAAGATCAAATGGGATGTTACCAACATTACCACCTTGATACACGTCTCTATAAATTGTGACTTTTATGTTAAAGGTAAAAGAGCCTCCCACCACGCCTGGTCTTACAATTTCATAGGTCACCTCACTCCCAGCAATATGGGTTGCATGAACTACAACAACATTCAACAAAAACCATAGACTTACAAATATCTTCTTCACCGACTTAGTTTATTAGCAAGACCGTGCCATTCGTTTGTTGCTCCATGACATCCCCAGCAACATCAACAGAAAAATTAACTTTATACACGTAGACACCCTGAGGTAAAAGTGTGCCCGAATTGTCTTTTCTACCATTCCAGCCTTCATCGAGATCGGTTGACTCAAATACTTTTTGGCCCCATCGATCCCAAACTGACAAATTATATTCTATAAAGCTTGAAAATAAACTCGCACCCTTGAACTCATTGTTTTGATCGCCAGTCGGCCTAAAGGCATTAGGATATGCAGGTGCTCCAGAAGAAGAAACGGGCACGACAGCAAAAGCTGTATCAACACAGTTATTAATGGCAGATCTCGCGACAAGAAAAACATCATAATTATCTGGAAAACCATAGACATGCGTTGGGTCATCTTCTGTAGAGCCATCACCATCTCCAAAATCCCATTCGAAGCTCGCATTTAATGGTGTCGATTGATTAAAGAATCTGACGGCTTCATTTGGATTTAACACAGGATTAGGACTGAAGGTGAAATCTGCATCCGGACCTTCTATAATCGTCAATGGCCAATCTTCTTGACTGCATATTTGTCCATCGGGCGCGACCAACTGAAAGGTCACATCAAAATCTCCACCTCTACCATAGGTGTGTGTTGGACTTAACTCAGTGGACGTGTTGCCGTCACCAAAATCCCAAAAGGACGAATACACTGAAGTCGAAGGTAATGAATTTTCAAAATCAATATCCGCAGGACTGCACTTCACAAACTCTGAAGGTCTGACAGTGAATGCATCTGGTGGTAAAAAGTAACTGACCATTTGACTAGAATCAGCTTGACACACACCATCATCTACGGATAGCGTGATCGTGTACTGTCCTTCATTCGTATAGTTAACGATACCTGGATCCCGATCAGTAGAACTTGTCCCATCTCCAAAGTCCCAATTGTAGGCAACACCTGATGTGGCAGTCGGACCTGAGACCATGACTGGGTCGCCTGTGCAAACTGCAGGATTCACAACTGCAAAATCTGCGCTTGGTCGTTCATCGATTTGGATCGTTGGTCCAGTAATACGTTCTGTGCAGGTATTCGGTGTTGTAATATCTAGAGTGACATCAAAACTACCAGACCTGCTATAGGTATGCATGGGTGTAATTTCATCTGACAGTGTGCCGTCATCAAAATTCCATTCCACCGTATAATCTGAAGGGATGTCGTTGGTAAACACGATTTCTTCTCCAAGGCATTCTGATCCACTTGACGCTGTAATAGCAATTGGTTGCGGTGGAGCTAAATAGCTCACCATTGTGCTACTGCTATCTTGACACAGTCCGTCTGTTACGGTAAGTTTTATTTCATAATCGCCATCAATTGAATACGCAATAGGGGCTGGAGTTGGGCTAGTAGATGTCATCCCATTTCCAAAATCCCATTCGTATGCATAACTTGCAGGTATTGCTGTTATATTATCAATAACGACGGGATCACCAGAACAGGCCAACCCAGTGACAGCATCAAAATCTAAATTCAATGTTTCTGTGACTTGAATTATATAGCGGCAAAAAGCACGGCAAATCTCATCTGGGAATATGGCAAATTCAGCAATGTAGGTCCCTAAGGCTAGAGAAAATGTTGGTGTCCAGTCAGCATCATTCGTACTGAGCATCGTTGTGCCATCATCTTCAAAGACTGTCCACATAAATGGTGTGGCAATCGGATCAAGATTGGTGTAATTTTCGACTTGCACATCAGTTTCTCCACAAGAATTTTGGACCGCATTGACTTGGAAAGGAGATGTACTACAAGCTAGTTCAAAATCAGAGAGTTCTCCGTTTGGTGGTCCGATAACCGCCAAGGCATTGCAGTCTGTCACTGTAATATTAAAATCACGTCTTGTTTCACCAATTTTAATTCCATTCCGAAATTCTTCTGCAACAACCCCTATCAAATAAATCCCTGCTCTATCAGCAGTACCTGTAATAATACCTGTCGCAGGGTCTAATTGAAATGGAGTAGAAGCTGATATTGGATTCATCTCATTAAAACCAACAGTGTAATTTACATTTTCAAATAACTGTGGTCCACAAGTTCTTGGATCTGGAATCAAACCATCACAATCAAATATACAATCTGGATTTCTGGTTGGACATGGATTAAAAACTGTATCCCCATTTGGACCACCAGCAGTTTGTGGTTGGAAAAACGCATACGAGATATCATCATTATTCACGTCAGATGCGCTAACATCAATGATTTGCTCAAATCGATTACAAATAACTATTTCTGGATCATTATTAAATACAGGGCTTGCATTTTCGAGTCGCTGTACTTCAGGTGAAAGAATCGTACTTGTTACAGACCCTGTATTTCCTGAATCAATAATATTCGTAATTCCCAAGCTACGGCAACACTTCTGGAACACAATTAGATAATCTTCATCTATAATATCTAATGTAATATCTCTTTCCGTATAGGATGTTTTACCTGCTTCAAATCGAGGAAGTAATGAATTATCAAAACAAATATTCCCTCTTAGCCTGAGCTCTTCTTCATCAGCATCTGGCTCTATTAAAAAAGGATCTAAAACTAAAATCCAATTACTACCATCTCTTCTATAAATAGCTACTTCAACCAACGTTTCGACTCCTGCTATATCTTGGCCTTGAGCACCATTTTGATAGGCATCTCTGAATATGTTTGTAATAACATCAAGCGTGAAAGTAGTCGGAGTTCTATCGGTGATTACATATGTCATATCACTACCAATGATATGATTACCATATGCCTGATTGCCCACAAAAACAGCGAATACTAAAATCAATAAACCTCTCAATTGACTCATTTGCATACAAAACGGAAATTATAAAGATTCCTTGTACAGACGGCTTTGAATAAATGTTAATTGAACAATAAAAATGTGCCTTGCTTGGTCTCTTCGTCTCCTAGCAGATTCGTAAAGTTGGCTTTATAGACATAAACTCCGACTGGCAATACCTCTCCTGAGTTGAATTTTCTCCCATTCCAGCCTTCTTCAAACTCATTGGATTCGAATACCATTTCGCCCCATCGGTCGTAGATTCTTAATTTAAATGTACTGCCCAGGTTAGGTACCAGTTTGACACCAAAGAACACATCGTTATCACCATCATCATTGGGTGTAAAGGCATTTGGAAATTCTATTTCTGAGGGTACGGAGACTTCAATGACTTTCTGAAATTCATCTTGACATCCTGTATCACTCCGTTTAGCGATTAATGTGGCTGTGTGTCGTCCAACTTGAGTATACGTATGTCTTGGATTTTCACTGGAGCTCGTTGTTCCATCACCAAAATCCCATTCATACAGTTGAGCACTTCTGGATTGATTGGAGAAGGTGATTTCGACGTTAGTATCATCGACGAATTCAGGCGCACTAAAATCTGCCCTAGGGCCTTCAAGGACTTCTATATCAGCGACATCAAATGAGCCCATGCAGCCTGCAGGAGATTCAATATCTACAGTTACAGGCCATGTCCCTGGTTGATCATATTGGTGTGTAGGACTCAACTCTTCGGACTCTCCACCATCTCCAAAATTCCATTTTACTGAATAGTCATCATTGACAATCCTTGTCAGACTATCGAAACTAACCTCTGTAAAGGCGCAGGCCACATATTTGGATGGTACAATATCTACATCTAGAATGGGAAAAAAGGCTAACTCTTCTGTTAGGTCTTCTACACAATCATCTTTAGAAACGGTTAATGTGACATCCTTAATCCCTATTGAGCGATACTCGTGATTAGGTGTTAATATGGACGGATCAAGTGTATGGTCTCCTTCTAAAAAATTACCATCTCCAAAATCCCAACGAATATTAAAATTATCCTCCGGTAAGATTGATTCTCTGGCATCTAGGTAAACAACAGATTGACTGCAATCATCTAGTGTAGGTTTATCAAATTTCGCTGCTATTTCAGCAGTAATATTGACAAATTGTTCGCAAGTATCTGCGCATATTTCGCCTGGATTGACGATGAGTTGGACCCAATATCTTCCTATTCCAGGAAAGGTGATTCTAGGCTTCCAATCATCAACATTTTGAATCGTATCATTTGGACCTCGCTCTATTGACCATTCCCAAAAGATATCATCTAAATCTGCTACGTCTGTTTCATTCCTTATTTCAACATCCAGTTTACCACAAGAATCAAAATCTTTACTCATCTGACACTCTTCTAAGAGTTGGTCTGCTGGTATACTAGAGTCTACTAGATCCACAACAGTTGGTGGGCAGTCTACGACCTCAAACTGAAAATCTCTTCTGACCTCTCCAATGAGGACCCCATCTCTATATTCTTCAACGCATACTGCAATGAGATAAATACCTGTAATTGTGGTCGGTGTTCCCGAAATAATACCTGTTTCTAAATTGATTGACATGCCTGGAATTGAATTGGTCGCTCCAATTGTAATAATACCTAAAAAGTTAGCAGGCGCACATCGGCCTGGCAGCGGTATTACTCCACCACAGTCCGAACTACAAGTGGGATTACTAATTGGACATGGTCCTTGGGCAGAACCACCAAACCCGCCACTACTAATTGGCTGACATAATTTATAAACAAGGCTATCTGCTTTTCCTGTTAGTGGATCTATATCAGTGTCGACCGCAGAAAAATTAATTTCAGTTGCTATCCCTGCACAAATCCTGATGTTTGGCCTTTTTTCTGGATCAGTTGTAGACAAAAATTCTGGGCTATTATTACAGGAAAGTTGAGATGCAGGTTTGACTTCAGCTGAGATCACAATGCCTTTTTCTCTAGGGTTAGCAATATTACTAATTGCCTCATTACGACAACATCGTTGATAGGCGATTAAATAAGATTGATCTGATACAGGTAGTGTAAATGTTGTAACGTAAACGCCAGCGTCGGTACTAATTCTGATTCTATCTCTAAAGCATGGACTATCGTTTGGAGATATATCATAAGTTTCACGCAGCCTCACGCTACTTGCCTCATCAAAATATACAAATTTAGAATTGGGCCCAAACGTAATAGGAACACCTTCTGTATTTATAAACACACCGATAGCGATATTAGGGTCAAAGTCCGTTCGTTGCAAATCTCCTCCCTGATAGGCATCTCTATACATAGTGACAGTGACTTCGATCGTAAAGTTGTCTGGATCATTGTCCGGAATACAACGGTACGTCAAGTCACCTCCTACAATGTGTTTAGCTGACACTAGGTGGCAGCAGGTACACAAAGCAGCTACATAACATAGCTTCTTCAAAGAAGATAAATTCGCTATCATTTCAATCTATTCCTTGATACAATAAAATCTTTCGCAAAAATCAAACGTTTGTAATGCTTTCATTGTTGCTTGTCTTTACCTCACTATGAGCTATATTGATTCAATTCGTACAATAGTTGACATTCTGAATAAGGATGGTACTATCTTATATCCAACAGATACAATCTGGGGACTTGGTGGCAGTATTTATAGTCAGAAAGCGACAGAGCACATTTATACGGTTAAAAAACGTGATCGAGGAAAGGCTCTTTTACTACTAGTTGATAGCATTGAGATGCTAAAACAGTACATAAAGGAGATCCATCCCCGTGTTGAAACATTGATGACCTATCATAAACAACCTTTAACCATCATCTATAAGGCTAATGCTAAGATACCGGAATATTTACTCTGCGGCGGCGATACCATCGCTATTCGGGTTGTACAAGATGAGTTTTGTAAATCCTTAATCAATCTTTTGGGTCATCCGATTACGTCAACCTCTGCGAATATTGCGTCAACGCCCTCTCCTACTTATTTTAATGAAATCCATGAATCGGTCATCAAGCAATCGGATTACGTCGTAAAATATCGACAAGATGACAGGACACGAGCCAAGGAATCAGTTATAGCAAAATTCGACTATAACGGCAATTTATTTTTTATTAGAAGCTGAATTATAATTGGCGCTTGTTGCAAAGAGTTGTTTTTGCGAAAGTGAATGAATCGCCTCTACTAAATACGGATCAATTTGGGAAGTCTTCGTCACTGCAGTTTCCTCATCACTCATCAAGCTAATCATTTGATACTTTACTTTCCTAACGAATTCTCTCACACAAGGATCGGCTTCATTTATTTCTTTATCCGTCTTGTCTTTGCTCATAGAATTGACAATATCCTGTGCAGAAAGCGCTAGAATCTTATCCAAATTCAACGTTTCTCTTACTTGGAGCCACTGCTTATCCTTCAAGAGTTTATACGCTGTGTAGGCGTGTCCTTGTTCAAATAATAAAGGACAGTCTGTCGGTACATTCACGGTAACATCTGGTAGAATACCACTCTGATTACTTAGTGGTCTATTGTATAAAAATGAGGAATATGCTGAAGAATCTTTAAAATCATCACCTTGGAAAGGCTTTTGAATATATCGACCAGCTGGCGTAAAATAGCGCGCAACGGTTAGCCGTATAGCTCCTCCATTTTGCAAATTATATTGCTCTTGCACAAGCCCTTTCCCAAAAGTAGCTTGACCAATGATAACACCTCTATCCCAATCCTGAATAGCGCCAGCCATGATTTCACTTCCAGATGCAGAACCTCCATCGACAAGAATAATCACTTTTTCAAATTGATAGAACTGAGTTCCATTCGATTTATGCTCTGCAATTCGATCGTTTCTGTCTTTTGTATAGACCAGCATTTTATCTTTTTCTTCAAAAAACAGACTAAGAATCTTAGCAGTCTCAGGTAGATAGCCTCCAGGATTGCCTCGAAGATCAACAATGATGTGTTTTATTTTAGTTTGGTCAAGAGCTTCTAAAGCATAGTTAAAGTCTCGATAGACTTTAGCATTAAACTGTTTGATTTTCACATAGGTGATCGAGTCATCTAGACTGATTGCAAGATTGGTGCTCGGCGTTGATATCTCATCAATATCGATATCGACATCAATTAAAGCGTCACTGTTTGCTCGTTTGATCGTAAGCGTCGTCTTGTTTTTATTTTTAACACTTTCGGACATCAGCTCATAGTTGGTCTGAGGATCAGAAGCGATTTTATCATCAATCTTTACGATTTGGTCAAACAATTGGAGTTCAGATTTTTCGGCGGGACTATTATCCATAATCTTCACGATGACAAGAGTATCCTTATCAATCAATGTTTCTATCCCAATACCAGTATAGCTTCCAGACATCTGTTGACTGACATCTTTCAATTGGATTGGAGAGATGTAAGATGAATGCGGATCTAGCTGGTTGAGAACATGTTGAAGAGCTATTTCCGTTAATTCGTCAGTATTAACATCGTCAACATATCGCGATTCTATGAATCTTAATACTTCTTCTACACGACCAGTGCCAGCATAAGACGTTTCATCGACATTGACATGTTTGATGTAGAATTGGTCGGGATTTGATAGTTCAAAACCAATGAATATGCCTAAAGAAAGTATAAATGCATATAACATTGGTTTATAAATATTATTATTTTGGACTTTCGTTCGCATAGATTATTTTAAAAAGGATAAATTACGAAACTTTAATGCTGTTTCTGCCTGTTAACCTAAAGTATCCCGAGTAAAGTATCATTAATGAAAAAAGGATTAGAGTTAGATAAAATAGATTTGCAAATATTGTCTATTTTATCTAAAGATGCTAAAACTTCATATGCAGAAATTGGAAAACAATTGTTTGTATCCGGAGGGACAGTACACGTACGAATTAAGAAAATGTCCGAATTTGGAATCATCATTGGTTCTAAGCTAAGTATTAACTATGCGATGTTAGAGTATGACATCATAGCGTTTATAGGCATATATCTTGAGAAAAGTTTGCTCTATACTGAAGCAGCTGAACAACTAAAGGAGATTCCCGAAGTTATCGAGTCACACTACACCACTGGAGGGTATAGTATTTTTGCCAAATTGATGTGTAAGGATACTCAGCACTTACGTGAGGTTTTATCTGAAAAGATTCAGAAAATAAAGGGAATCGCTAGAACCGAAACCTTTATATCTCTTGAAGAAGGTATTAACCGACCTCCTGAAATTTACACAACAAGCTCTACTCCGGAAGAGTCTAATTTGCCAAATAATCCTTAGCTAATCATTTACTCTCGTAGCAAACATGAGTGTGTGCTGGTTCGCCATTGATTTAGCGAACATAATACATCTATGCAGGGGATTTTGATTTGGTAAGAAGGTATAAAATAGACACCACAGACTATTGATTGTTATTACTTGCTGTTAAAAATTTAGATATTTTCAACAGCAAATAATGTACAACTTATACAAGTTGAATACAACTACCACAATCTGAATTTCAGAGGATCTAAGCTCCTAAATAATGTTTAAGTAATTTACTTCTTGAAGCAGATCGGAGTTTATTGATTGCTTTATCCTTTATTTGACGAACTCTTTCTCTTGTTAAGCCAAATTTTTCGCCAATATCCTCTAAAGACATAGGGTGTTCGACTCCAATTCCAAAATAGAGTTTGATGACGTCACATTGTCTTTCCGTCAAGGTGTTTAGCGATCGTTCGATTTCTCTCCGTAGAGATTCGGCGTACTCAAGCTTATTATCTGTGCCTGGAGTCTTTGTATTTTCAAGAATATCAAGCAGACTATTATCTTCTCCATCAACAAATGGTGCATCCATGGATACATGTCTAGCAGCGACACCAAGCGTCGTTTCTACTTCTTCGGATGGAATCTCTAGCAACTCAGCTAGCTCATCAGAGGAAGGCTCTCTTTCGTACTCTTGCTCTAATTCAGAAAACGCTCGATTTATTTTATTAAGAGATCCAACTTTATTCAGTGGTAATCTGACAATTCTTGATTGCTCTGCAAGTGCTTGTAAGATAGATTGTCGTATCCACCATACAGCATAAGAGATAAACTTGAAACCTCTAGTTTCATCAAATCGTTGAGCCGCTTTAATCAAACCTAAATTACCTTCGTTGATCAAATCACTTAGAGACAAACCTTGGTTTTGGTATTGCTTCGCTACAGAAACTACAAATCTTAAGTTCGCTTTAGTTAACTTTTCTAATGCTTCTTGACTTCCCGCTTTTATTTCTTTAGCAAGTGTAACTTCTTCTTCTGGTGTTAAGAGGTCTACTTTTCCAATTTCTTGTAAATATTTCTCTAAAGATTGGCTTTCTCTATTAGTGATAGACTTAGTAATCTTTAACTGCCGCATATATTCAGGTTTAAATTAGATTGTGTTAATTTATAAAAGACCGCAAATGTACAATTATAAAAGATGGTTAACAAGGTATTTTACCACCTTAAGCTTTACATCGCAAAAAAATAGGTATACAGGCGTTTAGCCCCTCAAGATCATACAACTCAATAATTAATCCAATTTTATATATGAAAAATATTTGAATATTTCTTTTTTTTGTTTTTATTGCAGCTTGTCAGCAAAAGGCATCTATCATTTCTCTCAGCTAAATCAATAAATGAAAAGAGTATCATTCGATGTAGAATTTATCTTTAGGGCTTCGCCAGCGATCCTTTATCAATTTATTACTACCCCTTCATGTCTTGTTAGATGGTTTTGCGATGCTGTCGATATCAATGGAGAAACATTTACATTCACATGGCAAGGTGCTGATGAAGACGCAGAAATGATTGACGACATCGAAGAAGAACGAGTCAGATTCAAATGGGTTGATGCTGATGAAGGCGAATACCTAGAATTTAGAATGTACAAATCAGACGTTACAAATGAAACTGTGCTCGAGATAACAGACTTTTGTGATGATGATGAGGTCAATGAAACAAAAGAACTCTGGGGATCCCAAGTCAAAACCTTGCAAATTGAATGTGGTGGATAATTGTCATTTTAATGACAATTACAATTTCAATACTATCCATTTCTTAAAGCGTTCCGCAACAAGTCTTTTACGTAAGATCGTGTCGATGTTTTCCCATCTCTATTTTAGGGTTTCTTTCAATTGCATTACGATGAGGTTGAAAAGCTTAGAGTAATTGCAATATCAATGACAATTTCAATGTAAAGGTGATCCTGTAGGCATCTTATGCTTGTTGTATTGTCTATGTATTCCTGAATCAGTACTATTTCTACGTTTCTTTCAATCGTATGTCGATGAGCTTGACAACCTCATAGATCCGTAAATTATGTAAATAACTAACAAAAGCTAAGAATTCTTTATTGAAAATCAGTTATTTATATATTATATAATATTTTAATATAAAGCCAAATTATACTACTTTTACGAGCTATTCGTTCGAACTACAATTATGGAAATAAAGCCAATACACTTATTTATGTGTTCATTGCTCACTGCTTGCCTAACAGTAGCAGTCTTTTCCTATTTCTATGAGCCCGATACAGTCATAATCCGTGAGGAGCCAACATATACATTGGTTGCTAATAAAGATGACTTCAAACCAGAATTTTCAGGCATTGCAACACGTAGTTTAGAGTCTGTAGTCTTCATTAGAAGCATCAATAAAATTGAAACAGAATTTAATAGAGAATTTAAGAGCGTGACTGGTTCAGGTGTTGTCGTTTCATCAGATGGCTATATCGTGACGAATAATCACTTGTTAGAGGATGCAGAACATATCGAAGTTACACTTCACAACAAGCGAGTGTATAGAGCTGAACTCATTGGATTTGACAGTTATACAGATTTAGCCATTCTGAAAATAGAAGATCAGACAATTAAATCTTTGCCAATTGGTGATTCTGATTCACTCTCCATTGGAGATTGGGTACTAGCTATTGGTAATCCATATCGGCTAAATGCTACTGTCACCGCTGGTATCGTAAGCGCTAAAGCAAGACACTTGAATCTAAATGATCGGTTCGGCGTAGAATCCTACATTCAGACCGATGCTGTCATCAACCCTGGCAATTCCGGAGGAGCGCTCATCAATACTTATGGCGAATTGATTGGTATTAATACAGCAATCCTATCTAATAGCGGTAATTATGAAGGGTTTTCATTTGCCATCCCGTCTAATATTGTTGAAAAAGTAATTGAGGACATAAAAGAATATGGCGCTGTTCAACGAGCATGGCTTGGTGTGACAATAGCCGCAGTCGACAATGCTGTAGCCAAATCATTAGAAATGCCAAATGTCCAAGGCGTCATTCTCAAATCTATTGTGAAAGGTGGTGCAGCTCAATCAAAACTGACCAAGGGCGATGTGATCGTCAAACTCAACAATATCTCCGTCAATTCACCTGCAGAATTTAATGGTGTCCTTGCCATCTTTAGACCTGGCGAGTACATCAACATTGACTATATCAGAAAAAATAAAAGGTATAATACCGATGTCCTTCTGCAAAATCATTTGAATACCACAGAGATGATTTCCATTCGAAAGGACAAGGTGTTAAAAGATATAGGTATAGAAGTTAGAGACTTAAGTATTCAAGAACTGAGCACACTTGGCGAAAAAGGGATTAAAGTGATCAGTGTCCAAAGAGGGAGTCCAAGCTCCAATGCGAATATGGAACCTGACTATATTATAACCTCAGTCAACGATGTATTAATCGAGAGTGCAAACCAACTCGTCTCGATGTTAAAAGCAGAACAACGTATGACTCTACATTTTGATGGGTTCTATATCGATTTTCCAGGACGATTCCCATATCGGGTTGCGCGGTAGACATGCGTTATACTCTCTAGCTTAGACCAACTGCAACTCTATTTCTTGTTACTCCCCCACTCTATAAATCCTCCTTTTCCTGAGAGAAAACTTGATTAGCTGTATTGAGATTTAAATTTCATTCCATTCTTTTTAACTTACATTTACATCACAAACAGGAACGCTCATTTATGGCAGCCATTGACTTAGAATTCAGTAAAAATGAAGATGCATATTTGCTCCAACTTGCTAAGCTCGATCGACTTAAGGAATCCATTATACTTGGTGGAGGTCAATTAAAAATTGATAAGCAACACAAGAAAGGTAAGCTAACTGCTCGTGAGCGCATTGCCTATTTATTAGATAATGAGGATGACTTTTTAGAAATAGGCTCATTTGCTGCTCATGACATGTATAGTGAGCATGGCGGTTGTCCATCAGCTGGAGTCATAACTGGCATAGGAACTGTCAGTGGCAAACTTTGCATGATCATCGCGAATGATGCTACCGTTAAAGCCGGAGCGTGGTTTCCTATGACAGGCAAAAAAAACCTAAGAGCTCAAGAGATTGCTCTTGAGAATAGACTACCTCTCATCTATTTAGTTGATTCCGCAGGGGTGTATTTACCAATGCAAGATGAGATCTTTCCAGATAAAGAGCACTTTGGTCGGATGTTTAGAAACAATGCTGTGATCTCATCTAAAGGCATCCCTCAAATCGCAGCAATTATGGGAAGCTGTGTGGCTGGTGGAGCATATCTCCCCATCATGTCTGATGAGTCAATTATCGTAGAAGGTACAGGCTCAATTTTCTTAGCTGGGCCCTATCTAGTAAAAGCTGCTATTGGAGAACAGGTCGATAAAGAGACCTTAGGCGGAGCTCATACCCAAACAGATCTATCTGGTGTGACTGATTATAAAGTCAAAGATGATAAAGAGTGTCTTGATTTGATTAAACGATTGATTGATAAGTCTAAGGTCGCACCAACAATCGGACTCAATAAAGTAAAACCAAAAGCACCTGCGCAATCTGCAAAAGAAATCATTGGGCGTTTTCCTGCGGGCGGCGCTAAGCCCTATGATACGATGAAGCTATTGTCTCATCTTGTTGATGCAGATAGCATGGATATTTATAAAGAAGCCTATGGTAGTTCGATCATCTGTGCCTATGCCCGTATTGAAGGTTGGAGTGTAGGCATTGTGATCAATAATCGAAAGATTACCAAAACAGCCAAAGGAGAAATGCGTATTGGTGGTGTGATTTATTCGGATGCAGCGGACAAAGCAGCTCGCTTTATCATGAATTGTAATCAGAAAAAAATCCCATTGGTCTTCCTGCATGATGTGACTGGCTTTATGGTGGGTAGCCGTGCAGAGCATGGTGGTATCATCAAAGATGGGGCAAAAATGGTGAATGCAGTGTCCAATTCGACAGTGCCCAAAATCAGCATTATTATCGGCAACTCTTATGGTGCAGGTAATTATGCGATGTGTGGGAAGGCCTATGATCCTCGCTTTATATTTGCCTGGCCTACCGCTAAGATCGCCGTCATGGGCGGCACCCAAGCAGCGCAGGTACTAGCACAAATTCAAAGTAGTTCGATGAAGGCAAAAGGTGAAACTGTGACAAAAGCACAGGAGAAAGAACTGGTAGATAAAATCAAATCAAACTATGACCGACAGACCTCACCTTATTATGCGGCAGCTAGATTATGGGTAGACGAGATCATAGATCCGAGAGATACACGCCAGATCATATCGACCTGCTTGAGTGCTGCAGACTTTGCACCAATTGAAGAGTTTAACGTTGGTGTGATACAGACATAATGGAATTAATCATAAAAACACTTAAGGGATTTGAGGAGATACTTGCTGATGAAGTCAAGACACTTCTAGGCAGGCCAGCTACCATTGGTCGTCGGGCTGTTTTTGTCGAGGGAGACTTATCCGATCTATACACCTTGAATTATAGGTTACGAACCGCGATTCGGGTCTTGACCTTTAAGCAGTCATTTAAGGTCCATTCGTATGAAGATGTATACCGCGAATTGAGAGCTATCGAATGGAGTGAAATCTTTAGCTTGCAAGAAAACTTTTCAATAGACGCAACGGTTTTTTCTCCTTATTTCAAGAATTCTCAGTTTGTCATGCATAAGGCAAAGGATGCCGTCGTTGACTATTTTAGAGATACGTATGGCAGACGTCCCAATGTGGAATTAAATAATCCAGACATCCGTCTCAACATCCACATTACAGAACGGGAGATGAAACTCAATCTGGATAGTTCAGGTGAATCGTTGCATAAGCGAGGATATAAGACTCTCCAATCAGAGGCACCATTAAGCGAGGTCCTTGCAGCAGGTATGATCCAACTCTCAGGCTGGGACCAAGAAACACCCCTACTCGATCCCATGTGTGGTTCGGCAACTCTATTGACTGAAGCTGCTTTTTTAAAATATAATATACCCGCACAAAAATACAGAGATGATTTTTCATTTATGAACTGGAAGGATTTTGATCGGAGTCTTTGGTTGAAGGTCAAAAAAGATGCACCTAAAATCAAAAAGGTAGATCAAAAACTGATTTTTGGTAGTGATATCGATCAAGACTTAATCCAAGACGTAGAGTCAAGCCTCAGAAAAAATGGATTGAATGACTACATAGATTTAAACCATCAAAACTTTTTTCACACTGAGGAGTTAGATAAATCATATCATATTGTAATGAATCCGCCCTATGATAAACGAATCGAGCTCGACAATGCCAAAGAATTTTACCAAATGATCGGTGATACCTTAAAGCAGAAATGCAAAGGCTCAACTGCCTGGGTCTTTTCAGGAGAAAAACCAGGTGAGAAAAATGCGATCAAATTTGTCGGCTTGCGACCAAGTCAGAAATTAATTCTCTTTAATGGCCCAATCGAATCAAGGTTTCATAAATTTGAACTGTTTTGATAAAATTTGCTCCACTATATTGCCTATTCATATTATTCAGTTACTGCATGAATAACAGCGACATACTACTTGCAAAACAAGCTGAAATGAATACTTGGTTTATGGTAGACCCCGTAAAACCTCCCATCCATTCGATCTATACGCCGAAAGTAAAAGAAGGCATCATTTGCAGAGCTGAAGACAAAATTTACAAACATTCTAAAATGGGTGTCTCATTTCGTCTCGGTGGCTTACAATATGTCAACCAACTCGAACGTAATTAGTACTGAGTCTATGTAGCGAATTAACTTAGTTCAGTTAATTCTTTTCAATTTGATCATCAATAATTCTAAAACATGATACGCGTCAACAGCAAACTACTTCCATTGTTAGCTCTTTTACTACTTACAGGTATTTACGCTTGTGGTGAAGATGATGTGCCGGGTTGCACGAATAGTCAAGCAACTAATTATAATTCATTAGCTACTGTTGATGATGGTAGCTGTATTGTCATCATCTCCGGTTGCACGGATCCTGATGCTGAAAACTTTGACTCAAATGCAAATCAAGCAGATGATGCTTCTTGTGTTTATGCGAGAGATAAATTCCTAGGCGAGTATTTAGGTTCACTGAATTGTTTGATCATTGATCAATTCAATTCAGATACGACAACAGTGCTTTTGACAGCAGTTGATGGTGACGTGACCAAAATTTCTATTACGTTGTCTGCTGAAGACTTCGTCCTACCATTGGATGCAGTTGTTGACGGCAATGACATTACGATGACAGCAACTGATTTTGCAGTCACCGTGCCGATCATAGGTGTTGAAACTGATGTATTGGTTGACATTGACGGGACAGCAACATTGAATGACGCAGGGACAGAGTTAACAGGTTCTTTTGTAGCTCAAGTTAAAATTGCAGAAACGGGTGCGGATTTGTTGAATGATTCTTGTACGTTGACGGCTATAAAACAATAGAGTCCTATCCCGTTACACCCGATGATAATTGACACCTCCAAATCTCAGCAGAGTCTCGCGCCTCCTCCAAGGAGGAGAGATACAATTAGCGATATAAAAATATTTATCGTCTTATAAATGACTACTTATTTTTCAAGAGTTCTATACGAATCAAATGAACTTTATGTACTCTTCACTTGAGCTAATCAATATAAGTCAATAATTAAAACGTCCTCTCAAATTACTGCCAAAAATCCGGCTTGTCGATTGTACTATTTTCAATACTTAAGCAATCACAACACCATGTATTCCCGCATTGCCCATAACTCCAAAATTTTGGACCTGGTGGCGCTTTGGGACAATAAGCATCGGGATTATCTAACATATCAGGAAGTATTTTTATTCTGCTGCTTATGGATTGATCAGTCACATAAAAGTATCCAAATATATTCTCTTCGGGATTATCGATATTAACAAAATTTGATTTAACTATTCCTGCCGTTCGATCAAATGATTCGCTATCTCTATCCAACAGATTCAACATTTGATCGTATACATGATAACCGAATTCAGATAAGCTTTCTTTTGTTACCGAAAAATACATTGTGTCTGCATAACTAGAAAGTATGCGGCCAGCAAATATTTCAAATGAAAGTTGTTGTTGTGCTACATCTGATGAATAACCATCATATATAGCCATAAATTTCATTTCTTTTTCTAAATTTTCATTTACATAACAAGTCTTAGGTTTTTTAAGCTGCATAATATTTACAGGATCTCTTAAACCATAATGATCAGGACTATCAGTGAATTTGTAGTCACGTTCTAAAAACCATCTATATCGTCGAGGATTTTCTTGAAGATCTGTCATCCCTGGTTTCAAATTAAGGATGATTTGTGTTTCATCAGTAACTTCACCATTATGATGTACGAATTCACGGAAGTCAAGTGAAACATCGAGTTCATCTGAACCAGTGGCCGATTCAACGGATTGAAAATCTGATTCAATGACTTGTCCATCGGTTAGTTCGACACGCAATTGATATCGGTCATCAAAAGACACATCAAATGGTGAATCAGGCCCAAAAATATGCTTATATGTACCAACGCTTCCTGTCACTAGTTTTATCAAGTTACCCGATTCGCTGATCAATAAAACATCCTTAACATTGAGTCGCCGTTTAGCTCCATCAATATCAACTTTGTTATACGCCTCCACTTCTATCGTTGACGGATTGCCTTTTATAAGTTTGGCTTGTATGACTATTGATTGAGAAGTGTCAGTTATTAAATTAGGGTCATCTAAATCTGAACAACTGAACATACCAGCAAAAAGGAATAAACTTAAAAATAAATACTGCTTCATATACACCTATCTGGAAGTTTAGTTATTCTTACCCTTAACACAAAAGAAACATTACTTATTGCAAAAAGCAGGATTTAAAAATCATATAAACAAAGCATGAGAATAATGTATCGCCTTGGGGGAAATTCAAAATTTCAATTATCCTCACTATAGCAAAGTTGTAGTCAACTGTATTTATTTAAATTTAATACCAGCCATTTAAAAGACTAGTGTCAATTATTAATGCTCAGGTTGTCACACATTGATTTAATAGTCCAACTAATTTTTCAATTTCATCCTTCGTATTGTAGATATTAGGGGCGATGCGTATACAATCTCCTCTGAATGAAACTGACATTGAATTCTCTTGAAGCAGCGATTTGATTGAATTCATTTTAGTGGGATCTACTAGTCTGATTCCAAACAAATGATTGGCTCTCCAAAGTGGATTCTCTATCGTATATGCAGTAGATAAATTCTCTAGTGGAGCTTTTGTGATAGCAAGACAATAATTTTGAATGGCCTCAGGTGTCCATATCAATAACTGCGTCAAAGCTTCTTTCAGCATTGGCATATTCACAAAATTGCTTGACTGCCCCATATCATATCTATGTGCTTTGGGTTTGTAGGCATCTTGATAATCCACAAGTCCTGTAAAATCTTGACTGTTCAAGCGATTCATCCAGCTAAATTCAATTGGCGTGCCCTCATCAAAGGCGTCTCCAAAATAACTACACGCTAATGAATACGGCCCAAGCAACCACTTATAGCTAGCACAAATCAAGGCATCAACAGGCGTGTCTGCTATACTAAAAGGCAAAGCCCCAATTGATTGTGTACCGTCTATGCAAACGAGTGCATCATGCTCATGAGCCGTGTGTGTTATCTTTGAAATGTCGAAACGAGTCCCATCGGACCAATGCACAATCGGCAATGTCACCACTCTTGTCCTTGGATTAATTGCATCTAAAATAGAAGCATTCCAATCTTCGCCTCTAGTCTCACTATCGGGAGCTTTAATCATCCTAATCGTCGCCCCTACTCGATCTGCATGGTGTTGCCAGCAATAGACATTACTTGGGAATTGCTCTTCGATCATCAATATTTCATCTCCTGCTTGCAGTCCTGCATTCGCAGCCACGGTTGCCATACCATATGAAACCGAAGGCATAACCGCAATCCGCTCGTAGGAGGACGCAGCTACCAGCTCAGCAAAGAGCGACTTCACTTCCTTCACAGGACTAAAAAAGTCATCTGCGCTGATTGAGCTAGGGTTTGATTTTCTCTTGACACTTTGCAGACCAGCCTCCTCGACCCGCTTTAAATTAGGCGACATATAAGCACCGTTTAAATAGCAGCTATCGGCAGGCAAAAGAAAAGCATCTTTTTGGCAATTCAGCATAAGGTTATTTTATATCCATAAGCTTACCAATCCTTACAGGCTTGGGAATCTTGTGACTTGGAATCTTGCTTAGAATCGAAGATCACGTTTTTAACTATATTCGACAACAACAAAAGCTATATCTATGAAAATTGCCATTGTTCAAAACAGTCCTGTTTTTAATAACTTAGAACAGTCGGTAATCAAATTTAAACAATTGGCTCAAGAAGCAAAATCGCAGGATGCTGACCTTGTTGTCTTTGGGGAGAATTGGCTATGCGGTTATCCTGCATGGATTGATTACTGTCCGGGAGCTGGCTTATGGGACAACCCAGCTGTTAAACAGGTATGGGCAGAGATGTATGACAATTCGATTGATATCAAGTCTAGCCAGTTTGAAGAGATCTTATCGACTGCCAAAGACTTACAGTTGAACATAGTCATCGGAGCGAATGAAAAAATAGAAACAGGACCGGGCAATGGCACACTGTTCAACACTGTCTTTACGATTAATGATCAAGGCCAACTTATGAATCATCATCGCAAGCTCGTCCCTACCTATACAGAGAAGCTAGTGCATGGACTTGGAGATGGCCATGGTTTAAGGGCTGTGGACTTGTCTTGTGGGCGTGTGGGTGCCATGATTTGCTGGGAGCATTGGATGCCATTGACAAGACAAGCGATGCATGATGAAGGAGAAGATATTCATATCGCCTTGTGGCCTTATGTTAAGGAGATGCACCAGATCGCCTCTCGACAATATGCATTTGAAGGACGATGCTTTGTGGTCTCAGTTGGTCAGATGCTGCATGTGGATCAAACGCCAATTGGCCTTGAGTTGCCAGATCACCTAACTAGAGGTTCTGATCAGTGGGTGTTAAAAGGTGGGAGTTGTATCGTCAATCCTGATGGCTCATTCTTATTAGAACCACAATATGATATCGATGATATTATTTATCAAGACATAGCAGATGTCAAGTCATTTACTGGTGATAAGATGAATTTGGCTGTCAGTGGACACTATAATCGACCGGACGTATTTGAACTTGAAGTCAATCGCAAACGGTATTTCTGATTTTGATTTTGATTTTGATTTTCGTGTATTGGTAATTCGTGATCGGGTGATCAGTAATTCAGCCACTAATCACAAATGACTACCATAAATCACCAAACTAAATTTCAGTCATTAATCGATTCAAGTTCATCATAGCTGGTTTGACTACTTCTTTAAAGCGTTGGAGGATGGCCATTTTGGCTTCATCGTCTTTTGAAACTGAAGCAACCAATCTTCCAAATCCATCTAAGCGATTGGAGAGGAGCCATTTTTTCAAGTCCTTATCTTGATTCCAAGTGTATTGATTCATCATGAGAGCAACGAGTGCTCTAATCCAATCTGTATCGTGATTTGGCAAGGGCACTACACCACAGAGTTGGTTCTTTTTCTTAGTGCCCTCATATGTTGCTTCAACATGTGCAATAAATGCCGCACTAAAAACGGGTTGAACTGAGCGGACGGTTTGGGGTGTGATGAGCTTGTCTTCAAAAACGGGCTTCATCTCTAGAGTTGTGATTGCACTTGCTGAACAATCAACATGAACTGTGTTCGGATTTGTATCTATTGTTCCAGTATCAAGCTCGATAGAGTTCAGTCCAATTGACTTAACGCGCCCTAACCTCACAATATGCTTAATACGTCTCAACTCTTCCAATTCTAATTCACTAACGGTGGCTCCATGATACATTAATGGTTTGACATTGGGATCAAGGCGCAGTAACACCTTTGCTTTTTCAAGTCGATCAAAGAGGTCTGGTATAGACTCTGCTTTTGCCGCTGCCTCAAATTGAGCGACTTGTCCTCCTATTGTGTATTCAAAAAATTCTTCTCCGGGTTGGGCATTTTGTCTGTTGACCAACCATGCATCTCTTGAGACGATCCAAGTGATCTTCTCAGGTTCAACATGATTCTCTAACAACCACAGACAAGCGTCTATTCCTGTCTTTCCACCACCAACGATCACAAAACGACTTGGTGCTTTTTTAATCTTTGGCAAGTCATTAATCGGCATAAATTGCACGCCTGACTCTACACTAAAATTCGGCGTATGTGTAGACGGAACAGAGGTGTTTAGATAAGTTGCATCGACAATTTTATTCTCCACTTCGACTTCATAGGACTCTCCTGTTAAGTTAGATTCAAACTGGCCATTGCCCTTATAATCACAAAGAGGAAAATATGTGACTCGTCTGCTGGGTAAAAACCGTTGCCTCATGACTAAATCAAAATATGCACTGACCTCTGCACCGGAGGCTAAATCATATAGGCCTTTGTTTAGGCCAATTTTATCTTTTTCGCCTGTACTCAATTCAGTTGAACTAACTCCATAATAGGCTGAGGGTTGATGTAGTTTGACAAAGGGATAGGCAACATTCCAGTGACCTCCTGGTTTTGGAAACCGATCGACAATGATCATTGTTGCTTTTGTCTCTGTCAATAGCGTGTCAGCAAAGGCCATCCCTACAGCTCCACTCCCTATAATTAAATAGTCCGTTTTTAGATTTTCCATATAGACTAGACAATATACAGTAAGGTCTGTATATCAATAGAATTTCAACGCAACTTATATTAATTATTCGAGTGGCTTACTCCTGGTTTCGCAACTCGTCTAGCACAGGCTTAACCATGGCAGTCCACCGCACATAGCCTTCGGGTTGCATATGGAGCATATCTTCTACAAAAATAGTTTTGTCTGGAATGCCTTCTTCTGTCAACATAGAAGATGCAATGTCTACGTAATGGAGCTGGTTAGATAAAACACAAATGTTTTTGATTAGCTGATTCGCTTCTGTGTATTTATCCCATAGGTACCATCTGCTTGGAGAAGGCTTCATTGATATAAACACAATCTCTGTATTCGGCAATTTTTCTTTGCAATGACCAATAAATTCAACAAATGCGTCTACCGTTTCCTCCACAGTAAAGGTCATGGCTAAATCATTTTCACCACAATACAAAAAGATTTGCTTTGGCTTGTAGGCACTGACAACACGATCAAAATAGTGGTTCACTTCAGGTAAGGTCGACCCTCCAAAACCTCTATTCAACACAGGATACGGTGCCATGTCCTTGGCTAGACTTGTCCACCCTCGAATTGAAGAACTACCAACAAAAAGCGCCATATTCCCAGCATATCGGCTGACCATGTCCTTTTTCTCAAATGCGACAATCTGCTCTTCAAATCGATCGAGATCAAGATCAGGCATAATTCTTTCGATAGTTGCTCTTTCTTTTGACTTTAGTGTGTCGATTTGTTGTGAAGAACCACAGGAACTCAACCAAATGATGGAAATTGTCAAAAGGATAATACGTCTCATGCTGCTTCTATTTAATAAAAATCGGGCTTAAGCTTCATTCAGCGCCCAATCGTAAGGCAAATATCCAACTTTAGCA
This sequence comes from uncultured Saprospiraceae bacterium, assembly GCA_937959275.1. Lineage (GTDB taxonomy): Bacteria > Bacteroidota > Bacteroidia > Chitinophagales > Saprospiraceae > CALFUK01. Next base: position 7,019 of record CALGLU010000105.1, on the reverse strand, counting down.
TTAGAATCAACCTTTTCAGCAGCATATTGATTTAAATAATCGATGATATTCCCAAAGTCTTCTGCATACCACTCAAATATCTTAGAGATTTCTACAGACGAATTTGAAATTTTATTTGAGGCAGAGTTTACAAAAGCCTTTGTCACTCTGGTTAATTCGCGATCGACATTCTGGCCTGTGTATGCTTTATTTAACAGAGGCGGGCATGATTTTGCCGCGCAGTTAACAGCGAAGTGAATGCGAGGATCTTTAAACGTAGGTCGTATGATTGTATGTTCTATGTCGTTTAAGGAATACGTTTTACCACCCAGTGAAATCCATTTTTGATCCCATGGTTTGCCACCATGGAGGTCAGTGATTTTATTGACAGGGTAATTATTTAGAATTAATTTGATCGTAAACGCATTATAGGCATTCATCCAATAGGCTAATTTCTCATCCTTTGACCAATCACCTGCTGGTACATTTGCATCCAAATCCTGCAAATAGGCATCTAATTTAGCTTCTGTTGATTTTAAGCCTTTATAATTGACGTTTCCTGAAGCAGAGACGTATTTAACTAGCAAGTCATTGAATGCTGAGTGATTAGGCTTAGCGATTACGGGTTTAACTTCTTCGATAGGTTTGGGGGTTTCTACCTCTGCAATAGGCTCTACATTTTTTGTCACAGGACTTTGATCTACGATGACTTCCTTGATAGGTTTAGCTCCTTGTTCTGTGGATATAGGCACTTCGATATCACTGACTGATTGCCTCGTTTCTGGTTTATGAATAACAATTGTATTGTCTAATTTTTCGTCAATAGAGGACGCATGTTTATTTGTATTGGAAGCTGTTTCATTTGTCACTGTTTTATTTGCAACTGTCTTCTGTGAATGATCTTCTTTGGCTGCAGCGGGCATTTCTTTATCTGCCTTCATTTCTTTGCTAGACTCTTCTTCTACCAAAGCAACTACCGCTGCATCAAGCTCCTTGCTCTCTACAGCAATGAATGTATCGGGCTGTAAAGAACCTTCAACTTCGGATGTTGGCAATATGATTTGATCAGAAATAGCTTTCTCAGATCGATTTAAACAGGAAAATGTAGAGAAAACGAGGGTAATGATGATGATTTTCATATTATTAGACTTAACAAGATTTATACATTAGAAAACCAAAGTCTTTCTATAAATGTTTCGCAAGCGTGTCTCTATAAGAGTTTAGGTTATACAGCAGACACTTTAAGCTCACTTATATGGGATCATCATTTTCTTCTTCTAGAATAAGCTCAATACGATCAATCATCTCTAAATCGATCAATGACTTTTCAGCTGAACTGATTGTTGCAAATCGTAAAAATCCACCCGAAGCTTTTGCTACATGCTCTGCAAAGGACAGGAAGCTTTCTACTAATTGATAGGCAACTGAGTTATCCAATTTAGCTAGAATGGGATTCAAAGCCGACAATTTAGTCGACAGGGTTTGTGTGCGCTCATCAGTATCCTTCGATACAGCTCCTATAAGTGCCATTAAATCAACTTCAAAGTTTTTTCCAATATCAGCGTAATATGGCTTTAGCTCTTCAGCATAAGAATAAGATCTAATTTTGGTCAACTTATTGGCCCATTCAATCTCATCCATATCAATATTACCATCAGCTCCCGCTATTAAGACAGTTATCGATGAGATGGCTTCTTTTAATTGATTATACTCTTGTTCTGTAATATTATTAAACATCGTCTTGGTCAAATTTTTAATTCAATGCTGCAAAAATATTAAAAATAGTGAATGATGCATGGTTTGAAATGATGAAGCTACAGAATACATATAATAAAAAATCATCATAGATGGCACGATAATTGATTTTTAATTAATCACATATGAGTTTTGGTTATTAAATTGAGTAATGCCCGTGATGTTCACCACGGGCTTTTTTATTTTGAACAACTAACTGACATATACCAAAAACTACAAACTATTGTCTAAGCAACAGCTATTCCCCCCTACTTTTTAACGATTTTCTATGATAATTAAGAATATAATTTGTAAATTACATATATAAATGTTCTTTACTTATTAAACTAATTTAAACAAAACTCATATGAATATAACGTTCGAAGAGCTTAGAAAAATCAAACATAGCTTACCGACAGGAAGCATTAGTAAAATTGCTACAATGTTAGATTTAGAAGAACAAACTGTTCGAAATTACTTTGGGGCAAAGAAATATGAAAATGGTCAAATCGTCGGCCAACACATTCAGCCGGGACCAAATGGAGGTATCGTTTCAATAGAAAACAATACGATACTCGAATTAGCTAGAAAAATGATTAGCGATTCTGGTAAAACCGCTGAAGCTGTTCAAATGAACTAAAAATTAAAAAAGGAATGTGATTCAATCACATTCCTTTTTTTTGTTGCTACTCAATCTATAATTAAAAACTTGACAGAAGTGCCTCATACTCTTGCGTATGTGTACCGTCTTCGTTCACAGTTATCAATTCTGTTTCAGCTATATTTTCAAGGCCACCATCTTTTTCAAAGGTGAGTAGGACCTTTTCGATTTTAGTGTCTTTGGTCTTCTTCACATTTACTCTTTCTTGTAGAATCATGTGATACCGTTGTGCCATTTCTATAAATCGTAATCCCTCCATAAACGGTAAGATTACACTAAACTTACCTCCAGATCGAAGTAATCTGCTTACAGCGATCAGAAGATCACCATGTCCTAATTTGATCGTTTGACGCAGTAAGTCTTTATCCCCTGGCACTGAACTTAAAGAACCTCCTGAGAAAAAAGGTGGATTACACAAGATATGATCATAGATAACAGTGGCATTTTTTGCAAAATCCTGAATTGAGCTTTTGATCACATGGATTCGCTCGGCAGCAGAAGATTGAGATACATTATGCTGAGCTTCAAGACAGGAGAGCTCATCAATTTCTACAGCATCTATGATGGCCTCCGGTTGCTTATGTGCAATTAACAATGCGATAACGCCAGTGCCTGTGCCAATATCCAATAGATGCTTACAGTCTTGACAATTTGCCCAAGCGCCAAGTAAGATTCCGTCGTTGTTGACTTTTATGGCATTATCCTTTTGAACAATGCTAAAATTCTTGAATTTAAAAATGTCTTTCAAAATTGTAGTTTAACTTGTGCACAAAGTTAACTATATATCTAAAACATTGCCAAGAATTGAAACCTATCAAACTTACCGAGCCAATTTCACTCAGCGCTGAATTTAATGCTGCATTGAATGAAATGGAGAACAGTTACAATCATTTGTTCATTACTGGACGAGCTGGTACAGGTAAGTCTACCCTTCTGAATCTGTTCACCTCGACGACAAAGAAACGAGCGGTGGTCTTAGCTCCCACTGGCATAGCAGCCCTCAATGTGAAAGGGCAGACAATCCATTCTTTCTTTCGACTACCTCCTAAGATGATCGATAAATCGGATGTGGGTATGCGCAAAAATCATAGATTCTACAAACGGGTGGATACGATAATCATAGACGAAATATCGATGGTTCGCGCAGACATGATGGACTTGATTGATCACTTTCTCCAAGTGAATCGTGAAGTCGCCGCTCCATTTGGTGGAGTCCAAATGATATTTTTTGGAGATTTATATCAATTACCTCCTATTATTGCTAATCCTGTAGAACGTGAACTCATCACTGCGCGCTATGAAAGTCCTTATTTCTTTTCCGCCCATGTTTTACAAGATTCAGATTCATTCGATATTATAGAGTTACACCATGTCTTTCGACAAGAGGAAAAACACTTTATCCGATTATTGGACAATATCCGCATGCGTGAATTTGATTATGATGACATGGAAGACCTTAACCAGCGACATCTCCCCGTTACTGAGCAACAAGACTTTTATATCACGATCACGACAAGAAATAAAATCGTCAACGAGATTAATACTAAACGGATCAATGCCATTGAGCTCCCTTCCTTTTTTTATCCTGCAAAAATAGGTGGCCAATTCAATGAAAAGATCTACCCTACTGCTCCCATTTTAGAATTGAAAGTTGGAGCTCAAGTCATGTTCATCAAAAATGATCCTGATAAACAGTTTGTCAATGGCTCTATCGGCAAGGTAGTCCACCTCGATCAAGACTCAATAAAAGTCGCCATCCAAACCCGTGAAGAAGAGATTGTCTATATCGATGTCGTCAGGCTTGAATGGGAAATGACAAAATATGCGCTTGATGAAAAAAACAACAAAGTCGTCTCAGAGAACATTGGAAGCTTTGAGCAATACCCCTTAAAGTTAGCCTGGGCGATTACCGTGCACAAATCACAGGGTCAGACATTTGATCGGGCGATTATTGATATTGGTTCAGGGGCTTTTGAGTATGGCCAAACCTATGTGGCGCTGAGTCGATGTCGTACGCTTGATGGTGTCATTTTAAAACGACCTATTAAGCCAACAGATGTGATTGTTGATGAGCGGGTGACTGAGTTTTATGCTTCTAGACGTTAGTGCTCCCATTGGTCGCACAGTGTTGGGTTTTGAGCCTGCCTGACCAGCAGGCAAGTGTTGAGTGCATTGGTTGACGATGATAATGAGATTGACATTGAGATTGACATTGAAAAAACATCGCCCTTGTTGGACTCCGAGCCAACAAGTTATTAATCCCTCCGCATCATATAGAAAATCAAGTAAATGCCTATGGTTCGTAGACCAATAGCAGCATTTGCTTAGCTAGAAAGATGAATTATGAGTATATTGATTTTGTAATGTAAAGACTAGATTTTAAATTACACCAAAATGTCTATACTATGGCTAAGTCAAAAAGAAAACAGAAGGCTGAACTACGAGAAAAAAAGCAAGAAAAAGCATTTTTCATGTGGACGGGAATCATCACAATCATTTGTGTTCTGCTAGCCGCACTCTATTTCTTCAGAAATATGTAAATCCTTTAAAGCTATCAAACTTAACTTAGATATTGGAGTTCCCAGCAGTCAGGAATGGCTTAACGCTGTTATGGCAGATTTTGACTCGTTTTTGCAAGATCATGCTGACTGCGAGCGAAAAGCTTCATCCATGGCGATGAGCCTTGTCGCCAAATATCCTGATCGGATAGAAATTATTCCTGAACTCATTGAAACAGGCGTAGAAGAATTGGAGCATTTTCAGATGGTCTATAAAATCATGGAGAAGCGCGGCATTCAATTGCGTCATAAGATTCCAGAGGATTTGTATGTTAAGAAGTTAGTCCAGCTGTGTCATTCTGGGCGTTTGGAGCGTTTTATGGATCGTTTGCTGATTGCCAGTGTTGTAGAGACAAGAGGCGCAGAGCGGTTTCGGCTCGTCGCTGAAAGACTTGAAGAAGGAGATCTTCAAAAATTTTATAAAATGCTTTGGGTCAGTGAGGCAAAGCATGGACATATTTTTGTTAAAATGGCGCTTAACTATTTTACGGAAGAACAAGTCTATCCGAGATTGCAGTGGTGGGTAGATCGGGAGAGTGAGGTGATTACAGGATTGGAGATTCAAGCTGCTTTGCATTAGTTGTGATTGGTGATTGGTGATCTCTGATTGTTGATTGGTGATCCGTGATTAGGAAATAAAGGTAATTGCCCAATTATCGAGTCGACTAATCACAAGTCAACTAATCACAAGTCAACTAATCACGAGTCAACAAAATACGAGTCAACTAACCACGAGTCAACTAAACACGACTTAACCAATCACTCAATCACCAATTTCCCTATCTTAGAAAAATGGATTCAATAGCCAGAGAGAGTTTGCTTTTACATGCATTTGGGTGGTGGCAATTTGCAGTCTGTTTATTTGCCTTTGCTGCGTTGATGACGATATGGTGGCATTTAGGGCGTAAAAAGGGCGATCATGGTCAAGTTTGGCTTGCTATTTCTGTTTTGTGTTGGAGTTTGTCGGGTCTTGGCGAAGTCTACTATTCACAGACCATATTACAAGCCGAGTACATCGAGTTATCCAAATCCAATTTGGCTAGCTTAAAAAGTATTTTGTCACTATCCAACAGTTTTTTTATTCTGATGGCGCTACCCTATTTTCGATATTTACCTGGTCGATTCAACTCCATCATTGTGTCTGAATTTTGGAAATTTATAGTTGGTATTCCTTTTGTTTTAGCCATTGCACCGATCATTGCAAAACATGCATTTGGTAGACAATATAATTTCATCAATGATCTGGATGTTTACTACTCGATACTGACTCTGATTTTTCTAGGTGCTGTGCTATGGGAATCATTCGCGCGTCGAAACCTTAAATTGTTATCGATTCTATCATTGATCTGTATTGTCGTCACCTTTGTCGCTCAACTCTTCAAACCAATAGATAATACCATCAATCAACTTATTTTTTCTGCCATTTTTAAAAGTTGCTTAATCATGATCTTTTTTGCCTTAGCGCTGAGTTGGGTAAAAGAAATCGTTGAGAAAGCGAATCTTGTTAAACAAATCGTTTTTGATCCTACCAAGATGTTTGTGCAGATGGACAAGCCGCATGCGATCATACATGGTATGGGTGATAATCAAACCCACCAGGTTAAATTAACACATAAACAATTTTCTCTTCTCTCGTTATTAGTTGATCGACGGCACAAGGATATACCAACAGAACAATGGCTGAGTATAAAACCTAAAAATGCTCCGCCTGAAAAGCACTATGATATCCCACACGACAATGATATCACGAGACTTCTAGAAGCCCTATTGGATGGCATATTTGGTAAAGGAGAATGGGATAAAAAAAATGTGTTGCCAGATTTCAGGAAGAGTCTTTTAAAACGAATGAATGGCAAAGTTTCTCTTGGCTTGTTAACCGAACATGTTAAATAATCAATTCTTTAAAACTTGTTGTTTAGAGCCAGATAGATCAGCTACTCAGAACGTGGTAGCGCCCAGAAAAAGTTGACATAAACCCTAAGATAAACTCAGGTTAATAAATATTTGCCTCCCCCGACATCTTCTTTTTTGCCTACCCCCTCCCTAGTTGCATAAGAGGAGGCATTCAAAAAATAAGCTGTGCTCTA
>CALGLU010000104.1 GCA_937959275.1 uncultured Saprospiraceae bacterium | reverse complement strand
GTCGTTTTAAATGCAGTCAAAAACAAATTAATTCATAGGGTTTTCTCTGTTATAAGCAGACAAACTCCTTATGTTAAATTAATGGCTTATGCATAACAAAATTTAACTATATTTATTTGGTTAGACGTAGAAATTCAGCAGACAGATGTTGATTTATTAAGTTTAATATTAGATGCAATTTTCTATAATTCAAAATTAGATCGTCAAAACTCAACATTAACTTTATTTCTTTTTTTAGAATTAAAGTTTAAAAACTCGTCCAAAATAGCCGCTTAATTCCTCCACAGCATCATCCGCTTCTTCGATGCCCGCCAACACCTTAGCCAAGCGTTTTTTATATTCCAATTGCATTGCTCTTCCGATTTGGATGCGCTGTGCTTGAGGAGAGCCTGCGCCATGCATTGACTCTGTGAGATAGCCAACCGCATTTCTACCTAAGGTCATATTTTCAATCAAGCGCAACATCCGCATCCGCTCCTCTGTTGTAAACTCAGCTTTACCGCGCAGATATTTTTCAACTAAAGGCCCAATTTCCGCATGACGCAAATCTTTTTCTGAAGGCATCGTCGCCACTAATCCGCCGCCCAAATCCTGTGCTAACCGTCCTATCTCGTAGGGCATTTTTGTCACATGATGCTTACACACATTGGCCAACATATCATCACAGATATAACAGCCAGATTTTGTCGCATGCCCTTGATAAGAAGCTGCAATGCCTGTCGCATAAATGGTTTCATTCAAGTGGGTCATCTCCACTAACTTGTCTTTGATATGTGAGGCCTTTTCGACGCCATTCATTTCTGCTATTGATGCTGCCGCACCTATCAATACATCACCAACCCCACTCTTGCACACATAGCTCCGACGATGATAGGTCGTAAATCGCTCGACCAGCATGGATGCAAACTCATATTCACCATCCATAAATAACTTGTCGTGAGGGATAAAGACATTGTCAAAAACGACCATCGCTTCTTGCCCACCAAATTTATGATTGCCGGTATCGATGGTGCCTCCTTCCATGCTTCTCGAATCACAGGATTGTCTCCCGTATATGTAGGTAATGCCTTTCGCATCCACAGGGACCGCGCCTACGATTGCATAGTCTTTGTCTTTTTCTCCTAGACGCATCGTCGGCATGACCATCATCCAATGCGAATTAATGCAACCTGTCTGATGTGCTTTTGCGCCAGAGATATAGACACCATCATCTGTTCGCTCAGTGATATGAACAAACATATCTGGATCTGGCTGCTCGTGTGGAGCCAAGCTTCGATCGCCTTTCACATCGGTCATCGCACCACCTAATACATAATTATATGTATGCATCAACTTGAGAAATGATTTTAACCGTTCATGATAAGCTGTACCGTGCGTCTCATCAATTTCGAATGTCACAGAATACAATGAATTAAACGCATCCATACCCACACAACGCTGAAAACAAGTGCCGGTATTCTGCCCTAACTTGCGCTGCATTTTATTTTGTAATACCATGTCTTCCGCCGAATGGACCACATGCAAGAATCGACTAATTCGCTCACCTGTAAATGGAGATATCACTGTCGCGAGCTCTGGGTCTCTGATGGCTAGATCGTAGGTTTCTGCCACAGCATTAATGGATGGTCTAATCGTGGGATGTTCTACAGGATCAATAACCGTTTCTCCCATCAGATAAATATTTAGGCTCCGTCCTCGCAAGCTGTTTATATAGTCTTCGCCTGTATTAATTTTGGTAGTTCCCTCTGTCTCTGGATTTTTGGTCATAATGCTTGAAAGTATTAAAAATTTGGGTCAATCGCCTTCCAAGTGGTTTTAACCACTGGTTCAAATTAAAGATACTTGCGAAAAAGTGCAATTTAAAATAGACTCGAATGAAAAAACCGATCTGGTCTAACTCATCGGATTATTGACAACAGCGACATAGAGCTTTCTGCAGGAGATCATATTGAACTGCAAGCCGGTTTTGAAGTTAAACCCGGCATGCTTCTACATGCTTACATTTTAGGATGTAACTAAATAACTCTCTTTTGATCAACAAAAACTTCCAATAAGATGACTTTGGATTTTAGAAAAGAATAGTGCCTCTACCTTACATTAAGACTTATGTTTTTCAGAATGAGTCTTCTTTTTTGCGATAAGTCTTAAAGAGATTCTATTTTTAAGATTAATAAATTCAATTGTCATGAAGTATTGCATATTGGTTTTTATGATGTTATTGTCAATTTCTTTCATCCAAGCGCAGTGTGAGCCTGAAGAAGGCTTGCCCTTAGACAAAGTGGGGTTGTATCCGTTGCCTTTTGGAGTCATCCCAGTCGAAGAGGGAGGGACAGGCATAACCGATACCGCATTTATAGGTGAGCTATTTGACTTTCGATTCACGATCGTATTTCCAGACACGTTTTTGGATCCAGCTACGAATAACATAACAATTGGAGACACCTTGAGAGTTATTCCTGATTCTACCATGTTTGTATTTGATAATGAAATTGTTGGCTTTCCAGAGGGCTTGAGTTTAGAGGTAAATCCTGATAGTCCGTTTTTGGGCTCTAGTGAAGCACCTGCGGGATGTATGAGGCTGTTTGGAACACCTACAGAGAATGTTGTGCCAGGAGATTATCTCATTTTCTTTGGTGCTCAATCATGCATAGACAACCCAACATTTACAGGTTGTACGTTTGTATTAATCCCTAGCTTATTTACAGGCATAGTGGGTGAATATCGATTAACGATTGCTGATAAAACATCTCCAACCTTAGATGTTTTAAATTCACAGCAAAACCTATCTGTCGTTCCTAATCCACTGACTTCACACAGTCAATTAAGTTTTGATACAGAAGGGATGTCAGGAGACTATACTTTGAGAATAGTAGATTTATCAGGACGACTCATTCAGTCAGAAACGATCCGAATTCAACCAGGACAACACGTCACAGAGTTAGATGCTACAGATTGGGAGTCAGGCATGTATATCTTTCAATTGAGTGGACGTGAGGGGCAATTGAGTGGGAAGTTGATGGTGCATTGATGAGCTTTTAACAGCGGAATCGTTGCGTAGCGGAGACGTTGCATGCAACGTCTCTTATATCTGTTTTTACAAAACAATCACCTCCCTCTATTCAAACTCCTTCAACACAACCTCAAACACTAACACTGAATTTGGAGGAATCGCTGCAGACGGAGAACTCTCTCCATAGGCGATTGCTGATGGAATTATCAAAATCGCTTTCCCACCTTTAGAAATATAAGGAATCCCTTCTTGCCAACCCTGAATCACAGTGTTCAAAGCAAATGTGGCGTCAATACCTCTGTCTCGAGACGAATCGAAAATTGTTCCATTCAATAGCGTACCATGATACTCTACGGTAACTGAATTATTGACTGTAGGAAACTCTCCATTACCTTCTTCAAGTGTTATCACATGTAAGCCCGAACCAGTAATCGTATCAGGTACCATCGAATTATCATCTAAATACATCTGGATGGATTCTCGCTCTGCAGCGCCTGCAAACTCAAAATTAATATCTCTCAGAAATACATAATAAATGAGAAGATCATCACTCTGCACGCCTTGGGGAAAACTAGTAAATCCTAAGGGACCAGGTATCAGAAAAACTCCAGAGCCTCCAACAGAAAGCAATTGGATGCCTTCTTGAAGTCCAGGAACGAAATCCGATACTTTTAGATCAATGGGAACGCCTGTATTTGCTGTACTAGAAAAGGGAGTCCCGTCACCTAAGAAGAAATCAAAGTCTACAGTAACAGTATCCGTCAACGCAGGGAACACTCCGTTACCTTCTTCTAAAATACTATAAACCAGTCCTGATGATGTTGTCGTTGTTATATCATCTGGATTTGCAGCTTTCCAACTTTCAATTTCGAGCGTGTTTTTTGCATGGATGTCAGCCGCTGTGATGTCTTCATTGGGGTCGTCAATACCACCACAAGATACTATCAACGCAAAGACGAAGAGAAGGGCACAAAAACGTATAGCTAGCTGCATAGTCAATAATTTCTGCAAGAATAACGAAATTAAAATGCTTTCTGCGCCTCGACTAACTAATTAGGATTGTAATACACTTCCATTAAGTTTTCTGCCGGTTGATTAATGCTGATTGATTTATTTACTTCTAAAATGTCCATCAACCGAGTCATTAGCCCATCATAGTGAGCTGGATTGATATCTGGATTCTCAATAGACACTTTCAAAAAAGCTCGCTCTATTGTATCAAGAGACCCTTTAGATGATGAGCCATATATCTTATATATAATCGGCTTTGCTCTTAGGTAAAACAAATTCCACGCATCGTTCTCTTGCCAATATCTAAACTCTGTATTCATGATCAATAATCTTATGTACTATTGATCTTGCAATGATCGCACCACGTTTTTTAATGACTCGTTGAATCGGACTTCTTCAAGAACATGTTAGACGATAAGTAGTGCTCTGTCAAGACATAACTGACTAGTGCTTTTGGCGTATTTTGCACATGTACGTCGTTACAGAACCGGCCTTGATAGCTAGGCTATCAGACCGAACCTGCGCCTAGTTCATGCACAAACTACACTCAAATTCAACAA
>CALGLU010000103.1 GCA_937959275.1 uncultured Saprospiraceae bacterium | reverse complement strand
GTATGAAAGCAGTTATTTTTCGTCTACTCAAGGCACAGGTTCGCTTTGATAGCCATAAGCTATCAAGGCTGGTTCTGTAACGCAGAGAAGGCGGAAAATAACAATTTAATATGGCTGTATATTTAGTACTTGAGGCACTAGGTTGTTCCAATACATATCTTATATATCATTTTAAAAGCAATAATGTAGAGGAAAAATTTCCAAATATAAAAAAGCTCGCTACAAGAGTATCTGGCTTCGGGTTCGTCTGATTAAGTTGAGCTCCATATTAGTTTTTGTTTATAAAAATGGATCAAGTATGAACTCTCCGACTGTGCTTAATCGAAACAATGCCAAAAATCATAAATATAAGACTAAGAGATATAAGTGCCCATTCTCCCATTGTAGGTATGGCATTCATTTCAACTTCATCTGCGCAATCAATAATGTCTCCTTCCTGAACAGAAAAAATGACCTGACAATTAGATATAAACTGTGCTTCAATATCCCCAGGACATGGACTGCCATCTATAGAAATACAAAAGCCTCCAAACTGGAACAGGAAATCCCCTGAACAATCATAGACTGTTGAAGGCTCATCTGCTAACAAACAAGCTCCAGGACTTTGAACAACGACTGTAAGACCTCTGTAGTCGCATTGGGATAAGGTTTGACTAGGTACACAGCCTGAGATAGGGTCTGATGCATTAAGATTGGGGTCAAGTAAATTAGCTTTAATTTCGTCGAATGCATCACAACTTGGTTCGGCACAGGCGAGTTGTTCGGAAGTGCAAAATATATTATCGCTGTCAAAAGTGGAAAACAAGGTTATGCATCCTTCTAACATGTTGGCTTGATCTTGACCAGGGCATGGACCTGGAAAACAAAAACCACCAAAGGTAAATAGGGTATTCCCACTGCAATCAACAACTCGGGTCGGTAGGTCGCAGACGAAGGGTGACTCCAAAACAGTGTATACAGCTTGGCCTTGATAGAAGCATTGCTGCATTGCTCCTGAATTACAAAATCCAATATCTCCAAAAATTGCTATTTCCGCTTTTATGTTTTGAATGTGTTGGTTTACAAAAGATCCATCATCACAGAATAATTCTATACAGTCGTCTTGGCTCGAAGAAGTCATACTAAAAGATAGAAGAACTAATAAATAAATGTATTTCAAGGCTTTACGTTTTTTATAAATATGAATAATGCAATTCGTAAAAGCAATTAAAATCACCTTTAAATTGTAGAGTGTGTTTGTAGAAAAAAATAAGTATAAAAAAAGCCGACCACATATGCAGTCGGCTCTGAAATCACTTGGTTAGGATTTGCCTGATTTCGATTGGCAATATAGCTTACATGTTCTTGATGATCTCATCACCAAATTCTGAACATTTTAATTTCGTAGCATTTTTCATCAAGCGCTCAAAATCATAGGTTACATTCTTAGCTTTGATTGCACCCTTGAGTCCTTTCTCAATGATCTTGCCCACTTTTTTCCAACCCATATAGTCAAACATCATGACGCCAGATAAAATAACTGAGCTCGGATTAACTTTATCCTGACCTGCATATTTTGGTGCTGTACCATGTGTCGCTTCAAAGACTGCTATGCCTGTATTATAATTGATGTTAGCTCCAGGTGCGATACCAATACCACCAACAGCTGCTGCTAGTGCATCAGAGATATAATCACCATTCAAGTTTAAGGTAGCAATCACATCATACTCTGCAGGTCTTAATAGTATCTGCTGTAAGAATGCATCAGCGATCACATCTTTAACAATGATTTCTCCTTTGCTGTGTTTGATAACCTGCCATGGTCCACCATCGAGATCGACTGCACCATATTGCTCTTTGGCAAGATTGTAACCCCACTCTTTAAATTTACCTTCAGTAAATTTCATGATGTTACCCTTGTGGACGAGTGTAACAGATTTTCTTTTGTTCGCTATGGCATATTCTATAGCTGCTTTGACAAGTCTTTCTGTTCCTTCTACTGAGACTGGCTTAACGCCTAGTGATACAGTATCTGGAAAACGGATTCCTGTAACACCCATCTCATCAATTAAAAACGCCTTCACTTTATCATTCTCCTCTGTACCATGCAGATACTCTATTCCAGCATATATATCTTCTGTGTTTTCACGAAAGATGATCATGTCGACTAATTTCGGTTGCTTTACTGGAGATGGAACTCCTCTGTACCATTTCACTGGTCTAACACAAGCATACAAATCTAAAATTTGTCTAATTGCTACATTAAGAGATCTAAATCCGCCTCCAACAGGAGTTGTTAATGGACCTTTGATTGCAACAAGATGCTCCGCAATCGAATCTGTCGTTTCTTTTGGTAACCATTCACCCATTTTCTCATTTGCCTTCTCCCCAGCATACACTTCTTTCCAGTGTATTTTTCTGTCTCCATCGTAGGCTTTTTCTACTGCTGCATCAAAGACTTTTTGCGCTGCAGCCCAAATATCAGGACCAATGCCATCACCCTCAATAAAAGGAATAATTGGATCTTTAGGCACAGCCAAATTTCCTCTTCTGTTCAGGGTTATTTTAGTTCCACTCATATGTTCTGTTATTTATCTGTTTTGAAAAGAGCTGCAAAGGTATAAAAAAGCAGCAAAAAAGGGTGTTTTTAGGGTAAAATGGAGTGTTTTAGCTTAAATGAAGCCCTTGAATCTGCAAATTCTGACCAAATTATCTGCCTCATTCATCCCTAGTGGCAAATAATGCGGTAATTTGGTCATCATCGGACAGGTATTGTCAAAAGATCAGCTTCTTAATTCTAGGAGATCCGATTGAATAAACGAAATGTTATTAATTCACTTCATTACCTTTGCATGCAATGAATCCAAACCTAGACCCTTCGGAGGAAAACCTATCAAGTGATGAGCTGACAGTTGAGCGTGCCTTGCGACCAAAAGAGTTAGAAGATTTTAGTGGTCAGCCTCAGATCGTCGAGAACTTAAGCGTTTTCATTCAAGCAGCCAAACTGAGAGAAGAAGCCTTGGATCATGTCTTGCTCCATGGTCCACCAGGACTTGGTAAGACGACCTTGTCTCACATTATTGCTAATGAACTCGATACAGGGATTAAAATAACATCAGGTCCGGTTATTGAAAAGCCAGGAGATCTAGCAGGCTTGCTGACTAACTTGGCTGAAGGTGATGTGTTATTCATCGATGAAATTCACAGATTGAATACAGTTGTTGAAGAATATCTGTATTCGGCAATGGAGGACTATACCATTGATATCATGATTGATTCGGGGCCGAATGCTAGAAGTATTCAGTTGACGATTAATCCGTTTACATTAGTTGGTGCGACGACGCGAATGGGTTTACTGACGCCTCCTTTACGTGCTCGATTTGGGATCACTTGTCATTTGAATTATTACGATGTAGAGACACTCCAAAAAATAATTTTTAGAAGTGCCGCTTTACTGGATATCCCCATTGATGAAGATGGTAATCTCGAAATAGCGAGACGTAGTAGAGGCACCCCTCGAATAGCAAATGCCTTGCTAAGACGGGTAAGAGATTTTGCCCAAATTAAAGGAGACGGGACGATTAATAAAGGCATTGCTTCATTTGGACTTGAAGCTCTTAATGTTGACGAACACGGTTTGGATGAGATGGATAATAAAATTCTATCTGCCATTATTGAGAAGTTTAAAGGTGGTCCAGTCGGGATTAAAAATATTGGCACCGCGGTAGGAGAGGAGGCAGGCACGATTGAAGAAGTACACGAACCATTTTTAATCATGGAAGGCTACATTCAGCGGACAGCTAGGGGAAGAATGGCAACCGAAAAAGCGTTTAAACATCTAGGTGTTGTCCCACCAACACAAAGTGGCACTTTGTTTTAATGGCAAGGCACTAATGTACCTTGGATTTAATACGTTGTGTTTGACAAGTAGTGTCTACTTCCACTATCCACTATCCACTATCCACTATCCACTAATTAAATTCACTCCAGCGAATTTAATTCCAATAATCCATCACCATGACATCGTCCAAGACTGGCCCAAGGAGTTCTACAAATGCCTTATGATCGGGATGGGGCAAATATTTTTCTCGGGCTTCGTCACTATCAAAACTAATAAAGAAGCAATGTGTAAATCCCTTATTCAAGTTTTCTGGACTATTGTTAATGCCCCATTCAAAATAACTGATTTCAGATATTTTAGATGGTAAGGCAGCAAAAGCATCCTCTACTTTTTTGATGCCAGCTGGATCAGCATCGTCTTTAAATTTAAACATGACGACATGTCTCAACTGTTTTGTTTTAAAGGCACTTTTTACATCCGAGTTCATGTTTTTATTCATGATTGGTTCAGTTGTTTTTTGCTGACATGCGATCAGTGAGCAAAAGAAAAAGATAAATAATGCAATGTATTTCATGCAGAGGTATTTTGTATGATAAGAATAACCAACTCCAATTTATCCTATTTTTTTGACAATGATATTATTTAAGCCATGAAGTATGAATATCATTATTTGATAATATTTAGAATAGACGTGAATTGTGATCACAAAAAGGACTTGTAAATAGTTGAAATGTTTGGTCCGGCATATGTGTCAGATTTTGTCGACCACCTCGACTATGTGGTGAAACGTATAGGAATCGATCACGCAGGCATTTGGAGTGATTTTAATCATGGTTCAGGTGTTGATGGTTTTCAAGAGGCTTCAGATGCTCTGAATGTCACTAAAGAAATGGTCTGCAGAGGCTATTCTCAAAATGATATTGAGAAGGTTTGGGGTTTGAACTTTCTGAGAGTTTTGGCTGAGGCGCACGCTAGTCGTAAACAAGATTGACAGTTGTAATCTGCGACATTGATTGATTAGGCTAATCGATTTCTTTTAAAATATCAGTTTGGATGAAGAAAAATGCTCTATTAAGCCTGCGCAGTCGGCGTAAAATTCATCGGTGGCAAGGGAGCTTGATTATTATCTTTTATAGGGCCATGCTGAGTCTCAAACTTCTTAATATTGTCATGGAGCGCTTTCATGAGTCGCTTAGCATGCTGTGGTGATAATATAACGCGCGACTTGACTTTAGCCTTTGGGACATTAGGAACAAGTCTAATAAAATCTAATATAAACTCAGACTGCGAATGAGAAATAATAGCAAGATTTGAATAAATACCCTCTGCAATCTCTTCTGATAATTCGATGTTGAGTTGTTTCTGCTTTTTCTTGTCTTCTGCCATAATCTGCTATTGAATAAATATATTTATGCGAAAGTACATCATAAAAAGCAGAATTATGGACAATCAAGATCATTTCAAATCCAATAAAACACTTTGGGAGGCACGAACTCTTGCTCATGTGAAATCAGATTTCTATGACAATGAGTCTTTTCTTGAGGGTAGAAATACTCTGAATGCTGCTGAGCTCAAAACTCTTGGGGATATCTCTGGCAAATCAGTGATCCATCTGCAGTGTCACTTTGGTCAAGATACCTTATCGATGGCTAGAATGGGTGCGACAACTGTTGGAGTAGATATTTCGGAAGAAGCTATACGAGTTGCAAGAGATATGAACTCTCAATTAGGCTTGAATTCAACGTTTGTATGCTGCAATGTCTTAGACACCTTGGAGCATGTAAAAGATACGTTCGATATTGTTTATGTCACCTTTGGAGCGACTTGCTGGTTACCAGATTTAGTTAAATGGGCGGACGTCGTATCTACTTTGCTCAAACCTGGAGGTCAATTATACTATCATGAGTTTCACCCTACATTTTATATAATCGATGATAAGCTTAAGAAAATAGGCTATCCCTATTTTAATACAGGCGCCATTGTTGAAACACATAGAGGAACATACACCGACACCAGTGAGGATATAGAATTAAAGGAAGTCTTCTGGTCCCATTCTATGAGTGATTTAATTATGGCTTGCATTCAGTCCCATCTGCAGATTGATGTATTAAATGAATATGATTTTTCACCGTACAATTGCTTTGAAAATATGACTGAAGTTGAAACAGGAAAGTTCGTATTAGATGTCAATGGCATAAGGCTACCACATACATTGGAACTAGTTGCCACCAAAATCTAGGAGAATATGTCATAGCTTTTCCGCTGCCCTCTATCTACTTTCAAATATATTGAGAAAGTAAACTTAAATAAGGCATTAAAGTAACCTTGGAGTTATTAATGTTAAGCTTATGGACAAATCAATATATCAGCAAGAAATTCTCCACCCAATTCAACTTCAAATGGTGAAATTAATTCGACGTGATTACCAGCAAAATATTCCACATCAAGAGTATTGCTTACAACTGCCGCTGACTCAATGTAATCACTTCTTAGAATCACTTCATTCATGATATGGTCTGGCAAGTTGAGTAATGCAATATCTTCAAGTACAGAATATGTACAGCTATTTCCATAAGCGTAAGCGATAAGATCTCCTCCGCCACATGTCTCTGGTGTAGCTGGGTCTTGTAGTTGTGTGTTAGCACCCATAACGGCAGTTACAAAATCTGTGATTGATAACAAGTCCCCAGTCGCATTAAAAAGTGGAAATATATCCTGTAAACTCGTCACGTCAGAACCACATAAAATACCTGAATTGTTTAAGTCTGTACATGCTGTCCCCACAAAATTGCAACAAGGTATAAAACCAAAAACGAGACCCTTTAAAACATCATCAATGGTGCTTTGGATGTCTGCTAGATTATAAGCTATTGGAATAATGTCAATGCTACTCCCTGGCATCACACCAAACGCGGTAGGTAAGAATACCCCATCACTGTCTATCCCGACAATTGCTGGTCCAGATCCATTTGTTGCTGCAACAGATTGGTTTATAATGACATATTCTAAATCAGGTAAATCAGAGTTAACCGAAAGAATGGGACTTGGTGTCATTTGATTAGTACATAAAAATGTGGTTGAAGGACAAATTTGTACTGGCTCTGTATTTCCAGCATTGTTTCCCTGTGCAAATAAATGAGGGATGAAGAATAAGATAAAATGCAGTGAAATGGCTATCCGTATCAGTTTCATAGTTTAATTTTTACATCTGGTGGAAGCTTGCATCTAAGATACAGAAACAAGAAATGATTAAGCTACTTTCTGAATAGTATTCGTCATTGGAAATGAAGCTTTAACTAAACAAGTATCATAATTATTTTATATATTAAAATAAAAAGCAATATGTAATACCATAAATTACAATTATTTACATACATTTGAGCTGTAGTCAAGCTATTGTATACTGAACTCCCAAACTAGCTTGATTCAAAACCAAAAACCGTATGTCAAATAACCGTAAACACAGTTTCACGCCCCTCGAAACGATTTCTATTTTCAAATGGCGCATTTCCAAAAGTCAGTTAAACGAACTGGTCATCTTATTCATCTTGATCGCACTAGGCTGTTTTGGCTTCTATTGCATTCATGAGTATATGAGCCAATCCCAACTGACGACCATGCCCGTAATTACATCTCATATTGTCATGGAAACGTAATCTTGCCTTCTTATCAGCATTGGTTTTTTTAGTCTTCTGCGAGTGATCAAATTGATCAGTCAGCCTAGCTATTGTCACAACAAATTTGCTGAATTTGAAAATAAGTCATATTTTCAAAGTATGATTGAAAAGGGTAGAGCCTTAATAGAGAAGTATTCATTTGGTGTCTGTAGCTACTTAGCTACGAAGATGGGCCTGCGTTCTTCTAGGGTACGACTGTATTTTATTTATACAAGTTTTGTTACAATGGGCTCCCCAATCATTATCTATTTGGTGATCGCCTTCTGGCTCAATCTCAAAGAATACATTAGAAAAAGTAAGTCCCTTATTTTTGACTAAAGGCGTAAGATAAGTTAGCTATGCGCTCTATGTGTCTATGTGGTTCAACCATGCGCAGCACCAACAAACAAATTATTCCTCAAATACATACTGAATAATATTAGCTCCCATTTGAAGTGCAGCTCGCCTGATTTCTGGTGGATCTTTGTGAACATCTTTATCCTCCCAGCCATCTCCTAAATCACATTCATACGTATAAAAACAAACTAACCGACCTTCAAATATAAGCCCAAACCCTTGAGGAGGCTTGCCTTCATGTTTATGAATTTTAGGTAGGCCTTTATCAAATTTAAATTTCTGATGGTAGATCTCATGTGAGAAAGGCAGCTCAACAAATTCTATTTCAGGAAATACCTTTTTCATCGCAACTCTGACAAAGGGGTCCATGCCATAATTATCATCAATATGCAAAAAACCACCACCTAATAGATACATCCTCAAATTCTCTGCATCGCGATCGTTGAAGACGACGTTACCATGACCAGTCATATGTAAAAATGGATGATTGAAAATATCTACACTGCCGATTTCGACTGTTTCATAATCAATTTGGAAATTTGTCCCCAATTGTTGGTTACAAAAAGCAGATAAATTCTTTAAGGAAGTTGGGTTTGAATACCAATCACCGCCACCGCTATATTTTAACAGGGCTAACTGTAAACTCGGCTTGGCTGGCACAAAGGCTGACAAGATTCCTATCACGACGAGGCCTAGCAAGATTCTTTTAATCATAGGTGAACTATAACGTCAAAAACGACAATTGAGTGCCATCTTAATGAATGAAAATGTTTATAAAATTAAAAATATGATCAGAAAGGAGACTAAATCCCGGTTAATTTAGTGACTTAAAAGACAAAGAATTAATTGTTAATACATTAAAACCCTGAGTTGAAAATAATAGACGCCGCAATCGCAGCTGTCTCAGTACGCAGGCGATGCTGACTTAAGTTAACAAATTGATATTCTTGTGCTTTGAATTCTTCTAACTCTGAAGCACTAAAATCACCTTCAGGCCCAATTAAGATCAAGGTGTCTTGCAGGTCTGATAAACACGCTGTAAGATGTTGATTGTCTTTATTAAAATGAGCTACTAAAACTTGGCTAGCTGAACTATCCGCAATAAGTGTTTTTAAGGGAGTCGAGTCATTCAAAATAGGGAAATGATATTTTAATGATTGAGTAGACGCCGAAATTAGCTTTTTGCGATATCGCTCAATATTCAATTTTTTACGTTCAGAATGAGCTGTTAGTATTGGTGTAATTGTCTGCGCACCCGTCTCTACTAATTTTTCAAACATAAAATCGACTCTGCTGCTACTCTTAGGTAGTGCAACGGCAATATGTAAAGATGGCTTTAAGACAGGATGAGATGTTTTTTCAATAATCTCTAGTTCAGTTTTTGTCTTACTTATACTGTTAATACGGGTTTGAAATTGATGACCTAATCCGTCGGTGCAATTGATAATGTCTCCAAGCTTCTTTCTTAACACCTTGGTACAGTGACGATGCTCCTCTTCTGTTAGATAGACATGGTTTTCCTGAACATCACTTGAATAGAATAGAAACATAGGATTGTGGTTTAACAAGAATCATTTCATAATCTCTGGCTTCAATAGCACTCATGAATAGAAATCAAAGAACAAAGACTTGAAAAACGAGTAGTCTAAGTATTTGATAATCAAAGAGATATGTACATGGTAATTATTTCACGTCGTTTTAATTGAGAACACTTAGCAAACAAATGGGCATCACGATTTGTGAAATGTTACCTTTGCGACGAAATTAGAAACATTTTCACAAAAAGTACCGTTTATACAACCACAAAGAAGAGGCGAATATGGATACATTAATCATGGTGGGGCAGTTTATTTTAAGTCTTTCTATCCTCATTGTTCTGCATGAATGTGGACATTTTTTTCCTGCAAAGTGGTTCAATACAAAGGTGGAGAAATTTTACCTCTTTTTCGATCCTTGGTTTTCACTTTGGAAGACTCAAAAAGGAGAAACGGAGTATGGCATAGGCTGGTTGCCGCTGGGTGGATATGTGAAGATTGCGGGTATGATTGATGAGAGCTTTGATAAAGAACAAATGGCTGGACCTGCTCAACCATGGGAGTTTAGATCAAAACCAGCATGGCAACGGCTAATTATTATGTTAGGTGGTGTTACCGTAAATTTCATTCTAGGGTTCTTTTTGTTTTCAATGATATTATGGATTTGGGGAGAAGAATTTTTTCCAACTGAGAATGTTAAATATGGTATCGCAGTAGACAGCATAGCATTTGACATGGGTCTGCGCGATGGAGATCATATACTTCAAATTGGGGATAAGGACTTTTCTAAATTTAGCACTGGGACTTTTGCTTCTGAGATTATTATTAATAATGCGAAATCGACAAAGCTCATAAGAGATGGTAAACAATTAAACATTCCTATAGATGAGAAATTTGTTGGTGTTCTTAGTCAACAAGCCAATCAAAAGAAACCTTTATTTGGAATGCGTTTCCCAAGTCAGGTGAAGGAGGTACCCAAGGATTCGCCCTCATTAGATTTTGGACTCAAAGCAGATGATAAATTAATATCATTTAATGGTGAAGACATATCATATTATCACCTCTTCAATAAAGTGGCTTTTTACAACAAAGATGTCAAAGGTGATCTAGTCTTGATTCGTAATGGCTCAGACACACTAAGTCTTGCAGCTAAATTTGATGAAGACGGAAAGCTAGGGTTTCATGCCTATACACCGCTAGATTACTTCGATACCGCTTCTGAGAAGTACACGCTTGCAGCAGCGATTCCGGCTGGAATTGATAAAGGCACTGGATTTTTGATGAGCCAAATCAAAGCGTTTGGCCAGATCTTCAAAGGAAGGATAAAAGCAAAAGATTCCTTAGGCAGTTTTATCTCAATCGGTAAAATGTATGGTACGACATGGGATTGGCAACGGTTTTGGAACATGACGGCGATGCTATCTATTCTTCTTGCATTCATTAATCTACTACCAATACCTGCACTCGATGGCGGTCATGTCATGTTTTTATTGTGGGAGGTCATTACAGGTGTAAAACCAAACGATAAGTTTTTAGAAGTGGCAACAATGGCTGGATTCTTATTACTGGTAATATTAATGATCTATGCGATAGGCTTGGACATTTCTAGGTTATTTTAATGACTATGGTAAATTTATTTGAAGTTTTTGGGATGACACCAAGCTTCTTTCCAGACCTAGCTTTGCTGAAAAAACGGTATTATTCAAAAAGTCGTGAATATCATCCCGATTTTTTCACTCAATCATCGGAAGAAGAGAAGTCTGATGCCCTGTTACAATCCTCGTTTATCAATAAAGCATATAAAACCATTCTAAATCCTGAATTGCGATTTAAGCACCTATTGCGTCTAGAAGGAATCATTCAAGAAGACACAAAAGATGAAATGCAGCAGTCATTTTTAATGGAAATGATGGATTTTAATGAAGCCATAATGGAACTTCAATTCGATTTCTCGAAAGAAAGATTTGAAGAGCTAAACAGTCAATTGGCTAAGATTAAATCCGATAAACTATCTGATAATCAAGCAATTATGGAGAGTTATCCAAGTGTCAATGATAAACAACTCCAACAATTGAAAGCTTTATATTTCGAAAACAAATACCTCAATAGATTGGAAGATAATTTACGCGCTTTGGACAAAACATAAGCCTCTTTGATTATCTAATATCAAAGGACGACTTATATCCTCAAAAAGAAGCCAAATTCACAGGATAACATTGTTATGACAATTAAGGTATGGTCCATATTAGTTAAAAATGTCATATCGGATTATAATATATGTGAATTTTAATGTTTTATTCTCTCGTTGTTATACAAACAAAAACATACCTTTATAGCATGAATGTAAATTTTATTTATTTGTAGAATTTATTTTCATAAACACCTGTTAGTCAACACGTTAAGTCAGTTGTTAATGAAGGGTGTTAAATTGTTGTCCTTTCAAGTAATCACCATGAACCTGACTTTTAGCTTGGTTATTAGATTGAAATGGATGTTATATCTAAACCGAGAGTGAATATGAGATTAAATAACCAATCTGAGAGAGTTCAAGTTATCCCAACTAAAATCCACCGGATAGCACTCCATTTAGCCTTTATTTTAGGTCTTTTTTTAGTTCAGCCTTTTCAAGGAAACGCACAAGTTATCGTTGATGAATGTGATGAACTTGTCTGTAATGGAGATCTACAAATCAGTTTGAATGTAGCATGTGAACTATTCCTTACCCCAGATATGCTCTTAGAAGCACCGCTCCAGGGGAATTATACGGTACAATTATTTTCCCATCATGGCGACTACTTGAGGAATGATTACCTCACAGCTGATGATGCTGGAGAAATAATAAAATATCAAATCTCCTGTGGAGGTAATTCTTGCTGGGGAGAAATCATAGTAGAAGCTAATGTTGTTCCTCAATTTGAATCACCATGTGGTTTAACAGAAGACGGCAGCATCCCTGATGATTGCATTTTGTGGTGTGGACCTATAGGAAAAGTACCAGCTAGTCTGGTGACTCCTGAAGAAGTAGCTGCAGCATTTGGCAATTGTGGACCAGACCTTCTAGGTGACATTCGAGTGACTGAAACAAGAACTGGTGATATTTGTAGCCCCGATGGTGAAGTTGTACTTTTAGTTTATACAGGTAAAGTCATTCAGCATGGTTCAATTCGTACAGTTGATATATTGACACAACAATACACAACCAAAAAACTCGATGTTAATTTAACTACGTTTAGTTTTCCTGATAATGTCATTCTGGATTGCGATTATTTAGAACAGATTGAAGTACCTGAAGGGGAGACAGCTATACACTACGAACTTGGAGAGCCTGCATCTATCTATGCTTCTCAGCATGATCAAACTGTAGCTTATCCGTACTACATTGACATTCATGATACTGTGTTAAATATTGTACGAAGTATAGATACGACTCTTATAGTTGTTGATCAGATGTTAAGAGATACCATGGTTAAAGAAAACATAGGTGGTGAGGTGTTATGGGTATTAAAGACAATAGTTGATAAGGTATACGAAGAAGAATATACGGAGGTATTTGATACAGTAGGAAAGACAAATCCGATCGTACCTGTCGTAGATAGAGTATGTAATGTTTTATCTGGTTATTCTGATATCGAATTTGATGCTTGTGGTCAAGGTAAAAAAATTGTCAGAACTTGGAATTTAATTGATTGGTGTGATGCCAATACAACGATTTCTGGTAGACAAACAATTGAAATTAAAGATGTAACTGCGCCTGTCATTGTAGAATTAGTAAACGGAGAATATGTACCAATTCCAACGATAGATGATGTTGTTATCTTGAGTGATGTTTCTGTTAGTATAGAACCATGGTCTTGTAGTGCAAAGTTGAAACTGCCAACACTTAATATTCATGATAATTGTGATGATACGCCAACAGTCCATTGGGATTCAAATGAAGGCGTTGTTGTTGATGGGTATATAGTAGATCTATGGTTAGGACAGAGTCCTATTGTTATAGCTGGAACAGTTGTAGATGACTGTGGTAATCAGACGTATGTTAGCTTTAATGCGATTGTCGTGGATGATGTACCTCCGGTTCCAGTTTGTGAAGCAGCTCTACAGGTATCTTTAACGGGTAATTCTGATAGTTTTGGAGCAGGTAAAATTTATGCTGACGCCATTGATGAAGGGAGTCACGATACAGGTTGTGGTAAAGTGACAATTACAGTCGTTAGAATGGAAGATTGGAGAGAAGTGATTCGAGATTGTCAGGATAATATCGTTGGATATGCACCGAAAACTTGCTCTCCGATTACAGCCAATGTAGACCTAGGAGCTCCAGTATTTAAAAATGATTGTGAAGCGACTGGTGTTAATATTGCAGAAGTAACTGTTCCTGGAGACTATGTCAATTTCTGTTGTGCAGACCTTGGTCAGATCGTCCAGGTCATTATGTTTGTTGAAGATGAAAATGGAAACGTAAACCAGTGTATGGTTTCAATAGAAGTTGTTGACAAGTCAGCTCCAACTTTAATCTGCGAAGATCAAGTTATTTCTTGTACAGATGGTGACTATTTAACGCCACCTGCTATGTTAGGTTCTTCATGCGAACGGGAAAATCCATATGAAGTATTGTTATTAAGTGAGTCGAAGTCAAATAATGTTTGTGCAGGTGGCCAAACGGTGAGAGAATGGTATGTTGATCTAGATAATAGTAATGACTTTTCACCAGGAGATGCCTATTGTCAGCAAGTCGTGCAAGTTGATGCTGATACAGCATTTAATCCTTACACGATCAAATGGCCTAAAAGTTATGACGGAAAACAACTTAGTGGGTTAAATCTAGAAGTGAATGACGAGGGAGAGATTGTGGAGATTCCAAAGACAATAGCTATGGGAGATCCTGCTGCATGTACGCCTGATGGTTTTGGTAACGATGATGCTCAAGGAGATGGAGATTCAGCTGATGGCTCTGGCTTAGGTGCACCAGTTTGGTGTGATACAGAGTGTGGTTTAGTCGGTTACAGTATGGAAGCAGATACAATTAAAGCAAGTGATGCTTGTCTTAAGATTATTAGAAGATGGACTGTTTTAGATTGGTGTACATATAATCCTAATGGCTCAGATGTTGACGATGAAAATGATACATCAACAGATAGCTTTGAACCAATCGAAGATTGGGCACAATTCGAGCCGAATGCAGTTGGTTGTCCTACTTATGCGCCGAATATTGGAGACGCTGTTTACCTTAGATACACAGATGTTGAGCAAGATGGTTACTATACGTACGATCAGGTTATTGTTGTTAATGATGATACAGCCCCAGAAATTGATGGTCCCGCAACTTATGTTGTAAATTCGACGGGTGGAGCGACTACAAAAGATGATGCTAAAGATTGCACAGGTGAAGATGTTATATCAGCCTCAGCTTCGGACTTATGCGGAGGAGAGATGACAGGTTCAGATCTTCTTCAATGGGATATCACTGTGAGTAAAGATGGAGTGGTTGTAGCGAGTAAAACATCTAGAGGCGCTCAAGCGACAATGGGATCCCAGATCGGAAGTCCTGGAGATACACATATTATTACATGGAGAGTCAAAGATGGGTGTGGTAATGCATCCTCAGCTCAAACGATTGTCACTTTCGGTGATCAGCAAGCTCCAACGCCATTTTGCGTATCAGGTCTAACGACAGCCTTTATGGCTAGCGATGGAACTGTCGCTGTTTGGGGTCAAGAATTTGATTTTGGTAGCTTTGATAATTGTACTGAAAATAGTGACTTAAGATTTAGCTTAGTACCTGAAGGCGAACAACCGATCGCACCAGGAGAAGTTGGATTCGAAGATCAGAAAGGTATCACGTTTAGTTGTACGGAGTTTACAAGTTTTGAAAGACTAGATGTCTGGGTTTGGGATGAAGTTGGAAATGGAGATTTTTGTTCTGTAGGTCTATTGCTTGCCGATAATGGCAACCAATGTGCTGAAATCGTAGAAGAAGAGGTTGTAGAAGAAGAGGTTGTAGAAGAAGAAGTCGTTGAAGAAGAAGTCGTAGAGGAAGAAGTTGTTGAAGGTGAGTGTTCACTGACAAATGTCATTGTCAATATTTCGAATACGATACAAGCTGACGTATTTCCTCCTGAAGTAGCAGGAGCTTTTGGTGGGGCAGGTACTGATAATATCGAAGTTGATTTCGGTGAAGCTTCAGGAGCTGTGAATTCGATTTTCTCTGCAGAAGATACTGAGTTATTTTATGATATCTCTGTAGGTGACGGTACGATATCACTAGAAGCTATTTCTACATTTGGTGCTCCGTTTGCTAGGATTTTAGAGCCAGGGACTCATGATCGGTACTATTTTAACTTTGATTCTAATATCAACATCACAAATGTGACAGTTCTTTCAGAATCTACGAGTGATATAGGAGATTCGAGAATCACATATGGTGAGAACCAAATCGTAGTAGATTTTGGTCCTGGTCTTTTAGTAGGGTTTGGATTTGATGCGTTTTTGACTTTCGAATATGAATGTGAGCAAGCTGGATCTGGAGCTATGATAGCTGGATCTATACAGACATCTTATGGAGAGATGATTGATCAAGTAGAAGTAACAGCTCAAACGCCTAGCTTATCAGAATATCCTGTCTTTAAAATGACAAACGATAATGGAGAGTATGCATTTGAGAATAATCCACTAGATTATAATTACTCTATCACAGCAGCTAAGGAAGATAGCTATATGACAGGAGTATCTACACTTGACTTAGTGATGATCTCTAGACACATCATTGGCGTGGAGGAATTTAAGGACCCATATAAAATCATAGCAGCTGATGCTTCAGCAGATAGACGTGTTAGTGCAGTTGATTTGGGTGATTTGAAGAGACTCATACTTGGTGTCAAAGAGGAATTAACAAAAACTGAGCCTTGGGTATTTATAAGTGAAAATCAAGTTTTCTTTGATGAAGAAAATCCATGGCCATTCACACAGAAAAATGAAATTCAAAGTTTATCTACGGATATGATGGATGAGAACTTCATTGGTGTAAAAATTGGTGATGTTGACCAGAGTTACAAAGGTGTAGAGTCAAGGACTAGCGGCATTTTAACAATGCAAACCACAAATCAAGTGATATCGAATGGTCAATTGGTTGAACTAGCGGTAAGCTCATCTAATTTCTCAGAAGTGTTTGGATATCAGTTCACATTAGATCATAAAGATTTGATTTTCAAAGAGATACGCTCTGGAGCTCTTGAGCTTGATGAGACAAGTGTAGGTGTGATGAATGAAAGACTAACGATGAGTTGGTTTGAAGGTCAAGCACAATCACTAGCGAATGATCAAGTGTTGTTTACCTTAGTTTTCGAAGCGGAAAATAATGTTGATTTAAAAACGGCATTAAGCTTAAATTCTAAAGTGACCGCAAATGAAGCGTATGTCGGGTCTGATTTCTCTAAATTTGAGATTGCTCTAGAACTTATAGACGATGTGATCGGTTTTGAATTGTTACAAAATCAGCCAAATCCATTTGAATCTAATACGGTTATTGGTTTCAGGTTGGATCAAGCTTCTATTGCTACATTGCGTATTTACGATCTTGCTGGAAAAACAATCCACACAGTAAACGGTAGCTTTACTGAAGGTTTAAATGAAATTAAAATTGATGCAAAAGACTTGGGAATCAGTGGGTTACTTTATTATCAATTAGAAAGCAATGAAAAAATTGCAACTAAGAAAATGATTGTATTGCCTAACTAGTTAGGTGATTTCAATAATAATATAAAAGCTGCATAATTCATTTTATGCAGCTTTTTTTAATTTAAAATCTAGTCAAAATGAAAGGCTATATCGTGCATGACTTCAGGTTTCTTGTCATTGTTCTCTCAGGAATTATGTTTATCACATGCCGTCAGGGGAGCTCTTCATCAGCTTCTTCTGACCAGTCGGCTACAATAATATCTACCGAAGTCCAGTGGATGACCATACAAGAGGCTGAGATTGCTATGACCAAAGAACCAAAAGATATACTCGTAATGGTTTATGCGAAATGGTGCCCTATTTGTAAAAAATTTGATCAAACGACTTACAAAGACCCCAAATTGGTGAATGATTTAAACACAAAGTATTATCCAGTAAAATTAGATGCTCATTCAGCTAATGAGATAACATACCTGTCAAATCTATATTCAAATCCTAATTTTGACCCAGCAATTCCAGAAGATGAGGTCAATTCTTATCATGAACTTGTCTATGAATTGCAAGCAGGTAGCATTCCTTCAATCGTTTTTTTGGACAAGAATTTTAATCGAAAGGGTAGTGAAATGGGCTTCAAACCGGCCGAAGAATTACGCTCATTATTAGCTATGTACCAAAGTCAATAAGTCCTTAAATAGACGTTATTTCATCAAAACCATCCTGATTTTTTGACATTGCCTTAACTTTTTTTTAAACGCTAAACGTAAAGCCTTTCCATCTCATTTTGGGCGTATGTAGATATGATTTAACCCTTAAATCCCTCGTAAAACCTGGGAAATCATCTACATATAGTTGGTAATACATATATGTTTTTTCACAATAATTGAACTAACTCATAATATGTATTTTTTAAAATTTCTTAGCCATATTCTCAATTAGGCTCTGTTCTTGCACCTTCAAGATTTTCAAGGTTCTCCGTCCTCTCGGAGTGGCTAGAAAAATGAATGTTCTAAGATTATCGTATCGAATTGTTAATAGAAGATGCAAGCATATAAAAGAGAAGCTTGCTTTTAAAAAACTAAATTTTATCTCATGAAATTTATGCCTAAAAACTGGATGATGATTATATGCATGTGCTGTGCTTATATCTCCGCGCAGTCACAAACAGACCCATGTCCAGCTGTAGCATGTAATGACAATGTCCAAATCTCTCTGGATAATATGTGTGCCGGCGTTACGCTAGACATGCTATTAGAGGGAGAAACAACTATGGATGTTAAAATCTTCGTAACCGGGGAAAATGGAAAAACCGTTTCTGCTGAGTCTTTCGGCTTAAATGATTTCTTTTACAATGAAGATGGAACAGATTTCGACTGGAGCCCATTTGTAGGAGAAATAATTAAGTACACTGTCGTTAGCGAGTGTGATGGAAATTCATGCTGGGGAGAAGCAAAACTCGAACTGAATCAACTACCTACGCTGTCTAGTCCCTGTGAGGTGACACCAGGCGCAGTCGTGGAAGAGATTTTCAGTTACGACTCCTTAATTATTGCACCGAGGACATTTACGTATCCAATTAACGATCCGACATGTCAAATTCCTGCAACTGTTACAGGTAGTGGTGATCTATTATACGCATGTTCTCTTGGAGATGATGGTGTAATAGGCACTAGCGATGATGGTTGGTGTACAGCTAGTTGTCTAGTATCTGATGACCTTGCAGGCACGATCACTGTAACGTTTGTCCCTAGTCTGGGTGATCCGACTGGTGTAGCCATACCGGCTAGTGCAATATGCAAAGTTAAAGTCGTAGTGCCTCCTTGTACTTCATGTGTTGCATGGTGTAGCGAAGAAGGTTCTAGAAGTTATCCTGATGGATTCATTACCGTAGATGAAATTTATGAGATGGTCGAATCTGGATGTTTTGCAAATATTGAAGGAGATATAAAAGTTGTTGATAATGTAGTAGGTGATGCCTGTGAGTCATTAACAACGATATCATATTATGCAAATGTCAATATTCACGGACAAATAGAAAATATACTATTACTAGAACAAGCGTTCGAAACAAAGAAGCTTGATCCATATCATGTGAATGAACCAAATGGTCCTGTGATTTTGAATTGTGGAACAGTTTCTAATGAAGCGCTTCCGAGTGAAATCTACGCAGAGACTGGTAGTGGTTCGCAAGCATTCCCGTGGTTTGCAGATGAGCACACATTAATACCTGACTCAATCGTTATCTGTGGTCTTGATCATTATGAAGTGGTCGTTGATACAATGGAGCAATTAGTTGCTGTAGATGTTGATACAGATAAAGATGGAGTTGATGATGCGCAAGTTTGGGTTTTATTACCTGTTGTTCAAAAAGAATTAAGAGATTCCTCTTATTGTGAAAAAGTAGGCATTGCAGAAGACGGTGGTATAATTGTTAATGATGAAGATGGAAAATGTCTAGGAGATGGCACAGATTTCATCTTGACAACAAGTGATGATAGACCAGTAACTATAACTTCACCTGCAGCATTTAAAGGCAATGGAGCGATAGCACCTGGTAGTAACACCTGTGTGCCGTCTACTGTACCTGCTATAGTTCATATTAAAGACGGTAAATATTGTAACCTAATTGTTTCGTATTCTGATCAAGGTCCTTTTGAAGCTTGTGGAAGCGGATTTAAAATCATTAGAACATGGCAAGCACTTGATTGGTGTGATGGTTCTATTGGTAGCATTCCTTTAGGTGGTCAATTTATTGAAGTGATTGA
This sequence comes from uncultured Saprospiraceae bacterium, assembly GCA_937959275.1. Taxonomy (GTDB): domain Bacteria; phylum Bacteroidota; class Bacteroidia; order Chitinophagales; family Saprospiraceae; genus CALFUK01. The sequence continues at coordinate 12,289 of CALGLU010000103.1, read as the reverse complement.
TACAGAAGCACCAGTATTTCCTGCTCTTGTAGATGATGCAGTCAGTATTGATCCATGGACTTGTTTTGCTAAATATCCGTTGAATATCCCAACAGCTGATGATGGTTGTGAAGGAACAACAATTAGCTATGATATAGATGTATCTGCTGGTCAATACGATCCAGAGTCTGGTTATATCGTTGGTTTATATGTACAAGATTCAATTGCGATTACTGTAGAAATTGCAGATGATTGCCGTAATGTAGCTAGAGATACATTCACATTAACAGTGTATGACGGCGTAGCACCAGTGCCTGTGTGTCATGAGAATTTAACTGTGACATTGACGACTGGTGGTAGTGCAAAAGTATTTGCAAGAGACTTTGATGCTGGCTCACATGATGCTGGTTGTGGAGATGTACAAGTATATGCTGCTCGTATGACAGGATGTTGTGATGAAGAGTGTGCAGGTGGAGATGAAGTTTGCCTTGAATATGATAAGTTTGGTGATTGTCTTACCTATGGTAACAACCCTGAAACTGATGAGTATGGCGAATTTGTGAAGTTCTGTTGTGAAGATGCAGGGCAGAGAGTGATGGTGGCAATTCTAGTCGTGGATGCAGCAGGTAATAAGAATACATGTATGATTGAAGTGATCGTCGTTGATAAATCTGCAGTAACACTTGCATGTGAAGATGTTGTTGTGAATTGTACAGATGATATTGATGAAGTTAAAGCAGCTAGTGCAATCGCAGCAGTCTGTGAAGGTGGAGCTCCTGATCTATTGAGTGAAACATATAATGAAACAGGTTGTGGTACGGGAAGTATTACAAGAGAATGGTGGATAGATAGAGATGCGAGTGGTGACTTGACGACTGGTGATGCTTATTGTGAGCAAACAATCACAATCCTTCCGACGGAAGAGCATGCCTTTGATCCGTATACGATTAAATGGCCTGTGCATTACACTGGTGAAATTTATGAAGGAATTAATATTGAATGTGATACATCAGGTGCAGTTAGACAATTTGACGGAGAACAAGTACCTATGGGTGATGTCTTCGCCTGCTCAAGTGCAGACTTAGAAGACGCTCCAGTTTGGTGTTCTTCACCTTGTGGATTAGTTGGATACAGTGTTGAAGAAGAAACAGTCGTTGCTTCTGATGCATGTCTTAAAGTGATCAAGAGATGGTCTGTTATTGACTGGTGTAAATGGGATCCTAATGGTAATACGCCTGTAGACGATGCAAACGATTCTGGTTCAGATTCATTTATAGCAGTTGCAGATTGGACAGACGCTAGTTGTTATGGTTGTGATGAAAATCAAGCAGGACCATACTACTTCAAGTATGATAAAGTTGATGATGATGGATATTATACATTCGATCAGGTTATTAAAGTAATCGATGATAGTGATCCATCAATTACAGTTCCCGAGACGTACGTTCAGTCAACTGACGGTGGAGCGACATCTAAAAATGATGATACGAAATGTTTTGGTTCAGGTACAGTGACTGCTGTCGCACGAGATCAGTGTGGTGGTGAAGATTCAGGAGCTGAGTTTTTATCTTGGACGATTAAGAGATATGAGAATGGTGAGTTAGTGACAACTAAGAATGATGTTGGAGAAACTGTAGAAATGGGAACTGGAGAAGGTTCACCTGGAGACACTCATAAAATTGAGTGGATTGCTTCTGACGGATGTGGTAACTCAACGAAGACAGAGACGATTGTTACCTTTAGTGATGACAAAGCACCGACACCATTGTGTGTTTCAGGCGTGACGACAGCCTTTATGGAAGCGTCTGGTTCAGTTGATATCTGGGCGTCAGACTTTGACTTAGGTAGTTTTGATAACTGTACTAGTCTTGAATTTACAATGGTTCCTTCAGGTGTTGATCCTATTCAGCCAGGTGCTGAAGGTTTTGATGATCAGAAAAACTATACATTAATATGTGACGATGTGACAAGCTTCGTTGAGTTTAATGTTTGGGTATGGGATACAAATGGATTAGGTGATTTCTGTACGGTTGGTGTACTTGTAGGTGGAGATTGTAATCCTACCGAAGAGGGATCAGGTATTTTAATTGCGGGTTCTATTCAGACAGAATACGGTGATATGATCGAAGGAGTTAGAGCTGAGATTAGTGCTGCTGCACTTCCTGAATATCCTAACGGCATGGTTACTGGTGTCAATGGACAATATGTCTTTGCTAATAACCCAGAAAGTTATGATTATGAAATTAGCGCTCGTAAAGATGGAGATGAGATGAATGGTGTAAGTACACTTGACCTTGTCTTGATACAGAAGCATATATTAGGCATCACAACGTTTGATTCAGCATATAAGACAATAGCTGCTGATGCGAATAATGATGGTCAAGTTTCTGCGACGGATTTATTAGGCTTAAGAAAGTTAATCTTAGGGATTGATGATTCTCTACCTAACAATGATAGCTGGAGATTTGTAAAAGCGAATCAGAATTTTGTTGATGCTTCAAGCCCTTGGCCTTTTGTTGAGACAATTGAGGTGACTAACTTAATTACAGATTTGATGGATGAAAACTTCATCGGTATTAAAGTCGGTGATGTCAATGGCAATGCTGCTGCAAACAATCTATCTAGCTCAGAAGTTAGAACGAGTGGTTTAGTCTCTCTTCAAACTGAAGATCTACGCTTAACGGCAGGAGAGCTAGTACGGATTCCAGTATCATCAGCGTCGTTTAATAATGTATTTGGTTTCCAGTTTACAGTTGACTATGATGGTTTAACATTTAAAAGCATTGAGTCGGGTGCGATAGAAGTTGGAGATCAAAATATTGCACAGTATGATAATGCTTTAGCAATGTCATGGGAAAATGGCCAATCAATCACAGCAAACAATGCCTTATTTACGCTTGTATTCGAAGCGAAGAAAGATGTTGTGTTGAGCGATGCATTAGCGATTAACTCGTCTAAAGTGAAAAGTGAAATGTATGTCAATGAGTCATTGGACATCCGTGCAGTTGATCTAGCGTTTACAACAGAAAATGCTGATAAGTTTAGCTTTAGTCTAAATCAAAATGATCCGAATCCTTTTAGTGTATCAACGACAATATCATTTGTATTGCCAACTAAAGGAGAAGCGAGCATATTGATTACAAATGTATCAGGAGAAGTTGTCAGAACGATAACTGGTAATTATGCAAAAGGCATGAATACAATCACTATGACTAAGGAAGATTTAAATGTCACTAACGGGTTATATTATTATACACTTGAAAGTGGTCAGGAATCAATAACAAGAAAAATGATTGTTATAAATGAGTAAATCTCATTCTTCGGAATGAACGTCGATAAGTGAAGACTTGATTAGAAGTATCAGCCCTTTAATTAGGGTTGGTACTTTTTTTATTAGTCAATTTTAGAACAATAAAATATCTCATTTCAGATAATCTTAGAAAATAACCTGATTCCAGATAACTCCATTATATTAGACAATCATATAGTTGCAAGGACACCTATCTAAAAATATAGCATTCTTTGCGGTCTTATTTTCTAAATCATTAGGGATTACCCTAGTTTTTCGAAAGAAGGCTAAAATTAATATCAAAGGATCAAAATAATTAACTACGCTGGTTTTAATTTTTGGTACTTATTAAGTAGTTTACGATTTACTTAAATATCCATTAATTTCAAACTGGTGGTAAGGTCTTTATTCATAACGTTACTCACGTACTTTACTTTTTTTTCCATTTTAATTTCGCAAGATATTTTTACAAATGGAATTGATTGCGCATCTCTCTCTGGCGATGAAGCACGGGTCATTTTTAATTACTCAGAAAATGGTGAAGTTTTAGATAGGATAGAAGAACACATTGTTGATTCTGTTTGGGTAGCTAATTCAAGAGAGTCTATTGAGTATGACGAATCTGGAAAAATCATCAGCCAATCCAATGCTATATTTATTGATAGTATTTGGGTTGATACTTTGTTGATTACAAAACGATATAACGATTTCGGAGAAATTAATATTGAAGTGACATCGCGCTTTGATCGAAGTGGAACTAGAGTATCAGCTCATAGAGTTGTATCTATGTATAATGGTCAAGGATTACTGTCAAGGCGGACTCAACAAATCCAAATAGATGGAGTTTGGGTAAATGAATTTAGAGACTTGACTACCTATACACAGGATAGCAGTATTCTAAAAGTCATTTCTGCCACATACATGGATTCGATTTGGATGGATACATCTGAAATAAAGAATAATTACAATACCACCGGGTTACTGAATTCGATTACAACAACAATTTACAATGAAGATGGCGAGGAAGATAATGTCATTGTAAAAACACTAATAGTATACAATGGTCAAGGAGAAGTCATAAGAGAAACAATTCAGCAATTTGAAGCTGGGGAATGGATCAATTTAGAAAGAGTCACACAAACTTTTGATTCACTTGGTAACGTATTAGTTATTGCCGATAAAATCTATGTTGATAGTGTTTGGATTGATGTAGCAACGGCGCAGAATCGATATACTGAAAATGGTAATGTTAGTAGAACAACATTTAGGCTATTTGACATGGGAGATCTAGATTCTCTGTATCGAATTTTATATGTCTATAATGAAAATGGACAATTAATTAGACGTACACTTCAAGTTGCTGATGAGGGAGATTGGATTAATATAAGTAGGGATCTCATGACTTATATGAACGGAGATCTTCTCTCGACCACCAGTACGCAGATTTATGTCGATGACGCATGGGTTGATTTTGAAACTGAAGCACTTAAATATAAGAATAGTGGGCAATTGGATTTAATAGTAACAACGGATTATAAAGTTGATTGTGTAGACATGTTGTTGGATAGTATGTTAGTGGATAGTATGTTAGTGGATAGTATGCTAGTGGATAGTATGTTAGTGGATAGTATGTTAGTGGATAGTATGCTAGTGGATAGTATGTTAGTGGATAGTATGCTAGTGGATAGTATGCTAGTGGATAGTATGTTAGTGGATAGTATGCTAGTGGATAGTATGCTAGTGGATAGTATGCTAGTGGATAGTATGTTAGTGGATAGTATGCTAGTGGATAGTATGTTAGTGGATAGTATGTTAGTGGATAGTATGCTAGTGGATAGTATGTTAGTGGATAGTATGTTAGTGGTGGATTTTGATATGGATGGCTTTACTTCAGATGTTGATTGTGATGATATGAATGTGAATATTAATCCTGATGCTAATGAAATAGAAGGGAATGGCGTAGATGAGAATTGTGATGGCATTACATCTTTGCAAAATGATTGTTCGTTTGCTAACGAGCGTGATAGTACCTCAGCGTCAATTTTAGGTGTCATTAAAACTGAGTCAGGATTGATTATTCCTGATGTTATTTTATCCCTAAGTTCTACCAATGAAGCCCAAACTGTGCGCTCGGATACAACAGGGCTATATCAATTTAATGGTGTGAATAAAGGGCTAAATTATCAGATGACAGCAACAAAAGATTCTGAGCCTGTTAATGGAATATCAACATTAGATTTAGTGTTTGTTCAACGACACATTTTGGCATTAGATACGTTAGGCACATATAAAATAATAGCAGCTGATGTCTCTGGAGATGAAAGAGTATCTGTGTCAGATATTATTTCTATGAGAAGAATAATCCTGGGTGTGATCGATAATTGGGAAGATACATTGGTATGGAAGTTTGTGCCCTCAGAATTAATATTTTTAGATGAGCTTAATCCTTGGCCAGTCAGTGAAGCGATTCAGATAGATAGCTTAGGAGAGTCTTTGTGTCATCAGGATTTTATAGCTATCAAGCGAGGTGATGTCAATGATTCTTATGAAGGCATAGTTAATAAGCCTAGTGAAACTAGAAGCTTTAAACAGCTAGAGTATGAGGTGCATTCATTTGAGAATCATACTGAGTACAGCTTTTACAATCGGACTGAAGACAACATTTTAGGATTCCAATTTGCTCTTGAAGGCATCACGGAGGCAGAAATAATAGGGGAGAGTATACTTATTGATGATTCAAATATTCACATAGAAGATGAAACATTAGTCTTGTCTTGGCACGATGGGTATGGGATCAATAGATCAAATGATGCTCTGCTGACGCTGCATGTGTCATCAACAGTATCAAGTGATCCATTATCCGTTTCGAATAAACTGAATAGTGAAATATACTCACTTAACACTGATGATATCAACGTATCCAATCTGCAATTAATACCTATTAATACTACTTCATTAGCCTTCGACGTATCGCAAAATAAGCCAAATCCGTTTAACTCGACTTCCGTGATAGAATTAGATGTACATGAGGATTCGGATATTGAATTCAGTATTCTGAGTCTCACTGGTGAGCTACTTTATAGTCGAGAGGATTTTTTCAGAAAAGGCCAACACCTGCTTAAAGTGCCTTCAGAGATGTTAAATGGATCTGGCATCTACCTGTACAAAATGTCATCGAAAAATTTATCTGTCGTTAAAAAAATGTGCCTTTATTGATGAATGAATAAAAGACGATGCCATCGATGATGACATTGTCTTTAACTGATTTTAAAGAATGAGAAAGCTATTTATTACATTTATTCTGGACATCTTTTAGGCCTTTTAATTCTAGTTTTAATTCGTCTAATTCAGCAGACATTTCTTTTACAGCATTAATTAAGATAAAGTCGAAAGCGCTTGGATCCACGGCTAAGTAACTTTCGCCATCATCTCCATCATATTCGCTGACCATAAAAGGAGCTGAGCGTTTTAGTTCTTGTGCTATTACACCAACATACTCTTGGTCAGTTGGAAGGTTGTCTTTGCCATTATAATGGAAATATATCGGATTGATAGTTTTTATTAGGCTGAGTCCTTCCTGAAAATTACGGATATCTTTTTTTAATCTTCTGTCAGAACTATTAGACCAAGATCCACCACCTGGTTTTCCTGCAGTACCTTTAACCTCTAGCTTATAGTCAGGATTAAAATCATTACCAATACCGACATTACCTGTTGAGTTGATGATGAAAGGTTTATTGGCATTATTCCCATCAGTTAAAGTCAGCTGGAGACCAGTATTAGCACCTGTACCAAACTGTTTGAAGGTCCAAGGTCTATCAGAATTTAATGTCAACAAGGAATTCCCATTTCCAGCACTACCGACTTTGGTATGACCAGATTCGTCAACATCAAAAACAACTTCATTGTCACCATTATACATCGACAAATTTCCACTTTCATTGTTATCATTATCCAGTTCTATAACAACAGCGTCATTTGAAATGAGAAAAAGATCAGCGCCCGCTCCATCAATAGATCGGATGATACCATCATCAGGAGTTGAACTAAAATATGCCTCTCCATCGAGTTGAAGTCCACGTGTATGTGTTCTTCCATTAACATCTAATTTAAACTTAGGTAAGCCTGTACCGATGCCAACAAAATTTAATATGTTATCATAAACAATGCCGTTGCCATCAACAGTTAAATGTCCAGTCGTATTAAAGGAGCCTAACAGATCAATTGATCCTCCAAATCTGTTGATTGCTATTGAATTAGCATTAGAAAAAAATCTAGACTGTATATCATTGTCATCTATCGAGATATATTGGCCCAATGGATCGCCAAACCATGCGTAACCTCCAGTTTGGTCATTTAGATTTGAAATTCCTTGACTGACTTCTAATCCCTGACCAGTTAAGCTTAATGATAAACTGACTAATAATAAATTAAGAATAATGTTTAATGTTTCTGAACTGAATCTCTTCCAGCTTAATCTTTGTAATATTCGTGGATAAGAGAGGGCAACGGAGTTGTTAGTTTGTGTTTTCATAGTTGTAAGTTTTATTATCAATGTTTATTTTCAAAGAAGTTGTTGTGCTTCATAAAAGTATGCTTGATAATAAGCAAAGTGAATACTCTTCAAGCTGTACAATTTGTTGCACAACACCTATAGAATTGTATTTAATGATTGTACATTTTCTGTTTGTAAATCTCCTTTTAAGTTGCTTGAGAATCTGGTAGATATTGAAATTAACTTGGTAAGTTTTGAAATTGAGGCTGATTTTTAAGTTGTTTTCTAAAAGACGAAGGTGACTTCCCGAATTTTTTCTTAAATAATTTAGAAAAGTATGTTGAGTCGTTTAAGCCAATTTGATACGCGATTTCACTAAAAGATTGATTTGATTTTAAAACGAGTTGTTTTGAATATTCAAGTTTTTTATGTTGGATATATTGATGAGTGGACATGTCTAATAATTCTTTAAGCTTCTTATTTAGTGTGACATGATTAGTGCCTAGAAGATGATACAGTTGAGTTGCATTAAATTGATTATTGTTCATGTTTTTTGTAATCAATACGTCAATCGTGTTGATAAAGTGCTGGTCTTCTTCTTGACGTCTTTCGATATTGGAATTTAATACCGCATCTAAAAGTGCTTCTTTTTCTTGAGTTAGATTTTTTAATACAGCCTTCGTATTCAATGTATCTAAAGCTTCCATTTTTTTTATAGCGATGATGAATAAAAATAATTCAATAAGCACAACGAGGCAAGTTGCAGGATTTATCCAGCTTCCAAGTAAGGAATCTGTATAGGGATATATTATTTTCAGAATGATCAAGAGTAAAAAATATATATTAAGTATGAGTGTACCGCAAGCTATGATGGATAGAATGGCATGTTTTAATTTTAATATTTGAATTGAAATAGAGAAATAGAAGATCATACTTAATAGGTGAAAAATATTGCTGAACTTCCAAGCAACCGTGTAGTCATAGAAAAGTAAAATTCTATCTAAAAAAAACCAAAGACATGCACATAGAATCGTCAGATTCAATATGTTTATGAATCGAGTCTTATTAGGATAAATGTTGACAATGGCACATTTTATAAATTGGATGTAACTGAGAAGTACAGCCATGGTAATGATGGCATAAAAAAAGTAATCGTAGAATCTAGGTGGATAGAATTGTCCTGTCGGATGACTCATCAAAATACTCCTACTCAAGTGGATCAACATGAAAAGGAGATAGGACGTGTAATAGAGTAAAAGTTTGGATCGCTTCAAAAGCAACTGGGTGAAAAAATATAAAACCATAATTAAAAGGGCACCTAATTCAAAATACAGGATATACCATCTATCGTTTGAAGCAATCAGCAAATTGAGAAGCAGTGCTTTTTCATATATAATTATTGGACTGATGTATCTAGGGATACCTGGCGAGTTTCTAATGCGAATATAGTAAGCAGACGATTCATGGGGAGAGAGTTGAATGATAGAAGCATTAACCAGATTAGATTGGTTTTTTTGGTTCTGATTACTCTTAACCATTTTTCCAAACTGATCTTCTAGAGAAGATTGTTTGAATAGTATTAAGCTGTCAAATTTGCCGCAGAAGAATGAAAACTTAACTGTATCTTCAAGCGTGTTTTCAATGGAAAATCTCATCCAATAGGCATAGCGACCACGGATATACTTGGAGTCAAATTCAAAAGTCTCAAGCGGAACAAATTCGGAGGATCTGGTAACCTCCCCAATGGCATAGTTGTTAAAACTATCGACTAGGATATCGGCAAATGGAATCAAATCGATTCCAGTATTCAGTTGAGTCATACTGATTTGATGAATGTAGAGGGGCTCACAGACAGCTTTTGGTTCTGCAAAAAGTTGTGAGTTAAGGGTGCAAGCGATCAGAATGATTATGAATCTATGGAGCATTATGAATTCTAGATTAAGACATAACCGACACTCTGGTTGTCATATATTGCAATCAAGAGTAAAGATAAATACAAGGCTTGCATCAATGCATCATTAAAAATGAGTATTTTTTGTAGTGAAAAGCTCTTGTTTAATCTCGCATATTGTGAATAAATGTTTTAGTTTTGCGGTCCATACTTATCTGAATACATATGTTGAGGCTGAGTCGTGGGTTAGCGTATTGGATTTTTTCTTGTAGCTGACATAGAGTGAGTATGATGCCCTTGTGGCGGAACTGGTAGACGCGCTGGATTCAAAATCCAGTTCTTTCGGGAGTGGGGGTTCGATTCCCCCCGGGGGTACAAAGCTGATGATCAGCATATTAAGCCGAGTGTAATCACTCGGCTTTTTTATTTTATTCTGCGTGGGTGATTCTCATGAATAATTGTGTGCCTGCTTCAGATACAAAGTAGCTACATAAGGCCAACAAAAGAACTGACTAAGAAGGACTAGGGGCACGGCCCCTAGATATAAACAAAATAAGGTTATCAGCCTGAAGGGCTGAGCTTCCAAAGCTAGGCGCATGGCCCCTAGATATAAACAAAATAAGGTCATCAGCCTGAAGGGCTGAGCTTCCAAAGCTAGGTGCGTGGCCCCTAGATATAAACAAAATAAGGTCATCAGCCTGAAGGGCTGAGCTTCCAAAGCTAGGTGCGTGGCCCCTAGATATAAACAAAATAAGGTCGTCAGCCTGAAGGGCTGAGATTCCAAAGCTAGGGGCATGGCCCCTAGATATAAACAAAATAAGGTCATCAGCCTGAAGGGCTGAGATTCCAAAGCTAGGGGCATGGCCCCTAGATATAAACAAAATAAGGTCATCAGCCTGAAGGGCTGAGATTCTAAAGTAATATTCCCATATTTATCAGAGCCCTAAGCTACAAAACACATCCAATCAGCGTATTCAAAGCATTTTATCCCAAAATTTTCTTAATTCCACTCTGTTTTTCGATTTTCCCTATTCTGTATGCTATTTTACCTATTGAATTAATGAAAAAGAGTTATGCAAAAGAAAATAAAAGGTCTTACGGATAAGACAAGACGAGGTTTTATCAAAGGAGCTGGTGTGACAGCAGCGGGCTTCATGATTGTGCCAAGACACGTATTGGGAGGGCCGGGATTCGTTGCGCCAAGTGACACCTTGCGGATTGCTGGTATTGGAGCTGGTGGTAAAGGCACGAGTGATATGACAGGATTCGCTGCGAGCCCGTTTGCAAAGATTGTAGCGATGGCAGATGTGGATGATCGCGAAGCAGTCCAGTCTAGAGAGAATTTTCCAGACGCGACGTATTACACTGACTTCCGTGAAATGCTTGACAAAGAAGCTGACAATATAGATGCTGTATCTGTCTCTACACCAGATCATACCCATGCAGTCGCGGCCTATGCAGCCATGCAACGCGGCAAGCATGTCTATGTGCAGAAGCCATTAACGCATGATATATATGAAGCCCGCGTACTCACCGAAGCGGCTAATAAATACAAGGTCGTCACACAGATGGGCAATCAAGGAGCCTCTGGGGATGGCGTCAGAAAGATGAAAGAAATGTATGATGCTGGGATGATTGGCACAGTGGATCGAGTGGTTTGCTGGACGAATCGCGCTATATGGCCTCAGGCACTGCAAAAGCCCGCTACTGGCATGCCTGTTCCTTCAGAATTAAACTGGGATCTATGGCTTGGAACGGCTCCTTATAGAGACTATCATAAATCATATTTGCCTTTTGATTGGAGAGGGTGGGCTGATTATGGAACAGGAGCTTTAGGTGATATGGCATGTCATATTATGGATCCATTCTTCAGAATATTACCAGTAAAATATCCATCTGCAGTAGAATGTAGTATGTCTGGAAGTTACATTGGTAATTTCAAGGAATTGGATTTTTCAGATAGTTTTCCAAGTGCTAGTAAAATACACTTTACATATCCGCAGACCAATGGCCCAGGAGACATTAAAATGACTTGGCTCGATGGCGGTATCATGCCAGAAAGACCTGAAGGATTGGGCCCTGATGAGGCTATGGGCAACTGGGACGGTGGTATTATATTCTACGGTACTAAAGGAACAATGATGGCAGATTGCTATGGAGCAAATCCAAGGTTAATTCCGACACGTCGTATGGAGCAGGATCCGATGCCAACAGAAACAGAGGGAAGAGTGCCAGAGGGCCATTATGTCCAATGGGTCAATGCGTGTAAAGAAGGTTATGGTAAGGGGTATACAAGTTCTCCATTTGACTATGCGGGACCTTTCACTGAAAGTATTTTACTTGGTAACCTAGCAATGAAAGCCTACTTTATTAAAAATCCAGAAATCACGGATGACAATTTCTGGAGAGGATCAGATAGATACATTGGGCGTAAGCAATTATTGTGGGATCCCATCAATATGAAGGTGACGAATCTACCAGAGGCAGATCAATGGGTGAAGCGTACGTACCGCGGAGACTGGAGTATGGGCTAATCGGATTAGCCTTTTGTTTAAGTTAAAACGACAATTAGACTCGTGTCTCAAGCACTAAATAAATGGCTGTATGAAAGTAGTTATTTTTCGTCTACTCAAGG